>JACNLA010000044.1 GCA_014381745.1 Actinomycetota bacterium | reverse complement strand
TCCTCTTTGCGGCGTTTACGGGCCTTAGAGCGGGCGAATGTGCTGCTCTGCGGGTTGGTGACCTGAACCTGCTCAGGGGCCGTCTGAGCGTACGGCAGTCAGTCTCCGAGGTTCGTGGCGAGGCGTTGTTCACTGACACCAAGAACCATCGAACTAGGTCCGTTGCGTTTCCTCCCTTCCTCCGCGACCTGCTTGTCACCCACCTTGAAGGGCGGGGCGTCGCACGGGACCAGACGGCACTTGTCTTTACATCCTCAAATGGCTCGGTGCTTCGCCATTCGAACTTCTACAAGCGCTGCTTCAAACCTGCAGTAGAGGCCTTCGGGTTAGACGGATTCAGGTTCCATGACCTTCGCCACACCTGTGCCGCGATGCTAATTTCTGACTCGGCCCACCCGAGGGCGATCATGGAGCGGCTCGGCCACTCGTCAATCAAGGTCACCCTGGATACGTACGGGCACCTGTTCCCCGCTCTCGACGAAGCGTTGACTGACGGGCTGGAGACGCAGTATCAGAACGCCATTTCTGAAATCTCGCGGCCTGTACGCGGCCTGAGGGAACTTCGCCGCCCTGCCTAAGTGCCAACATCGCCCCAGAAGTACACTCTGACCTGCGCTTCTTCTTGTCGGGCTGAGAGGATTTGAACCTCCGACCTTCGGTCCCCCAGACCGACGCGCTAACCAAGCTGCGCCACAGCCCGCTGTGGAGCGGTCACTCTACCGGCGGGCCTCCCACAGGCACGCTCACGTGATGACCCACCACACCCCCTGCAGCAGACGCCACAACAGGTAGATCCCGGCCGCCCCCACGAACAGCCAGAAGTGCCACGGCACCTTCTGGGAGCCGGCCGGCTCACCGTCAGAATCGGTGACCCGCTCCCCGCACTTCGGACACGTACCCACCACCGAGACGGCGTTGGGGCTCAGGTACCTGTCACACGGCTCACACCAGGGCACGCCTCACACCCCCGCCGGCAGGCTCAGGTCTTGCGGATGGCCAAGATGGCCACATCGTCCTCGATAATGCCCTTGTTGAAGTCGTTGGCGGCATCCAGGAGCTGCTTGCAGAGCACATCGGGGGCAATGCCCGGGTTGCGGCGCAGGGCGTCACCTATGCGTTCCTCGCCGAACAGATCCTCACCGTTGCGGGCCTCGGCCAGACCGTCGGTGTACATGAGCGCCATGTCGTCACGCTCGAGGGGAATCTCACGGCTGAAGTAGGAGCCCTGCGGATCCAACATGAGGAGCGGCCCGGTGGAACGCAGCGGGCGCACCTCACGTTCATGCCACAGGAACGTGGCGGGGTGACCGGCCGACGCGTAGCGCAGCGACTCGGCCTCGGTGTCAAAGACCAGCACCACAAGCGAGATGAACTCCTCGGAGCGGTCCACCGACGCCATCTGGCGGTTCAACTCCTCAAGAGCCTGAGCCGGGTCACGGAACTGGGCCAGGAAGGTGCGCAGCAGGTACTTGGCCTGGAAGGCCGTGATCGACGACTCGATGCCGTGCCCGGCCACGTCACCGATGACCACAGCCAGGCGGGTGGGGGCGGCCTTGAACACATCAAAGAAGTCGCCGGCCATGAGCCCGGTGCCTGCCTGATAGACCTTGCCGACCTCGAACCCGGAATACTCGGGCAGCTCCTCGGGAGCCAGACGGGCAGCCCACGCCTTGGGCGCCAACTCCTCCTGGTCGAGGGCCTCCTGGGCGCGCCTCTCGATGTCGATTCGCTGACGGGCCATACGGGCCTCACGCAGGCCGTTGCGTGCCCACACCGTCGACACCATGGCCGGAATAGCCACAAGGGCAAAAAGCACCTCGACGTCGGCGAACGCCGTCAGAAACGCCACCAGGGCCAACAGGCCGTACAGGCTCGCCGAGTGGGCCTCTTTGCGGAAGTTGGACCACGCCAGGGTGTAGGCATCGGGCGCCGTCTCCATGTCGATTCGGCGCACCAGGCGGTAGCGGTGGCGCGCCGAGTTGACCCAACCGTAGGTGGCTGCCAGACACACGATGCCCGCAAGGACCAGAACCGGGGTACGCATCTCGCACCATCGTACTCCCGCAGCGTGAGCGGCGTTCCTGAGGCCCGCCGCTCAGCCACCACGTCACCCGTGGTGGGCAACAGATGTCACTCAGAGCGTCGACGGACCCTCAACTTGATCGGTGTCGTGCCCAACTCCAGGTCATCACGCAGCTTTCGCTCCAGATAACGCAACCAGGTCCTTGGAACCTCATGGTTCGCAAACAGGGTGAACGTGGGCGGATCGGTCGCACCCTGGGTGGCGTACAAAATCCTGGCCCCCGCCGGAGCCGGATGCGCCGCCTGGGCGGCCCGCACCACGTCGTTGACACGACGGGTCGGAATGCGGGTCTGGTAGCCCTCGATGGTCGCCGACAGCGCCGGCCAGAGACGCATCACGTTCTTGCCCGAGATGGCGCTGATCTTGATGACCGGGGCCTCACCCACGAAGTGCAGCTTCTGGCCAACCTGGTCGGTCACGTCCTCGCGCTGCTCGGTGTCACACAGGTCCCACTTGTTCAACAAAACCACGATCGGGCACCCGGCGGCGTCGATCCGCTCGGCCAGGCGCTGATCCTGATGGGTCACCCCCTGGGTGGAATCGATTACCAGGAGCGCCACGTCGGCCGTGTCGAGCGACTTGAGGGCACGCACCAGCGAGTAGTACTCGGTCTCCTCGTCGATGCGGGCCTTGCGACGCATCCCGGCCGTGTCGATGAAGCGCACCGGTCCCCTGTCGGAGTCCACGACGGTGTCGACCGAGTCGCGGGTGGTTCCGGGCCTGTCGTGCACAACCGAGCGGTCCTCGCCGATGAGCCGGTTGAACAGGGTCGACTTGCCCACGTTGGGGCGCCCCACGATCGCTACGCCGACGATCTTGTCTGCGTCGTCGTCGGCCACCTCGGGCTCGTCCACCTCGGGGGGAAGCAGCTCGACAAGCCGATCCAACATGTCACCCGTGTTGCGACCATGGATGGCGCTCACCGGCTCCGGATCGCCCAGACCCAGCGACAACAGGTCCCAGATAAACGGCTCATGGCTGACATCGTCGACCTTGTTGGCCACAACGATCACCGACTCGGCCCGGGGCCGCAGCAGCACCGCCACCCGGGTGTCGTCATCGGTCACGCCCACGGTGGAATCCACCACAAACAACACCACGTCGGCAGATGCAATGGCCGCCTCGCTCTGGCGGCTGACCTTGTCGTCAAGCGAGTCGCCGCCCTCCATCCAACCACCTGTGTCAACGAGGGTGAACTCACGTCCACGCCAGTTGGCCGAGACCTCCTTGCGGTCACGGGTAACCCCGGGGCGCTCCTCGACAATGGCCTCACGCCTACCGATGATCCGGTTCAAGAGCGTCGACTTGCCCACGTTGGGGCGCCCCACGATGGCAACGGTCGGCTTCACCGGGCCATCTCCATGGCTGGCGTGCCGCTCAACGCTTTGCGCAGCGCCGAGCCATCGGTTGCCACGACCTCAACGGGGCGGGGCAGGTCGCCCGGAACCATCCCGTCCAGAAAGCGCCCACCGCTGAGGCACACATCGGGCAGGAGGTAGCGCTGACCCTCAGGCTCGCCGGCCAGCACACGGGCCAGATCCTCGCCCACCAACAGGCCCGTCACGCCCACGTTCCCGCCAAAGAACCGGTTCTCCACCGGCACCACGCGCACGTCGTCGCGCCCCAGCGACGCCAGCAACGGGGCCAGGACACGTGCCCCCAACTCGCCTGTCAACACGGCCACGGGCGCATCGGGCCTCGGGCCCAGGCTCACCGGTGTCGCACCACCGGCCGTGCGGGGAGCCCTGTAGCCGTCGGCCGGTGCTCCGTCCACCGAGGCAAAGAACCCAGAGGGCGCCTCACGGCCCACATCCACACCGGTGAACTCCATCTCAAAGGCCCGCGCCATGCCGATGCCATCCTCGTACATGTCAAAGTCGCCGTAGGTGACAGCATCTGGGAAGGGTCGCCCGGCAAGCAGGTAGTACTCGTCTGCTGCAAACACCAGGCGACGCCCCAGCACCTCTAAGAACCGCTCCTGCCATGCGGCAACCGTGTCCACCACAGCGGCCGCCTCCTCCGTGGTGTGTGCCCTCATGCGGGTCTCGGTCGTGTGGTCGCTGACACCGAGGGGAACAACCGCCACGCTTGCCAGCTCCGAGAAGCGGTCGGCCACACCAGCCAAAGTGTCCTCCAGCCAGAGCCCGTCGTTGAGACCCGGGCACACCACCACCTGACCGTGCACCTCGATGTCGTGGTCAAGCAGCGCCCGCAGCCAGCGCAGGCTGGTGGCCCCCCGCCGGTTGCGCAACATCTCAGAGCGCTTGCCCGGGTCGGTGGCGTGGATGCTCACATACAGCGGGCTGAGACGCTCGGTCACAACCCGCTCCAGGTCAGCCTCGGTGAAACGGGTCAACGTCGTGAAGTTGCCGTAGAGAAACGACAGGCGGTAGTCGTCATCCTTCACGTACAGGCTGGGACGCAGCCCCTTCGGCAACTGGTAGATGAAGCAGAACTCGCAGTGGTTGTCACAGGTGCGCACCCGGTCAAACAGCGCCGAATCCACCTCGATACCCAGCGGTTCGCCGGCTGCCTTCTCAACGTTCAGCTCACGGCGCAGGCCACCCGAGTCCACGTCCAGGCACACCGACGGCTCGTCAACGAGCAGCTGGTACTCGATGACGTCACGCGGTACGGCACCGTTGATTGAGTGGATCAGATCGCCCCGGACAACCCCGGCCCGCTCGGCCGGCGAGTCGGAGGTCACGGCCACGACCACAGGGGTCGACATGACCTTCAGGCTACCGACGCGCCGTCAGTGCCCGTTCCCGGGGTGACGGTAGGGTCCCGAGCGTGAAGGTCGACAAGGTGCTGCTCGCCGAACCACGCGGCTTCTGCGCCGGCGTCGAGATGGCCATCAAGGCGTTGGCCTGGATGGTGCGGGCCTTTGACGAACGCGTCTACTGCTACCACGAGATCGTCCACAACAAGGTCGTCGTGGAACGCTTCGAGGCAATGGGGGTGGTGTTCGTCGACGACATCTCCCAGGTACCCAGGGGTGCCCCGCTGATGCTCTCCGCCCACGGTTCGGCCCCCGACGTGATCGAGGCAGCCAACGCAGTAGGCGGCTACACCGTCGACGCCGTCTGCCCGCTCGTCACCAAGGTCCACCACGAGGTACGCACCCGAGCCGCCAAGGGCTACCAGATCGTCTACGTGGGCCACGCCGGCCACGAAGAGGCCGAGGGCACCATCGCAGTTGCCCCCGACTCCGTGCACCGCGTCGAACACCCCGACGACCTGGAGGCAATCGGCGACCTGGGCGACGACGTGGCCATCCTGGCCCAGACAACCCTCAGCCACCGCGACTGGGAAGGCGTCGTCGACGCCGCAACCGAACGCTGGCCAGACCTGTGGTCAGCGGGCCGCAGCGACCTCTGCTTCGCCACCACCAACCGGCAGGGCGCCCTTTTGGACCTGCTCGACGACTGCGACGCCGTGGTCGTCATCGGCTCCACCAACAGCTCCAACACCAGGGCACTCGTCAAGCTGGCCGAAGAAGCCGGCTGCGAACGCGTCGTCTGGATCAACCGGGCAGCCGACCTGCCCGACGACCTCACCGGAACCGTCGGCGTCACCGCCGGCGCATCAGCCCCCGAAGAGGTCGTCGAGGCCGTCGTCACAGCCCTCGCCCCCGCAAAAGGCGTCACCACCGTGCGCCACACCGACGAAGACGAGTACTTCCCCCCGCCACGCAACCTGCGCGAAATGCTCTCAGCCGTACGCGGTTTCGCAGGCCTCGGCTACGGCGCACCACCGCCCACCACCCACCTCGACGACCGTGCCATAGATGCCTCAGCAGCGCTAGAGGCACTGGCCCTGCGGGGCAGCGGCAACTAGCCCGGATACTCCAGGGGCGGCTGGCCCTTGATGCGCAGCGCCTCGTCGTAGGCCACCTGGATTCCCTGCCTGACCTGCTCGGTCAACTCAGCTACCACCCGTCGTGGAACCCGCCCCTCAACCACCGGCGCCGGAATCGGTTCACCCACCACCATCACGGCCTTGACCGGCTTGATCCACCTGGCACCCGGCGGCATCGCATGATCGGTTCCGGCAATGCCCATCGGCACGATCGGCACACCGGCCCTGGCCGCCACAAAGGCCGGCCCATCGTGCATCTTGTCGGCTTCAACCACCGGCCCCCACTGGCGCGTGCCCTCGGGAAACATGACCAACGGCTCACCCCGCTCCAAAACGTCCTGGCAGGCACGGAGCGCCGCCCGATCAGCAGTGCCCCGCTCCACGGGAAAGCCACCCACGATCGTGAGGAAGCCACCGAGGAACCAGTTACGCCACAACGACTCCTTTCCGAGGAAGCGCTGACGCCTAGCGGTCACCATGCCGCCCACCGGCGTGTCCAGATACGAGCGGTGCACCGGCGCCAGAATGTAGGGCCCCTTGGCGGGAAGGTTCTCCCTGCCGACGATCGTGAACCTGAACCAGACCTTGGTGATGACCCACAGCAACGACCAGAAGAACCGGTAGTTGAACCTGCCCCACAGGCTCAGATCGTGGCCCAGGTTGGCGCTCACGGGAGCATCCCCACGACCAGGTCAACGACCTCGTCGATGCTCAGCTCAGATGTATCCACAACCACCGCCCCCGGTGCCTCCACCAGCGGGCTCGTCTCACGCCCGGAATCGGCTGCGTCACGCCGCTCAATGTCGGCACCCACCGACGCCACATCCTGACCGCCGGCCTCACCGGCCCTACGCCGCGCCCTCACCTCGGCCGAGGCTGTCAGGTAGACCTTCAGCGCCGCATCAGGAAACACCACCGAACCGATGTCACGGCCCTCCATCACCCCGCCACCCCGCTCGGTCGCCCACGCCCGCTGACGCGCCACCATCTCTGTGCGCACCCCCGGGTTGGCGGCCACCACGCTCACGGCGCCGGTCACCTCGGGCCCCCTGATGTCTGCCGTGGCGTCCACGCCGTCTACAACACATGCGTCACGGGTCAGAGCCAGGTCGATGCTGCGAGCCACCTCAACAACCGCCCCGGTGTCAGCCGGATCGACCCCCCTGCGAAGCGCCGCAGACGCCACCGCCCGGTACATCGCACCCGTATCCAGGTAGTCAAGACCCAACCGGTCGGCCACACCACGTGCCACCGTCGACTTGCCCGAACCAGCTGGCCCGTCGATGGCGATGACCCTCAGGTCGCTCACGACCGCAGGCCCCCAAGGTCGGACCCGAAGGCCGGGTAGCTGGTGTCCACGGCCTCCCAGCCTGACACGACGGTCGGCCCCTCGGCCACAAGCGCAGCCACCGCACACGCCATGGCGATGCGGTGGTCTCCGTGGCTCTCCACCTCGGCCCCGTGAAGCGGCCCGCCCACAACGATCAGGTCGTCGCCCTCGACCCGAACCTGAGCACCCATGGCTCCCAACTCCGACGTGGTCGTGGCCAGCCGGTCGGTCTCCTTGACACGCAGCTCCCCCACCCCACAAAAGCGGGTCTCACCCTCGGCACAGGCGGCCGCCACGGCCAGCACCGGCACCTCGTCTACAAGCCCCGGAACCTCGGCTGCATCGACCACCGTGCCTCTCAGGCTCGAAGCCCGGACCGTCAGGTCGCCGGTGACCGCATCGTGTTCGATGTCGGCGCCCATTCGGGCCAACACGTCCACGAACCCGGTCCGCACCGGGCCGCCGTACACGTTTTCAACCAGCACCTCAGACTCCGCAACGATCGCAGCGGCCACCGCCCAAAAGGCGGCCTGAGACGGATCGCCGGCCACCCGGTGGGCGAACGGAGCCGGCATGCCCGGCTGCACGGTCACACCGCCCGGGCCGATAGCCACGTCGATGCCGAAGGCAGCCATGAGTTCCTCTGTGTGGGCCCTCGTGGGCCTCGTCTCGACGACCGTCGTCGGACCGTCAGCGAACAACCCGGCGAACAACACGCAACCCTTCACCTGGGCGCTCGCCATGGGCGGCGCGTACTCGGTGCCGTGCAGGCCGCCACCCCGGATCGTGAGCGGCGCCAGCGTCGAACCGTCGACACCGGAGATGTCGGCCCCCATGGACTGCAGCGGATCGACCACCCTGTCCATCGGGCGGCGCCTTATCGAATCATCTCCGTCCAGCACCGACGTGAACGCAAGCCCGGCCAGCATCCCCGCCAACAGGCGGATGCCTGTGCCCGAGTTGCCGACGTAGAGCGGTCCGTCGGCAGGAGCCAGGTTGCCGCCGGTGACGCTGACCACACCGTCAACGACCTCAACGCCCGCACCCAGAGCCTCCACGATCGAGAGCGTGTGGGCAACGTCCTCACCGTCGCTGAGGCCCATGACCTGAGACGTACCGTCGGCCAGGGCGGCCAGCATCAACACCCGGTGTGAGATGGACTTGTCGCCGGGCACCGAAAGGCGCCCCGTGAGCGGCCCGCCGGGTGCAACGGCGAAGACGGTCACGTCAACGAGCCCGAAGTGGGCCTGTAGCCCTTGGCCATGAGGCCACCCTTTAGGCGCTCCACCAGGCCTGTCTCGACAATGAGCAGCACGACACCCCGGTCGCCCTCGGCCGAGTGGGCGATCTCCAGGTCGTAGATGTTCACGTCCAGCTCGGTGGCGAGCGTGGCGATGGCAGCGATCTCGCCGTGACGGTCCGGAATGGGCACCCGAACCTCGGCCAACTCAGACGGTCGCGGCGCACCGGTCGGCAGGCTCACACGGGCAGCCCTTGCGGTCTCAAGGCGGGCAAGCAGGCCCTCACGGTCCGCTTCAGCGACCTCTCTGCGCACAACACCCAGAGCCTCGATCAGGTCGTCGAGCACCTCGGAAATGGCATGGCTGTTCTCGGCGCAGATGTCGGGCCAGATTCCCGGATGCCCGGCTGCAATACGCGTCATGTCACGAAAACCCCCTGCGGCCAGGCGCAACACGGCATAGTGCTCCTCAGAGCGGGAAGCCGCCAGACCCATCAGCGTCGCAGCAGTCAGGTGCGGGACATGCGACACCAGCGCAACAAGGGCGTCGTGGCGATCGGGAGCCAGGGTCACCACCTCGGCACCCAGCGATGCAACAGCCGTACGCACCCGGGCGAACGCCGCGTCGTCGGTGCCGTCGCCAGGGGTGAGCACCCAGTTGGTGTCGACAAACATCGAGGCGTCGGCGCCCTCCAGGCCGTCCTGTTCCGAACCGGCCATGGGGTGGCCACCCACGAACCGCTTGTCGTCAACGGCCGACACAACGGGAACCTTCACGCTCCCCACGTCGGTCACCAGCCCCTCAGGCGAGGCATCCAGTGCCGCACGCACCGCATCGGCAATGTGTGCCACCGGCGTGGCAACAAACGTGACCTCCGCGGCTGAATCCCAGCCAGCCGCGTCGATGACACCCATCTCAAGCGCTGCAGCAAGGCGGGCCTCGTCAGGGTCCACACCGCTTACATGCCAGCCCCGCTCACGTAGAGCCAGGCCGATCGAACCCCCGATGAGGCCCACGCCCACGACCGTGGCGCGCCCGCTCATGGCCGCGCTCGCAACAAGTCGGGCCGCGTCAGGGCTGCGGAAGGGTGGGTAGCCATGACCGTCGATGCTACCGGTCGGCCTGCCCGCTATCGGCCCGGTTTGTCGGCCACCGCCTGCTCCAACAAACGCAGCTCGTCGACCTCGAGCTCACGCCAGTCACCGGGACGCAGAGACCTGTCCGCGATGGGCCCCACACGCGTGCGCACCAGGCGAACCACCGGATGGCCCACAGCCTCACACATGCGCCGCACCTGTCGGTTGCGGCCCTCGTGGATGGTCAGCTTCAGGACCGACGGGTCCATCAGCGAAGCCCTGGCCTCGGCCGTCACACCGTCTTCCAACTCGACACCCTCTCGAAGGGTGCGCAGGGCCGCCCGGCTGGGCTCACCATCCACCTCGGCCACGTACTCCTTTTCGACCCCGTAGGAGGGATGCGTCAGGCGATGCGCCAACTCCCCGTCGTTGGTGAGAAGCAACAGGCCCTCGGTGTCGGCATCCAGACGGCCAACGGGAAACACCCTCGGCTCGGGCGGCACAATCTGGACAACGGTTCGCCGACCCTGAGGGTCATCGGCAGTCGTGACCACCCCGGTCGGCTTGTTCAACAGGTAGTACACGAGGCCAGGACGAACCCCGATGGGTGCTCCGTCCACGGCCACCAGCGCCGACTCAGGATCAACCCGACGACCCAGCACCGCCACCTCGCCGTTCACGGTCACCCGCCCGGCCGCAATCAGGTCATCGCACTTGCGGCGGCTGCCGAAGCCCACCCGGGCCAGCACCTTTTGAAGGCGTACATCCTCGACCGTCCCCTGCTCGACGGGCCCGTCACCTTCGGCCACGACTAGGAGCGGTCGTCGACGGGAACCTCGGCGTCAGAACCACCAGCTACCTCGCCACCCTCAGACCCGGCATCACCTTCGGCCTCCAGTTCGACCACGTCCGGGTCGGCCAACAGACCCCGCTCGAGAGCCTCGACAATCTCGGGACCCGGCACAAAGTCTCCCAACGACGGCAGGTCAGACACCTTGTCGATGCCCATGCTCTCCAGGAACTCCCGGGTGGTCCCGAACATGAGGGCGTTCCCCGGCCCCGGATCGGTCGAAACGACCTCTATGTAGCCGCGCTGCTGCAGCGTGCGGATCACGGTGTCAACATCGACTCCCCTGATGGCCGACACCTGGTTGCGAGAGATCGGCTGCTTGTAGGCCACAATCGCCAGGGTCTCCAGAGCCGCAGACGTAAGGCGGCTGTGCTGGCCCTCCAACACGAATCGCTCCACCCACGCCGCCTGGGCAGGGCTGCTCTGGAAGCGGTAGCCGCCTCCGATGCGCACAAGGCAGAAACCTCGCCCCTCGGCCTCGTACTCGTCGGCCAGAGAGGAACAGATCGCCTCAACCTTCTTTGTAGGCATCTCCATGAGCTGCGCCAACAGGTTCGGCGCCACCGGATCGATGGACACCATCAAGATGGCCTCAATGGCCCGCCTGATGTCCAACTCTTCGTCCGTTGTCTCGTCGCCCATCAGATCAGCCCTCGTAGACGTCGATCAGGTCGATGTCAGCAAGGTCGGCACCGGGAAGCCAACTCACGTGGATGTCGCCGAACATCTCCGCCTGGTCGATCTCGACCACACCCTGTTTGAACAACTCAAGCACCGCCAGGAACCGCACCACGATGGCGATGCGGTCGACCATGCCATCGGTGAGGGTTCTGAACGTGACCGTTCCCTCGTGGGGAATGTCGTTGACGATCTCACGCACCGCATCGGCGACGCTCACCCTGATGGGGGCAATGTGCTCCGTGTCGATGTGAAACACAGGCTTTGGCGCCAACGCCCGACGACCCGCATCGCGCAGGTCAACCGGCGACACACCCGCCAACAGGTCAGGAGCCAGATGCAGGAAGGCATCTTCAAGACCGGCCCGCCGCGGCCACGACAGCGACGCATCGGCAGCCAGGCGGCGCAACTGGATGGCAGCGTCCTTGAAGGTCTTGCACTCCAACAGGCGCGCCAACAACAGGTCACGCTCCTCCCAGAGACCGAACTCGTCGTCAATGTCGAAACGGTCATCGGTCGGCAACAGGCGCCGGGTCTTGAGCTCCAACAGGATCGCCGCAATGAGCAGGAACTCGGTCGTCATCTCCAGGTCACACGAACCCAGGTTTTCCAACTCCACCAGGTAGGCGTCGACGATCGACGACAGGGACACCTCGTAGAGCTCAACCTCCTCACGCAGGATGAGGTTCAACAACAGGTCAAAGGGGCCCTCGTAGACCGGGGTCGTAACCGTGACGCTCACAGAAGAGACCCTAGGCCCTAGCCCCCATTACACGACGGACACCGGGAGCCTGTCACACACCGATGCCAAGATGGATCACACCGAGTATCCCGAGAAGTCGAGGACTAACGTGAACTCCATGGCCGACGGCAGAACTTGGACCACAGACGAACTCCTTACAATGAGCCCCGACCAGCGCCTTCAGGTCGTCAAGGACAACATGGTCACCGACATCGACCAGATCCCCCCCGAAATGCTTGCGAAAGCCCAAGCCGATATCCGGGCCCACATCGCCGAAACCGACCCGACACCACCCCCCGACCGGTGAGCGTGCGTCGACCCGTTCGGGTCGACGACCACTTCCTTGAGTTGCTCGATACACAACTAGGTGCGGAGCGAAAGCCGTCAGGCGAACCCAGCACCACCGACTTCCTCTTAATCGAACTTCCACCCATTTCTGAGCTGTTCGCAACCTCGTTCGACCGACTGATGGTCACCATCCCCGGCCGGCCCGACTACCGCTCAGTCCTGACCGTCGGCGCAACTATTCCAAGAATCCTCGTGACAGGGCATCTTGGCTCAAACGGCTACGTGGTCCTCCTCAGCGTGCAACTCGATTTCGATGCCGGATGGTGACTACCCCCAAGAAATTGGCGAATCTTCTCTGCTCGCTGCCTTCTCTAGCGGTCACATCGCCGAAATGTCCCCCGGTGGGCAGCCGCTGTAGCCTCGCCTAGTGGCCATTCCCAGCAGCGGCAGCATCCCCCGACCCGTCACCCAGTTTCTGGCCTTTGCGTTCACGGCGCTCATCGCCATAGCCATCGGCAGCCAGTTCCTCTGGGGCGGCGAATCCGACGCACCACCCACCACCCGGGCACCCGCCCCGGCCACCACAACCACCCAGTCCCCCTTCTGGATGAACAAGTACGGCTGGGACTACAAGGCCTTCCTCGACAACATGGCCTCCATCCCCGACTGCAGCGGCCTCCACAGCGAGTACATCCGTGCGCTGAAAGCCAATGCCGAGATCGACGCCCAGTTCGGCACCGGAACCGCCGATCTCATGGAATACATCTTCAACAACCAGGACACCGCCGGCTGCTTCGGCTGAGCGGTCCCATCAGCCCCCTCCCCCCGCCGGTACCCTGACCGGCCATGGCAAGAGTCTTCTCGGGCATCAAGCCCACCGGCGACGTGCACCTCGGAAACCTGCTTGGTGCCCTCAACAACTGGGTGACCCTCCAGGACCAGGCCGACTCCGTCTACTGCGTCGTCGACCTGCACGCCCTCACCGTCCCCCACGACCCAGAGGCACTGCGTGCCGACACCCTCTCGCTGGCCCAGGTGCTCTTCGCCGTGGGCCTCGACCCCGAACGCTGCACCGTGTTCGTCCAGAGCCACGTACACGAACACACCGAATGCGCCTGGATCATGGAATGCACCGCCGCATTCGGCGAACTTCGGCGCATGACCCAGTTCAAGGACAAATCCGAGAGCGCCTCGTTCGTGTCCGGCGGCCTGTTCACCTACCCGGCCCTGCAGTCCTCCGACATCCTCCTCTACGACACCGACCAGGTACCCGTTGGCGAAGACCAGCGCCAGCACGTCGAGCTCACACGCGACATCGCCATCCGCTTCAACCACCGCTTCGGCGAGACCTTCGTCGTGCCCGAGGCGGTCATTCCCCCCACCGGTGCCCGGGTCATGGACCTCCAGAACCCCACCTCCAAGATGTCCAAGTCCGACGAAAGCCCCCAGGGCACCGTCCGGGTCCTCGACGACCCTGCCGTCATCGAAAAGAAGGTCAAGCGCTCCGTCACCGACAGCGACAGCGAGGTCCGCTTCGACCCGGCCGAAAAGCCGGGCGTCTCCAACCTGCTCTCCATCCTGGGGGCCGCCACCGGCCAGACACCCGCCGCCGCCGCCGAGGGCATCGAACGCTACGGAGACCTCAAGACCGCAACCGCCGAGGCACTCATCGAGATGCTGCGACCCATCCAGGTGCGCTACGCCGAACTGGCCGCCGACCCGGCAGAGACTGCGCGGCTCCTGGCCGTGGGAGCCGACAAGGCCCGTGAGGTGGCGTCGGCCACCGTTGGACGCGCCAAGACAAACATGGGCCTGCTGCCAGCCTGACTACCTGTCTGCGCCGGCCAACACCTCGGCCAGCCCACGATCCACGCTCCACCTCGAAGATGACATCTGGTGCTCGCGGGCCCACGTGACCGTAAAGGCGTCGCTGTCCGCAGCCTCGAGCAGAACCGCACCCGATTCCGGGTGGCAGAAGTAGCGGCCGGCACGGCCCCTGAACCCCCCACCACGGGACCATGCCTCAAGGGTCTCACGCCTCGTCACGGCGATGATCAGCGTTGCCGCCACCCGGCCAAACGTGCCCAGCCCGCAGCCCAACTTGCCTACATCGTGCAACAGCGCCGCCGCCACCACCGGCCGCTCCGCCTCACCAAGCACCCCCACTACGTTCCGGGCCACCTTCACCAGGTGCCGCTGATCAGCATTGGACAACTGACGCCACAGGGCAACCTCGCCCGGAACCAGATGAGACTCGGCCCACATGGTGTCAGCTGCCGACGGCCCACCTGATCTGAGAGAACCAAAGAAGCGACGGGCCAGATGTGGGAGCCGACCCACAAGGCCCCAGAGCCCCACGGTCAGCCGGCTGCCCCGACATCGACCTCGTCAAGCTGCAGAAGCTGCGGGTTGCGGCCCTCGGCCCTTCGCATGACGGCGTCAACAAAAGCCCGAAACAGCGGCGCCGGACGGTCGGGACGGCTCTTGAACTCGGGATGGGCCTGGGTGCCGATCCAGAACGGGTGGTCATCGAGCTCGACGAACTCCACCAGACGGCCATCGGGCGACTCACCCGAACACACAAAGCCGGTTCCGTCAAAGCGCTCCCGGTAACGGGGATTGAACTCGTAGCGGTGGCGGTGCCTCTCAGAGACGACCTCTTCACCGTAGATCTCAGCAACCTTCGAACCCGGCCGCAACTGCGCCACATAGGCACCCAGACGCATCGTGCCTCCCAGGTCGGTGACATCGCGCTGTGACTCCATGAGGTCGATCACCGGGTGCGGCGTCGCCGGGTTGAACTCGCTGGAGTGCGCACCCTCGAGGCCCAGGGCATTGCGGGCAAACTCCACAGCCATGCACTGCAGACCCAGACACAGACCCAGGCAGGGAATGTCGTTCTCACGGGCAAAGCCGGCAGCGGCAATCTTGCCCTCGATGCCCCGCTCACCAAAACCACCGGGAATCACGATGCCATCCAGGTCACGAAGACGATTCTCGGCCAACAGGCCCTCGACGTCCTCGGCCTGGATCCAGTCGATTTCGATATCGGCACCATGGTGGATGCCCGCATGGTTCAGCGACTCCACAACCGACAGGTAGGCGTCGACAAGGCTCACGTACTTGCCGATGAGGCCGATGCGCACCGGAGTGGTGGCGTCGGCGACCCTCTGGTTGAGTGCAATCCACTCGGTCAGGTCGGGTGGGCCGGCCTCAATGCCCAGAATCCCGCATATGTAGTCATCGAGACCCTCGTCGTGGATCACCAGGGGGATCTCGTAGAGGCTTCCGGCATCGGGGGCATTGACAACTCCCTCAAACGGCACGTTGGAGAGCCTCGAGATCTTGCGCTCCAGGTCATCGCTGATGGGCTCGTCACTGCGACACACGATGGCATGGGGCTGGATACCGGCACTACGCAACTCCGACACCGAGTGCTGGGTGGGCTTGGTCTTGTGCTCGCCCGAAGGTGCGATGTAGGGCACCAGCGTCACGTGCACGTAGCAGACATTTCCGTCGCCGGCATCAAGCCTGAACTGTCTGATGGCCTCGAGAAACGGGAGGATCTCAATATCGCCGACCGTGCCGCCGACCTCGGTGATGACCACGTCAACAGATTCACCGGCGAGCATCCGGATACGACGCTGAATCTCGTCGGTGATGTGTGGAATGACCTGCACCGTGCGGCCCAGATACTCGCCCCTGCGCTCGGCTGCAATAACCGCGGAGTAGATGGACCCGGTGGTGGCATTGGAGTCACGTGTCAGGTTCTCGTCGATGAAGCGTTCGTAGTGACCCAGGTCCAGGTCGGTCTCGCCGCCATCATCGGTCACGAAAACCTCGCCGTGCTCGAACGGGTTCAGCGTGCCGGGATCAACGTTGATGTACGGATCCAGCTTCTGGATAACTACGCGGAGCCCACGCTGTTTGAGGAGACGCCCGAGGGAGGCAGCGGTTAGGCCCTTGCCGAGCGAGCTTGCGACGCCGCCCGTCACGAAGATGTGTTTCGTCACGGGAACCCAATCTATCGGCGGCCGTGCCGACAAGCGCGGCAGGCCGAACCCGCAGGGTGGTCCTTGGTCACGCGTCGCGTGAAGCCGAGGCCGCAGCCAGCAACTCGACCGCGTGGTCGCGTGCGGTGCCGCTCCCGGGTGAGCCAGAGAGCATGCGGGACAGTTCGACCACTCGTTCGTCGTCGCCCAGCACCGCAGCCGTGGCCACAGCCACCTCACCGTCGTCGTGTTTGGCGACCGTCACCTGATGATGGGCGTACGCCGCAACCTGGGCCAGGTGGGTCACCACCAGCACCTGGCTGCGTGAAGCCAGGTCGGCAAGGGAGGCACCAACGGCATGGGCCACCTCGCCGCCGATCCCGGCGTCGACCTCGTCAAACACCTGGGTTGGGGGTGAAGCGGTGAGCACACGACGAACAGCCAGCATCGCCCTGGCCAGCTCACCACCTGACGCAACCTTGGAAAGCGGCAACATGGCCGCGCCCGAGTTGGCCGCCAACAAGATCACCACCTCGTCGCCGGCCTCGCCATCGATGGACAACTCAACCGACGCTGTCGGCATAGCCAGATCGCGCAGGTGGGCCTCGATGCGGGCTGCCAGATCGGGGGCTGCCCTGCGCCGGGCATCTCGCACTACGCCGGCAGCAGCGACACGTGCAGCCTCGGCGGCAACGCGTTCAGCGTCTAGCACCGCCGCCCTTGCGTCGTGGTCCAACAGACCGGCCAGACGTTCGGCTGCCTCACGGTGGTAGTCCATGACCTCGCCGAGGCTGGTGCCGTACTTGCGGCGCAACTCGGCCAACAGGCGACGACGCTCACCCAGCTCGTCGAGGCGGGCCGGGTCCTCCTCGACGGTTTCGGCCAGGTTGCGCAGTGCCCCCGAGAGGTCAGCCAGGTCGGTGCCCAGGCCGGCGAGCCGGTCGGCGAGGCCCGCAAACGGCGCCCGATCAGCCAGATGCCCGAGTGCCGCAGCAACGGCCTCAGATGCCGGGCCGTCTCCGTCCAACAGGGCCAGCGCCGCCCCAGCGGCCTCACGATGTGCCTCGGCATCGGCCAGAAGCGCTGATTCGTCCGCCAACCGGTCGTCCTCGTCAGGGTCCTCTATGCCGGCGTCGTCAAGTTCTGAGACCTGGTACCGGAGCAGGTCGATCTCTCGCGCCCTGGCACGCTCGTCGCCACCAACGGCGTCCAGTTCGGCGTCGATGCCAGCGAGGGCATCGACGGCATCCTGCAGCGGGGCCAGGTTGACCCCGCCGAAGCGGTCAAGCGCCGCTCGCTGGGCAGGCCCGGCCAACAGGTTCTGGTGGGCATGCTGACCATGCAGGTCCACAAGACGTGCACCCATCTCGGTGAGGGCGGCCGCCGTGGCGAGCTGACCGTCGAGGTAGGCACGGCTGCGCCCCTCGCGGGGCACCACGCGGCGCACCAGCACCTCGTCTTCGCCGGATAGAAAGCGCCCCTCGACCACCGCCTCTTCGGCACCCGGCCGCACTATCGAGGGGTCGGCACGCCCACCCAGCAGCAAGTCGATGGCGCCCACGATGAGGGTCTTGCCTGCTCCGGTCTCACCGGTAACCGCTGTCAGGCCGGGGCCCAACAGGATGGAGACCTCCTCGATCACCCCCAGGTCGGCTACACGCAACTCCAACAGCATGGGGTCATCCTCGCACGCACCTGCGACACAGTTGGGTGACCACCCGGCGTAACCGCTCTAGCGGTCCTCGAGGCCGAACTTTTCTTTCAACAACTGCTCAAAGTCACGCTTGCCGAAGGTGACCAGACGGGCAACCCGGTCAGCGGCCGTGCACACAACCTGATCGCCAGGGCCCAGATCAGCCAGAAAGCGCCCGTCAACCGTGCCCGTACCAGACCGGTCTCCAAGTATCTCGACGCGGACCTCGCTCGAGGGGTTCAACACCAGGGTCCGGTCAAAGAGCATGTGGGGTGACACAGGCGTGACCTGAATGGAGCGGTGCACGGCGTCCACGATCGGCCCCCGCGCCGAAAAAGCGTAGGCAGTCGAGCCCGTAGGGGTGGCCACGACCATCCCATCGGCCGCGTACGACGTGAAAAAATCTCCATCCAGCCACACACCAAGGCGCACCGTCTGGCTGGCGGCAGTGCGCTCCACAACAACCTCGTTGAGAGCATGATCGACAGAGCCGGACGTTCCATCAGCCCGCTCCACCTCGACCCGCAGCATCATGCGTTCCTCAATGTCATGATCGCCGGCCAGGGCCTTCTCCACGGCATCCAGCGCATCGTCGGGGCCCACAGCGGTCAGATAACCGAGATGACCGAAGTTGACCCCCAGCACAGGAACCGGCCTGCTCTCCAACAGGCCAACCGCCCTCAGGATCGAACCGTCGCCGCCAAGGCTCACCACCAGGTCAAGGTCGTCGGCACCGCCACCGCCGAAGCCGTCATCACCAGAGCGCCAAACAACGTGGCCCTCGCTGACAAGCCGGCCGGCCAGCACGTCGGCCTGTTCGACCGCCGCCGCCCGGTCCTCGTGCACCACCAGGCCCACGATCGCCATCAGGCACCTCCCCCACCCGTCAGGTCAACCGCCTCGGCAACCAGAACAGACGCATCCAACGCCGGCGCTTCACCCCGCACCACATGCACGAGGAACTCCACGTTCCCTTCAGCACCCGTGATCGGAGAGGCCATGCCCTCCATGATGGCGGCTCCGTGGCCGCGAATCGACCGTTCGACCTCACCGAGCACCCGTTCCCACACCTCGGGGTCACGGATAACACCGCTTCCCCGGTCCACCTCGGGCTTGCCGGCCTCGAACTGTGGCTTCACCAACAACAGCATCGGCGCCGAATCCGACACCAGAGAGAACAGATCGGCCATGACGGTCCGCAGGGAGATGAACGACAGGTCCGCCACCAGGATGTCAAACGGTGCACCGATGGCTTCGGGATCAACGGATCTCACGTTGGTGCGCTCATGCACCCCGACACGCGGATCGTCGCGCAGGCTCTCATGCAGTTGCCCCCTGCCCACATCAAGGGCAAGCACCGACTCGACCCCGTGGTCCAGAAGGCAGTCGGTGAACCCGCCGGTGCTGGAACCCACATCGATCGCACGCAGGCCGGCAACGTCCACGCCAAAGCGTTCCAGGGCAGCCTCCAACTTGAGGCCACCACGGCTCACGTACTTCGCCGGCGGACCGGCCACCACAACTGCCTGAGCTGGGTCCACCAGCCGGGCAGCCTTCGAAGCCGGGGCCCCATCGACGGTCACACGACCATCAGCGATCACAGCCTGCGCCACCGAACGGCTCTCAACGAGGCCCAGCCTCACCATCTCCTGGTCCAGGCGGTGCCGCTGGCTCACCCCAGAGCCTCATCCACAACGGCGGCAAGATCCGGGTGAATCGAATCGGGAACCGGGTCGATCGGCAGGTCATCATCGCCGATCACCCCTGAGAGCACGAGCGCAAAGTCCCACCCCAGTGCCCTCGCCAGGAGACCATCGGTGTCGGGACGGTCACCCACAACCGTGCCGGTCGAGCCAGCCGCGTCAAGCACCAGGTCGCAGATGGGCTGGTGCGGCTTCCCCGCGAACACAGGCGTGGCACCCGTCGCCGTGGCCACAGCGGCCACGAGTGCCCCCGCACCCGGGCGGATGCCGTCCTCGGCTGGCCAGGACACATCCTCGTTGGTGGCAAGCAGGCGAGCCCCACCCAGCACCGCCTGAACCCCAGCTGTCAGACGCCAGTAGTCAAAGTCCTCGTGCATGCCCACCACCACCGTGTCAGCAGGGCCCTCCCGGACAACGACAGCTCCCTTCGCCTCGAGTTCCTCACGCGCCCCGGGGCCACACAGGCCCACCACGGTCTCACCGGGCTCGACCATCCGGGCGGCCGCCATCCCCGAGGTGATCACCCCGCCCATCGCATCTATCCCGTGTGAAGCCAACTTGGCCTCTACGTCCACCACGCGACGACCCGAGTTGTTGGTCACGAACAGGACCTTCTCGCCCGCTGCCTGCAGACGCGCCACAGCATCGGCGGCACCGGGAATGTCATCTGACCCCAGCCAGACGACCCCGTCCAGGTCCAGCGCCCAACTCATGGTGGAGGCATCGGGCCACAGCCCGGCGCGCTCAGACCTCCCAGGTGGGCTGGGAACGCAGCAGCGACGCCAGATCGCCCTTGCCTCGGCTGGCGGTCACCTCGGCAATCTGTTCCGCCACCGCCCTGCCGTACTCGTCGCGGTTACAGGCACGAAACACCCCGATCGGGGTTGGCGAGTGAGGACCCTCAGCAAGACGTGACAGCGAAAAGGCCGTCGACGGATCTGGCTTGGTCTCGTCGTGAACGAGGATGGCCTCTTCACCGACATCGGCCACGTCCACAATCTGGACGCCACCGTCTAGGCGGGCCACGCCCTTCTCGCTCTCGGATCCGAACCTGATCTGCTCGCCATGGTGAAGGTCGATGAGCATGTCGTCGCGGGCCGCCTTCTTGGTGATCTCACCGAACGCCCCGTCGTTGAACACGTTGCAGTTCTGGTAGACCTCGACGAAGGCGGCACCGTCGTGTTGGTACGCCCGGCGAAAGACCTCCTGCATGTGCCTACGGTCCATGTCATGGGTGCGGGCCACGAAGCTGGCCTCAGCGCCCAGAGCAACGCTGACCGGGTTGAACGGCCTGGGGGTGGCACCCACCGGCGAAGACTTGGTGACCTTGCCCTTCTCGCTCGTCGGCGAGTACTGGCCCTTTGTCAGGCCGTAGATCTGGTTGTTGATCAACAAGATGTTCAGGTTGATGTTGCGGCGCAGGGCGTGGATCAGGTGGTTGCCGCCGATCGAGAGCATGTCGCCGTCACCACCGATCACCCAGATGTCGAGATCGGGGCGAGCCATGGCGAGGCCCGTGGCGAACGCCGGCGAACGGCCGTGGATCGTGTGCACCCCGTAGGTGTCCATGTAGTACGGGAAGCGCGCGGCGCACCCGATACCCGAGATGAACACCGTGTTCTCACGCCGCACCCCCAGCTCGGGCAGCAGCAGCTGGATGGCGGTGAGCACCGAGTAGTCGCCACAGCCGGGACACCAGCGGACCTCCTGGTCGCTCTGCCAGTCGGAACGACTCGTCTCAGGAGCCTCACCCACGTTGGACGTGGCGATGTTGAGCGTGTCAGTCATCGAGTGCCCCCAGTGCGACCTGTTCGATCTCTCCGGCGGTGAACGGCTGGCCGGTCACCTTGCCGATCGCCTGTGCATCCACCAGGTACTCGGCACGCACCATGCGTGCCAGGTGCCCCAGGTTCATCTCAGGGACCAGAACCTTCTTGTGGCGGGCCAGCACCTCGCCCAGGTTCTTTGGGAACGGGTTCAGGTGTGTCAGGTGCACCTGGGCCACCTTGTAGCCGGCATTGGTCAGGCGTCGGACACCGCCGGTAATAGCACCCCAGGTGGAGCCCCAGCCCAGCACCAGCACATCGGCCTCGGGGTGGCCCACGACCTCGACATCTGGAACCTCGATTGCGGCGATCCGTTCAGACCTGACGGCAACCATGTGGGCGTGGTTCTCGGTGCTGTAGCTGACGTTTCCGGAGCCGTCCTGCTTCTCGATGCCGCCGATCCGGTGCATCAGGTTCGGTGTACCCGGGAGAGCCAGGGGGCGAACCAGGTTCTCGTCGCGAAGGAACGGCCAGAACTCGGGCTCGCCGTCGGCGTCGGTGTGGTTGAACTCCGTGGCGAACTCGACGGGTATCGGCGTAAGAGAGTCCACTTCGGGGAGGCGCCACGGTTCGGAACCGTTGGCCAGGTACCCGTCGGAGAGCAGGATCACCGGGGTGTTGTAGGTGAGCGCAATGCGTGCAGCCTCGATCGCCACGTCGAAGCAGTCGGCAGGCGTACGCGATGCCACGATCGGCAGCGGCGCCTCGCCGTGCCGGCCGTACATGGCCATCAACAGGTCGGCGGCCTCGGTCTTGGTGGGCAGCCCGGTCGACGGCCCGCCACGCTGAATGTCCACGATCACGAGCGGCAGCTCAAGGCTGACCGCAAGGCTGATGGTCTCGGACTTTAGGGCCACGCCCGGACCGCTCGTGGTGGTGACACCCAGATAGCCGCCGTAGGAGGCACCCAGAGCCGAACCGACAGCTGCAATCTCGTCCTCGGCCTGGAAGGTGGTCACACCGAAGGACTTGTGCTTGGACAGTTCGTGGAGGATGTCGGTGGCCGGCGTGATCGGGTACGAGCCCAGAAAGACCGGCAGACCCGACAGCTCGCCGGCAGCTACCAGGCCCCAGGCCAGCGCCGTGTTGCCGTTGATGTTGGTGTAGGTGCCCGGCTGCTGGGGAGCCGCCGGCACCACCACCCGCTGGTGGCCCAGCTCGGCGGTTTCACCAAAGGCGTGGCCGGCGTTGTAGGCGGCCTTGTTGGCGGCGATTATCAGGTCGCGTCCGGCAAACTTGGCGTCGATCCACTCCATCGTGGGCTCGGTGGGCCGGCTGTACATCCACGACACCAGACCCAGGGCGAAGAAGTTCTTTGAACGCTCGGCATCACGTGGCTTGACGCCCAGGTCCTTGCAGACCTCCTTGGTGAGGCTGGTCATGGGGGCCGTGATGAGCCGGTAGGCGTCCAGATCGGAACCCTCGAGCGGGTTCTGTTCGTAGCCGGCCTTGGCCAGGTTGCGTTCCTCGAAGGCGTCGGCGTTCACGATCAGGGTGCCGCCGGGAACCAACATGTGCAGATCTGACTTGAGGGCGGCTGGGTTCATCGCCACGAGCACGTCTGGGGCGTCGCCGGGCGTCATTATGTCGTGGTCAGATATCTGGACCTGGAAGGCCGACACGCCGGCCAGGGTGCCGGCTGGAGCGCGGATCTCGGCTGGATACTCGGGAAGGGTCGCCAGGTCGTTGCCAAAAAGAGCGCTGGCGCTCGTGAAGCGGTCACCGGTGAGCTGCATTCCGTCGCCGGAATCGCCGGCAAAGCGGACAATGACCTTGTCGACGGGGAGTGCGTCCGGGGGTGCCGCTGTATCGGTCACGTCGCCACCTGCCGTCTCATGCCCATCGGCGTTCCGGCCTCGTTGCCGGTCGTCCCCTGCACGCGCACAACCATAACCACGCGCGATCAAAAGCCTTGTGATCCGGCTGCCCAATTTCCTGCGATGTTCGTCACAGTGCCGGTGTCCCTTGCGGGGTCGGCGGGCAGGCGATCAGGCCAGATCCACCGAGGCATCCAGGTAGACGTCCTGAATGGCGTTCAGCAGGTCGACCCCTTCGGCCATGGGTCGCTGGAATGCCTTGCGGCCGCTGATGAGACCCATGCCCCCGGCGCGCTTGTTGATGACCGCTGTGCGCACCGCCTCGGCCATGTCGCCTGAACCTGATGAGGCACCCCCGCTGTTGATGAGGCCGATGCGACCCATGTAGCAGTTGGCGACCTGCCAGCGGCAGAGATCGATGGGATGGTCGCTCGTGAGCTCGTCGTACACGAGCGGGTGGGTCTTGCCGAAGCCGGGGATTGCGTTGTAGCCGCCGTTCACCTCGGGCAGCTTCTGTTTGATGATGTCGGCCTCGATGGTGACGCCGATGTGGTTGGCCTGGGCGGTCAGGTCAGCCGAGGCGTGGTGGTCGACGCCGTCGACTACGAAACCGGAGTTGCGCAGGTAGCACCACAGCACCGTGAACATCCCCAGCTCGTGCGCCCTGGCGAATGCCTCTGAGACCTCGGCGATCTGACGGGTGGACTCGTCGGACCCGAAGTAGATGGTGGCACCCACGCCGGCCGCACCCAGGTCGTATGCCTGGTCGACCGATCCGTACATGACCTGGTCGAAGCGGTTGGGAAGGGTCAGCAACTCGTTGTGGTTCAGCTTCACGATGAAGGGAATCCGGTGGGCGAAACGCCGCGAAACCGCCCCCAGCACTCCGAACGTGGAAGCTACCGCGTTGCATCCACCCTCGATGGCCAGTTCCACAATGTTGGCCGGGTCGAAGTAGGCGGGGTTGGGTGCGAACGAGGCTGCCGCCGAATGCTCGATTCCCTGGTCAACCGGCAGGATCGACACGTAGCCGGAGCCACCCAGGCGACCGTGGTTGAAGAGAGACTGGATGCTGCGAAGAACCTGCGGCGAACGGTCGGTCTGGGAAAACACCTCTGACACGTAGTCGGGCCCCGGGCCCGACAACTGGTCGGCCGCAATCCCCTTCGACTCGTGCTCCAACAGGTAGGCGGCGTCTTCGCCCAAAAGGTTCTCGAGTTCCACCTGGCTTCTCCCGGTTCTGGATGAACTTTTGCCCACAGCTGATGCTGCGCTGGCACCGGTTCACCATACGCCGATGGCGGCGGCGCGCGGAGACAGAATTGCGCCGGTCATCAGGCCGCCTCAACATTGGCAGGGCTGACCGAACAGAGTCGGGCTGCCGCAGACTCAACAAGCCTTGCCGCCCTGACGCCGCTGCGGACCGGAACCAGACGGTCGGCAAGGACCTCGGTGCGGCTCACCGTGGTACCCCCGGCCCGAAAGAACCGCCTACGAACCCGTCCGACCACGACGACCCTCTCCCCCGCCGACAACGAGGTCTCGCTGACGAGCGGATCGAAGCGGACGACGGGAACCGAGTCGGTTGCATCGCCATCGCGCACCGTGACCTCGTAGCGCCACAACGCACTGCCCGAGGACAACTCCAACGACCTGGGATCGCTGCTCAACTCACCCACCAGGACACACAGGTTGGTATCGGGCGGGACGGGGTCGGTGCCGGGACTGGACTCTTTGCTGGTAGCCATGCTGGGCTCCCTTCGCATGGGCCCGGAGCGAACACCCCGAACCACTGTTGGTGGGGAAGCCGACAAGACGGACCATATGCAGGGCCTGTGACAGCGGCCCCTACGACCTCAGTTGATTGACCTCAACCTGTCGGCGACATCGGCAAAGTCGGGGTTGCGGCCAGAGACCCACCGGAACAACTCGCGGGCCCGCGGCGCCGCACCGGACCTCTCATAGAGGTCGGCCAACGCGTAGGCGCGTCGCAGGTGATGGTCGCGTGCCCGCTTCGGAAACGACCACCCGCGCTCAAGTTCCCTTACGGCATCGGCCATGCGGCCCTGATCGGCCAGCGCGCCGGCGGCCACCAGACGCCCCTCGGTCACCAACGCTGCACTCGGAGAGGCGTTACGCAATTCGGCCCAGAGCACCTCGACATCGGCCCACCGGCTCTGCGCCCGATAGCAGTCAGCCAGAACCGGATGCTGCTCGGTGCCGCCCGTCAGGTTCCGGAACACCTCGAGCCTCTTGGCGGCTGCCTTCCAGTTGCCGATCCGGTAGTGGGTGAGGCCCAGCAGTTCGACTACCTCGACCACCTCGGGAGCGCGCTCCACCAGGGTGTTGAGAATGCGCCGGGCATCGTTGAAGCGCTCATCGTCGAATGCCCGAGCGGCCTCTCCCAACTTGGCTGACGCACGCGACCCGGCTGAATCACCCATGGCCTTACGCAGGGCGACATCGGCTTCGGGAAGCCGCCTCGGCGCATCAGGCAAAGGCTCACGGTCAAGGGCCTTGTGGACACGCCCCGGCTTGGCGGGCTTCACGCCACGGGCAACGGCATCTGCCGCCTCCCTACGCAGGCGGTCGGAACGCTCCGGTGGGGTCCGGTCGGGCCGGGTCGTTCGCTCGGCGGTCTGTTCCCTGCGCCAGTCGCGATCCTCGGACTCTTCGCGCTCGAGGCGGCCTGCCGCACGTCTGGCCACGCCACCCCAGTTCTTCGGGCCGGCATCGTCAGGCGGACGCCGACGGCGGTCCTGATTCTGGCCGTCGGGGCGGCCGCCGCCTGCCCGGCGGGCGCCGCGATTTCCTCCAGACCCTCCACCGGGACGACCGCCACCACCCCGGGAGCCTCCACCCTGACGGGAGGACCGTCGATCCTGAGGCGGGGCCATGGGCGATGAGGCTACCGGCGCCACGCCGGTCACGAGCCTCCCGCCCGCCACGGGTAGCGTCCCCTTCCACATACTCAGGAGCACCTATGACCCTCTCGACAATCGCCCGCGACCCGGAAACCGGCCAACTCGGTGCCGCCGTACACACCGGCTGGCTGGCTGTCGGCCACAAGGTCCCCTGGGTCGAGGCCGGCGTGGGGGCTGTTCTCACCCAGGCGGTCACCGAATCCTCCTACGGGCCACTCACGCTCGACCTCCTGCGCTCCGGCCACACCCCCACAGAGGCCCTCACCGCCCTGTTGGCCAACGACACGCAGGCTGAGTCCCGCCAGGTTGCCATCATCGACGCCCAGGGCCGGATCGCCGCCCACACGGGCAGCGCCTGTATCCCCAGTGCCGGACACGCCGTCGGCGACGGCGTCGTGGCCCTGGCGAACATGGCCGGAGCGGACGGCGTCTGGGACCTGATGCTCGAGGCCTTCAGTGCTTCATCAGAGAACCTGGCCCGCCGGCTGTGGACGGCCGTAGCCGCAGGCCACGATGCCGGTGGCGATCTGCGGGGATCCACCTCAGCGGCGCTTCTCGTTGCATCCGGGGAACCCGGCGAGCCGGGGTGGGCCCACCAGATCGACCTGCGAACCGACGACCACACGGCTCCGGTCGCCGAGCTGGCACGTCTGTTGGACCTCCACGAGATGTACGACCTCATGGGCACCGGTATCAACGCCGTCACTGCCGGTAGAACCGACGAGGCCATGGCCGCGCTCGAGGCAGCCGCCGCACACCCGCTAGCCAACATCCAGACCGGGTTTTGGAAGGCTGCCGCCCAGCTCCTGGCTGGCGACAGCGAAGCCGCCGAAGCCGCCCTCCGGGAGACAACGGCCGACGACCCCGCCTGGCGCCTCCTCTGGGAACGCAACAAGGCAGGGGGCCGCATCGCACCACCCGGCTGAACCGCAGTACCAGCCCGTCATGTTGGGCACCACGGTTGCCCCAAAACGCGCTCGAGCGGGGCCCTAAGGCCCCGCTCTCAGCGTGCGAAATCCGGCGGCGTCCTACTCTCCCAGGGCCTCTCGACCCAAGTACCATCGGCGCTGGCGGGCTTAACTTCCGTGTTCAGAATGGGAACGGGTGTGACCCCGCCGCCATAGCCACCGAAACCTTGTGTGCCCACCCCTGCGGGATGGCGGGCACGAATTCAGTTGTCAAAGAGCGGTCCGAGGACCCCTCAAGCACTCCATAGCGAACACGAACATCGGGATCAACGATCGATGTGATGTAACCAAGCCCTCGGCCGATTAGTACCGGTCGGCTGAACACGTTGCCGTGCTTACACCTCCGGCCTATCAACGTGGTGGTCTACCACGGGCCTTACCCGGTTTCCCGGTGGGAGATCTCATCTTGAAACGGGCTTCCCACTTAGATGCTTTCAGCGGTTATCCCTTCCGTAGGTGGCCAACCAGCCATGCTCCTGGCGGAACAACTGGCACACTAGAGCTACGTCCGTCCCGGTCCTCTCGTACTAGGGACAGCCTTTCTCAAATCTCCTCCGGCTGCAGAGGATAGGGACCGAACTGTCTCACGACGTTCTAAACCCAGCTCGCGTACCGCTTTAATGGGCGAACAGCCCAACCCTTGGGACCTGCTTCAGCCCCAGGATGCGATGAGCCGACATCGAGGTGCCAAACCTTCCCGTCGATATGGACTCTTGGGGAAGATAAGCCTGTTATCCCCGGGGTACCTTTTATCCGTTGAGCGACGGCGCTTCCACACGCAACCGCCGGATCACTATGCCCTGCTTTCGCACCTGCTCGACTTGTAGGTCTCGCAGTCAAGCTCCCTTGTGCCATTGCACTCGACGTCTGATTGCCAACCAGACTGAGGGAACCTTTGGGCGCCTCCGTTACTTTTTAGGAGGCGACCGCCCCAGTCAAACTACCCACCTGGCACTGTTCCCAGCCCGGATAACGGGCCCAGGTTAGATATCCGTCAAACGCAGGGTGGTATTTCAAGGTTGACTCCACATCGGCTAGCGCCGACGCTTCCAAGTCTCCCACCTATCCTACACAACGCATAACAAATACCAATACCAAGCTGTAGTAAAGGTCCACGGGGTCTTTCCGTCCTTCTGCAGCTAACGAGCATCTTTACTCGTACTTCAATTTCGCTGGGTCTATGGTTGAGACAGTGGGAAAGTCGTTACGCCATTCGTGCAGGTCGGAACTTACCCGACAAGGAATTTCGCTACCTTAGGACCGTTATAGTTACGGCCGCCGTTTACTGGGGCTTAGGTTCAGAGCTTCGCCCGAAGGCTAACCCTTCCCCGTAACCTTCCAGCACCGGGCAGGCGTCACAGCGTATACGTCGTCTTAGGACTTAGCACGCTGCTGTGTTTTTAGTAAACAGTCGCTTTCCTCTGGTTTGTGTCACCTTTTCAGGCTCAAAGACGCAAGGTCTTATCACCCTATTAAGGTCATCCTTCTCCCGAAGTTACGGATGCAATTTGCCGAGTTCCTTAACCATAGTTCTCCCAATCGCCTTGGTATTCTCTACCTGTCCACCTGAGTTGGTTTGGGGTACGGGCACCGGTTGCACTCGCTAGCGGCTTTTCTTGGCAGCAAAGGACCAGTGACTTCGCCTTAAACGGCTCGGCGTCACGTCTCAGTCTTTATGGGGAGCGGACTTACCTACGCCCCGACCTACACGCTTGCCCCAGGACAACCATCGCCTGGGATCACCTACCTACCTGCGTCCCCGCATCACTCACCTCGCCACAGTTGGTTCAAGTTCCTGTCAACCCCGAAGGGTCGACCATCCCTCAAGCAACTGCGGGTCGGCGTTTGTCGCGCAACCCGTGGTACCGGAATATCAACCGGTTGTGCATCGACTACGCCTCTCGGCCTCGCCTTAGCTCCCGACTCACCCTGGGAGGATTAGCCTTCCCCAGGAACCCTTGGACTTCCGGCGGAGGGGTTTCTCACCCCTCTCTCGCTACTCATGCCAACATTCTCACTCGAGCCCGGTCCACGCCGGTTTACACCGTCGCTTCGCTCCGAACTCGACGCTCCGCTACCACTCCTGCAAGCAGAAGTCCGCGACTTCGGCGTCTGACTTGAGCCCCGTTACATTTTCCGCGCGGGATCACTCGACCAGTGAGCTATTACGCACTCTTTAAATGATGGCTGCTTCTAAGCCAACATCCTGGCTGTCTGTGCAATCCCACTTCGTTTACCACTTAGTCAGAACTTTGGGGCCTTAGTCGGCGGTCTGGGCTGTTTCCCTTTCGTCCATCGAAGCTCATCCCCCGAGGACTCACTGCCGCACTCTGGAGTCATGGCATTCGGAGTTTGGCTGGGGTTGGTAAGCTTGTAGGCCCCCTAACCCATCCAGTGCTCTACCTCCATGACTGAACATGCGACGCTGCACCTAAATGCATTTCGCGGAGAACCAGCTATCACCGAGTTTGATTGGCCTTTCACCCCTATCCACAGGTCATCCGCCCAGTTTTCAACCTAGGTCGGTTCGCGCCTCCACGGGGTCTTACCCCCGCTTCACACTGCCCATGGATAGATCACTCGGCTTCGGGTCTACAGCATGCGACTGAACGCCCTGTTCAGACTCGCTTTCGCTCCGGCTCCCCCTCACGGGTTAACCTTGCCACACACCGTAACTCGTTGGCTCATTCTTCAAAAGGCACGCCATTGCGGCTTCAAACCGAAGTTTGAAACTACGCTTTGACTGATTGTAGACCAACGGTTTCAGGTACTATTTCACTCCCCTCCCGGGGTACTTTTCACCTTTCCCTCACGGTACTAGTTCACTATCGGTCGCCTACCTATACTTAGCCTTACGAGGTGGTCCTCGCAGATTCACACCGGCTTTCCCGGATCCGGTGTTACTCGGG
>JACNLA010000001.1 GCA_014381745.1 Actinomycetota bacterium | reverse complement strand
GCCTCAGGAAACCAATCCGTCTGAATCACCAAAGGCGAAGGACAAACAGAAGCCAAACCACTAGCCGGCACCGTCACGGGGGTGGCGGTAGTCGCCGGAGCTGCCGGAGCCGCAGTCGTAGCTGCCGGAGCCGCTGTAACGGCCGGAGCCGCCGCAGTCGTAGCAGCCGGAGCCGCCTCTTCGGCATCGTCTGAACCACAGGCTCCCGCAATCAGCGTGAAGGCCAGGCCCAGTGCAAGCAGTACACGTCCATGTCGACGCATGTTTGTTTCCCTCCGGTTGGGTTGTACGTCACGCAAGGCGTGATCACCTTGGCGCTGTGGAATGCGTCATCATCGCCCACGGCTGTGTCCGTGGCAAACCCCGACCTACCCGGCGACCGCAACCAGCGGATGGTGGCAGGCAACGAAGTGATCGTCTGCAACTCCGCGCATCTGTGGTTCCTCGCTGGTACACAGGTCTGTCGCCCTGTCGCAGCGGGTCCGGAAGCGGCATCCCGACGGCGGGTTGATAGGTGAGGGAAGCTCGCCGCCCTCTATGAGGCTCTCGTCGATCTCCACGCTGGGATCAGGCTCGGGAACGGATCCCAGGAGGAGGTCGGTGTAGGGGTGTGCCGCCTCTGCGTAGAGGACATCAGGGCTCGCCACCTCACAGAGCTTTCCGAGGTACATGACCGCAACGCGGTCGCTGATGTTCTTCACCACCGCCAGGTCATGGGCTATGAACACGACCGTCAGGCCGTACTCGGCCTTCAGGTCCTCGAGCAGGTTCAGGATCTGTGCCTGGACGCTCACGTCCAGGGCGCTTACAGGCTCGTCGCAGATAAGCAGGTCAGGCCCTACCACGAGGCTTCTCGCAATGGAGATCCTCTGGCACTGTCCTCCTGAGAACTCGTGGGGCCGCTTGTCGCGGGCAACGTCGGGGTCCACCCCTACGGCGTCGAGCATTCGATCAACAATCCCCTTCTGCTCGGCCTCGTCATGTGGACCCCAGACACGCAGGGGCTCAGCGACGATGTCGCCGACTGTGCGTCTCGGGTTCAACGATGAGATCGGATCCTGGAAGATCATCTGGATGTGGGTGCGCCGCCGGCGGATCTCCTCGTCGGAGAGTTCAGCCAGGTCGACCCCCTTGAAGGTGACGGTTCCAGAAGTGGGTCGCGGCAACTGGATGATCGCCCGGCCCGTTGTGGACTTTCCGCATCCCGACTCGCCGACAAGGCCCAGGGTCTCACCAGACCTGATGTCAAAGCTGATCCCGCTTACTGCCTTTACCGTGCGCCCACGTCCGACCGGAAACTCCACGACCAGGTCCTCGACCGTCATGAGCACGTCCTCGCCCGTACGGAGATGGGCCTTGCCAGTTCCGGCCATCAGCTGTCCACCTCCACCCCTCGTGTCGGTGGCCTGGGGTTTGAGATGTCGACGGCGACAGCCTGCGGCAGGCCAGAGGCCAGGTTCTTCTGGAAGGCCGCCTGTCCCTCAGGGCTGCCGACGGGTGTCCAGCAGGCAAGGCGGTGCGCCGGATCCTCGGTGGCAACCAGTGGTGGGGTCTCCTCTATACAGCGGTCCTGCACGTAGGGACATCTGGGGCTGAACGCACACCCGGTTGGCGGAGCGATCAGGTCCGGTGGCCGACCGGTGATGGCTGCCAGCCTGGTGTGGCTGGGAAGGCTTGTTCGCGGGATCGACCGCATCAACGCCTCTGAGTAGGGGTGGCGCATGTCGGCGAACAACGACCGCGTCGGGGCGTGTTCAACGACCGTTCCGGCGTACATGACCATGGTGTCGTCGGTTCTGCCGGCCACCACGCCCAGATCGTGGGTGACAAGCACCATTGCCATGTCCCGATCGGTTTGCTCGCGGCTGAGCAGGTTCAGGATCTGGTGCTGGACCGTCACGTCCAGCGCGGTTGTCGGCTCATCGGCGAACAGCAGCGACGGCTCACAGGCGAGGGCCACGGCGATGCAGACACGCTGACGCATCCCGCCCGACAACTCGTGTGGGAATGCTCTCAGCCTGGTCTCGGGATCGGGGATCCGAACCTCTTTGAGCAGGTCCACAGCAGCCTGCCGGGCCTCCGACCTGCTCAGGTCGATGTGTCGGCAGAGGTGCTCCGTTACCTGCCTCTGGACCCGTACCAGCGGGTTCAGCGAGGTCATGGGGTCCTGGAAGACCATCGCCATCTCTGACCCCCAGAGCGACCGCATCTCCGCGGGTGAACGGGTCAGGAGGTCCGTTCCCTCAAAAATGGCCGTGCCGGTAGTGGTCACGTTGGTTCCGAGGTTGAGGCGCATGACCGACCTGGCCAGGACGGTCTTTCCCGAGCCACTCTCGCCCACGATTCCCAGTGTCCTGCCGCGCTCCAGGCTGAAGCTGACCCCCCTCACAGCCTTCACCTCGCCTGCAGGGATGGTGAAGGTGGTGTGCAGGTTCTCGACCTCCAGCAGGGTGCCGGCCATCAGAGCGCCGCCGATCTCACGGAACGCAGACGCCGCAACCAGTCGCCTACGTTGTTGAGCGAATAGACGGTGAACACCAGGGCCAGGGATGGCCACACAGCCGGCCAGACGTTTATCTGCAGGTCCACACGGGCTGCGTTGACCATCGTTCCCCATGACGAGGTCGGTGGCTCCACGCTGAGGCCCAGAAACGCCAGCGCACCCTCGAGCAGGATGATGACGGCTGCGTTGACCATTGCGTAGGCGAGCAGGGTCGGCAGGACGTTTGGGATCACCTCGCGAAACAGAATTGTCCGCTTCTTCGTACCAATTGCACGAGCGGCGGTTACGAACTCCCTGCGACTGATGGAGAGGGCGTTGGCCCGGGCGACCCTGGTGTAGGGAGGAATGCTGAGGAAGCCGATCACCGCGGCTATGACAACCAGGTCCCTTCGTCCCAGCAGGGTCACCACGGTCAGGAGCAGAACCAGACCGGGGAATGCCAGGATCACGTCGACGACGGCCATGACGGTTGAGTCGGTCTTGCCACGGACGAACCCGACGAGGGAACCGAAGAACCCGCCGAACACGACGCCCATGAACACCGCCGCCAGGGCCACCGTGAGCGACACCCTGGCGCCATAGACGATCCTGGCCAGGATGTCTCGGCTGTTGTTGTCGGTGCCCAGGAAATGGCTCAGGCCCGGGCCCTCGTTGGTGGCCCCATCGCCGAAGAGGAACCCCTGGTAGTTGGGGTCGGCAAGGCCAGGAATGAGGTCGGCAAACACGGTCGCTGTCACGATCACGATCAACCATGAGGCACAGAACCTGGTGGTCCAGGGCATCTTGGCCACGAAACGCCTGATCCAGGGTCGTCTGACCGCCGCTGTCGGCTCGACCGTGTCGACTGCCGCCCCCATGTCAGTCGGCCTTCCTGATCCGCGGGTCGACAACCAGGTAGACGACGTCGACGAGGGTGTTCACGACGACGTAGACCATCGCAACAAAGACCGTTATCCCCTGCACCATCATGAAGTCACGCTGGAAGATGGCGTCAAGGAGGCGTTTGCCGAGCCCCGGCAGGGCGAAGAGGAACTCAACCACGACCGTTCCACCGAGCAGCAGGCCGATGTTGAGGCCCACCACGGTTATGAGGGTCAGGGAGCTGGGTCGCAGGGCGTGCCTGAACAGGATGAAACCGTCCTTGAGACCCTTTGACTTGGCCGAGAGGATGTAGTCCTCCTTGAGCGTCGCCACAAGGTCAGAGCGCACGACGCGCGCGTAGACGGCGACCTCGATGACAGAAAGGGAGAGGGCGGGAAGCGTCACCGTCATCAGGTTGCCGGAGATGCTGTTTGAGATCCGGGTCCAGCCCGTGGCCGGGAACCAGCCCAACTTCATGGCGAACACGTAGATGAAGAGCAGACCTGCCACGAATCCTGGGACGCTGAGAGCAAACTGGGCGCTTCCGGAGATGAACTGGTCGATTCTGGAGCCCTCCCGGTAGGCGCTAACCACCCCCAGCGGTACTGCCATCAGGACAGAGAACACCACCGTCACGATCATCAGCTCTCCGGTGACGGGAATCCGGTGGGCGATTTCGCCGCTTACGGCCCGTGAGGTCACGATTGAGTCGCCAAGGTCACCCCGGACGGCATCGCCGAGCCACTTCCCGTAGCGGACCAGCATCGGGTCGTCGAGACCCCACTCGGCCCGAACCTGGGCCACGTACTCCTGATCCTGTTGGGCTTCGATCGGGATCAGGGCGTTGATGGCGTCGCCGGGTAGCAGGTTCACCAGCAGGAAGGTCAGAAACGACACGGCCAGCAGGGTCGCCACCAACCTCACAAGGCGTGTCGCTATGAAAGAGGCCAAGGCAGCCCGTTCTCACGGTAGGGGCCGGACCATGACCCTCGGCGCTGAGGGCCTCCCCGGCGGGAGCGGATATGGAGATGAGCCACCCGGTGGAGCGGGGTCGTAGCCCCGCCCCACCGGAGGCGCATCAGAGAGCCCTTGGGCCTAGTTGTTCCACCAGACCTGGTGCCAGCGACCCTCGGCATTGGGATGTCCGATGCCGAGTTGACCGTCGACCGTGGTCCAGTTGTCGAGGCCCACGATGCCGTCAGCGACAGCAATAACGGTCGCTGTGTGGCCCGAGTACCACATCGGTACATCACGTGCACCGATTAGGCCGACCTGCTCGTACAACTCCTTGCGACGGGCGAAGTCATCTGTCGTGATCGCCTCGGCGAGCGCTGCCGATGCCTCGTCGTCTGAGTAGTTGGAGAAGTTCAGCGGCGACATCTGCCACGGTGCGTACGCATCGCCCAGGCCGACCGACGGGTCGTCCTCTCCGCCGTAACGCCAGCAGTGTGCACCGTGCTCACCCATGAACCCGTTGGCCAGGCCGAGGGAGACGTTGATGTGGGTCTGCTGGTCGGTGTTGACGAGGGTCACGTCGACCATTTCGGTTCCGGTCCAGAGCTGTTCCAGCACCGACATGGCGGCGATGAGCGTCGGGTCCGGAGGACACGCCAGGGTGACGTCGATGTTCTCTCCGACGGCCTTGCCGTCGGAACGCTCGGGATCGTCCACGTACTCCTTGATGAGAGCCTTGCCTGCCTCGTAGTCGAAGTGCGGGTAGGCGTCGTGGACGGCCTGTGACCACCACGGGCTGTCCGGCGAGAAGAACTGGGTACCAGGACCCGAGATTCCCTTGCCACCCAGCGCCTCGATGACCGCCAACTGGTTGTTGGCGAGCGTCAGGCCGCGGCGAACGCGGACATCGTCGTAGGGGGCGACTAGCACGTTGAAGTGACCGCCACCGGCGTTGTTGCCCTGGAACTCGTAGAGGGTGATCCCCTCGGCCTCACGGGCGTCACGGATGGTCGCCTGCCTCAGGCTCTGCATTGCCGTGACCGTTCCCGAGGTCAACGAGGCCAGCCTCGTTGTCTCGTCAGGAATCGGACGCACGGCGAAGCTGTCCAGGTACGGCAGCGGCCGTCCCCAGAGATCCTTCTGCCAGTAGTTCGGGTTCCTCACGAACACGGTCTCGTTGTCGATGTCACGTGACTCGATCACGAACGGTCCGGTGCCGACCGGGGCGATGCTGAACGCATCGGTGTCAGCAGCGGCGGCACCCGGCTCGAACGGCATCCCGAGGGGTGCGCGTGCCAGATAGCTGGGGAAGGCCGAGTTGGTCTTGGACAGCGTGTAGGTGACCTCGAGCTCACCGGTCGCCTCGACCGTGGTCAGCCCCGTAGCGGCGATGTGGCCGGCCGCTGCGGCACCACCCTGCTGGATGGCCCACATGTCCACGAGGGACTGTGCGTTGAACGCACTGCCGTCGTGGAACTTCACGCCGCTCTGCAGGGTGACGGTCCAGACGGTGAAGTCATCGTTTGCGGAGAGACCTGTGGCCAGGTTCGGTACGTATGAACCAGCCTCGTTCTGCTCGAACAGCTTGTCGAACACGGCGACCATCATGTTGTAGCAGGGCGAGGAGCAGGCGTCCTCCCATGGACGCAGGCCGGTCGCCTCTGCCTCGACACCGATCGTGACCGAGCCGCCGTAGGTGGGCTTCTCGGCACCGGCGATGATGTCGCCGACCTGGGTTGCCGCAAGCGGTGCGTACTCGTAGACGACGTTGGCTGTTGAGGCGTCGTAGTCGCTGACGTCGATGTTTTGGATGACGGTGATCTTTGATGACGAACAGTCGCCGTAGGCGTCACAAGACATCGTGCCGATCAGACCCGAATAGCCCGTGACACCGTTGAGGTATTCACGCACA
>JACNLA010000019.1 GCA_014381745.1 Actinomycetota bacterium | reverse complement strand
GAACCCGGTTCGGGCATTCCAGCTGTGGGTGAAGGCGACCTCACCCAACTGGGGGAAGATCGAGTCGATCAGGCGCCGCAACTGCGATGTGGCGAACCCCTCAGGCACCGGTGTCATGGCAGCACGGCCGCCGAACACAAGACGCTCCCCGTCAGGCGAGGGCCGGTAGTAGCAGTGCCGGTTACGGGACTCGGCGACCATGCGGCCGTTGGGGAACAGGCCCCGCACCACGTCCCTGCCTAGCGGTTCGGTTGCCACGAGGAAGCTGGGCACCGGCACGATGCGACGCCTGGCGAAACCCAGTGCAGCCGGCGTGTACCCGTTGGTGGCCACCAGCACGTCTCCGGCCCGCACGGATCCACGGCCGGTCTCCACGATGAAGCCGCTCCCGTTGCGGGAGACGTCCAGAACCGGCGTGTCGCCCTGAACAAGGGCGCCCCGGCTCAGAGCGGCTTCCATGACCCCCGCCACGTACTTGGCCGGGTTCAGGCCACCGTGGAGGGGGAGCACAGTGCCGCCGGCGTAGATGTCGGTAGCCACCTCTTCGTGCTGGCGTTCCCGTGGCACCATCTCGGCCTCTACCGGCACGATCCTCTTTAGCCTGTCCAGTTCCCGTCCGGCTGCCTCGTACTCCCGCCGTGACCAGAGGCCACGAAAGCGTCCGGTGATGGTCAGGTCACAGTCAATGGCCTCGTCGGAGATGAGCGCCTTGATGAAGGCGTTGGCATCCAGGTGGGTTTCGCGCAGCAATCCCTCGACCATGCCGCCACCGAACTTTGCCTTGATCTCGTCGATGTCGAGCTGGTGGCCGCCACCGATCATCCCCCCGTTGCATGAGCTCGCACGAACGCCGGGAGAGGCGGCGTCGAGTGCCAGGACCGACCTGCCAGAAATGGCGAGCGTTCTGGCAGCGGAAAGGCCCGTGAGGCCTGCACCGACAACCACCACGTCGGCCTCGTCGGGCAGCGCTACCTCCGGTGGGCTCGCCGGCACCCCGGCGTCCACCCACCAGTAGGGCGTTGTCTCGGGCACGATGTGGGGTCTAACCCTCGAGCAGGGGACCGACCTCGGTGGCGAACTTCTCCATCTGCCTTTTGGCGAAGTCGATGGTTTCCAGCCCATGGAACTGGAACTCGATCACGAAGTGCCACACCCCAGCGTCGTGCAACGCCCGAATGCGTTCGGCACACGCCTCAGGTGAGCCGGAGATCGTGACCTTGGCCGGGTCCGTCGACGGGTCATCGAACGCCACAGCGGTCTGCAACTTGTCGCCGTAGGAGTCCAGGTCGGCCTGGCTGTCGGCCACGTAGGCAAAGGTAAAGGCCGCCAACTTCGGGTCCGTACCGAACTTTTTGCCCGCAGCAGCCAACCCCGGCAACCACGTGTCGCGCGCCACTTCCTCGTCGGGCCAAAATGCCAGCAGGCACTCGCCGTAGCGTGCGGCCCGGTCGATCGACTTCACACCACCACCGATCCAGATGGGTGGATGGGGTTTTTGGATCGGCTTGGGAACGAGCGGAATGTCGTCGAGCTGGTAGTGGTCGCCCTCAAACGTCACCCGGTCCTCGGTCCAGAGGCGGGTGATGGCCTCCAACTGCTCGTCGAACAGGCGGCCCCGCTTGCGGCGGTCCACGCCCACCGAGGTGAAATCCTCCTCCCACCAGCCCATCGCCATACCGACGATCAGGCGTCCGTCAGAAACCACGTCGAGGGTCGAGAGGTACTTGGCCCACTGGTAAGGGGGAAGCAGGGGAGGGAGGATCGAGTTGAAGCCGATCCGGATCGTGTCGGTTGCGGCAGCCAGGATCGGCGCCATCACCAGACCGTCCAGAATGTCTTGGTTGGGGAACGTCTCAAACAGCCACGACGGAGACATCGTCATGTGGGTTGGCAGGGTGGCCGAGTAGAAGCCCAGGTCCTCGGCCAACTTGACCAACTCGACGGTCTCGTCCATTGAGGGGCTCTCGGCACCCCACGGGAACACCATGATGCTCAGATCCGACATTGACGGCACGGTTCTCACCTCCGGTAGGGCGGGCTTTGCGAGCCGACACTAGCCATCCCCGGGGGGCCTGTGGCCAGCCGAACAAGGGCCCTTTGTCCCATACGGAAACAGGTGCCTGACCGGTAGGGTCGCGGTACCCGTTCACGGCGGGTCGATACCGACAACGGGGCCAGAGTGTCAAGAGGAGTGGCGTGAGAATCGCTGTAACGCGGGAGCAGGTAGCCGGTGAACGCCGCGTCGCAATTTCTCCCGAAGCAGCCAAGGTCCTGGTCGCCGCAGGCCACGACCTGGTTGTCGAATCCGGTGCCGGATCAGCGGCCGGAATGGACGATGCCCACTACGAGTCCGCTGGTGCCACGCTCGCACCCGACAGGGCCACCACCATCGGAAGCGACGGTCTGCTCCTGAGCGTCCACGGGCCGACGAGCGCCGAATCCCTGGCCGGGGTTACTGCCAACCACGTGGTCATCGGCCTCCTCGACCCCGTCTGGAACCCGCCGGCGGCACAGGCAGTGGCTGCCACGGGCGCAACCGCCTACTCGCTGGATCTGGTGCCACGCAGCACCCGGGCCCAGTCAATGGACGTTCTCTCCTCGACGGCCACAATCGCCGGAACCCAGGCTGTCCTCACCGCCGCCTACCGGCTGCCCAAGCTGATGCCCCTCATGATCACCGCGGCCGGCACAATCCCGCCGGCCCGCCTGGTGGTGCTCGGAGCCGGAGTCGCCGGCCTCCAGGCCATTGCCACCGCACGCCGCCTCGGCGCAGTTGTCGAGGGCTTTGACATCCGCGAAGAGGCACTAGAACAGATCCGCTCCGTCGGAGCCAAGTCCATAGACGTCCCTCCTGTTGACGACGGCGTCGACCCTGCCACCCACACCCAGGCGGCTCTTACACCGCACCTGGCCGAAGCCGACATAGTCATCACCGCAGCCCAGATACCGGGCCGTAGGAGCCCCATCCTCGTGACCGAGGCCATGGTCGACGCCATGAAGCCAGGAGCGATGATCATCGACCTGGCCGCCATTCGTGGAGGCAACTGCGAGCTCACAAGGGCCGACGAGGAGGTCATCCACAACGGCGTCACCATTTTGGGCCCCACCGACCTGGCCTCCGGCTCGGCGTTCTCCGCGTCACGAATGTTTGCCAACAACGTGGTCAAGCTGATCGAGTTGGTGGTAACCGATGACGGCACCATCAACCTCGACACCGACGATGACATCATCGCCGCCATGCTCGTCACCACCGGCGGCAAGGTCGTCCACCCACAGGTAATCGAAGCCGGAGTACCGAAGTGACCCTTCTCATCGCGCTCACGCTGTTTGTCCTGGCCGTGTTCCTGGGCCTCGAGCTGATCACCAAGGTCCCGGCCACGCTCCACACGCCGCTCATGTCCGGGTCCAACGCAGTATCTGGCATCACCCTCATCGGTGCGCTCGTGTCGGCCGGCTCAGACCACACCATGCTCACCACCACGCTCGGCTTCATGGCGGTCACCCTCGCCACCATCAACGTGGTCGGCGGTTTTCTCGTGACCAATCGAATGCTTTCCATGTTTGCCGGACGCAAGAAGAGCCGGTCATGAGCACCCCCGACATCATCTCGGTCGGCTACCTGATAGCCGCCATCTTGTTCATCCTGGGCCTCAAGGGATTAGGCAGGCCACGCACCGCTCCGCGCGGCAACCTCATGGGTGCAAGCGGAATGCTCCTGGCGGTCCTCGTCACCATGTTGGACCAGGCCATCATCTCCTACCTGGCCCTCGCCGTCGCACTGGTGATCGGCTCGGTCGTGGGCGCCCTGCTGGCCGTCAAGGTCAAGATGACCTCGATGCCCGAACTGGTGGCGCTCTTCAACGGTTTCGGAGGCGGCGCATCTGTTCTTGTTGCGGTCGCATCGTTCATCGAGGCCGTCGAGCTCGGTAGGTCCGACAATCAGCTCGCCATCGCCGCAGCGGCAACCGCACTTATCGGTGCCGTCACCTTCACCGGTTCGGTCATCGCCTTCTTCAAGCTGCAGGAATCGCTCAAGTGGTCAGGCTTTACGGGCCTTCCCGTCGTCCGGGCCGTCATCCTGGTCGTGTCAGTGGCGCTCGTAGTCATGGTCGCTGTGCAGCCCGACACGAGAGCGTGGTTGTGGGCACTCGTTGCAGTCGGGCTCATCCTGGGCGTAATCAGCACAGTTGCAATCGGCGGCGCCGACATGCCCGTCGTCATCGCACTCCTCAACGCCTTCTCGGGCGTTGCCGCCTCGACCACCGGCTTCGTGCTCGACAACCCTCTGCTAATCATCGCCGGATCCCTCGTTGGAGCCAGCGGCCTGATCCTGACCCAGATCATGTGCACGGCCATGAACCGCTCAATCTTCGAGGTCATCTTCTCTGAGACCCCGGCCGCAGCCGCCGGTGGCCGTGACGACTCCGACGTCTACGGAGACCGGGTCACCTCGACGTCGGCTGAAGAGGTCGCAATGCTGCTCGAGGTGGCCGACAGGGTGGTCATCGTCCCCGGCTACGGCCTTGCCGTTGCCCAGGCACAACACGCCGTGAGAGACCTCATGACCTCGCTTGAGGCGTCCGGAAAGGAGGTCGTCTTCGGCATCCACCCGGTGGCCGGTCGCATGCCCGGTCACATGAACGTGCTCCTCGCCGAGGCCGAGATCGGTTACGAGCACCTGTTCGACATGGATCAGGTGAACCCCACCTTCTCCGAGACCGACGTGACCATCGTGATCGGCGCCAACGACGTCGTGAATCCCGCGGCACGCAACGACCCCAGCTCACCCATAGCGGGCATGCCCATTCTTGACGTCGACGAGTCCCGCACAGTGGTCGTCATCAAGCGCTCTCTCAGCCCGGGCTTTGCAGGCATCGCCAACCCGCTGTTCGCAGCAGACAACGCCCTCATGCTCTTCGGCGACGGCAAGCAGGCCGTCATCGACATCGCAGCGGCGTTGGTAACCGTCTAACCCGCCCCTCGGGCCGGCTGCCTACAGGCCCAGGCGGGGCCTCAACCAGGCGGCGATCTTCGCCACAGCATCATCGGCCTCTGGCATGTTGCCGGTAAACAACTGGAACACGTGCTGCATCTCGGGGAACACCTCGAGGCTCACGTCAACCCCCGCCGAAGCCGCAACATCGGCCATTCGCGTGGAGTCGTCAAGCAGGGTCTCCTCGTCACCCACCTGGATCAACAGCGGCGAGATACCTGTGAAGTCCCCGTAGAGGGGAGCAGCCAGCGGGTCACGTGCATCGTGGCCCGCCAGGAACACATCGGCCCCCTCCTTCAGATTCACAGGATCGATCAGCACGTCAACCTCGGCCCGTGTGATCATGGACTCACCGAGGCCCTCAAGATCGACCCACGGTGAGATAGGGACACCCGCTACAGGCAGGGCCACACCGTTGTCGCGCAAGTTGAGCAGCGTCGACAACGTGAGGCCTCCACCCGCCGAGTCGCCCGAGATGGCAATGCGCTCAGCGCTGTAGCCCTGGTCAAGCAGCCACCGGTAGGCGGTGGTGCTGTCGTTGACCGCGGCCGGGTGGGGGTGTTCGGGCGCCAGTCGGTAGTCCACGCTCAGGACTCGACAACCGACAGCCTTCGCCAACTGGCCCGTGAAGTTGCGGTAGCCGGTGGCCGAACCGATCTTGTAGCCGCCACCGTGTACGTACTGGATGACGTGCTCGGTGGAGCCACCCTCTGCATCAGCCCAGATTGCGGCAACCCCACCGGCATCCACCTCGGTCCAGATGACTCCCTCGGGTGGAGCGGTCATCATGGCCGCGGCCATCTCGAACTGGGCCCGTTGCTCCTCAACGGTCTCGACCCCACCGACCGCTTCGGACAGCAGCTTCAGTTGTTCCTTGATCGCGTTCGCCTGCTCGCTGGCCATATCGAAACCACCTCTCTAGATCCGTGCCGGACCCGTAGATATACCACCCGGGACGTCTGGGCCCCAATGGGGCGCAAGGCGGAGGTCAGAGTCAGGCGAACGTTGTCAGACGTGCTTTTAGGCCCTCCAGAAAGGCCTCGCCGCGCTGCACCTTGAGGTCCTCAAAGCCGCGAACGTCCATGGCCGAGGAGGCCAGGTCCACGGCGGCGTCCAGATTCTGAACCGAAAGGACATTCGTAACGGTGCCGATGGCCGACCGGTACTCCACCAGCATCTCGCGCTCCAGACGCCTCACCCGGGTTCGGCCGAAAGGATCCACCGGCGTTCCGCGCAGCCGGCGACCGTGGCTGAGCAACGACATAAGAGGGCGTCCCAACCCGGCTGGAAGGCGAAGCTTGGAGCCGACCCCAATTGCGGCAAGGAGCGGCGGG
>JACNLA010000043.1 GCA_014381745.1 Actinomycetota bacterium | reverse complement strand
GAGCAGTACGCCTTCCCCGGCGGGATGATGATCGGCACCGACAGCCACACCCCCAACGCCGGTGGCCTCGGAATGGTCGCCATCGGCGTCGGTGGCGCAGACGCCGTCGACGTGATGACCGGCAACCCCTGGAATGTCAAGTGGCCCAAGCTCATCGGAATCCACCTGACCGGTGAGCTGAGCGGCTGGACGGCACCCAAGGACATCATCTTGAAGGTGGCCGACATATTGACCGTAAAGGGCGGCACCGGTGCCGTGGTCGAGTACTTCGGCCCAGGTGCACGAAGCCTCTCAGCCACCGGCAAGGCCACGATCTGCAACATGGGCGCCGAGATCGGTGCCACCACCTCCCTGTTCGGCTACGACGACTCCATCGCCCGCTACCTCAAGGCCACAGGCCGCGAAGCTCTGGCCAATGCCGCCGACGCCGTGGCCGAACACCTGCGGGCCGACGACGAGGTCGAGGCCGATCCAGACACCTACTTCGACCAGGTCATCCACATCGACCTGTCCGCCCTGTCACCACACATCAACGGACCCCACACCCCGGATCTCTCCCGTCCGGTCGCCGACCTGGGCGCCGAGGCCGAGGCAAACGGCTGGCCCCTCGCTGTGAGCGCAGGCCTCATCGGTTCGTGCACCAACTCCAGCTACGAGGACATCACACGGGCCGCCGGCATTGCACGCGACGCTGTAGCCAAGGGCCTCACAGCCAAGGCTCCCCTCCTCATCACCCCCGGGTCCGAACAGGTCAGGGCCACCATCGAACGCGACGGCCTCCTGGCCGACTTCGAGGCACTTGGGGCGACGGTTCTGGCCAACGCCTGCGGCCCATGCATCGGCCAGTGGGACCGCCAGGATCTCGACGACGGGGTGCCCAACTCCATCGTCACCAGCTACAACCGCAACTTCCCCAAGCGCAACGACGGCTATTCCACCACCCACGCCTTTGTCACCTCACCAGAGACGGTCATCGCTCTCACCCTTGCCGGGAAACTCGACTTCGACCCCGCCAACGACACCCTCGTCAACGATGCAGGTGAACACGTGCGCCTATCTGTCGGCGTCGGCGAGGAGTTGCCGGCCGACGGCTTCGATCCCGGCGCGCCCACGTTCCTCGCCCCACCCGAGGACGGCAGCGGCGTGAACGTCACCGTGTCACCCGACAGCGACCGCATTCAGGTTCTCGCCCCCTTTGCCGCCTGGAACTGCGAGGACTTCACCGACCTGGCCGTGCTCGTCAAGGCACAGGGCAAGTGCACGACAGACCACATCTCCATGGCCGGCCCGTGGCTGCGCTACCGGGGCCATCTCGAGAACATCTCCGGGAACCTCTACATGGGTGCCGTCAACGCCTTCACCGACGCCGTCGGCACCGGCCTCGACATCACCGACGGTGAGACACGCCCCTACCCCGAGATCGCCAGGCGGTACCACGAGGCCGGCATCCCCTGGGTTGCCATCGGCGACGAGAACATGGGTGAGGGCTCATCCCGTGAGCACGCCGCCATGGAACCCAGGTTCCGTGGAGCACTGGCAGTCATGGCCCGCTCATTCGCCAGAATCCACGAAACCAACCTGAAGAAGCAGGGCGTCCTTGCGCTCACGTTTGCCGACCCGGCCGACTACGACAAGGTCGGTGAGCACGACCGCATCTCGATCACCGGTCTGGCCGACCTTGCCCCCGGTTCCCCGGTCGACGTTTCCATCTCACACCAGGACGGCACCACCACCCGAATCGCCGCCAACCACACCATGTCTCCGGCCCAGATCGAATGGTTCCGCGCCGGCAGCGCCCTCAACCTGATAAGACACCAGGCCCGCCACCCTGAAGAAACCGGCGCCGGCTAGATGCTCCTGAGGCGGTAGCCGCGGTTTCTGGCCTCAGCCAGGGTGTCAGGACCGAAACACAAAAAGGTCTCGGCAGCCATCAACTCGTCTAGCACGATGGCCATGGCCTCCTCATCGGCAACCTCGTCCAGGTCGTAGACCTGCTGGGTCCGCTTGTCGCCGAGAAAGCGATTTTCTGCAAAAGCCGAAGGTCTGTCCATGTAGGCCGAGGCTAGCGACTGACCCGGCCGTGAACATGACGGAGGGCGTGCCAAAGCACGCCCTCACGCCATAGATACTGTTCTGGTATTCCCGGATCCGACCTGTCGCGTCGACGGGGACCAGTGTCGACGATCGGTGTCCGGGGGTGGTCGGCGTGTTATCGCCGGGTGGTCCAGCGCCGCCTAGCGGCCGCCCACCTCCGAAGTCCCACAAGATCTGCTACTAATCTGGACCACCTCCCTTCTTTCGGTGTCCAGACCTTACGCCTTCCGGCACCACCGGTGCACGCACCCGCCGGACCCCGAACCCGACGCAGTCCCTCAGCCCCGCAGGTCGGCCTGGAGCGACCCGGCTTCAACAGCCAACCGGTCAGCTTCGTCATTCCACCTGTCACCTGAGTGGCCCTTCACCCACTCAAAGGTCACGTCGCCACGCTCCCGGTAGAGCTCGATCAGAGGTTCCCAGATATCGCGGTTCGCCACGTCCTTTCGCTGGCTGTTCTTCCAGCTCCGACGCAACCATCCCTCCCACCAGCGGTCCCGGAAGCAGTGGACAACGTACGTCGAGTCGCTGACCACGTGAAGCGGACCCTCAAGGGACCGCATCGCCTCAAGCGTCGCCATCAGCTCCATGCGCTGGTTCGTGGTCCCCGGGTCGAATCCGGCGGCGTACGGCCCGTCGGGAACCACCCAGGCCCACCCACCGGGTCCCGGGTTTCCCGAACAGGCGCCGTCGGTGTACACGGTGGTGGTCGGCTGAGACATCGGCGGCGACACTAACCGGGACGGCCCAGCCAACCGCTGACCTGTCGTGGTGCGGTGTCATGCCGGTGCTGGCATGATCATTGACGTGATCGACGGTTTCACCCACCAACTTCCAGACGGCGACCCGGAAGAGACCCGGGAATGGATCGACTCCTTTGACGCCCTCGTGGACCGGGCCGGGCGTTCCCGGGCACGCTTCATGCTGGCCCGCCTGATGGAACGTGCCGGCGAGCTGAACGTCGGAAACGCCCCGCCCACCTGGACGCCGTACGTGAACACCATCGCCACGGCCGATCAGCCGTGGTTCCCCGGCGACGAGCACATCGAGCGCCGGATACGTGCATTCATCCGATGGAACGCCGCAGCCATGGTCATTAATGCCAACAAGACCTCCGACGGCATCGGCGGCCACCTCTCCACCTTCGCCTCCTCGGCATCGCTCTACGAAGTTGGCTTCAACTGGTTTTTCCGCGGCAAGGACGACGGCCAACCCGGCGACCACATCTACTTCCAGGGTCACGCTGCACCCGGCGTCTACGCCAGGGCCTACCTCGAACGCCGTCTCGAGGACCACCACCTGGACAGGTTCCGCATGGAGATCTCAGGCAAGGGCCTATCCAGTTATCCGCATCCGCGTCTCATGCCCGACTTCTGGGAGTACCCGACGGTCTCAATGGGTCTTGGCCCCATCAACTCCATCTACCACGCACGCTTCAACAAGTACCTCGAACACCGCCACATCGATGACACCTCCCGATCACGAATCTTCTCATTTCTCGGTGACGGTGAGTGCGACGAGCCCGAAACCCTCGGTGCCATCTCCCTCGCCGGCCGCTCGGGCCTCGGCAACCTCATCTGGATCGTCAACTGCAACCTTCAGCGCCTCGACGGCCCAGTCCGCGGTAATGGCCAGATCATTCAAGAGCTCGAAGGTGTCTTTCGGGGCGCCGGCTGGAACGTGATCAAGGTCATCTGGGGATCAGCATGGGACGAGCTCATCCAAAAGGATCTGGAAGGGGTTCTGCTCAACAAGTTCAACACCACCGTCGACGGCGAGTACCAGCGCCTGGCCGTCGAAGGCGGCGACTACGTACGCGAGCACTTCTTTGGCCCTGACCCCCGCCTACGTGCCATGGTCGACCACCTCAGCGATAACGAGCTCGGCGACCTTCCCCGTGGCGGCCATGACTACCAGAAGGTCTTCGCCGCGTACCGGGCAGCCACCGAGGAAAACGAAGCCCCCACGGTGATCCTTGCCAAGACCATCAAGGGCTGGACCTTGGGCGAAGGCTTCGAGGCCCGCAACGCCACGCACCAGATCAAGAAGATGACCTCGTCCCAGATTCTCGACCTGCGTGAACGCCTCCACCTCGAAGAGGAGATTCCCGAATCGGCCCTCCAGGAAGACCGGGCGCCCTACTTCAGACCCGCCGAGGGAAGCCCCGAGTTCGAGTACATGATGCAGCGTCGCCAGGCCCTGGGCGGCAGCGTTCCCAAGCGGCGGATACGCAACCGCCGCCCTGCGACCCTGCCCGACCCGTCGGTATTCATGGGCCTCTCAAAGGGGTCCGAAGGACGCGAGGTCTCAACCACCATGGCTCTCACCAGCCTTCTACGCGACCTTCTGCGAGACGACTCCTTTGGCCCGAGGGTGGTTCCCATTGTTCCCGACGAGGCACGTACCTTCGGCATGGACTCGCTGTTTCGCGAGTTCGGCATCTATGCACCTTTCGGGCAGCTCTACGAGCCAGTCGACCATGAGCTCCTGCTTTCCTACAGCGAGGACACCGACGGGCAGATCCTCGAAGAGGGAATCACGGAGCCCGGCTCGCTTTCCAGCTTCATCGCTGCCGGCACCAGCTACGCCAACCTGGGCGTGCCGATGGTTCCGTTCTTCACCTTCTACTCCATGTTCGGCTTCCAGCGTGTCGGCGACCTCATCTGGTCAGCTGCCGACTCCAGGGCCCGCGGCTTCCTCATGGGTGCCACTGCCGGCCGCACCACCCTCGCCGGCGAGGGTCTCCAGCACCTTGACGGCCATAGCCATGTTCTCTCGTCGACCGTTCCCGCATGCCAGTCATACGACCCTGCGTTCGCCTACGAGTTGGCGGCCATCGTCGACGACGGGCTGCAGCGCATGTACGGCAACGAGGACCCTGAGGCCAACGAGGACATCTTCTACTACGTGACGGTCTACAACGAGCCCCACGTGATGCCTCCGCGTCCCGACCACGTCACCCCTGCCGACATCGTCGCCGGCCTCTACAAGATGACCGATGCACCGGAACGACCCATTTCGGCGACGCTTCTGTTCTCCGGGCCAGCCCACCTTGCGGCAATGACTGCTGCTGAGGAGCTGGCGGACCGCTGGGGTGTCGGCGTCGACCTGTGGAGCGCTACCTCGTACAAGAGACTTCGCGAACAGGCTCTCGAGGTCGAGCGCCACAACCGCCTACACCCACAAGGTGACCGGGTCGACCCGTTGGTGACGAGGCTGCTAGCTGACGGTGACGGACCTGTGGTTGCGGTTACAGATTTCATGAAGGCCGTCCCCGACCAGGTTTCCAGATGGGTTCCAAGGCCATTCCACGTTCTTGGAACCGACGGCTTCGGACGCAGCGACACCCGCGAGGCCCTGCGCCGCTTCTTCGAGGTCGATGCCGGTCATGTGGTCGTCGCCGTCCTGTCTGCCCTCGCCGAGACGGGCGCTGTCGAATCATCGGTTGTAGCTGAGGCGATAGCCCTCCACGGAATCGACGTTGATCTTCCCGACCCCGGGCGCCACGACTCGGTACCGGCCACGGGACACGGCATCGGACGCTCCGAGAAGTAGGTTCCCCAGATGACACCACCACTCACAGGAACGCTCGCCGTCACCGGCGACCCGGATGCCGACGGCCTCCTCAACACCGACCCTCTGGCGCTGCTCATCGGCATGCTCCTGGACCAGCAGGTTCCGATGGAATGGGCGTTTCGCGGTCCCGCGACCCTGCTTGATCGGCTTGGGTCACTCGATGCCGCCACGGTGGCGGCCATGGACCCCGACAAGCTCGACGCCACCTGTCGGGCCAAGCCTGCTGTGCACCGCTTTCCAGGGTCGATGGCCAAGCGCATTCAGGCGCTGTGCCAACACGTCGTAGACAACTACGACGGCGACGCTGCCCGCCTCTGGGAAACCGCCGGGTCCGGAGCCGAGTTGCGCAGGCGTCTGGTTGCCCTTCCCGGTTACGGCGACGAGAAGGCCATGATCTTTACCGCCGTGCTGGCCAAACGCATGGGTGTGAAGCCCGACGGATGGCAGGAGGCAGCCGGACCATTCGCCGATGACACACCCAGATCTGTCGCCGACATCAACGGGCCCGAGGCCCTGGCCACGGTTCGTGAGTGGAAGAAGGCCCAGAAGGCCGCCGGCAAGACAAAGCAACAGTAGGGGCGGACCTCAAAGTCGTGCTGTGCCGTCCGCCATGGCCTGCCTGAACCACTCGTAGGTTGAAACCAGCCCGTCGTCGAGTGGGGTGTCGGCGATCCAACCCAGATCTGTCAACTTGGACACGTCAAGCACCTTCCGGGGCGTTCCATCTGGCTTAGTGGCATCAAAGACCAACTCCGCCGCAGGGTGGACGAGGTCGCGGATCATCTCGGCCAGTTCCCTGATGGAGATGTCGACACCGGTTCCAACGTTGAGGTGCCCGGCCCCCGAGTAGTTGTCCATTATGTGAAGGCAGGCGTCGGCGAGGTCATCTACGTGGAGGAACTCTCTGCGTGCCGAACCGGTACCCCAGATTGGCACCTCCCCCGCGCCGGCCTCGTGTGCCTCATGGAAGCGGCGCATCAGTGCAGGAAGAACGTGGCCGCTGTCAAGGTCAAAGTTGTCGCCGGGACCGTAGAGGTTGGTGGGCATGGCCGACACGAAGTCTGAGCCGTACTGGCGGCGGTAGCTCTCGCAGAGCTTGATGCCGGCGATTTTTGCAAGGGCGTAGCCCTCGTTGGTGGGTTCAAGAGGGCCCTCAAGTAGTGCCTCTTCCACGATCGGCTGATCAGCGAGGCGGGGGTAGATGCACGAACTCCCCAGGTAGAGCAGCTTTGTCACGCCTACGAGATGGCTGGCATGCACGACGGTGCCGTGGATCATCAGGTTGTCGTAGAGGAACTCAGCGGGCCGTGTCCTGTTTGCCTGGATTCCGCCGACGGTGCCAGCTACGAGAAACACGTAGCGGGGTTCCTCGGCCCTGAACCAGGCTTCGACAGCGGCCTGGTCGCGTAGGTCGAGTTCCTCCCGGCCGACCGTTCGCAGGTCACTGAATCCGGCCGCACCCAATCGCCTGACAACAGCCGAGCCGACCAGCCCCCGGTGTCCGGCCACAAAGACCGGTGCGTCGCGGTCGATCATGAAGCGACGTTACCCGCCACCCTCAGATCCAGCGGCCCCACCGACCGCACCCATCTCAACCATGTACACGCCGAGCAGGTCTACGACCACAGCAACCGAGATGGCCTCAAGTGGCTCCGGCTCCTCCATGCCTCGGGCAACGAGGGAGTCGAGAGCGTCGCCGAGGTGTGCCACCACTCGCCCTGCTTCAGCATCAATGGCGGCCTCACCTAGTTCCTGGCCATGTTCGGTGGCAAGACCCACAGACCTGAAGTAGTCCAGATACCAGCCCACAATCGTCACCACGTTCGTGCGGCTGAGCTGCCCCGCAGCCTCGTCTGGCAGACGCTCGGCGACCCAGTCGACGACATCTTCCACCTCGAAGACCGCAGGTGGAACGGTTGCCTCAAGACGACCGACTGCCGATCCGACGGCAACAAAGCCGACTGCAACAACGAGCAGAAGGCCGACTATCAAAAAGAGCCAGGTCACCGCCTGATCATGCCAGCCCGGGAGCCCTCAGAGGTTCAGTTCTCAGATGCCTATGCGCTGGGCCAGGAGCTCGCGGTGGTAGGTGGCGTCACCGAAGAGCAGTTCCGAGCTCTTGGCACGCTTGAAGTAGAGGTGCGCCGAGTGCTCCCATGTGAAGCCGATGCCGCCGTGGATCTGGATGTTCTCGGCGGTCGTGTGGAAGTACGCCTCGGAGCAGTAGGCCTTGGCCAACGACGCCACCGACGGCAGCTCGTCGTTCAGCTCGGCGGCGCACCATGCGGCGTAGTAGGCAGCCGACTTGGCCGACTCGACCTCGAGGAGCATGTCGGCGCACTTGTGCTTGATTGCCTGAAAGCTGCCTATCGGGCGCCCGAACTGGACGCGGTCCTTGGCGTACTGCACGGCGGTATCCAGACAGATCTGTGCTCCGCCGACCTGCTCGGCTGCAAGGGCCACCGCTGCCAGGTCAAGGACCCTCTCAAGCACTGCCCATCCGCCACCGTCAGTGCCGATGAGGGTGCCTGAAACGTTGTCGAAGTCGAGGCGGGCCTGCTTGCGGGTCGTATCCATCGTGGCCAGCGCTGTCCGGGTGAGACCCGAGGCGTCGGCGTCGACCCTGAAAAGGGATACACCGGCGTCGGTACGAGCCGCCACCAGGATCAGGTTGGCGACATGTCCGTCGAGGACGTACATCTTGGTTCCCGTGAGGCTCCAGGAGTCACCGTCTCGAGCCGCCGACATCTGGATGCCGTCCTCGCCCCAGAGGCCACTTTCCTCGGTGAATGCCAGCGTCCCGATAGTCTCGCCGCTGGCGATGCCAGGCAGCATGTCGGCTGCTGCGGCCTCGTCGCCGGAGTGGATGAGGGTGTTCGCTGCCAGCACGACGGTCGAGAAGAACGGCGCGCACAGCAGGGCCCTGCCCATCTCTTCCATAACGACCGTCAACTCCACGTAACCGAAGCCCTGCCCGCCGTGTTCCTCGGGGATGATGAGGCTCTGGAGGCCGAGTTGTTCGGCCATCATGGACCAGGTCTCCGGGTCGTAACCGTCCTCGGTTTCCATGAGTTCCCTGACAGTGGTTTCAGGGGAGTAGTTCTCGAGGAACTGACGCACGAACTCGCGCAGTTGCTCCTGTTCCTCACTGAATGCGAAGTTCACCTGACGTGCTCCTTGGTCATTCGGTCACCAACGCTGTTGTTCTACCAGCCGACCGTGTGCACGGCCACATCCGGCAGGCGTGGCTCCGGGCCGCTGCATCCGACACAATGGACCTATGACAGCAACCCTCCACTACAGCGACACGCAGGCTGAGATCCATAAGCTGGTCGTCGGGCCGTACGAGAACAACGTCTTCGTCCTCCGCTGTCGACAGACCGGCGAGTCGGTGTTGCTGGACGCCGCCAACGAACACGAGAAGCTCCTGGAGTTGTGCCGGGCCCTCGACGTGCGAACCGTGCTCGAAACCCATGGCCACTGGGACCACATCCAGGCCGTGCCGGCTGTACGCGATGCCGGCTACAAGGTTGGTGTAACCGCAGCCGATGCCGCAATGCTCCCCAGCTACGACTATCTGCTCGAAGATGAGACCGTCATAAAGGTTGGTCGCCTCTCCCTCCACACCATCTGCACACCTGGCCACACCCCGGGTTCGATCTGTTTCAGGCTGGAGGGTTCGCCGGTGGTGTTCTCGGGTGACACCCTGTTTCCGGGTGGCCCCGGTGCCACAACCTTTGAGGGCGGAGACTTCGACACCATCATCGAGTCGATTGACCGGCGACTGTTCGCCGCCCTTGATCCGGACACAATCGTGATGCCCGGTCACGGCGATGACACCAGCATCTCAGCCGAGTCGCCCAACCTCGACGAGTGGGTCAGGAGAGGCTGGTAGCCGTGCTTCTCCCACGGCAATTACTCCTACGGGCATAGGGATAATGGGACAGGGTCGTAGGCTTGCGGGATGAGTTCAGGAGCAGACACCACCCCCCTGTTCGAGATATCGAACCTGCATGCCTCAACCGTCGATGGCACGCCAATCCTGCGGGGAGTCGATCTGGTGGTCGGCGCCGGCGAGGTTCATGCCCTCATGGGACCCAACGGTTCAGGCAAGTCGACCCTCGCATCGGTTCTGCTCGGAAGCCCCGAATACCTGGTGACCGAAGGCTCGGTCCGCTTCCGTGGCGACAACATCACGGACTGGTCCACCGATGTGCGCGGCAAGGCGGGCATCTTCCTGGCCTTCCAGTACCCACTGGAGATAGCCGGCGTATCGGTCATCAACTTCCTGCGCCAGGCCCTGTCGGCCCGAAAGGGAATAGACCTGTCGGTGCTTGAGCTGCGCCTGGCGATAATGGACTGGATGGACCGTCTCGGCATGGACCCGGCATTCGCCGACCGGTACGTAAACGAGGGGTTCTCAGGCGGCGAGAAAAAGCGCAACGAGATCCTGCAGATGGCCATCCTCGAACCCGAGATGGCAATCCTTGACGAAACCGACTCCGGCCTCGACATCGACGCACTCGAGGTGGTCGCCAACGGTGTCTCAGAGGTGCGTGCTGCACGACCCGATCTGGGCGTTCTGGCAATCACCCACTACCAGAGGTTGCTACGCCACCTGGAGCCCGACGTCGTCCACATCCTCGTGAACGGCCAGATAGTCGAACAGGGCGGAGCCGAGATCGCCGAACGCCTCGAAAGGGACGGCTACGAGGCGTTCCGATGACCCCTCCCCCTGACAGCATCGACATGTCTCTCGACACTGCCGCCATAAAGGCAGACTTCCCGCTGCTGAAACAGGAGGTCAACGGCCAGCCGATCGTGTACCTGGACTCTGGCGCCACCTCACAGAAACCCCGCCAGGTGCTCGACACCCTCGATCGGTACTACGAGGAAATCAACGCCAACGTTCACCGTGGCGCCTACCACATCGCCGAACAGGCCACCTCAGCCATGGAGGACGCCAGAGAAGCCGTTCAACGGTTCATAGGCGCACCGTCAAGCAGCGAGATCATCTTCACCAAGAACGCTACTGAGGCCATAAATCTCGTCGCCTATTCGTGGGGACGGGCCAACCTGACTGAAGGCGACGCAATCCTCATCACCGCCCTCGAACACCACGCCAACATCGTGCCCTGGCAGCAGTTGGCCGCTGAGCGTGGTGTCGAGATCCGCTGGCTGCCCCTCACAGACGACGGCCGACTGGACCTCACGGACCTGGACCAGATGCTCGACGGGGTCAGCCTCTTTGCCTTCTCAGCCGCATCGAACGTGCTCGGAACGCTCACACCGGTACGCCAACTGGCCGACGCCGCCCACGGCGCAGGTGCCCTCTGCCTGGTCGACGCCAGCCAGGCCGTACCCCACATGCCGACCGACGTGACCGAATGGGACTGCGACTTCATGGCCTTCACCGGCCACAAAATGTGCGGGCCCACGGGAGTCGGGGTGCTCTGGGGACGTACCGAACTGCTTGATGCAATGCCCCCGTTCCTGGGTGGCGGCGAGATGATCCTGAACGTCACCCGTGAAGGCTTCGTCCCAAACGAGCTGCCGTGGAAGTTCGAGGCAGGCACCCCACCAATCGCCGAGATCATCGGCCTCGGCTCTGCCATCACATACCTCGAGGCCATCGGAATGGACGCCGTACGTGCCCACGAGGTGGCGCTCACCGACTACGCGCTTCGAACCCTCAGGGAACGCCACGGCGATGATCTGATAATCCACGGCCCTGTCGACACCACCAAACGGGGAGGGGTCCTGTCCATCTGCTACAGAGACGTCCACCCTCACGACCTCAGCCAGGTGCTCGACCAACGTGGCATCTGCGTGAGGGCCGGCCACCACTGTGCCAAGCCGCTCATGAAGCTGCTCGGCGTGGGTGCAACTGCACGGGCCTCCCTCTACATATACAACGATGAATCCGACGTGGACCTACTGTCGGACGGGCTGGCAGAAGCCGGCGATTTCTTCTCCCACCAACCGGACTGACCCCCCACCGAACCCTGGAGCAGCAAAGTGGCAGGACTAGAAGACCTCTACAGGGAAATCATCCTCGACCATTACCGCAACCCGCGAAACCGTGGCGAGCTGGAAACCCCGCCCGCCCACATGGCCGAGGGTTTCAACCCGCTGTGCGGCGACGAGATCCAGGTGTTCCTGCATGTCGACGACGACACGATCCGCGACGTCAGCATCTCGGGCCAGGGCTGCTCGATCAGCCAGTCGTCAGCCTCCATGATGACGACGGCGGTGATGGGCAAGACCGTCGATGAGGCCCATCAGGTGATCAGGGCGTTCAAGGCGATGATGTCCATCCACGGCGACGACCTCGGCGGAGACAGCACCGGTGAGGCACAGGAGCCTGCGGTCGGTCTCGGAGACCTCGAGGCCCTGCGCGGGGTGGTGAAGTTCCCAGTTCGCATCAAGTGCGCCACGCTGGCCTGGAACACGCTTGATCAGGGCCTCAACGAATCGGCTTCCGCCAGCTGACCTAGGCCAGAGGGTCGGCGAACGGGTCCTCGCCCAGACCCAGGCTTACAGCCACCTCTGGTGCGGCAGCTGACTCCCCGAGGATTCCCACATAGCCCTCGGCTTCGAGCCGTTCAGCCAACTCGGGTCCTCCCGAGGTGTGAATCCGCCCATTGGAGAGCACGTGTACGCGATCTGGCTCGAGCACCTCGAGCAGGCGACTGAAGTGCGTGATCACCAGCACCCCCAGCCCTGTCTCATCCGTGGCGTCCTGAACGCGCCTGGCCACTGCCGCCAGCGCATCCACGTCCAGGCCCGAGTCGATCTCATCCAGAACCGCGTAGAGGGGTCGGATCACCGATAGTTGGAGGGCCTCGTTCCGCTTCTTCTCACCACCCGAGAGGTCCACGTTCACGGGTCGATCCAGGAACTTTTCATCGAATCCGATCCTCTCGGCCTCGGCGACCAGCGATTCCCGGACTCCGGTCGTGTCCCGGTTGCCGGCCCGTGCCGCCTCTACCAGCATCGACTCCAGGCTCACACCTGGCACCTCGGTCGGATGCTGGAGGGCCAGGAACAGGCCCGCCTGTGCCCTCTCCCATGGAGCGAGCGTCAACAGGTCCGTACCATCAAGGGTTGCCGAGCCGGCCGTCACCTCGTAACCGGGCCTGCCCATCAGGACATGCGAAAGGGTGGACTTTCCAGATCCATTGGGCCCCATCACTGCGTGGACCTCACCGGGACGAATCTCAAGGTCGATGCCGCTCAGGATGTGTGTGTCGCCGGCCTTGGCGCAGAGTCCTTCTATTCGGAGCACCCGGTCGACGGTCATCGCTCATCCACCATGATGTCGTCACCCTCGATGCGTGCAGTGAACACGATCACCGGCTGCGTGGCCGGCAGGGTCAGGGCCTCGCCGGTCTCCAACGAGAAGAGGCTGCCGTGCTTCCAACACTCGATTGCGCATTCATCGACCACGACCTCGCCCTCTGAGAGGGATACCTCGGCGTGGCTGCACGTGTCGGCCACCGCCATGATCCGCTCGCCGATCCGGACCAACGCCACCGGCTCACCGTCGACGTCGACCTTGCGGGCCGTCCCGTCTGGAAGGTCTGCCAGAGAACAGACGCGGACGCTGCTCATGCCGCTTCACCCGCAACGGCGTTACGTAAGCGTCGATCCAGGCGCTCCACCAGAACACTCCGAAGTGCTTCACCAACAGCCGCTGTCGGGGCCCGGTCGATGACCTCTCCGAAGAATCCCTCCACCAGAAGCCTCTCGGCGATCGTGGTGGGTACCCCTCGGCTCTCCAGATAGAAGAGTTGATCCTGGTCCACCGGCGACACGGTCGAGGCATGGCTGCACATCACGTCATCGGTCTCTATCTCGAGGTTGGGAACGCTCTGTGCCCATGCGTCGGGCGACAGCTTGATGTTCCTGTTGGTCTGGTAGGCGCGGGTGCGAACCGCCTCAGGGTGCACCCGGATGAGACCCGAATAGACGGAGTTGGATGCGCCGTCGAGGGCTCCCTTGAACAGGAGTTCAGAGGTCGTGTCCGGTGCGACGTGTTCCTGGAAGGTCCGGAAGTCGTGGGTCTGCTCGCCCTCTCCGTGGTAGGCGGCGGTGAGACTGGCATGGCCTCCCCTGCCCATTAGACGGCAGTCGGTTCGTGTTCGGGAATAACACCCACCCATGCCGGCCACGAAGGAATCCAGAGTTGCATTCTGGCCGACCTGGAAGGTCTGGTGGCAGAGTTGCCACACCTCTTTACCGAGATCCTGAACTAGGCCGTGTCGCAACCTGGCATCGTTTCCGACGGCTGCCTCCAGCACCGGTGCGACCATGGATCTGACGTCAGCTGATGTGTGTTGTTCCACCACGGTGGCATCTGAGTCGGCACCACAGCTCACAAACAGGCGCGGAAACACCGCTGCCGAATCGGCGTCCGTGTGCACGAGGATGACGATCGGTGCATCCAGCCGGACCCCGTCAGGAACGACCACTGCCAACGGTTCCGGTCCGAAGGCGCGGTTCATGTGGCCGAAAAGGTCTGCGGGGGCGCCCTCAACGGAGCCGAGATACCTGGAACCGTTCTCGTTGTCTGAGAGCCGTCCGACCGTCACCCCCAGTGCTTCGGCCTCGGCGGAGATTGTTGCATCCTCGAGCCAACCGTTTCGCAGAAAGAGGGTTGCTGCAGTTGTTCCCGGTTGCGGCCAGATGGCAGACGGGCCAGTTGACTCAACCTGGCTTACGAGGGGCCCAAGCTGCTCAAGGTCAAGGTCTCTGATTCGCGAATACCTCCAGACCTCCTCGTCGGCGCTCGGCGGGGCAACGCCATCAAGACCCTCAGCAGCCTCAATGCGGAGATCCGACAACCACTGGTAACCGGGAAGTGCTGCCGACACGGAAGGATTGAAGGCGTTCGGCACGGGACCTCGGGGCGGGCTTGGTCGGCAGGATGTGTGGGACGGATCCCGCAGTGCGGTCCCGTCCACGGGAATAACCCTACCGTCGTAGGAGTATTCCCAAGCGCCGCGTCAGCTCCTGATTCCTACTCCTGAACCAGATGGGCGAGCGTGCCCGGTTGGATCTGGCATGCCACTTCGAAGGCGGCCACATCAACCGACTTGAGGCGGATGACCCTGCCGAACCGGTAGGCCTTTAGATCGCCTTCGTTGATGAAGTTGTAGATGGTCCTGGGATTCACACCAAGTCGTCGCGCCGCAGCTTCGGTGCTCAACCACTCAGACTCCGAAGTCGCCCCGGGTGAATCTGTCATGTCCTGTGCCATGTCGGCGATCCTAGATCATTCTCCTATCGTTTGCAGCATGAATGACCCTCTCTCTGGAGTAGCCGGCGACCCTCCGGTATGGTCGACACGGTGAACGGGCAGCGCCATGTGCTCCTCGGACTGGCCTCAGGAACCCCCACCTGGACCACGACCATCGTGGCGCGCCTTGCCGACTCGCAACCCCGCTCCGAGTTCATCCTGTGTTCCGACATTTCAGACCTGTTCAACAGACTGGGCACCGGCCGCACTTTCTCGGCCCTGTTCGTTGACCACAGAACGGTGGGGCTCGACCGGGAGTTGATCAGCAGGGCCACCTCGGCCGACTGTCCTGTAGTCGTGGTCGGAGACAGCGACGACCCCGCCAGGTGGCGACTCCTGGGTGCATCCACGGTGGTCGCCTACGACCTCCCCGTCAGCAGCTTCACCGACGTTCTACGGCACCACGCCTCTCCAATCCCGACCACAGACCACCTCGACCTCGGCGTCGGGCCACCGGAGCCCACGGCTCACGGCTGGGCCGGCAGGATTGTGGCCGTCACCGGAGCGGGCGACACGGGCACCTCAGAGCTGGCCCGTTGCATTGCCTCCGGCCTCGGGGACGATCCAAGGCTCCGCGGGTCGGTTCTGCTCGTTGACGCATGCCTCGAAGCCGATCAGGCGTTCCTCCACGGCCTCACGGACGACCATGTGGGACCCGACCTGCAACAGGTAACCCATGCCCACCGTGGCGGCGACCTTGACAGGACCGCCCTTGAGCGGCTCACGGTCCGACCCGCTGGAAGGTCCTACGGATTGCTGCCGGGCCTTCGCCGTCGTCGCGACTGGCCGTCCATCGGTGGCCCCAGCCTTAGGGCCACGCTTGTCAACATCCGTCGCCACCATCTGATCACGGTCGTCGATGTTGACCCTCTCATCGACCTGACCCCGCCCGGACAGACCCTCGGTCCATCCACCCCTGGCGAACCCTGTCGAATCGTCATGTCCCTCGCCGACATCGTGGTCGTGGTTGGAATCACCGGTAAGCACGGCACACGATCCATGGAGAGGGTGCTCTCCAACCTTGACAATGCCGGCATCCCCCCTGCCCGACTGCTGCCCATCCTGACTGCCGAGCCCAGCGGCAGCCGACGACGGGCCAGACGAGAGGCCCGTCAACTGGCCCGAACCACCCCATCCGGTGTCGACGGGCCACTCGTGCTAACTGGCCCACCCGGCGGTGGTGACGACATGGCAGGCCTCCTGGCACGGGAGGTTCTCGCCGCCCTCGACCTGCTGGCCGGTCGAGTCGACGATGGCGGGGTCGTCCCGGTTGCTGCCGGCTCACTCGGCACAGAGAACCCGTAAGGACCCACCGTTGAGCGACACCAACGAAACCATCAGGCAGGCCGCCGACCCGGTTGCCGCCGACCAGATGGAACACGAGGCCCAGATCCTGGCCGACGTCCAGTTGCCGGGCGTCGTGGTACTGCTCGGCTTTTCGCGGAGGGGCAACATGGCCGAAATGAAGCTCGGCGAGGCAGACCATCCCGACATGACAGCACATCCCGTCGTGGACGCCGTTGCGCTCTGTCGCCTGGGCTCGGCCCTCGCACGTACCATTGCAGAAGTACACAGGGCAGGCATCGCCCACGGAGACCTGCGGTCCGATGTGGTGCTCGTTGATCAGGCCGGAATGCCCGTGCTGAGCGGCTTCACGAGCGCCAGGGTCGTCAGCCCCGGCGAAACCCCCGACGACGATGTGAAGGCCCTGGGCTCACTGCTCCTGGGTGCCCACGGACAGCTCAGGCCCTCCGACGACGGGACCGAGCTGAAGAGGCGGCGACGCCTCAACAAGGCATGTCGACCCGTGCGTCACGAGACAGCCGGCGACATGGCGGCCCGACTAGCCGAGCTGAGCCACTCATTCCAACAAGAGACCACCGATGACGTAGTCGAAGAGAGTCCCACCGACCTTGACCAGAGCATCAGGGCCAGGGTCACCAGAACCGGGCGTGGAACAGGCAGGTTGCGAAGGGTGTCGGTCGCAGTAGCCGGGCTGGCTGCGGTCGCTGTCGGGGTGCTGGCAGTCCGTGGAGGTGAGCGGGCGACGATCACGCCGCCCCCAGCCCCAACCGTCTCACCTGATGGACCGGTCATCGAACACGATGGGCAGCGCTTCCAGTTGGGAGCCGTCGGAGACGTGGTCGTGGTCGGCGACTGGTCGGCACCAGACGGAGCCGGTTGCGACGGGTTGCCGACACCAGCGCTGCTTCGACCCTCCACGGGAGCCATCTACGTGTTTGACACCTGGGCCGGCGAAGGGGTCCTGGCCGCCGACGCCACCACCGTCGTGTCAGGCGCCGAGACCCTTGAGTCGGACCTGGTCAACGGCTGCAGCCACCTCCGGGCAGTGGGCCCCGGAGTGGACAGCCAGATACCGGCTGGCTGAGCTTCGCTGACCGAGCCTCAGCGGTCCAGAAACCAGATGCCGTGGGGCTTTTCGGGGAAGTGAGATAGAACCCGCTCTTCAAGCAGGTTGAAACCGAGGCGTCGGGCCACAGCCTGAGAGCGTTTGTTCTCTGGAAGGATGCAGCTGAACAGCCGCTCCGCTCCTGCCTCATCAAAGCCGTACTCGACAGCCCTGGCGCCTGCCTCTGTGGCGTACCCGAGCCCCCACACATCAGGGTGTAGCGCCCAACCCACCTCAAGGCCGGGCCAGTCGGGGCGTTCGGGGTGGTAGAGGCCGGCCCTCCCCACAAGCCTTCCGGTTTCCTTTTCCTCAAGAGCCCAGAGCCCAGCTCCGCGAAGTTCCCACTGACCGAGGAACAGGGCCATCTGGGCCCATGCCTGCTCCGGGTCGAAGGACTCCGGGATGTACAGCGACGAGCGGACCTGTGGCGTGCTGAACAGGGCGAAGTACGCGTCCAGATCGCCGTGTCTGAATGCACGCATTGTGAGACGCTCGGTCTCAATCGTCGGACAACTGCCCACGGACCCATCATGCCGCAGCGCCTCTGGCCCCGTGGTGGCAACGGTCGTTTCGATCTGGTGGACTCAACTGATGGCCAGAACCGAAGTCGAATCACCGGTAACGGGCACCGTGTGGAAGATCATCGCCGCAGTTGGCGACACGATCGCCGCCGGTGATCCCGTGATGGTTCTGGAGTCAATGAAGATGGAGATCCCCGTCGACGCCCCGGTAGGCGGAACCATCACAGAAATGTGTGTGGCCGAGGGCGACCGCGTGATCGAAGACGATCCGGTGGCGGTGATCGAGTCCGACTAGGGCCTGTAGGGGGCACCTGCCGGGCCGGCTGTGCGCAGTGGCGCAGCCAGGTTGGCAAACTCACAGAGAAGGGGCCTGGTGTCGCCAGGATCGATGATCTCCTCAACCAGGTATGCCTCTGCGGTCCTGAACGGCGACCGTACGGAGTTCAGGCGCTCTGTTATCTCGGCTATGAGCGCCCTGGGGTCGTCGGAGGCCTCCAGTTCTGACCGGTAGGCAGCCGCCACACCACCCTCCACCGGCAGCGAGCCCCAGTCCCCCGAAGGCCAGGCATACCTGTACAGGAAGCGGTTGCCGGCTGTATGCCCGGCACCTGCCACGCCAAACACCTTGCGGATAATGACAGTGCACCACGGCACAGTCGCCTGATGAATGGCAGCCAGGGTTCGGGCTCCGTGGCGGATGGTTGCGGCCTTCTCGGCCTCGCTTCCGATGACAAATCCCGGGTTGTCCACCAGGTGAACGACGGGGAGGTGGAACGTCTCGGCCAGATCCACGAACCGGGTCACCTTGTCGGCTGCGTCGGCCGTCCAGCCTCCCCCGTAGTGGTAGGGATCGTTTGACAACACAGCCACCGGCCAGCCGTCGAGGCGCGCCAGACCACAGATGGCCGAACGGCCCCAACCCTTCCCTATCTCAAAGAACGAGCCTGCATCAACCACAGATTCGATAACCGTGCGCATCTTGTAGACCTTGCGTCGATCTCTCGGCACGACCCCCACGAGGGAGCGGTCCGTCCGGTCCGGGTCGTCGGTGGCCGGTCCGCGCTCGGGAAGTTCGTGAACCGAAGATGGAAGGTAGGACAGAAACTGTCGTGTCCGCTCGAACGCCTCGTCCTCGGAGGCGACCTCGTCATCGACGGCGCCGTTGCGGGTGTGTAGCCGACTGCTGCCGAGGCTCTCCTTGTCGACCTGCTCGCCACCAAGAGCATTCACCACCGGTGGGCCCGCCACGAACAACTGCGACAGACCCTTCACCATCACCGAGTAGTGGCTGCTCACTGCCCGTGCCGCACCAAGACCCGCTACCGGACCGAGGCAGAGGGCGACCGTCGGAACCGTTGCCAGGTTGGCCACCACGTGGTCCCATGCCGGGTTCAGCGGCACGTAGGTCCGGGCTCCCCTGCCGATTGCACCGTCGATGTTCGTGCCCTTTTCCTCGGCCTTGGTGTCGAGGGTCTTGACCGAACCACCCCCGCCGGTGCCGTCGATCAGGCGGACAATCGGGAGGCGCAGCTCTCGTGCCATCTGTTCGGCTGCAATCTGCTTGGCGACGATGGATGCATCCGCGGCGCCTCCCCTGACGGTGAAGTCGTCGCCAGCCAGAACGACGGGTCTTGAAGCGATGCGACCGCGACCGAAGACAAAGTTGGAAGGTGCCAGATCAACCAGCTCGCCGTCGGAGTCGTAGGTGGCGCTGCCTGCGATCTTGCCGATCTCATGGAAGGAGCCGGGATCCAGCAACTTCTGGATTCGCTGTCTGATGTCGAGCTTTCCGCGGTCGTGCTGCCTGGCGACCTTTTCCTCACCACCCATGCGTTCTGCCATTTCCTCACGGGCACGCAGTTCGGCCAACTCGGGATCCCACTCCATCTCGTCAGGCATGAGACGACGGTAGTTCCCGGTTCGTCGCCGGGACCCAGCCGGGGTCAGGACAGATGGATTCGGCCGGTGCCAGCTAGCACCTCGCCGATCACGGCCGCCGTGTGGCCCGTTGCGGCGAGCTGGGCAACAGCTTCATAAGCAGCTGCCGGGGATGCTGAGAACACCAGGCCTCCCGAGGTCTGTGCATCAGCCAGGAGCAGCACGTCCAGGTCAGACAGGTCTCCCCTGTCGAGGATCTGGTCGGCCCATTCCAGGTTGCGACGACTTCCGCCGGGCATCGAACCGGCCTCGGCCAGCTCACGGGCACCCGGCAGCAGCGGAACGTCTGCCGCACTGATTGAAAGGTCGACGGCTGACTCGATTGCAACCCTCCCGAGGTGTCCGAGCAGGCCGAAACCCGTGATGTCTGTTGCGCCGGTTGCTCCGGCTGCGACGGCGACCGCTGCCGCATCGGCGTTGAGGCGTGTCATGGACTGCATTGCCGCCTCAACGACGTCGGGCGGGGCATCTCCGGACTTGATGGCGGTGGTGATAACGCCAATCCCCAATGGCTTGGTGAGGACCAGGGCATCTCCGGGTCGGAAACCCGTGTTGGTGAGCATTCTGTCGGGATGGACCTCTCCCATGACGGCCAGGCCGAACTTGGGTTCAGGGTCATCAACGGTGTGTCCACCGGCAATCACGAAGCCGGCCTCTGAGGCGATCTCCTGGGCACCCTGAAGTACCTCGACCAGCAGATCAGCCGAGAGTTCGTCGCTGTTCCAGCACACGAGGTTGAGGGCCATCAGGGGCGTGCCCCCCATGGCGTAGATGTCTGAGACAGCGTTGGCCGCTGCAACACGCCCCCAGGCGCGCGCATCGTCGACCACGGGCGTGATGAAGTCGGCGGTAAGGGCAAGTGCCCTGTCGTCGGAGATCCGCCAGACAGCGGCATCGTCGCCGGTGTCCATCCCAACCAGAAGGTCAGGGGTGTCTGCCGGGGTCAGGTGGCGCACAACGTGCGCCAACTCGCCGGGGGCGAGCTTGCAGCCTCAACCAGCGCCGTGACTGAACTGTGTAAGTCGTCGCATCATCCACCCCCTTTCGATCTGAGCATCATCGTGGTCGAAGGGTACGCGATCAGTCGCCGCCCAGTGCGTCCACGGCAGCAAGGAGACGGTCCACGTCATCGTCGCCGATGTAGGCACACACACCGGCCCGAACAGCTCCCGCCTCGGCATCCAACCCGAAAGGCGCCATCGCCTCTACCGCATAGTTGTGGCCGTCCCAGACCGCCACCCTCTCATCGGCCAGCCTTCCGGCCACCTGTAACGGCGTGAAGCCATTGACGAGGAACATGGTCGTCGGGGCCCGGTCAGCGAGATCTGCCGGGCCGACCACCCTCACGCCGGGAATCTCGTGCAGGCCGGTCAGCAGGCGTCCGAATACGGATTCCTCGTGTTCGATGATCGCATCCATGGTCGTGTCCAGGAGAAAGCGTGCGGCAGCGTCGATTCCGGCCATGGCCTCCCACGAGGGGGTGCCGTACTCGAGTCGCCCCGGCCCGGAGTCCGGTGCAGGCCTCACCTTGTAGGCGGCAAGCGAGTCGAGCAGGTCCGGCTCGACCCACATGATCCCGGCGTGTGGTCCGTACCACTTGTACGACGAGGTGGTGAACACGTCACAGCCGATGGCCTCGACGTCGATTCGGCGATGCGGGGTGAGGTGCACCCCGTCGACCACCACCCGTGCGCCTACAGCGTGGGCGGCGGCGGTGACGGCCGCTGTGTCTGGAATCGTTCCGACGGCATTTGAGGCCCCGGTCACCGCCACCCATCTGGTTGACGTACCGATCAGGTCAATGACCGCATCTGCGCCTAGGCGACCGGTACTGGGGTCCATCTCGGCCATTCGCACGGTCGCACCGCTGTCGCGGGCAGCGAGCAGCCACGGGGACACGTTCGAATCATGATCAAGGGTCGTGCACACGATCTCGTCGCCGGGAACCAGGTCTGCGGCGATAGCCCGGGTGAGGGCCATCATGTTGGCTGTGGTGCTCGGGCCAAAGACCATTCCGGCCGGATCTGCTCCAAGCAGCTCGCCGACGGTGCCGCTCACCTGCTCGGTCAGGGCATCACAGGCCTGCGACGCGGGGAATGCACCATGGCTGTTGGCGTTATTTCCGCTGCGCTGCCATTCGGCCATTGCCTCGATGGAGACGTCCACCGCCTGGGTGCCGGCCGGGCCGTCAAAGCGGCTCCAACCGCCGACCAAACCGGGAAATCGCCGCCTCATGTCGCTTAGGTCTGTCATCCTCGGGCACGCTAGTGGGGTCGTATCTGCCAGATGGGCCTGGAGGGCCACAACTTGGACTCTCAGGAAACCGAAGCCGCACGCCGAATCGCCGACACGATCCACTCCGGTTTCGTTGACTACATAGCCGGTTTCAACCTCATCTCAAGGCGCGCCCGCAGCCACTTCGAGAAACTTGAGTGGTCCCTCCAGGAAGCCGACGCAACCGAACGCCTCAACCTCCACAACGAACATGTCTGGAAGACCGTCGGCCTCGTTGAGGACCTCCTCGGAGAACAACCGGACCGGCGCGGCGAGTGGCGGTCGGCACGAGGGCACTTCAAACACCGCATCGCCGAACGCTCCGACATGGTGCTGGCCGAGACCTACTTCAACTCTGTAACCCGACGGGTGTTCACAACCATCGGCGTGGACAACGATGTGGAGCTCCGCTGGTTCGGAGCCACGAGCGTGCCCCGCGGTGAGGCCTCGGCTGAGATGTTCACATCCGTGACCCGCACCCGTGACTCAGCCGCCCTGATCGTGTCGATTCTGGAGTCCTACGAGTTTGACGCCCCATGGGTGGATCTTGAAGGTGACGCCAGGCGGGTGGCCGCCAGGCTGGACTCGTTTCTCCTCGAGGCATGGGACGGCCTCGAGGTGGACAGCGTCGACATGCTCAAGCCGGTCTTCTTCCGGAACAAGGGCGCCTACCTGATCGGTCGCCTGAGGCAACTCAACCGAATTGCGCCGATTGTCCTTCCGATCATTCATGGCGACGACGGAATGAGGGTCGACAGCCTGCTTCTGACCGAGCTGCAGGTCAGCCGCCTGTTCAGCTTTACCCGGTCCTACTTCTTCGTGGAATGGCCCAACCCGGCCGAACTTGTGGGTTTTCTCAAGTCGCTGCTGCCCATGAAGTCCCTGGCCGAACTACACACCGCCATCGGCTTCCCCCAACACGGAAAGACCAGCCTCTACCGGTCCCTCTACCGGCACCTGGAGAACTCCAACGACAAGTTCGTGCTGGCACGGGGAACCCCCGGGATGGTCATGTCGGTGTTCACCCTGGTGTCGTTCAACGTGGTGTTCAAAATCATCAAGGACCACTTCGACCCACCAAAGAACACCACCCGCGATGCAGTAATGCGGCGCTACAACCTCGTCTACAACCACGACAGGGTGGGCCGAATGGTCGATGCCCAGGAGTTCGAGAACCTCTCGTTCGACCGGGACAGGTTCGACCCGGACCTGCTCGAGCAGTTGCTATCTGAGGCTGCCGGATCTGTACGGGTCAAGGGCGATCAGGTCGTGATCAAACACGTCTACACGGAACGGCAGGTGTACCCGTTGAACCTCTACCTGCGAGAGATGTCGGCCGACAAGGCCGAGGCAGCGGCACTCGACTGGGGCGCCGCCATCAAGGACCTCGCTGTCGCCAACGTGTTCCCCGGCGACCTGTTCACCAAGAACTTCGGTGTCACCCGCCACGGCAGCGTGGTCTTTTACGACTACGACGAGTTGACCCTGCTAGAGGAATGCAGGTTCCGGGTGATCCCCGAATCAGACGACCACGAACTGGAGATGTCCTCTCAGGTCTGGTTCGCCGTGGAACCCGGCGACGTCTTCCCTGAACAGTTCCCGACGTTCATGCGGTTCCCGCGTGATGTCCCGGACTCGATCTGGGAGAAGTTCTGCGAGGTTCACGGCGACCTGTTCACAGCTGACTACTGGAGCGGGGTGCAGGAAGAGCTGGCTCACGGCGACCTGCCGGACTTCTACCCGTATCCCGAACGCCTCCGATTTCGTCGCCGGACAACCGAGGCAGCGGACTAGGGTCGCCGCCGTGTCCAGACCGGTCAAGATTGCCCCATCTGTCCTGCCAGCCGACTTCGCCAGGCTGGGCGAGGAGTGCGTTGCACTAGAGGAGGCAGGCGTTGACCGAATCCACTGGGATGTCATGGACGGCGTGTTCGTACCGAACCTGACCTTTGGCCCCGATGTGATCGCCTCGATCCGGCCACATGTGGATGTCCCCTTCGAGGCCCACCTCATGGTTGCGGAGCCAGACCAGCTGCTCCACCGCTACGTGGAGGCAGGCTGCAACATCCTGCTGGTGCACGCCGAGGCCTGCACCCACCTGCATCGCACGCTCGCCCACATCGCCGAGTTGGGAGCCACCCCGGGTGTGGCCCTGAACCCCCACACCCCGGCAGACGTGATCACCCACGTGCGGGACCTTCTCGGAATCGTCCTCGTCATGACCGTGAACCCCGGCTTTGGCGGTCAGGCCTACATCTCTTCGATGGAACCCAAGGTCGCGGCGGTATCGGCCCTACTTGAGGGCTTTGACTGCGACATCGAGGTCGACGGTGGCATCGGACCCGACACGGTCGCCGGTGTGACATCCGCCGGAGCCAACGTGTTCGTCTCGGGTAGTGCCCTCTACCGGGACCCCGAAGGTCTGGAACATGCGGTCACCGACCTCAGGCATCGGGCCGAGGCAGCCAGGTCCTGAACCACGCCTGAATCCACGGGTGCAAGCCACCGGGCCTTCTCGGCACACCGCTACCCTGCCCAACCATGGATACACCTCTTCACACGGTCTCTGAGGCCGACAGCCCCGACCTGGCCCGCTTCGACGTCTTCAACCGTCTCCTCAAGGACCGGATCGTGTTCCTTGGCACCGACGTCAACGACGACGTCGCCAACTATCTCATCGCCCAGATGCTGTTTCTCGAGGCCCAGGACCCCGACAAGCCGATCTGGCTCTACATCAACTCCCCCGGCGGTTCGGTTACCGCCGGCATGGCCATCTACGACACGATGCAGTTCGTAGGCCCCGAGGTCGGAACAATCTGTATGGGACTGGGTGCGTCGATGGGTCAGTTCCTGCTCTGTGCAGGTGCACCAGGGAAGCGCTACGCCCTCCCCCACGCCCGGATCATGATGCACCAACCCCTCGGCGGGGTACGCGGCGACGCCTCTGACATCGCCATCCAGGCCGAGCAGATGGGAGCCACAAAGAAGCTTCTCCAGGAGCGCATCGCCCAACACACCGGGCAGACCGTCGAAACCGTCGAGACCGACAGTGATCGGGACCGCTGGTTCACCGCCGACGAGGCCTGTGAGTACGGAATCATCGACCAGGTGATCGCACGGCGCGGGGAGATGCGCTGAACGTCACTCTCTCGGCCCCAGCCTGCTTCTGGCGCCGAGGTCGGTCCAGCGGGCCGGGGCGCGACGTAGGCTGGCCCCCTGCGGACGTGGCGGAACTGGTAGACGCACCGGCTTTAGGTGCCGGCGCCGAGAGGCGTGGGGGTTCGAGTCCCTCCGTCCGCACGTGATCGAGGTTGACCCCACCCTGCGTGCTCTCATCGACGCTGCCCCCGTCGGCATGGCCCTGCTGGGCCCCGACGGGCAACCCCGGTACGCAAACCACAGATGGGTGGCCATGACCGGGTTCTCTCCTGAGCAGCAGGGGTCCTCGAAGTGGACTGAGTGCGTCGACCTCGATGGTCGCGACGAGTTTGTGTCAGATCTTCAGCTCTCGCTGGCGGGCGGTACGGCCCTGCGTGGACGGCTCCGCCTCAGCACCAGGGCCGGGGCTCTGCGCTGGGTGGACCTCACGACGACGCCCCTGCCAACCATGGACGGCTCGGGCAGCGGCGCTTTGTTGAGCATCAGCGACATCACAGCCGAGGTCGATGAGTCCCGACGCGCCCACGAGTTGACCAGGGTGCTCGAGGCCACCCCCGACCTGGTCGCCATTCTTGACCCGCTGGGCCGGAGCGTCGTCTGGGCAAACGATGCCATGCGTCGCCACATGGGTGGAGGCGACATCACCGGCAGCGCGCTCCTCGACCACCTCGACGGCTGGTCACAGGCTCGTCTGGCCGCTACCGCCCTGCCTGCTGTCCGGACCTCGGGCACCTGGAGTGGAGAGGTGAGGCTGGCTCGCCGGAGCGGCGGAACGCTTCCCATGTCGGCTCTCCTGGTGGCGCATCGAGATGCCGACGGAGTCGTCGACGCCATCTCAATGGTCGGACGTGACCTGACGGACCTGCACGCCGCTCAGCAACGTGTCGAGGCCTCAGAGATCCGGCTTGCTGCACTGGTCGAGCACGCATCCGATCTGGTTCTGGTTGTGAGCGACACTGGCGACATCGTGTACGCCAGCCCGGCAGTTGCCCGTGTACTGGGCCGCGAAGCATTCGAGTTGGAGGGCGTGCCGGTCCTCGACCTGGTGCATCCCGAGGACCACGAGGGCCTGGCTGAGCGAACCGCAGAGGTTCTGGCCACGCCGGGCATGTCCCCGGCCTTTGAGGCACGCGTTGCCCATGCCGGAGGCGGTTGGCGCTACATGGAGATAGTTGCCACGAACCTGCTTGGGAACCCGGCCGTGGACGGAGTGGTCGTAAACGCCCGTGATGTGACAGAACGTGTCGAGGTTGCCGCAGAGTTGGAGGAGCGCGCCTTTCACGATGAGTTGACGGGGCTACCCAACCGGGCCCTCCTGCTCGACCGGCTGGGGGACGCACTGCACCGTGCAGCGCGTCACGACCGAATGGTTGGCGTGTTGTTCCTGGACCTGGACCGCTTCAAGGTCGTGAACGATTCGCTTGGACACGGCTCCGGTGACGACCTGTTGCGTGAGGCGGCCCATCGACTGTCTCAGACCGTCCGACCCGGAGACACCGTCGCCAGGCTGGGAGGCGACGAGTTTGTCGTGTTGATCGGCGACATGTTGCGTACAACTGACGCTCTTGTAGCCGCCGAACGCGTGAGGGCATCGCTTGGGCGACCCATCCAGCTCGGCAGCGAATCAACCGTTGTCACCACCAGCATCGGTGTGGCAATCGGTTACGGAGAAGAGGCACCTGAGGATCTCCTCCGCGACGCAGACACCGCCATGTACAGGGCCAAGGACCAGGGACGTGACCGTGCCGAGTTGTTCGACGACCACCTTCGGGCTCAGGCGGTCCGACGCCACTCGGTTGAGCAGGAACTACGGATGGCCCTCGACGAGGACCGCATCGAGGTCCACTTCCAGCCGATAGTCCGTATCGCCGATGGTTCGGTGACCGGTGCAGAGGCTCTGGCAAGGATTCGTGGGACGGGCGGCGAGCTGTTGATGCCCGACCAGTTCATCGACATCGCCGAGGACAGCGGGCTGATCGCCCAACTCGGCAGCAGGGTGGTCTCCATTGCCCTTGGCCGTCTTGCATCGTGGGCCGGCCGTGGCGGCGAGGATCTCAGCATCGCCGTCAACGTGTCTGCACGACAACTGGCGGACCCCGCATTTCCGGTGATGGTTCGTGAGGCCATCGACGCCAACGGCCTGTCTTCGTCACAGGTGGCGCTGGAGTTCACCGAATCGGCCCTCATCGCCGCAAACCCGGTAACCGAAAAGGTGCTCGGCGATCTCACCGCCCTCGGTGTTCGCATCGGCCTCGATGACTTCGGCACAGGGTTCTCGTCACTCGCCTATCTCAAACGCTTCCCGATCGACTTCGTCAAGATCGATCGGTCCTTCGTGTCGGGCCTCGGAACCGACGACGACGACACGGCGATAGTCACCGGCACGGTCGCCCTCGCTCAGGGTCTAGGCCTTCAGGTCGTCGCCGAGGGCGTCGAGACACGCTCCCAGTTGGAGCACCTGCAGAAACTGCGCTGTGACCTTGCCCAGGGGTTCCACTTCTCTGAAGCGGTAACTGACGCCGAGTTCGACCGCTTCCTCGGGAACACCTGGGAACAGGCACCGGTCTCGTTGAACTAGCCCGCGGATTCTGCCGGTGTGATGTCGAGCATCGGCACTATTGCCCGGAGCGCCCTTCCTCTGTGGGAGAACCGGTGCTTGTCGTCTCCCATCTCGGCAAACGACCTGCCGTCGCCCTCAACGGGCACGAACACGGGGTCGTAGCCGAAGCCTCCACCGCCGGTCGGAGATTCTGCGATGTGGCCCTCGACGGTTCCTGTTGCTGTCAGCTCTCTTCCATCCGGATACTTCACCATTACCACCGTCTGGAACCGTGCCGAGCGCCTTTCAGGTGGCGTTGACGCAAGTTCCTCCAGGAGCTTGGCCAGATTGTCTGCATAGGTGGCGTCGTCGCCGGCGAACCGGGCGGACCTGACGCCGGGCCGGCCTCCAAGGGCGTCTACGAAGAGGCCCGTGTCGTCTGCAATGGCGGCGCAGTCGGTTGCACGACACACCGCCGCAGCCTTCAACCTGGCGTTTCCCTCGAGCGTTTCCTCGTTCTCGACCACCTCGGCAAGGTCAGTTGGGCGGGGCATAACCTCGACAACACCGTTGAGCAGCAGCCTCAACTCGGCCACCTTGTCAGGGTTGGCGCTGGCCAGCACAAGCCGCTGAGCGGGCATCAACCGGTCAGGTTGCCCGGGCGGCTGGCGGATCGGCTAGGAGTGCCCGTTGCATGGCGACAATGTCGGCGATTCCACCGGCGGCGAGGTCGACGAGTGAATCCAACTGGGAGCGGTCAAAGGACTCACCCTCGGCGGTTCCCTGCACCTCGACGAAGTGGCCGGCTCCGGTCATTACGACGTTGAAGTCAACTTCGGCCGTGGAGTCCTCCACGTAGGGGAGGTCGAGGCGGGCCTCGCCGTCGATGATTCCGACCGAGATGGCCGCCAACTCGTCGGTTAGGGGGTGCTCTGGAATCTCACCTGCCACTACGAGGCGGGTCATGGCATCGTGGAGGGCAAGGTATCCACCACAGATCGAGGCGGTCCGCGTGCCGCCGTCGGCCTGCAACACGTCACAGTCGACCGTCACCTCACGCTCACCCAACAGATCCAGGTTCACGACGGCCCGCAGCGACCTCGCGATCAGACGCTGGATTTCCTGGTCGCGACCCGACACCCGGCGCCTGATCCTCTCGCTGCTGGAGCCCGGGAGCATCGAGTACTCGGCCGTTACCCAGCCACGCCCTGTGTCTCTTAGCCAGCGGGGCACGCCGTCGCCCACCGATGCAGTACAGAGCACCCGGGTGCGGCCGAAGCTGACCAGGCAGGCGCCGTCGGCCATCTCGGTGTAGTCACGCTCGAAGTGAAGTGGGCGCAACTCGTCGTTGACGCGTCCGTCTGGTCGCACAGGTCCTCCTGGTTCGTCGCCCGATGCACGGGCTTAGGTATGGCTCGGAGTGCAGCCTAGAAGTAGATGGTGGACTCGGCGCTGGCCGCCACCTCGTCTATGTCTCCGGTCCATGCGCCCGTCGACAGGTATTTCCAGCCGGCGTCGCTGACGAGGAACACGATCACAGCCTGGCCGTCCTCGGAGGCGACCCGCTCGGCAACTCTGAGGGCACCGGCAAGGGCTGCTCCAGCGGAGAGGCCGGCGAAGATTCCGCACTTGTCGGCGAGACGCCGGGCCGATTCGATCGATTCGCGGGGTCTTACTATCCGCTTTCCGTCGAGCAGGTCGTTCCCTCCCCACTTTTCGAACACCGGGGGGATGAAACCGTCCTCGAGGCTGCGGAGCCCCTGGACGATCTCGCCGGCAGGTGGCTCTACTGCGAGGATCTGCACTCCGGGCCGGTTCTCCTTGAGGTAGCTGCCTACACCCATGAGGGTTCCGCTGGTGCCGAGGCCTGCGATGAAGTGGGTGATGTCGGGTACGTCAGCCAGGATTTCTGGGCCGGTGGTCTCGTAGTGGGCGCGGGGGTTCGCCTCGTTGCCGTACTGGTAGAGGAAGACCCAGTCGGGGTTTTGATCGGCCAACTCCTGGGCCAGCCGCACAGCTCCGTTGGAGCCCTCGCCTCCCGGCGAGGAGATGATCTCTGCTCCGAAGATCTCGAGCATCGAACGCCGCTCGGGCGACACGTTCTCGGGCAACACGATCTTGAGCGGATAGCCGCGGATCCGGGCGATCATGGCAAGGGCAATGCCCGTATTTCCCGATGACGGCTCGATGATCGTGCGTCCGGGGGTGAGGGTTCCGTCGGCCTCTGCGTCGGCGATCATCGCTCGGGCGATGCGGTCCTTGACGGAGCCCGCCGGGTTCTGGCCCTCAAGCTTGGCGAGTATCCGAACGTCGGGGCTGGGGCTGAGCACGCTCACGTCGACTATCGGCGTGTCGCCGATGAGGTCGATTACCGAGGAGTAGACGGCCATTGGCCCGCTTCCCTGCCTGTGTTCTGCCTGCCCGATCGTAAACACGACCAGTTCAGTCAGGATTCTAGCCGGACTCCACCGCCACCGATACCTCTTTGATCACATCGCCGCTGATACGGAACGCCCGCATGTACGGCTCAGGATGCTCTAGGGACACGATCAGGAATACCCACACCCCGAACTCGTCGAATCGGGCAGCATCGGCAATATCTGTGGGCGACGGGTACGCCAGGGTGTGGGTGTGGCTGTGCATCACACCCAGGATGGACAAGCCGGCGGCATCGGCAGAGTTCTCGGCATCCAGCTGACCCACGCCGTCAAGCGTGTAGATCTCGGGGCGGCGCTCAGGCGGAGCCACGTTCGCTATCGGGAAGAACGTATCGACGTACATGCTCCCGGGCGGCCCGGCAAACAGGCCACAGGACTCGTCAGGGTCATGACGGACCGCAAGGTCGATCATCGCCTGATGGACATCTGGCGTCAAGGTAAGAATCTCCTCCGGCACGCCGGGGAGGCTAACCCCGTCAGCCGGGTGCAGGGCCGCCGGTACGCTCAACCTCGTGAGCGATGCACGCGACCGGGTGGTCGCCAGCAACCGCCGGGCTCGACGCAACTACGACCTGCTCGACACCTGGGAGGCAGGCCTCGTGCTGAAGGGCAGCGAGGTCAAGTCCCTGCGCGAGTCAAAGGTGCAGATCTCTGAGGCGTTTGCCCGGGAGGAAACGGGCGAGCTCTGGCTGGTCGGCCTTCACATTGCCCCTTATGCAATGACCGGCGAAGCCATGGGCCACGACCCGGACCGTCCCAAGAAGCTGCTCCTGCACCGCAAGGAGATCCACCGGATTACGGACCGGATGCAACGAGAGGGCCTGACCCTTATCCCACTCTCCCTCTACTTCAGCGGAGGCAGAGCCAAGGTGGAGGTTGCCCTCGCCCGGGGGCGCGACCTGCACGACAAACGCCAGGCACTCGTGCGCAGGGAAGCAGACCGAGAGGCCGAGAAGGCGATGGCCCGCAGACGACGCCGCTGAAGATCCCGCCGCTCAGTCGCCGCAAACGGCCGAGATCGCCTCGCCAACCACCTTCACCGTGGTCTCCATCTCAGCCGTCGTGATCGTAAATGGTGGTCCGATAAGAAGTGAATCCGGCGCATTGCCGTCACCGGCCGGATAAACCCACACCCCACGCCTCAACGCCTCGCCGACCACCTGCCCAGCCATGCCGGTGGTCGGGCCGTAGGGGCGACCCGATTCCTTGTCCTCGACGAGCTCGATGCCGATCATCAGGCCCAGGCCTCGCACCTCACGTACATGGGGGTGGCCTCCGAGGGGTCCCAGCAACTCCAGGAACTCGGCGCCCTTTGAGGCGCTCGCCGAGACAAGTTCCTCGTCTTCGAGGATCTTGAGGGCGGCCACGCCTGCGGCACATGCGGCCGAGTGGGCTGAGAAGGTGAAGAACATCATTCCTGAGCCGGCCCTGGCAATCGGGGCCACCACCTTCTCGGATGCGAACACGCCGCCGAGGGGTGCATAGCCACCAGAGAGACCCTTGCCGCCGACCATGATGTCGGGCACCACCCCCCAGTGGTCGACACCGAACTTCTCCCCCGTGCGACCGAAGCCGGTCATGACCTCATCGGCGATGAGCAGGATTCCGTGGGTGTCACAAATTTCCCTTACGTCGCTCCACCATCTTTCCGGTGGGAGGACGGCACCGGCGGCCGCACCGATCACCGGTTCCGCAATCACAGCTGCGATCGTCTCCGGGTCCTCCGATTCGATGACCTTTTCGAGGCCCTCGGCGTCTGCCACCGGCATCTTGGGGAAGTCGGTCAGGATGTGGTCGAAGCCGCGCCGCCGTGATCGATGCCCCCCGGCTGCGAGCGTGGTCATGGTCGTACCGTGATAGGAGGTCTCACGCCCGATGACCTTCCAGCGCTCCGGCCGCCCCGCGGACGTGTGGTGGCTGATGGCCAGGCGAATCGCCGAGTCAACGGACTCAGATCCACCGCTCACGAGGGCCACCTGGCTTAGTTCCGGGGGTAGCCACCGCTCCCTGAGGGCCTCGACGAGAGCGATCCGCTCCTCTGTCACCCATGGGGGAATCACATACGAAACCCTCTGGGTTGCATGTGCAACGGCTTCGGCCACCTCTGTCCGACCATGGCCGATGTTCACTGCAACCGCACCACCACCGGCGTCGATCACCTCGCTGCCGTCACCAAAGTAGAGGGTGCAGCCCTCGGCCCTCTCCACGACCGGCGGCACGTCACCGGATGGAACGAACTGAAAGGAGGCTGCCCGACTGTCATCCATCGGCGGATTCTTACCTGATCTGCAACTCCTCACATGCTCCGGGACTTCCTGTCACGCCTCACCGGTAGCCTTGAAGTGCAGATTCTTGACAACTGAGCATCAGACTGCACGTTGCGGCGGCCCTCTGGGTTGTCGCACACACCACGGGGCTGATCGGTTTCGACGCCGATGGCAGTGGACGTGTCGTGCGACCGGAGTTGCCCAGACTCCCTAAACGGGGCACCCAAAGAGACGCCAACACGGACGATCTCGCTCTCGCTGCCTGACCTGGTCAGGTAGTTGAGAGTCACTGCGACCGGCAACGGCACGCGGGGTCGGTCCACCGCAACCCGGCAACAGAAGCGGTGGAGACAGCTGGGACAGACCGCTGACGGCGTGAAAGACCGCTGACATGGGGGAAAGACCCTGCGGCCGGGCCCTAGTGGTCCACCCGACCCGGCGGTGTGGCTGCCGTAAGCCGCAATCTCGGGAATGGTCGTAGCGCGCTCGGTCACACATTGACGGACGGGGGTTCGATTCCCCCCAGCTCCAC
>JACNLA010000022.1 GCA_014381745.1 Actinomycetota bacterium | reverse complement strand
AGGCCACCATCGGCATCTCCGGTGCTGATCAGGAGGTCAAAGACCCCAGAGAACATTCCGCCATGGTCGACCTGTTCCTTCATCCAGTCAACACCCTCCTCAATGAACCGGGGAGACATGACAACAAAGAACGTTCCCAGCAGAGCCCCTGAAACGCGGCCGATTCCGCCGATGAGAAGTATTGCTATGAACTGGATGGAGAGGATGAGGCCCCAGGACTCGGGAGGAACCTGCCCGGCCAGCACCGCAAGGAGTGCTCCCGCGATGCCTGCGTAGAACGATGAGATGGCAAAGGCCATTGTCTTGTAGCGGAACTCCGGCACGCCCATGATCTCGGCGGCCACATCCCGCTCCCTGATGGCTGAGAAAGCCCGTCCGGTCCTGGTCCGGGCGATGTTGGCAGCCACCACCGCGGCCACCACGGTCAACGCCAGAAGGAGAAAATAGGTCTTCTGGTTCTTGGTGACCTCGAACCAGAACCAGTCGCCATCCCGGGAAAAGTCGATGATGGGGTCCTCCTCCTTCCAGAGGCGGAACTGCAACCTGGGCCACTTGCGGCCGAGTGCACCGGGGCCCGCAATCTCGGTGAACACGCGCGACAGGTGCAACCCAATGAACACCAGACCGAGGGTGGCTATGCCGAGATAGAGCCCACGCACCCGAACCGCCGCAGGTGCCACAGCAATGCCCACAAGGGCTGCGACGATTCCCGATGCAGGCAGCCAGATCCAGATCGGAAGGCCCCAACCCCAGAGGTTGGCTGAACCCTTGCCACCCAGCAGAACGGCCGTGTAGGCGCCGCTGCCCATGAAGAAGGCGTGACCCAGAGATACCTGTCCGGCCAGGCCCGACAGGATGTTCAGCCCCAGCGCGGCAATGGCGAAGATAAGCATCCGGTTGACGAGGCGAAGCCAGACGTTGTCTCCAAGGAACCTCACAATGGGAATCTGGTTGATCACCGGCAGGTCGAACGGCATCAGGACCAGGATGACGATTCCGACCACAACCAGCATCTTCTGGACACGCGTCGGGAACAACTGCGACTCGGCAAGGTACGAGTTGTACAGCTTCGGACGACCCCTCATGTGGCCACCTCAACGGGGAAGTGACAAGCGGTCATACCCGCCTCACCTCCTCTGTCCCAAACAACCCGTAGGGGCGTACCAACAATCCGATCAGCATCACAACATATGGCACAACCTGCTGGTAGCCGACACCGAGAATCCCGGTATGGCCGGCCAGGTACTGCCCGGCAAAGATCTCGGCGAAACCAATGAGCAGGCCGCCGACGAGAGCACCAACAGCAGAATCCAGACCACCCAGGATCACCGCAGGCAGGGCACGGAATGCGAAGAACGCTCCGTCACGGCTGGCCATTCCGGCAGGCCCCCATGGAGGCATCGAGGAGAACACCCCAGAAATGGCAGCCAGCAGGGCGCCGGCCGCCCAGGCAATTGCGAAGATGCGGCCGACGTTGATCCCCTGGGCAAGGGCAGCCTCCTGATCAAAGGCAGTTGCCCGCATGGCCACACCGGTCCGGGTCTTGAAGAACAACCACACGCCCACAAACGCAACCGCCGCCATCGCTATTGCCGCCACGTACGACCAGGCGATGAACGCTCCCCCGATCATGAAGGTCTCGGCCCCCCACGGCACCCCCAGAACCCTCGGGGTCAGGTTCACGGCGTCGAATGCGACGGTCCTGATCATGACCTCGAGACCAAGGGTGATAACCGCCATGGAGAAGATGGGCTCGCCGATCATTGGTCGGATGGCAAGTCGTTCGATTACCAGGCCCAACCCAGCGGTTGCCAGAGCCGCCAGCAGCAGAGCCACGAACCAGTGCACCCACCCGGGCCCACCGACCCAGCGGCCCGGAACGTTCCAGTCCATGAAGATCATCGAGAGAAACCACGTTCCGGCCAGGGCCAGGGCTCCCTGGGCGAAGTTGACGGTCTGGGTGGCCTTGAAGATGAGCACGAAGCCGAGGGCCAGGAGAGCGTAGAGAGAACCCAGGGCAAGAGACTTCACGAAGGTGTGAACAAAGGTGTCCAGACCGGTGGCCGCAAGCAACAGGGTGGTAGCCGTCATGAGTACATCGACTCCACCAGGTCGCTGAACATGTCCTCCATGGCCGACCGCTTGATCTTCTGGGTTGCGGTCAACTCGCCGTCCTCGTGGTCCAGTTCCTTGGGAATCATCTTGAACCTGCGGATTGACTCGACCCTGGCGAACTTCTCGTTGGTTTCATTGACAACCGTTTGGATCAACTCGAGAACCTCGGTCTTCTCCGAGAGGTCGCGGTAGGTCGTGTACGGAATGTTCTTGCGAAGTGCCCAGTCACCGACCGTGTCCAACTCGATTCCGATCAGAGCTGACAGGAACTTGCGACCGTCGCCGATAACCATGGCCTCCTTGACGTACGGCGAGGTCTTGAGACTGTTTTCAATCTCGGACGGTGAGATGTTCTTGCCTCCGGAGGTGATGATGATGTGCTTGATGCGGTCGATGATCCGCACGTGGGTACCGTCGACCCACTCGCCGACATCACCTGTCCTCAGCCAGCCATCCTCGGTGAAGGTCTCCGCTGTCTGTTCAGGCTTGTTCCAGTAGCCAGCAAAGACCGCTGGATGCTTGGTCTGAATCTCGCCGGTCTCTTCGTCGATCCGGAATCCGATATCGGGATATGGCTCGCCGACCGTCCCCAATATTGCCCGACCCGGCATGTTGACGGTGGCGACAGCGGAGTTCTCGGTCATTCCGTACAACTCGTAGGTGGGAACCCCGATACCGATGAAGAACTCCAACACCTCGGGCGCAATGGGTGCAGCCCCGGACCCGGCGTGCCAACAGCGCCGCAGGCCGATGCGCTCCTTGAGGGCCCGGAACACAAGGGGGTAGCCGATCAGGTTCAACATCCAGCTCTTGGGCGTGTGGTTGCCGCCGTTGGCGACCTTCTCACGACCGATGACCCTGGCCAGGCGCAGTCCGAAACCCAACCAGAGTTTCTTGAACGGGGTCACGTCACCACCCTTGATCATGACCGACGCGTGCATCTTCTCCCAGATGCGTGGAACGGCGAAGAACAGCGTGGGTTGAATCTCTCTCAGGTTGGAGATCACCGTGTCGATGGACTCTGCAAAGTTGAGCGATACACCACAGGCCACAAGGTGCCATGTCGAGAAGATCCGTTCAGCAACATGACAGAGCGGTAGATAGGTGAGCGTGAGGTCGCCAGGCCCCGGAATGCGCGCTCCACGGAGTCCGGTGTCGCCGGTGATGATGGTCATGGCGTACTCGACGTTGGCGTTCGTGAGCATCGCCCCCTTGGGCGGACCGGTCGTCCCCGAGGTGTACACGAGCGTCATCACGTCTTCAGGAAGCGCCTCGGCCATGCGCCGTTCAACTTCACCCGGGGAGTCCCGCCGGTAGCTTCTACCCAGTTCCAGGAAGTCCTCCCAGCACATGAGCCGGGGGTCGTCATACGAACTAAGGCCCCGCGGTTCTGTGTAGAGAATCCGCTTCAGGCCGGGTAGTTGGGCCGGGTCGATCTCGAGCGCCCGGTCGACCTGTTCCTGATCTTCGGCAAAGTGAACGGTGGCCGTCGAATCGGTAAGGAGGTACTCGACCTCAGCGGCGGGATTGGTCGGATAGAGGCCGACGGTGACACCACGGACCGCCACCGTCGCCAAGTCCAGGATGACCCATTCGGGGCGGTCCTCGGACTGGATAGACACCCGGTCACCGGGTTCCACGCCCAGGGCCAGCAGGCCGTTCGCGGCATCCATGATGAGGTCCCAGGTTCTCGCCCAGGTGAACTCCTGCCAGATGCCGAAATCCTTTTCGCGCATCGCCACCTGTCGAGGTGACCGTTGAGCCCAGTCACGGGCGCGGGACGCAACGGTCGGTATACCGGACCCTGCCTCGGCCGCCGGCGTCTCAACCACGGTCAGCGACATCTCAGCCTGTTTCCCCCCTGCACCCGGCGGAGCCTAGGAAGGCCCACGCAGATGATCAATGGTCAGATGAAAATATCCCGGACCGGATCAACCCGGCCCTGCCCCCATTGGCACGGGGGCCGAAGGTAGCAGCACATCTGGCCCACCGCCCCATCGGCAGACCCGGATCAGACGGCTGGGTATGGTGCCGCCGTGGATGCCGAGATCCAGGTCCTGTCAGTCTCCCGGCTGGGGGCCCTCCTGAAGGAAGGCCTTGCCACGCTTTTCCCAGAGGACATCTGGGTCGAGGGCCAGGTGTCCAACATGCGCACCCCCAAATCCGGGCATGTCTACTTCGACCTGGTCGAACCCTCCGACGAACCGGGAAGGCCACCTGCCGCCGTCCTCAGCGTCGCTCTCTGGAGACAGGCGCGGACTGCAGTGGAGCGGACCCTCGCCGAGGCTGGTAGCCCCGGACTGGTCGACGACCTCCAGGTTCGCGTGAAGGTCCGGCTGGACTTCTACCCTCCACACGGTCGCCTCCAGTTGATCATGAACGGAATCGACCCCTCCTTCACCCTCGGTCGCCTCGCGGCGGAACGGGACCGTCTGCTCAGGACCCTGGCCGCGGAGGGCCTGCTGGATCGCAACGCCTCGCTCCGGGTCCCTGAGCCGGCACTCCGTATCGGCCTGGTCACGAGCATCGGTTCGGCCGCCCACGCCGACTTCCACGACGAACTGGAGAGAAGTGGGGTCGCGTTCACGCTCCTTGAGCGGGACACCCGCGTGCAGGGTGAAGGTTCGGCTGAGGACATCGCCGACGGACTCCGCGTCATCTCCACCCACGGACCGGACGTGATCGCCCTCGTGCGTGGTGGTGGTTCCGCCGCCGACCTGTCCGTGTTTGACTCCGACACAGTGGCACGGACGATCGCCGACATCGCCACACCCGTCTACACGGGAATCGGACACGAGATCGACCGGAGCGTGGCCGACGAGGTGGCCCATTCAGCATTCAAGACCCCGACCGCATGCGCTGCAGCCCTGGTCGGCGCAGCCGTCACCTACAGAGACCACATCGATTCCCTCCGCACCGCAATAGGTCAGAACGCCCGCCGGGCGATCCAGAAGTCCGAAACGCTGAGGAACGACCTCGCCAACAGGCTGATCAGGGCGGCCGGATCATCGGTACGCCGCCACGCCGACCTTCTCACAGCTCAGCAGGCGCGGCTGGCCCGGAGTTCGGCCGGCAGCATCGTTCGCCACGGCGAACGACTCGACTCGCTGAATGCACGGCTCCGCGCGCTCGACCCTGCACGGGTGCTGGCAAGAGGTTGGTCCATCACCCGCCTGGGCGACGGCCGGCTGGTCAGGTCGATGACCGATCTCGCCAGCGGCGACAACCTCGTCACCCTGCTGGTTGACGGTACGGTCAACAGCACGGTCGACTGAACAGATCTTCACCGGAGGCAGAGCCGACATGAGCACAGAACCAACGGGCGAGATCGGCTACGCCGCCGCCCTCGAGGAACTCCAGAAGATCCTTGCCGACCTTGAGACCGAGTCGGTAGACGTGGACCTCCTTGCCTCACGGGTCGAGAGGGCCGACGAGTTGATCCGTCTCTGTCGGGACCGCCTGGAGGCCGCCAACCTGAAGGTCGAAAAGGTCGTAGACGCCCTCGACAGCGACTGACAACGACCGAAAGGGCAGACTGAACCCGTGTTCATCCGAAAGTTGGAGACAGTTGACGCCTTCGTAGCCGTTGACCTGGCTGACGTGTCGGGAACCGGCACCGCCCGCCTTGCACCCAAGATCCTCCAGGGTGGAGCCAGGGACATGGCCCGCTCGATCACCTACGCGCTCGCCTCCCTTCAGAGGCATGAGACCGGCATCTCAGCTGGTATCAACTCCAAGCCCGAATCCCGAAGCGACGCAGCCGCAGCCTTTGCCACCGAGGTGGCCGACTGGGATGCAACGTTCAGCCTGAGCCCCGGCAAGGGAGTGGAGGCCGGGGAGTTGGGCAGGATCGAAGCACCACCGAATGACCACGTGCTCGCCGTGGGTGCGGTCGCGGCAGCAACAGCAACCATGCCGGCAGCAACAACGGCTGCCGTGATCGGTGGGAGCGACGACCTCCGTTCCGAACTTGCCTCGGCGAACATCACGGTCATAGCCGACGATGACCCGATCTCAGCCCACGTAGATCTGCTCTTCTGCGGATCCAAGATGGGAGCCATCGACCATCTGGTGGCCGCACGACTTGACTGTTCGGTTGTTGTCCCCACGGGCCCGTTGCCGCTGACAGCGAGAGCCGTCGCCGTCTGTCGCCAGCGGGGGATTCTGGCACTTCCAGATTTTGTGACCACGTGTGGACCGCTGATTGAAGACAGCAGCCTCGTCGCAGACACAGTGTCCGCGATCATCGGCGAGGTTCTGGAACATCCCGATGGGCCACTGCTGGGAGCCTGCGAGCGCGCCGAGGAGTTTCTTGCCACATGGCAGGAGAACCTGCCCTTCGGTCGACCAATGGCACCCTGACGGACCCTGTCCGCCAGATCCACAACCGGAGATCCACGGGTGGCCGCAGCCGTCGAGCCCGTACGCTGTTCCCGTTCCGGGGCTGTAGCTCAGTTGGCTAGAGCACCTGCTTTGCAAGCAGGGGGTCGTGGGTTCGATTCCCATCAGCTCCACAGAATCCTCGGGCACAGGGATACGCCTTGTTGCAATTAGGGTGACGACCCTTCCACCTTCGCCGAAGAATAGAGGGGAGCTCTCATGGCCACCGATCAGGAACCACCGATTGGACCAGTGAGCGGCAAAGAGGTGCCCCGCTACGCAGGCCCCTCGAGCTTTGCCCGACTGCCCGAACTGCGGGACGTTCCCAGATGCGACGTAGCCATCTTGGGCATTCCCTTCGACGCCGGCACCAGCTACCGGCCCGGGGCTCGCTTTGGCCCGATGGGAATCCGTCAGGCTTCCCGCCATCTGCGTACCAACTACCACCCTGCATACGACTCCGAACCATTCGCCGAACAGCAGGTGGCTGACGCCGGCGACGTCACCGCCAACCCGTTCGACATCAATGAGGCGATCGGCCAGATCGAAGCAGCCGCAACCGACCTTCTGGGTCGGGTTGGGAGCATCGTCACCATGGGCGGCGACCACACGATCTCCCTTCCCCTGTTGCGCGCGGTCAACCACCATGTAGGACCTGTGGCGCTGGTGCACTTCGACGCGCACCTCGACACGTGGGACACCTACTTCAGTGCCCCCTACACCCACGGCACCCCGTTCAGGCGAGCAGCCGAGGAGGGGCTCTTTCTCGACGACGCATCAGTCCATGTGGGAATCCGAGGACCGTTGTACAGCCGGGACGACCTCGACAGCGACGCCGAACTGGGCTTCAAGGTCATCCACTGCGACGATTTCCAGTCACGCGGGATCGATGACATCGTCGATCAGATCCGCACACGGGTCGGTGAACACCCGATGTATCTGTCAATCGACATCGACGTTCTCGACCCATCGCATGCTCCCGGAACCGGTACTCCTGAGATAGCCGGGATGTCGAGCCGGGAACTGATGCTGGTGCTGCGGGGGTTGGCAGGGTTGAACCTGGTCAGCGCCGACGTGGTCGAGGTGGCGCCCGCCTACGACCACGCTGAGACGACATCGCTTGCCGCAGCAACGATCGTCTTCGAACTGACGAGCCTGCTCGCCAGAAGGCCGCAAAAAGCCAACCCACAGGACTGCTAGTAGTGGGAAGCACCCAGATCCTCATCGCCGTTGTGGCCGGCATCGTGATGTTGCGCCTGGGGCTGGGCTTCCTGCGGGCACTTGCCGCTCCGCCCCCCGAACCACCTGATCCCGGCGAACTCCGCAAGGTGAAGCTCCACTACAGGTGCACCATCTGCGGTACAGAGGTCAAGATGACCGTCGCCAACGAGACAGACCCCGAACCACCACGCCACTGCATGGACGAGATGGAGGTCCTGGCAACCGAGGATTGAGCCTCGGCACGCTTGAGTGGCCCGTCAGATCTATCCACAGACTGTGGATAGATCTGTGGGAAATGACACCGCTGGAATTACAGGGGTGGCCCCAGCGATCAGCTCCAGAAAAGCCGTGGTCAGCGGTACTGGGTCGCTGTGATAATGCCGCCCAGAATCGAACCAAGGCCAAGCAACAAGATGCCGTTGCTGGTGCCTCCGGGCATCCAGCCCACATAGTTGAAGAAGATGATCAGGATCCCGAGGCCCAGCAGGCTGAACATGAGCACCGGCACCCAGATGGGCGACGAGCCGGCTGTCCCGGAGCCCGACGCACCCTGCTCGTCGCCGCCCCCCTTGGGAGTCACCCGACCGCTCTGGTACCTGGACTTCTGCACGGGTCGCCTTGCTGGCTGACCACCATGCTCGGACGCTTCAGGATCGCTGTGTTCAGACGTGGTCATGGCGGGGAGGATAGGGGTAACTCCGGCTGGTCCGGTGCTCCATCTGGCTACCGTTGCCGGTATGGGCGCCCGCGTGCTTGTAATCGACAACTACGACTCGTTCGTCTACAACCTCGTCCAGTACCTGGGTGAGCTTGGCGCCGAACCCCTGGTACACCGCCACGACGCCATCACCGTCGACCAGGCCACCGAGTTGCGACCCGATGCGCTGCTGATCAGCCCAGGGCCCGGCAGGCCTGAACAGGCCGGAGTATCCACAGCGGCAATCCTCTGGGCCGCCGGTCGCATCCCTGTCCTGGGGGTATGCCTGGGCCACCAGTGCATCGGCGCCGCCTGGGGCGGCACCATCGTGAGGGCACCAGATGTGATGCACGGCAAGACCTCACAGATAAACCACGACGGAAGCGGCGTGTTCGCCGGCCTACCTACTCCCCTCGAGGCGACCCGCTACCACTCCCTGCTGGTCGAGCAGTCATCGCTGCCCGACGACCTGGTCGTGACCGCAACCAGCGACGACGGTCTGATCATGGGCCTACGACACAAGGACCTGGAGGTCGAAGGGGTCCAGTTTCACCCCGAGTCGATCCTCACCGAATCAGGTCACGACCTGTTGGCCAACTTCCTCGACAGGGCCGGCTGACTAACCCGTAACGGCATCCTCAGCGGTTCCGTCACCCTCAACGACGTCGGCACCGACATCAGGCTCAAGACCGTCAACGACGGCTTCAGCTGCTCCGACGACGATGGTCACGAAGCTGCCCGAGTCAATCTCAACGGCCTCCAACGGGCTCTGGCTGATAACCCTGCCGTCATTTGGGCTGTTGGATGGAAGTGGCTCGAAGACCACGTTCACACCGAAACCGACAGCCTCAAGCTCAGCCACAGCTGTGGCCTCCAACAGGCTCACAACCGGTGGAACCATCACCATCGGGAGACCGGTAGAGACCACGATCTCGACGTTGCTACCCGGGGCCAACGAACTGCGGGCCGGTGGTTCGGTCCGGATCACCTGACCAACGGGAACCACGAGGCTGCTCTCCTCTACCGTGCTGGCCTTCCAGCCAAGCTGGGAGATGATGTTCATGGCGTCAAGAACCGGCCGGTTGGTCAGGTCGGGGACCTCCTCGACTGCCGGCCCCGACGAGACAAACAGGACGACCCTGGAACCAGGCACGATCTCAGACCCTGCCGCCGGCGACTGGTCTATGACCTGACCAGCCGGGACCACCGGATCCTCGGCATCCACCGACGACACCTCAAGCCCCATTGCCTCCAGATCGTGGATGGCATCGGCCACGGCGTCACCGATCACTGCCAGCAGGACCATCGGCCCCGTTCCCTGGCTGACCAGCAGACGGACTGTCTCAGCCGGCTCTATGCGGGCACCCGCAGACGGATCCTGATCGAACACCGTGTTCTCCGGGAAGTCGGCGTTCACCTCGTAGTCCATCTGAACGCTCAACCTGGAATCGCGGAGAAGACCGCGTGCCTCGTCCAGCGGCGTACCTATGAGGGCAGGTACCTCCACAAGGCCGATCTGGGCCGGAGGCAGATCTTCGTCGGTGCCACCGAGGGTGTCCACGAACTCGACGACCAGATAGCCGAGCACCACCAGGAGGATCGCCAACACGACCGTGAACAGGAGGGTTCTCCGCAACCCGTCGTCACGACGATTGCGGGTGCTGCGGCCGTAGTCGGTCCGCTCGGGTGCAGCGGCAGGTGTGGGCCGTCCGACAGCCCCCGAGGGAGCCGAGTGCCGCAGGTCATGGGCACCCTCCCGATAGCGGCGCAGGTCGCTCCGCAGGTCCTCGGCGGTCGGATACCGGTTTACCGGGTTCTTGGCCAGCAACTTGAGGGTCACGGCCTCGAGGGATTCGGCTACAGCGGCTCCCGATTGGCGAAGCGAAGGTGGGCTGTTCTGGACATGCTGGTAGGCGACCGCCACCGGGGTTTCGCCGGTGAACGGTGGCCGACCAAGAAGCATCTCGTAGAGGACAACTCCCAGTGAGTAGAGGTCGCTGCGGGGGTCCACCTGACGCCCCTGGGCCTGCTCAGGTGAGAAGTAGGTGGCCGTACCCATGACGGTTCCGTCGCGGGTGAGGTCGTGTTGTGCACCCGCTATGGCTGTGGCGATACCGAAGTCGGCCACCTTGACCTGACCGCCCGTGGTGACGAGGACGTTGCCAGGCTTGACGTCGCGGTGGACAAGGCCGTTGCGGTGTGCGAACCCGAGGGCGGCGGTCACATCGGTCGCTATGTCGGCTGCCCTGTCGGGGTGAAGAGCGCCTTCGGTGCGGATGATCTCGGCAAGGCTCCGACCCTCTACGTACTCCATGACGATGAAGTAGGTGCCCTGCTCCTCTCCCCAGTCGTAGACGCTGACGATGTTGGGGTGGTTCAGGTTGGCGGCTGCCTGGGCCTCGCGCCTGAACCGTTCCACGAAGTCTGGTTCGTCTGCGAACTCGTCGAAGAGCACCTTCACAGCGACAGGCCTGTCGAGCAGGAGGTCACGCGCCAGATAGACATCGGCCATACCGCCGCGCGCTATCTGACGATGCAGTTCATACCGGCCGTTGAACACGGTCGGACCTTCGTTTGACATGGAGGCGGATTCTACCTGCGGACCTTCGCCCGCTGATGTCGATCAGCGATCATTGGGCTCGCTCTTCAAGTTGCACTACTACCTTTCGGGCGTGTTCCAGGGATCCAACCTCGATCGCTTCGATAACGAGGGCCCTGTCAGCATCGGCAAGATCCATGACAGGCAGGTTCGCCACCTCTGTCAGGGTCGGATCGAACCAGAGGATTCCCGATGGTCTGCCCTGGAACACAGCAACGTGATCATCGTGGAACCCCACGAACCAGCCACTCCTTGCATAGATGCCGATCACGCCGACTATCACACCGAGCAGCAGGACGGCGGACAGTGCCAAACCTCCCACCCGCCACACTGTTCCGGAGATCGAACCGGCGCCATCGCTGACACCGAGCGTCGACGACCTCTCGGCACGGGCCCTTGACCGCGACAGATCGGTCCGCCCCGATCCGGGGAGAGCTTCGACCACATCGGCAACCACGACGGTCACGTTGTCGTGGCCGCCAGCGTTGACGGCGCACCTGACCAGCTCCACCGCAGCGGCCTCCGGTTCGGCCATGTCGCGCAGGGTCCGCTGAATACGGGAGTCGTCCAACTCGTTCACCAGGCCGTCGCTGCAGAGCAGATACCTGTCACCGACCACCGGTACCAGCTCCCACGTGTCGACCGCCAAATCAGCCTCGATCCCGAGAGCCTTCGTGAGAATGTTCCGCTGAGGGTGCCTGGCTGCCTCATCCGGGCTGAGTTCACCTGAACGAACCAGGTCCCCGACAAGGCTGTGGTCTTCGCTGACCTGTTCCAGTCGCCCTTCCGAAAACCTGTAGACACGGCTGTCGCCCACATTTGCGACAGCCAGCGCATCGCCGCCGTCCTCGCCGACCACTATGGCCAGCGCACAGATGGTCGTTCCCATCCCGGACAGGTGCGGATCACCTGCAGCCCGTACAAGCACCGCCCGGTTGGCAGCCAGGACCGCTCCCGCCAGGCCCTGTCTGGTCTGGACACTGAACCCTTCCAGGGTGGCCGCAACTGCCTCGGCAGCGGCCACCTCACCTCCCCGGTGTCCACCCATTCCGTCAGCCAGAACAACGATGCCGTCGACCGATCCGAAGTCGTCCTGGTTGGATTCCCGGACCCGTCCCACGTCGGTGACACCGGCATGGGCCAGACGAACCGTGCCACCGGTCCGGACCCGTCGTGTGGGCGGGCGCATCACGCCACCTCCAGGATCGTGTCGCCCATCTGGAGACGGTCGCCGTTGCCGATAACGGTTGGTGCGATCACCCTGTCGCGGTTTTTGTAGGTTCCGTTGACCGATCCGAGGTCCTCGACAACGAACTGCCCTCCCCGGTGGATGATGCGTGCATGAACCTGGGACATGTGGCTGTCGTCGATGGTCACAGAACAGCCGGCGGCCCTTCCGAGGGTCAGGTCGTCACAAAGGTCGAACAGTCGGCCGTGCAGCGACTCGGGTTCGACAATGACAAGGTGCGACACGCCGGGTAGACGTGCTGTCCGGGGCGTTCTGGACGCCAGCCACGCAGACCGCACTACGCGTAGGAACACGTAGTAGACGAGGGCGAGGGTGCCCAGCCCGACAATGGTCAGGACCTGATCGCTCACTGTGCACCCGATGCTACCGGCTGGTCGCCGGGTGGACCGGTGCACCGCAACGGGGCCGATCGGTCAGACAGGCGGTACCCTTTCCGACGCTGCTCGCGCGAGTGGCGGAATTGGCAGACGCGCAGGATTCAGGTTCCTGTGTCCGCAAGGACGTGAGGGTTCAAGTCCCTCCTCGCGCACTCACCGGCTACATCGGCGAAGGTGGGCTCAACCGGCATTCACGTCGACCACCATCCGGCCCCTGACCTTCCCTTCCAGAATGTCAGCGGCGGCGGCCGGCACGTCTCCGAGGCCGATTGTCTCGGTCATGGAGGCCAGCAGATCCGTGTCAAGGTCGCTTTCGAGGCGTTCCCAGGCAGTCATCCGCCTGGGTCTGGGGACCATCACCGAGTGCACGCCGCGCAGGGTCACGCCTCGCAGGATGAACGGTGCCACCGTCGTGTTCAGGTCCATTCCCTGGGCGAGGCCGCAAGCTGCCACACAACCCTCGGGTGAGACAGCGGCCAACACGTTCGCCAGGGTGTGGCTACCCACGACGTCGACGGCTCCGGCCCAGCGTGCCCGCGCCAGAGGTCTGCCTGACTCTTCGGACAACTCCGCCCGGTCGATCACGGTCGTAGCCCCGAGGGTCGCGAGGTAACCGGTCTCCTCCAACCGCCCGGTGGAGGCATGCACCTCGTAGCCGAGTGCAGCCAGCAGCGCCACAGCGATGCTGCCCACGCCACCCGAGGCGCCGGTGACCAGCACCGGACCCGATCCGGGAACGACGTCGTGGTCCTCGAGGGCCAGAACGCACAGCATTGCCGTGTAACCGGCTGTTCCGACAGCCATCGCCTGAGCTGTGGTGAAGCCTGCGGGAACAGGAACCGTCCAGTCACCGCTCACACGGGCCCGCTGCGAGTACCCACCCCAGTGCCCCTCTCCCAGGCCCCATCCGTTGATGACGATCCGCTCGCCCACGTCCACGAGTGGGCTGGTGGACCCGGCGACAGTGCCTGCAAGGTCGATTCCGGGGACCATCGGCCATGAGGTCACGATCGGAGACGCGTCCATTACAGCCAAGCCGTCCTTGAAGTTGACGGTCGAGTACTCGACGTCAACCAGGACGTCGCCTTCGGGGAGGTCGTCGTCGGTCAGGTCCCTGAACTCCGAGCTGAACTCACCGTCCACCTTGTCGACCATCAGGGCTCGAAACATCTAGAAACCTCCCAGTTGTTGGTGTGGGGGAGCATGCCGCATCCGGGTATCAACTACCGAACATGGCCAGCCACTGCTGTTCTGACCGTGGCATGAACACGAAGTTGTCCCGACGGGTGTCGCCCATCGGAGCTGACGGTTCGGCCGAGTAGAGGTGGCCCGGGAACAGCACCGCTTCGTCAGGAACCTTTGCCAGGCGGTTGTGGAGGCTGTCGTAGAGGGCGGACGCGTCTCCGCCGGGCAGATCGGTCCGGCCACAGCCCTCCAAAAAGAGCGTGTCCCCCGCAACAAGGCGGCCGTCGACCAAAAAGCACTGGCTCCCCGGGGTGTGGCCGGGGGTGTGGATCAACTCGATCCGGATGTCTCCGACCTCGACCACGTCGCCACCATCGTGTTCGACGATGTCACCGCGTCCGATTCCGGTCACCTTGGTGATGAACTCGGCCTCGTCCCGCTGGGCATGAACCGGAACCGACACACGGTCCAGGAGTTGGCTGGCGCCGACTATGTCGAATCCCATCATGGAACCGCCGACATGGTCCGGGTGATAGTGCGTTGCGAGCACCCCTGTGCACCTCATGTCGTCGGCTTCGAGCAGATCCAGGATCGAGTCGACGTCGTAGGCGGGATCGACCACGACTGCCTCCCCTGTCCGGCGGTCGCCGATCAGGTAGACGAAGTTGACCATCTGACGGGCCACGTCGTCCCCGGTTGCGAAGTCCCGACCGGAAAGCAGTTGGCGAAAGTAGAGGGGGTCGTCTCCTGTCTCCTCCATCTGCGTCACATCTGACATCGTAGGTACGCGATCAGGCTGAATCTGCGTCAGAAGCCGGAGGCAGGCGTCCGGCCTGGGAATCGGCGGCCAACCTGTGTCGCCATGCCTCCTCTGCCAGCGAGACGACATCGCGCAGCGGGATGCCGAGCGCCTTCGCCGCTCTCACCGCGTCATCATGTTCGACCTTGACGCGACCGACAGCGACCTTCACTCCGACTGCCATCCCGTCCACCTCAACCTGCTCCATGGTCCGCGCCACCGGCCAACGTTCGATGGTGCTGCCCCGCACCCCGAGGGATCCGGTCTCACCGGTAAGGACCGCTGCCACCTCAGAGGTCAGCACAGGGTCGCACAGCGCGCTCACCAGATGTGCGGGCCGGCCCTTCTTCATGACGATCGGGGTGACCCACGCATCGTGTGCACCCGCGGCAAGGCATCCGGCGATCGTGTGGGCCAGGGTTTCACCGGTGGCGTCGTCGACGTTCACCTCCAGGAGGGTCACCGGCTGACCCTTCTCGGTGGGCTCAGCTGATGTGCCTACGACCACCTGGGTCAGGTTGGGGCGGCCGTCAAGATCTCTGTCACCGGCTCCGAACCCCATCGACTCCACGACCATGGACGGCATCGGTCCCCATCCCGTGATGGTCGCCGCCATGAGGGCGGCACCGGTGGGCGTAGTCAGTTCGAACGGAACGTCTATGCCGTGGGTCGGGGCTCCCACCAGCAACCCAACGGTTGCCGGCGCCGGTACGGGGATGGTGCCGTGCGCCGCCTCGACGGTCCCCCGGCCGGTAGCGATGCTCGAGCACCACACCTCGTCGATGGCCAGCACCTCGAGAGCTGCGCAGGTTCCAACCACGTCGATGATGCTGTCAAGGGCACCCACCTCATGGAAGTGAACCTCTGAGGCAGGGCGCTGGTGCAACCGACCCTCGACCTCGGCCAGTGCTCCGAACACCGCCATCGACCTCCGGGTAACCCTGTCGGGCAGGCCCGCCTCTTCAATCATCTCCATGATGTGGCCCGCCGTTCGGTGGGTGGACGTCTCCTCTGCCCCTACCCGTGCCTTGACTCCGGCCAGCCCACAGCGGAGCACGGGTTCAGCCGTCAGCTCCCAGCCGGCAATCGGCAGGCGCTCAAGCATCTTCCGCACCTCGTCGACATCTGCTCCCGCGTCCAGGAGGGAGCCCATGGCCATGTCTCCCGCTATTCCCGAGAAGCAGTGGAACCATGCCAGCCGTGTATCCATCACCCAGCATCCTCTAGGGACCCGGCCGGTCCCAGGTGCCTCAGCACCGCGCAGGCGGCGCCGAAGCCGTTGTCGATACCAACGACCGTCAACCCTGACGCACACGAGGCCAGCATCCCCAAGAGGGCTGTCACCCCCTCGAGCGATGACCCGTATCCGACGCTTGTCGGCACCGCCACGACCGGCGCGGCCGTCAGACCACCCACCACGCTGGCAAGTGCCCCCTCCATTCCGGCAACAACCACGACCGCATCCACATTCACAATCCGGTCAACGTCGGCCAAGAGCCGGTGCAGCCCCGAGACCCCCACATCGTCAAGCCGATCAGGTTCTATCCCATGGGCCCAGAGGATGGTGGCGGCCTCGTCGGCAACCGGAATGTCGGCGGTTCCAGCGGTTACCACAACCACGCGATCGGCACGCGCAGCTGCCCTGCGCCACACGACCGTTCCGTCTGATACCAACGCTGAAGCGTCCACAGCCAGGGCCGCCTCAACCTGTTGTTTGTCCGCCCTCGTGAGAACAACCGGTCCGCTGCCACCGGTCAACAACTCGGCCACGATCACGCCCACGTCCTCGGGTGACTTGCCGGGCGCGTAGACGGCTTCGGGCATTCCCTGCCTGATCGAGCGATGGTGGTCGATGCGGGCAAGGCCCAGATCTGCGAACGGAAGCCTGCTCAGGCTCCGCACGGCATCGTCGGGATCTACCTCTCCCGAAGCCACACCTTCAAGCAACTCACGCAGGTCCCCGGCATCCACGTCACTATCCTCACCTCTCGTGAACGACATCGCACACACAGATCGAAAAGTTCTCGCATATCTGGGACCAAGTGGCACCTTTACCGAACAGGCCCTGTTCTCCCAGGAGGACCTGGTCGACATGGACCTGCGTATGTCTACCTCCATCCCCGAGGTATTGAGACAGGTCGGGGACGGAGCAGCCGACCTGGGCTTTGCCGCAATCGAGAACTCCATCGAGGGCAGCGTCAACATCACCCAGGACACCCTCGCATTCGATGCAGCCCTGCTCATTCAGCGTGAGGTGATCATCTCCATCGAGTTGAACCTTCTTGTTCCGCGCGGCACGACCCTTGACGCAGTCGAGCGGGTCGTGTCCTTCCCACATGCCTCCGCCCAGTGCCGCGGCTGGCTGACCCACACCCTTCCCGACGCCCAGATAGATGCATCCAACTCCACCGCTGACGCGGCCCGTCAGGTCGCCCGAAACAGTGACGGTCAAACAGCGGCAATCGCACCGGCCAGAGCCGCGGAGGTCTATGACCTTGAGGTCCTGGCAGAAGGCATCGAGGACCACTCCGCCAACCAGACACGGTTCGTGCTCGTCGCCCGGGAGGGAATCCCGGCTGCAACCGGACACGACAAGACCTCACTGGTCGTGTTCCAGCGCGCTGACAGGCCCGGAAGCCTGCTCGGAATGCTCCAGGAGTTCGCTGCCCGGTCCATCAACCTGACCCGCCTGGAGTCCCGACCGACCAAGCAGGGCCTTGGCGACTACTGCTTCCTCATGGACTGTCAGGGTCACATCTCAGACGAGTTGGTTGCCGACTGCCTGCGCAACCTCCACATGAAGCATGGCCTGGTGAAGTTCCTGGGCTCGTACCCAACCGACAGCGACAACGGCGACGAGATCCGGGACGAGGCATCAACGGCGACCCTCGAGGCCGACAAGTGGCTGGACGACCTGCGAGACCAGATCGACTGCTGACCGATCACCGCTCCGCCAAGGGACCGTGTTGGCGGAGGGAGGGGGATTCGAACCCCCGGAGCCGTGAGGCTCAACGGTTTTCAAGACCGTCGCAATCGTCCGCTCTGCCATCCCTCCGCCGGGCAGCGTACCGGGGGCGTTCCCACCCACCCTGAGCGCCGGTAACATCCGTGCGCCTAGGAGAGGTGGCCGAGTCCGGTTGAAGGCGCTCCCCTGCTAAGGGAGTAAGGGCCGAAAGGCTCTTCGTGGGTTCGAATCCCACCCTCTCCGCCACGATCACCGGGTGGTCCGTAACCGGGCCACTCATACACTCGGGCGTCTGCGCTTGTAGCTCAATTGGATAGAGCATCTGATTACGGATCAGAAGGTTGGGGGTTCGAGTCCCTCCAAGCGCGCTAAGTGTTTGTGCAGGTCACGCCGCGGTGAAGCACCTCACCGTCTGCTCGTTCTCTGGGAATCAACTAGCCGTCAAGGAACTAGCCGGTCGATCGCAGTAGAAGCAGCATCCCTGTAGAGGCCGGCCAACTCCCGGGTGCCGTCCGGGATATCCAGAAACCACATCCCAGCAACAACCACCAGTGCCACAACGGCGCCCCTGATCAGGTACTTGACGACAAGACCCAGCACGGCGAGGACAAGAGCCGCTCCCACCAGCAGCTCAACTGACGACAGACCGGCAAGGTTCCATACCTGCTCAACGACCTGTTGTTCCATCAGCCAACCCACTCGGTACATCGACCCAACCTCGAGCACCGAGTCGACTCGAAGTTGGTATTGGACCTAATTCTCAACTCATCTCCAATCGAGCATCTTGTGCTCGATGACCATCCGACGGCCTGTGCTGGAACGCATCTGGACACAACAGGAAATCGTCTCCGCCTTTGATTTCGGCACCGTCGTCGCCTTTCGAGAAAACGCCATGATACCAATCTCCCTGATGTGGTCGTTCGAACTACGACCAACGAAAGCACGTCCATTCCTCCTTGCCGACCGAGCCGTACAACCAGGTAACCAACTACCGTCTCGGCCGCTGCAGCCTCCGCCCCGACCGTGAATCATCTATAACCCCACTACCGACGCAGACACCTAGAGTTCCCGACTGTGCACACTTCCACCCATCCCGCAGTCGACCCCGAACTGGTTGACTTCGCCGTCTCAATCGCGAGGGAAGCCGGCGACCTGACCCTGGAAATATTTGGAACCTCCGACCTGGAGGTGGAGGGCAAAGACGACGGTAGCCCCGTGACCGTTGCCGACCGGCGAGCAGAACGACTGCTACGGGAACGCATCTCGATGGCACACCCAGATGACTCGATCATTGGAGAAGAAGAAGCTGCCAAGATCGGAGCCTCTCATCGGACCTGGGTCCTTGATCCAATCGACGGCACCGTCTCGTTCGTTCAGGGAGTACCCCTCTACGGCAACCTCGTGGCCCTAGAAGACGAGCATGGCCCAGCCGTCGGCGTCATCAACATTCCCGCCCTTGACGAATGCATCTGGGCCGGTCGGGGACTCGGTTGCTTCTTCAACGGCGCCCCAACCCGGGTAACCGACAGGGCCGATCTGGCGGGCGCGTGCATCGTCACAAGCGGTGTCGACTACTGGGGGTCGGCCTCACGCCTCGACCCGCTCATCCGGGCCGGTTCCTTCATCAGAACCTGGGGGGACTCGTACGGATACGCGCTCGTGGCCACTGGCCGGGCCGACGCCATGGTCGACCCGATAGTCAATCGCTGGGACGTAGCGCCGATGCTGACGATCCTCCCCGAAGCCGGCGGTGTCTTCACCGATATGGCAGGCGACGTAACGGCGCTCGGAGGCGACGCCATTGCAACCAACCCTCTCCTCCACAAGGAACTTCTGGCAGCCATCGGTCGCCCACCGACAGCCTGAGGCATTCAGGCGACGGCCCCGTCGCCCTCAAAGATCTCAGCTACAAGGCCTCGGGCAGCGAGATCGGCAAGGAACCCGACCGGTTCCACCATCTCACCCATCCCCGCCATGCCGTTGACGGATACCCGGCCGTCCAGCACCCACTCGGTGACCGTTGCAGCCACAGCCGCCGCACCCACCGCCGGACGCTCTGCCGCACCCAGAACCAGGGTCTCCTGCGCGGACCCCTTCAGACCCCTCAACTCCACCCTGACGGCACCCGCAGCACCTTCGGCATGGGTCGGGGTCAACATCGGCATGGGTGCCGTCAGACGATCACGTCTGGTGGCGGCCATCCTGGATGTGATCCGATCCACCTCTGGAAAGGCGTGGTGCAAAAGCACCGGGTCAGCCAGCGCAGCCCTGTAGCAGTCACGCGGGCCCACCGGTTCCGGAAACCAGCAGAGTTCCCTGCCCGAGCCGCCAGGCCGCCTCATCCACCCACCATCACGCCAGTCATATGAAAACCGACTGAGTGCCCGATGGTGAACCAACGCACATGCCGGCCCACCCGCACCCATCTTGTAGACATGGACCTCCTCCACCTCGTCAAACCACGCCATACCGTGTGCGACGAGCACGCAGGTGAGACCCGGGGCGAAGCCGGCGCCGACCACCACCGGAACGCCGGCATCTTGCGCCATTCGGTCCAACTTCAGGATTGCAACCGTCTCAGCCAGACCGTCACATACGAGGATTGCCGGTCTCCCAGCCGAAATGGCCTCCTCTGCAGCTGCCAACTGGGTCCCTCTGGGGCTGGCAACGACCACCGCATCCGCCTCCAGGAGGGCTGGGAAGGGGTGGTCTTCAGTGAGAACTCGATCACCGAGCGCCCGTGCAGCCCAGGCAAGGCGCTCCGCCGAGGGATCCCGCAGGACCACCTGATCGACGCTGTCAGCGGACAGAAGCTGTCGTGCAACGCGGGCGCCAACGGCTCCGGCACCCAGAACCGCCACCCTCATCAGCGGAGGTCCGGTCCGTTCAACTGTCGCCATCCGCCCGACTGTCTCGGAACCGCCACCCTCCCACCGAGGCGCAGCGCCGTCACGACCGTGGCGGCAACAGAGATTGCGGCCGCCGCCTGCCTGATGGCCCTCACAACGGCCCTCATTTCCGCTTGACCTCCCCGGTCTGACCGGTAGTCCCACCGACAACAAGAAAGATCCGTATGGATCGGCAGGGTTGACGTGGGGCTAGCTGGAATCGAACCAGCGACCTCACCCTTATCAGGGGTGCGCTCTAACCGACTGAGCTATAGCCCCGCGGACCGGAAACGGTATCGCCGGGCCCCGATCCCTGACTACCCGACCGGCGATCTGTCCGGCTAAACCCGTCCGGAATCGCGACCAGCCGACCCAGTCTCATCGACCTCCTCGTCGCCGTGTCGGAGGCGCCTCTGTCGAACCGCTGTCTCCTCTTCGATCATCGTGAAGCGGACTCCGCCCATGAGGTCGCTGATCAGGTTGAAGAGAACCACCAACAGGACGGTGAGACCAGTTCCACCGATCACCAGCACGAGACCGCCCAACGTGAACACACGCATGATCTGACCGGAGTCGAACTCGAAGGTCTCAAGCGTGAACAGCTCCTCCACGAAGTGCTCAACCTTGGCGATAGTGCCGGCATCCTCAGCCGCACTCCAGAGCATGCGGGTCGAGATGGCGACAAGGCCCCAGATGCAGAAATAGAAGACAAGCGTGATCTTGAGCACGGACCACGGCTCTATGTGTCGCAAGAGGCGTCGCACACGCCGGACGCGGAAGCTGCCCCGCCCGATTGAGGCAGCCGACCGGGTCACCGTGCCGCTGGCCCGTCGACCCCCTCCAGGAGTCCTGCTACCAGCGAAGGCCTTTCGTCCACCACCTGACGGTCGGCTTCGCTGTCGCAGCCTCATTCGGAGGTTGTCTACTGCCCGACCGGCAGCGCCGCTGCCCTGGGAGGGCTCGCCCACCGGGGAGTCAGGCACATCTGGGGCCTTCGTTGAACCCACCCGGGCAAGAAGATCTGCTGACGACTGCGGCCGTGGCGTGTCCGCGGAGGAACCCCGCAACTCCGCACTGTTCCCGTCATCGGGTTCCCGGTCGCTCACGGCACGGAAGTCTACGGCCCGTTGAAGCGCCCACAGGGTTCGCCCGGACTGCACAGCACCGCCACTGCCCTTGCTGTGGCACGTGCACGCCCGATGCTCACGACAACCAGAACCTCTCCACCAACATGCTCAAAGGACTCCAGCCGTGCTCCGTTGGCCGCTGCGAACTCCCTTGCCACCGTTCGAGCATCACCTCGCTCAGTAGCCGCAGCGAGTGCCGCTGCATCAGCCGCTGACCTGGCTCGGGCCCTGTCAACCGCGATTACCCCCAACTCGGCGACCAGGAGGGCCATCGCCGCCCCCAGAGCCACCAGGACCAGAACCAGGGGCATGATCTGCCCAGCTTCATCTCTTCGGCTTCCACATCGCACGGTGGTACCTCCCATGAGGTGTCATGCGGACGGCTCCAGAGCCAGTCGTGCCGACACGTCAGGTATCAGCGTCTCCGGGGGAAGTCGAGTTGAAGGGAACGTCTGCCAGCACGGCCGCCGTGGAAATCAGTCCGGGTCTTCGTCCTGGGCCGGAACCGGTGACACAGCCGCAACCTCGTTGCCGTCGCCAGGCGACATCACGGCCACACCGGTTGCATCGCGTCCCTGCGTGGAGATGTCAGACACCGGCATCCGGATAATCATTCCGCTGGTGGTTATCGCAAACACATCGTCGGCGTCGTCTACGACCAGGGCGCCGGCCACCTGACCCCGATCCCCCGTGGTCCTGATACCCCTGACACCGAGACCACCACGACCCCTCCGGGTGAACTCCTCGACCGGGGTCAACTTGCCGAAACCCCGTGTAGTCAGGTGCAGCACCGAAGCTCCGGGCCTCACGACAGCGCATGAGACCAACTCGTCGTCGCCTCGAAAGCCCATGCCCTTGACGCCGGCCGCAGTGCGACCCATCGCCCTGACATCGTCCTCGCTGACCCGAAGGGTCTGGCCTGACCGCGAGACCAGGAAGAGATCGTCCTCGCCACTGGTCGGGACCACCGCCACCAACTCATCTTCATCGTTCAACTTCACTGCAATCAACCCCGCCTTGAGAGACGAGTCGTAGGCGGTAAACAAAGTTTTCTTCACCCGTCCGGACCTCGTGGCGAAAAACAGATACCGGTGGGTCTCGTAGTCACGGGTGTCGATCACAGCCTGGATGCGCTCATCGGGCTGCAACGGCAGGAGGTTCACGATGGAGGTACCCCTTGCGGTCCTGCCAGCCATCGGAATCTCGTGGGCCTTGAGGCGGTAGACCCGCCCCCGGGTGGAAAAGAAGAGCAGATAGGCGTGAGCCGTCGTGTGGATCAGGTGTGAGACGGCATCTTCCTCCTTGAGACGTGTACCGGTGACCCCCTTGCCACCACGTCCCTGGGTTCGGAACTCGGTCGCGGACATGGTCTTGACATAGCCCGAGGAGCTCATGGCAAAGACCATCTCCTCATCATCGATCAGGTCCTCGATGTCGAGTTCGCCGGGATCATGGACGATCCGGCTGCGCCGGGGCTCGGCATACCCGTCGCGAACCTCGGTCAACTCATCCTTGATGACGGCCATGAGGCGTCCCTCGTCAGCCAGAACCTCCTGTAGGGCGGCGATGGCGACCGCCAACTCGCCGAGACGCTCTTCGAGGTTGGAGCGACCCAGCCTCGTCAACCGGACCAGCTGCATGTCCAGAATGTGGTTTGCCTGGACCTCTGAGAAACCGAAATCGTCGTGCATGAGGCCATCCCGGGCGGCTGAACGGTCAGCCGACCCGCGAATCAGGGCGATGACGCCGTCGATCTGTTCGAGAGCCTTGATGAGACCCTCGGTGATGTGGGCCTCGGCACGTGCCTTGTCGAGCCGGTACTGGGACCGCCGGCGGACCACGACGACCTGATGGTCGATGTAGGCCTGCAGCATCTCGCGCAGGTTCAGGGTTCGGGGCACCCCGTCGACCAGGGCCACCGAGTTGACAGAAAAGGTCGTCTGCAGGGGAGTCCGCTTGAAGAGGTTGTTCAGGGTCACGAGCGCTGCGGCGTCCCGCTTCAACTTGACGACGATGCGTGTCTGACCCTGTGCGGACTCGTCGTTGATGTCTGCGATTCCGTCGATCTCCCTGGCGTCGACCAGGTCCCGAATCTTGGACATGATCTGGTTTGGACTGGCCTGATACGGCAGCTCACTGATCACGATCCGGGTGGACTTGGGACCCTCTTCGATTTCGGTGCAGGCCCTCATGCGTATTGTTCCACGCCCGGTCCGGTAGGCCTCACGGGCACCACTGCGACCCAGGATCAACGCACCGGTCGGGAAGTCGGGGGCTGGGAGATACTCCATCAGATCGTCTGGCGTGGAGTCCGGGTTGTCGATCAGGAAGACCGTTGCGTCGATTACCTCGGCAAGGTTGTGTGACGGAATGTTGGTGGCCATGCCAACAGCTATGCCCTGGCTGCCGTTGACGAGCAGGTTGGGGAACCGGGCCGGCAGAACCGTCGGTTCGGTGAACTCGCCCGAATAGTTCTCGGTGAAGTCAACCGTGTCCTCGTCGATTCCGTCGAGAAGGGACAGGGCGATGGGCTTCAGCCGGCACTCCGTGTAACGCGCTGCGGCCGGGGCATCGTCGGGTGAATAACCGAAGTTTCCCTTCGGGTGGACGAGAAGATGACGAACACTGAAATTCTGGCCCATCCGTACGAGGGCGTCGTAGATCGCCTGATCGCCGTGCGGGTGGTACTTGCCCATGACCTCACCGGTGACCCTGGCGCACTTCATCGTGGGACGGTCGGGCCTTGCACCAAGGTCGTACATTCCCCAGAGGATCCGTCGATGGACCGGCTTGAGACCGTCCCTGGCGTCGGGAAGTGCCCTTGCCACGATTACCGACATTGCGTAGTCGAGGAAGGATCTCTCCATCTCCTCCTGGATCTCGATCGGCTGGATCGATCCGGTAATGGTGTCGCCTTCGGTCGTTGAAGCCATTTCGTCGGATGCCCCCGGTGTGATGTCACCCATTAGATGTCCAGGAACCGCACGTCGCGGGCATTGGTCTGGATGAACTTCTTGCGGCTCTCCACGTCTTCGCCCATAAGGACCGAGAACGCCTCGTCTGCGATTGATCCCATCTCGACGGAGACCTGGAGAAGGCTTCGGCGGGAAACCTCCATGGTCGTCTCGCGCAACTCGTCGAAGTCCATTTCTCCAAGTCCCTTGAGACGTTGGAACTCACGCTTGTGTGTCGGATTGTCGGTCAGGAACCCGGTCTTGGCGTGGTCATCCTTGAGGTAGATCTTCTCCCTGCCGACGACCGTCGAAAACAGCGGCGGCTGGGCAATGAAGATGTGGCCGGCATCGACCAGGGGACGCATCTGTCGGAAGAAGAACGTGAGCAGCAGGGTTCGGATGTGGCTTCCGTCCACGTCTGCGTCACAGAGCAAGATGACCTTGTGGTAGCGGATCTTGTCCAGGTCGAAGTCGTCTCCGAAACCAGCACCGATCGCCTGAATGAGGGTCTGGATCTCGGTGTTCTTGAGCATCCGGTCGGGGCGGGCCCGCTCGACGTTGAGAATCTTGCCCCGGATGGGGAGGATCGCCATGGTGCGTGGGTCTCGGGCCTGGACGGCTGACCCACCGGCCGAGTCGCCCTCGACAATGAACAGCTCGGACTCTCGCGGATCGCGGGAGGAACAGTCCTTGAGCTTGTCTGGCATTCCGGCACCATCGAGAGCCGACTTGCGACGGGCCGACTGCCTTGCCTCCTGAGCGGCGATTCGCGCCCGCTGGGCGCTGATCGACTTCTGGGCGATCCGCTTGGCTTCGGAAGGATTTTCCTCGAGCCAGTCGGTCAACTTGTCGTTTGTGGCCTTCTGGACAAGGGACCGGATGTCGACGTTTCCCAACTTTGACTTGGTCTGGCCCTCGAACTGGGGATCGGGCAGACGAACGCTGATGATCGCGGTCAGACCCTCGCGGATGTCCTCACCCTTGAGGTTGTCGTCCTTTTCCTTAAGTAGGCCACGGTTCCTGGCGTACCGGTTCAGGACACCTGTGAGGGCGCTTCGGAAACCCTCCTCGTGCATACCACCCTCGATGGTGTTGATTCCGTTGGCGAAGGAGTGGAGGCCGTCGCTGTTGAAACCTGTGTTCCACTGGAATGCCAGCTCTACCTCGTTGCCGTCCTCGTGCTGTTCGAAGTACCCCACCAGCGAGAAGAGAGATTCCTTCGAGGCGTTCAGGTGCTCGACGAAGTCCCTGATGCCTCCTTCGTAGCAAAAGGTGGTGGTCTCGAAATTGTCGCCCTCGACGGAGCGTTCGTCGCTGAGGGTGATCTCCAGGCCGCTGTTCAAAAACGCCATCATCTGGAGACGCTCAAGGAGGGTCTGCACCCTGAAGTGGACATCGTCAAAAACCGTGGGGTCAGGCCAGAACCTGACGGTCGTACCTGTACGGCCCTCGGGCGCGGGCCCGGTATCGGCCAGCCTGGTTGTGAGCGTTCCGCCGTCGGCGAAGTCCATGTAGTGGCGGCGCCCCTCGCGATCGATCTCGACTTCGAGTTGGCTGGACAATGCGTTGACCACTGAGATTCCGACCCCATGGAGTCCACCGGAAACCTTGTAACCGTCTCCACCAAACTTGCCGCCGGCATGCAGAATCGTGAGCACAACCTCAGCGGCCGTCAGTTCAGGAAACTGGTGGTGCTGGTCGACGGGAATTCCGCGACCGTCATCGGTGACCTGGCACCCACCGTCGGGTAGCAGCGTCACGACGATGCGAGAGCAGTGGCCGGCCATCGCCTCGTCGACCGCGTTGTCGACAACCTCCCAGACGAGGTGGTGAAGACCTGTCGGACCGGTGGATCCGATGTACATCCCGGGGCGTTTACGGACGGCCTCAAGGCCCTCCAACACGGTGATGTCGGCTGCGTTGTAGGTGGCTTCTGTGCTAGTCATCAGGCACCCTCCGGGCACATGTCTGAAAAGGAGGGAAGCAGCACCCGCCCACGCCCGCAGAAGAGGTAAAACTGCAGGTCAGATGGCCATATCACGACCTGACCATCCTACCATCCCGGCGACCCGGAGCGGTGTCAGATCTACGGTTTCAGAACCCCGGACAGCGGTCGTCCCTATCAGGATCTGCGGGCCACCGTTGCCCTTACGGACGTGATCCTGCCGGGGCCCACAAGTTGGTTGATTCGATCCAGCAGTTGTGCCTCGAGCCAGGCGATCTGGCTCGCCCATGCCGGGTCGTCGACCCTCACGGTCAACTCCTCGCCACGTATGGCTACCGCCACGACCCCCTTGGCCAGTTCTGGACCGACGATCTCGGGCCAGCGGTCGATGATGGTGGAGGTGGCGTCGATCTCCGGTGCTCCAAGCCCGGCCATCAACTGCTCGAGGCTTCTGCGAAGTGGGCTCAGCCCGTAATCGGAACTCACGTCGACACCACACCATCATGGACGTGAACGCGTTGGTCCACGACCACTCCTTCGGGTAGATCGCCTGCGGTGGTTACCACGGTCTGTGTGTCGGGTAGCAGGGAGATGAGCGATGTTGCCCGCCTGGGATCAAGTTCAGAAAAGACGTCGTCCAACATGATCACAGGATCGCTACCTGTGTGGGACGTCACGACTCCGTGCCCGGCCAGTCGGAGGGCGACCGCCAGCGATCTCTGCTCACCCTGTGAGGCGTGGCTGCGAGCCGGCATGCCATCAACTGACAGGCCCACCTCGTCCCGGTGGGGTCCAACAGTCGTTGTCCCGCGTCGAAGGTCATCTGAGCGTGACCCGACTAGAGACTCGGCCAGACCCACCTCGAGCCATGCGCTCTCATAGGCCATGTTCAGGGCAGACCTGCCGTCGCTCAACAGGTTAACCAGGTCGCCGGCTGCAGGTTCGAGTTCTGCCAACAGGGCGACTCGTCTCGCCGCCAACTCCTCGCCTACCTCACACAACTTTGCGTCCCAGACGTCCAGAGTGGACAACACCTCAGGTGTAGCCCTGCCTCCGGCCTGACGCAGGAGGCCGTTTCGCTGGCGCAGAATTCGCTCAAGGTCGGAACGCAGTCTGTGGTTGGATGGCTGCATGTCAACCAGAAGGTCATCTAGAAACCTTCGCCTCTCGGCCGGCCCTCCCTTTACCAGCACAAGATCGTCTGGTCCGAAGACGGTCGCACGAACATGCCCGATGAAGTCGCTCTGACGCTGAACTCTGTTGCGGTTCACCTGGAGGCGATTTCTTCCGCTTGCCACCAACTCCGCCTCGAGAAGGGTGGTGCGCTGCCCGTCAACCACCTCGGCCCTGATCACGGCCCCGTCACAACCACCTCTAACCATGGAATCAGCGGTGGCCCCGCGAAACGACGATCCCCTTGCCAACCAGGCGATCGCCTCAACCAGGTTTGTCTTGCCCTGACCGTTGTCTCCCACGACAGCGGTGACACCATCGGACAGGGACAGCTCTACAGACGTGTAGTTCCGGAAGTCATTCAGCCAGAGCCTTTGAACCAACATCGGTTCCAGCCGGCAACTTCAGGTCAGGAAACGCGGACGGGCATCAGTAGGTAGAGGAAACCCTCTTCGCCGACGCTCCTGATAACCGCAGGCTTGAGGGCGTCGATCGTCTCCAACCTGACCTCGTCTCCGGGACTCACCTCGAGGCCGTCAAGCAGGTAACCGGGATTGAATGCCACGGTCAGATCATTTCCCTCGTAGGTGCAGTCGAGGGTCTCGTGGGCCTGGCCGACATCCTGGGTGATGGCAATCAACTCCAGACCATCGGCGCTCATAGCCAGACGAACCGGGGTTGCGTCCCGTGCCAACAACCCAACACGGCGGACGGCGTCTATGAGAGCGACCCGGTCGACGACAAGAGAGTTGGGGTGCCCCGACGGGATGAGACCCCTGTAGTTGGGGAACTCACCCTCGATCAGGCGGGTCACGATGGTTACGTCAGCTACCTCGAACGAGGCTTCCCGTTCAGCCAGCCTGATAGTTAGATCTTCGGCATCTCCGAGGAGTCTTCCTGTCACCTCTAGAGCACGTGACGGGACCAGAACGGTCTGATCGCGTCCCAGAATCGAGGTTCCGGGAAGGTCACGCACGGCCAATCGATAGGAATCGGTTGCAACAAACCGAAGACCATCGTCTTCGGCGGCAAGCAGAACACCGGTGAGGATTGGCCTTGAATCGTCACCGCTGGCAGCCTTTACTACCTGCTCCAGTGCGGCCGACACGCTTTCGGCATCGAGGGTTACGGCTTCTCCGTCGGGTTGCTCGAATTTGGGAAACTCGTCCGCCGCCATGGTCCTGAGGTTGAAGTCGGACCGACCAGCCACCACACGCGCACCATCGTCATCGATGGTTACGGTGACCTGCCCACTGTCGAGCGATCTGACCACATCTGCCGCCAACTTTGCCGGCAGAACCGCTACACCGTCTTCCTGACCTCCGACCTCTGAATCAACCCGAATCGTCAGGTCCAGATCGCTTCCCACCACAGCCAGGTTGTCACCAACAAGGTGTAAATGAAGACCGGACATAACCGGCGGTGCGCTTCCACGGTTGCTGATCGCCCGAGCAGCGACAGAGAAGGCACGATCCAGGACATCACGCTCACAACGGAACTTCACAGGCTTGTTACCTTTGACTTGATAATGATCTGATCAGGTAGTTGGGGCAATAGGGGTTGTGGATTGTGGATTATTGCCGATTTTGGCTGGTGGGAGTGGAAATGATTGTCCGACGTTGATCCACCGTGATCCCCAGCATGTGAAACGGTCCGGGTGGGCCTGTGGATGAGTTGTGTCCTGTCCACAGTTATTCCGGAACCCAATCCACTGGCGGACATGACTGTCAGTCGCCTGTCTTGATCGCCGATACGAGTGCTGTCACCTGGTCATAGATTTCGCGTCGCTCTGACATGAGCTTGCCGATCTTGTCTACGGCGTGGATGACTGTCGTGTGGTCCCTGCCGCCAAATTCCCTGGCAATGGCCGGATAACTAAGATCGGTGAGTTCCCTGAATGTGTACATGGCTACCTGTCTAGCTGTGACCAGCGGGCGTCTCCGGCTGGCACCGATGAGTTCTTCATGAGTGAACCCGTACATGGTTGACGTCTTGGAAAGGATCAGGGCGGGGGTGATTGGTAGCGGAAGGTTGTTTGTGATCAGGTCCCCCAGAACCGTCAACGCCATATCCCGGGTGCATGGGACCTCGTTGAGGCTCGAGAATGCTGCTACACGGGTCAACGCACCTTCGAGCTCACGAATGTTGCTGGTGATGTTCTCAGCAATGAAGAGGAGAACCTCGTCTGGGATCTGGACGTTGTTGGCGGTGAACGTGGTCTTCTTGTGCAGGATTGCCAGCCTGGTCTCGATGTCCGGTGGCTGGATGTGGGTGACGAGGCCCATCTTGAAGCGGCTGCGAAGACGGTCTTCCAGGGTTGGAATCGAGTCAGGTGACCGGTCGCTGGTCAAGACGATCTGTCCACCGGCCTGCTGGATTGAGTTGAAGGTGTGGAAGAACTCCTCTTGGAGACCCTCCTTGCCCTCCATGAACTGGATGTCATCTACCAGGAGGACGTCAATGTTCCTGTAGTGCTGTTTGAACTCAGGGAGGGTCTTGTTGCGGATCGCCTCGACGAACCGGTTCATGAACGTCTCGCTGGACACGTACCTGACCTGATAGTTCGGGTAGTGGTCGTCAACGTAGGTAGCGACGGCCTGGAGCAGGTGGGTCTTGCCGAGCCCGGCTCCGCCGTAGATGAACAACGGGTTGTAGGAGCGTCCGGGGGTTTCGGCCACCGCCTGAGCTGCGGCGTGGGCGAACCGGTTCGAGGTTCCGATGACGAAGTCCTCGAACGTGTGACGATTTTGGAATGGCGTGACCGTCGTTGCAGGCGAGGGGTTGACGCTTGTGTGGGTGAGCGTGTCAAGGGGAATGACCGTGGACTCAGCAATCTCAAGGGTTGGATCCTGGAGCGATGTTTCGTCGGTGGATTCCATGAGGTCTGCTGACGCGTTGTCGTCGACCTGGATCAGGAGGTTCAGGTCGTTGTCGGCGGCTTCGGCCAGGGCATCATGGACGAGGAGGCTGTAGCGGCCGTCGATTCTGGCCTTGACGACGGAACTCGGCACAGCCACGACGAGGGTGCCGTCCTCGACGGATAGTGGTACCGCCGAACTGAAGGTCATCTGCCAGACCACGTCGGAGACCTGGGCCTGGATGACGGCGGCACATGATTCCCACAACCGTGTCGCATCATCCCGGGCAATCTGTACTGCATCCGACAAGGCAAATACTCCTAATGTGTTGTCCACAGGTGTGGATTCATCTGTGGATTTCGTGTCCAGTGGTAGTGGTGGGTCCGGGTGGATCCGGATCTCCTCTTCGGTGGGCGGGGCAACGTAGCACCGGAGAGACGCTCTCGCACAAGTGCTCCTTGTAGGAATTGTATTACCTGCTCAGAGCATGTATTTGAGAGTCCGGCGTTCGGTGTTTCCACAGCCTCCGACGGCCACCACGACGTTGTATCCGAGGTACATGAGCCTGTGGATAATGTGGATAACTCTTGATCGGCTGGTTCGTGGATTTCATGTCATCAAGACATCTGGTTGCCACGCGCCCGAGGAGCCCCGTAGCCTCGTTGCGATGACGTTGTCACCGGTCCTCACCTGACCGGTTAACCGTCGTTGCCGGCGGTACGTGTCGGTACATACGAGATCTGTTTCCGTGCCCGACCTTTTTGGGGCACGGTCAGTCACCAAATCGAAAGCACCCTGGCGCTCCCCTTCCTGATGACGCCGGCGGTGCGGCCAGGAGTCAAACAATGAAGCGCACCTATCAGCCAAATGTCCGTAAGCGGGCCCGAAAGCACGGTTTCCGTAAGCGCATGCGCACAAGGGCCGGCCGGGCCATAGTGAACTCCCGGCGCCAGAGGGGCCGAGCCCGACTGTCGGCTTGATTCGTCGACTTCATTACCGAGACGACTTCCTGGCCCTTCGCCGTGATGGTCGAACCGTTCGCCGCGGACCTCTTGAGGTCAGGTTCAGGGCAGCCAACTCCGCGACCGGAGAGCCGCCTGTTGGTGGCCCGAGGGTTGCATACGCCATTGGTCGTGCCGTCGGTGGTGCTGTTGTTCGAAACCGCATCCGGCGGCGACTGCGTGCTGTCATGACCGATCTGGACGGGCAGGTGACTGGTCCTCCAGTTGGCGACTACCTGATCCGGGTGCTTCCCGGTGCGGCATCCTGCGATTTTGCGACGCTGAGAGGGCACCTGACCGCTGTGGTCGGGGAGTTCTCCTCGGAGGGGCACCGATGACAGCCGTGGCACGCAGCAAAGATGCTGGTCACGGGCCTATCTCTAGCCTTCTGTGTGGTCTGATTGGTCTGTATCAGCGCCTTACCGACGGGCGGCCCACCCCGTGCCGCTACCTGCCGACCTGTTCCAACTATGCCCTGGACGCCATCGAGGGTGCTGGCGTGTTTCGGGGTACGTGGCTCACCGTGAAGCGGCTCTCCCGGTGCCACCCGTGGGGTGGACACGGCTGGGATCCTGTGCCTTCAGGTGACCTGGTCGGTCCGACAGACGGGCGGAACGGCTGATGTTTGACCTGATCGCAACGGTGCTGGCCTGGTTCTACGACCTGGTGCCGTCTCTGGGCCTATCAATCGTGTTGCTGACCCTTGTCGTGATGGTCGTGGTTACCCCGCTGACCCTCAAGGGCACACGCTCCATGATCAAGATGCAGCATCTCCAGCCTGAGATGAAGAAAATCCAGACTCGGCACAAGGGCGACCGGGAAAAGATGAACAAGGAGTTGATGGCCTTCTATCAGGCCAACGGAATCAACCCCATGGGTGGTTGTCTGCCGATGTTCGTGCAGGCACCCGTGTTCATCGTGCTCTACAACGTGCTCCGGGGTCTCACCCGACGTCTCTCAGACGTGGGTCAGAACGTCGGCTGGGTTACAGGCAGATTTGCCTCTGACCTGCCTCTTTCTGACATTCCGAACGATCCGCAGGTCTTCTTTCCTGACTACGTGGCCGCTGACTCGCAACTGTTTGTGGATCTCAGCCGCCAGACCGAGATGGTCTCATGGGGCGTGGATCTGTCACGGTCTGCCAGCAAGGCCCTGTCGTCTGGAATCGTCCAGGCACTCCCCTACTTCTTCCTTATTCTCATCGTCTTCGTCAGCTCCTGGATCCAACAGAAGCAGATCAGGGGCCGCAACAAGGACTCCCCGGTAAACCCACAGCAACAGATGATCATGAAGGTGATGCCGTTCTTCCTGCCGGTCATCTCCTACACCCTGGATGCGGCGTTGGTCCTCTACTTCGTGATCTCGAACCTCTACCGGATCGGGCAGCAGTCCTACATCACGAGGAGCCTCTACGGGCCACACAGTCATGAGCCGGCCGTGGTCATGCCCGAGACCGTCGAGGAACCAGCCAAGGAGAAGAAGGGTGGTTCCGGCGGCGGGAAGTCTGCCGGAGGCGGCGGGAACAAGAAGCGGACCCCGGGAGGCAAGGTTGAGCGCCCCGGCGGCGGCTCCTCGTCTGTCGCTAAGCGGGGACGCACAACAGCCGGCAGTTACAGGAATGATTCTCAATCAGAGCCCAGGAAGGATGCCGACAAGGGCACAGGTGGGCTGTTCAAGCGAAAGAAGGCAGGGGATGAACCCGTGAACAAGGGGGATTCCGGTAGGTCCGGGAAGCGGACCGACAAGACCACGAGGCCGACGACCGGTCGTTCCGGGGGTGGGCGTACCACCCCGCCCGGAACGACGGGAGCACGTAGGGCCAAGAAAAAGCGGAGGAAATAGACAGTGGAATGGATCGAGACAACCGGCACGACTCTGGACGAGGCCAAGGAAAGGGCGCTTGACCGTTTGGGAGTTGCCGAGGACGAACTGGAATACGAGGTGCTCGAAGAGGCGACCAGCAGGATGCTGGGGCTCAAGCGTACCGAGGCAAGGATGAGAGCCAGGGTGCGACCCGCTAGCCCACGTGCGAAGAATGATCGTCGCGACCGGAATAGGCGTAGCGACAGGTCGCGAGGAAGTGGCGGTCGCTCAGGTAGTGAAAAGAGCAGGTCAGAAGGCAAAAAGACCAGCCAGCGCGGCGATGGCGACCGTGACGGTGACAAGCAGAACAGCGGATCTGGTCGGCGTCGGGGCGGTCGGTCAGACGGCCGTTCCGGAGAAAAGAAGTCGACAGGTGGATCAGGCAGGGATAGGGGTGGCAAGATCCAGTCCGAAGAAAAGACCGCGGCCGGAAGTGGCCGTGGAAACCGTGAGGAGAAGGTAGACGTGGAAAAGATGGACCTGCAGACCCAGGCCGAGATCACAGAGGGATTCCTTCAGGGCCTGCTCGACAAGATGGGCCTCGATGCCCGGGTTGCGAGCACCATCGACGACGATCGCCTTACGGTTGAGGCGCACGGCCTGAACCTGGGCCTCGCCATAGGTCAGGGCGGAGAGACCGTACGGGCCATTACAGAGCTCTCCAGAACCATCATTCAGCGCCGTTCGCAGGGCTCTGCCGCCGGTTCGCTCGTAGTTGACGTTGGTGGCTACCGCGAACGTCGCCGGTCCTTCCTTGAGGACTTCGCCAGGTCTCAGGTGGAGGCTGTTCTGGCCGACGGCCAGGCACGTGCCCTGGAGCCGATGGCGGCCGCTGATCGCAAGATCGTGCACGACGTGGTCGGAGAGATTGATGGTGTGACAACGGCCTCCGAGGGCAGCGATTCATCCCGCAGGGTTGTGATCCTGGCCGAATGAACTGCCTGATTCCTTGACCGGAAGCCTCCAGGAAGTTCTTGAGGCAGCCTCGGCGGCCGGCTTCGTCACCTCGGCGGCAGCTGTCGGAGGGGTTGAGCACAGCACAGGGTTCCTGCGACAAAATGCTGGTCAGCCGCCGATTCTACTAGCGGACTGCGATCTGGGAATAGACATCGGCTCAGGTGGCGGTCTTCCGGGTCTGATCCTGGCGGGGCTGACCGGAGGAACATGGGTGCTTGTCGAACGGGCAGCCAGGAAATGCACCTTTCTGGACTGGGCGGTGGGTGAGTTGGGTCTCAGGGACCGGGTGGATGTGGTCTGTGGCGACGTTGTTGATGTCGCCAGAGGCAATCTTCGTGGACGGGCTGCCCTGGTGACCGCACGCGGCTTCGGATCTCCACCGACGACTGCCGAATGTGGGGCTCCCCTCCTGTCAACGGGAGGAAGGTTGGTGGTGAGTGAGCCGCCGTCGGGTACGTCGAGGTGGTCAGTCGAGGCCCTCGAACAGTTGGATCTACGCGACGAGGGTGCCTGGCACACGGGATCGGCCCATTACCGGGCGTTGGTATCGGGAGGGTCGTGTCCGGAGCGCTTTCCGCGTCGCAACAGCCGACAGGCGGCTGATCCGCTGTTCTGACCGCCTATTAGGCAGGGATGTTTCACGTGGAACATCCCAGACAGTGAGTCGTGATCGCCGGTATGGGGTGGTGGGGAGCTCTTCTGGTGAGGGTCCTTGCATTCGATGGGCCCTGATAGCAGTATCCGGATGTATGGAATCTGAGAATGTTCTCGCGCGGGTATTGGCGGTTGCCAACCAGAAGGGGGGAGTGGGCAAGACCACCACCACCATCAACCTGGGTGCTGCGCTGGCCGAACAGGGACACAGGGTCCTGATCATCGACCTTGACCCGCAGGCCAACGCTACGACGGGCCTTGGGGTGTCCAGCAGGGACGTTGAAACCTCTGTTTATGACGTCTTGTTGCACCAGGTGCCGTTGGCAGATGTTGTACGTCAACTTGAGGTTCCCGGCCTCTCTCTGGTTCCGTCCAACCTGGCCCTTGCTGGAGCCGAGATCGAGTTGGTGGCGGCCTTCAGCCGCGAGAACCGCCTGAAACGGGCCCTTGAACCCCTGCTCGTCGACTATGACTGGATCCTCGTGGACTGTCCCCCGGCACTTGGTCTTCTTACGGTGAACGCGCTGGTGGCGGCAGATGAGGTTCTAGTGCCGATCCAGTGCGAGTACTTCGCACTGGAGGGGCTGGGCCAACTGGTGGGCAACGTTGACCTGGTAAGGGCCAACCTGAACCCGGACCTGAAGGTCTCCACGATCGTCCTGGTGATGTTCGATGCCCGAACAAACCTGTCTCAACAGGTCGCAGACGAGGTTCGTGCCTACTTCGGTGATCGGGTCTGCCGGCAGGTTATCCCCCGGTCCGTACGGCTTTCGGAGGCGCCTTCGTTTGGTAAGCCGATCACGGTCTTTGACCCCACGTCCCGGGGAGCACTGGCATACAGGCAACTAGCGATGGAGGTAGCCGCATGAATCGCCCGACGGGTCTCGGTAGGGGATTGGCAGCCCTGATCCCCGAAACGGTGCCGGCTCCGCCGGAGTTGGTGGGAGAGCATGGCACCGGAACTAATGAGAAATATTCCCGATATGTCGATATGCCGGTCGAAGACCTTTCACCCAACCGCTTCCAGCCCCGCAACGACTTCGACGACGAACGGATGGAGGAACTGGTCCGTTCCATCGGCGAGGTCGGTGTGCTGCAGCCGATTCTGGTTCGCCAGACCACCGACGGGTATGAGGTGGTTGCCGGCGAGCGGCGTTGGCGTGCAGCCCGCCGCGTCGGTCTCACAACCATCCCCGCAATCGTCCGGACGACTGATGACCGGGAGGCCCTCGAGCATGCGGTTGTCGAGAACCTCCACCGTGACGACCTCAACCCCCTCGAGGAAGCTCAGGCATATGAGCGCCTGATGGAGGAGTTCGAGATGACCCAACAGGAGGTGGCGGAGAGGGTCGGAAGGAGCCGGCCCTCGGTTGCCAACTCAATCCGTCTGCTCCAACTTCCTGACCTGGTCCAGATGATGCTTCGGGACGGCGTCATCTCAGCCGGACACGGCAGGGCACTGGCGGGCATGGATGACCAACAGGTCCAGGAAACCGTGTCTGAGAGGATCAGGGACGAGGGCCTCTCCGTGAGACAGACCGAGGATCTGATAAGGGACCTGGGCCAACCGGTACAGGCTCCTGTAATCACCCAGCGACACGGTGCCGACCGTGATCCCGGCATCTTGGAGGTCGAACGCCTGCTCTCGGCTCGGCTGGACACGACGGTCAGCGTTGTCAGTCGTGGGCGCCGCGGCCGCATCACCGTCGCTTTCGCAGACACAGAAGATCTGCACCGGATCTTCAACCTTCTCAACTCCTGAAAATAGAGAGCGTCAGGCTGGTCGGCCGACAGGTCTCGATCAGGTCGGATCAGCTGCAGGGTCGGCGATCCAGGAGCCGACGGCATCTACAAGTGCCTCAGCGATCTCAGCTGTGGCCTGGACAACGTCCACTGGTGGAGCCAGCGAACAGAGAACAGCCGGCATCCGTGTTCCCCTCAAGATGGGTAGGCGCATTCCCTGAACTGGGGATACCTCGAGTCCGGTGTCGGTTAGTGCCGAGGCGCACCTGTGGGCCAGGCGCAGCCCGCCCTCACTTCGGAAACCGTCGGTCTCGAAATAGGCGACACGACAACGGGAGTTGTTCTCGATCCTGAGCCCCAGGTACATCTCGGCATCGAACTGGTTGGCTGTATGTGCCTGCGTGGAATCATCAGGATGGTCCAGCGAGACGACGTCTGCTCCACGGTTACGCAGTGACCTGGTGACAGCCGTGGTGAGCACGGCGGAACTACCGAACTGACCGATAGCCAGGCGACGACTCGTCAGCTCCGGCCGACTATGGCGGAGCTTCTCCAGCTCACGAACCTGTGCAACCGGTGTGGCGTCTGGTGACCGACTACCCAGATTCCTGAGGCCCCTTACCGTCGCGGCCCCGGCAATCCCGTCAGCGACCAGCCCCGTGTTGCGTTGGAAGTCGAGCAGTGCCCGCGTCGTGTCAGGTCCGAAGATCCCGTCGATTCTCCCGGCGTCAAAGCCGAGGCTTCCCAATCGGAGCTGCAGGTCAGCGATGTCGTCACCACGCAACATCGGCGAATGCAGGTACAGGTGCCGGTCGCCGAGGTGGTAGCAGGCTTCGACGAGGGCCGCCGAGGTGGCTTCATCCAGCAGGCCGTTTTCGTTGAGACCCCGCTCGGCCTGGAACCGGATGAGGCTCGCGGCGGTCTGGTCTCCGAAGATTCCAGTTAATGCCTCTTCGCCGGCAACAGGAAAGGCGACAACTTCAAGGCGTCTATGCAGGTCACGGACAATGTCGCCGCCGGTGCCGGGACCCGGAGGTGTCGGCTCAGCCATGGTTTCCGGCCTGTCGTGGGAGCTGAGGGTGTTGCCGACCTAGATGAACTCGGCCAGTTCTTCGAGCAGTTGGGGCTTTCCCTTGGCCCCGACCAGGCGCTTTGCGGGCTCCCCGCCGTCGAAGAGGATCAGGGTGGGAATGCTCATAACCCCGAAGCGCTGTGCAAGGCTCGGGGCATCGTCGACGTTCACCTTGGCGATGCTCAACGTGCCCGCCTGCTCGTCAGCGATCTCTTCCAGGATCGGTGCGATCATCTTGCACGGTCCGCACCACTCGGCCCAGAAGTCGACGAGCACCGGACCCGTGGCCGAACCGATCTCCTCGTCGAACGTGCTATCGGTGAGGTTGGTGATTGCGCCTGCCATCGTTGTGTCTCGTCTCTTTCTGGTTGTTGTGTTGCGGTCTGTGTTCTATCGGATCAGGGGACGCATCGGGTTTCGGTGTGACACCCGACATCGGGTGGATGACCCGGCCACGTCGCAAGCGGGGTCTCTCAGTGTCTGCTCTCAAGCCAACGTTCGGCGTCGATGGCAGCCATGCACCCTGACGCAGCTGCGGTAATGGCCTGCCTGTACCTGTGGTCCTGGACGTCGCCACAGGCGAAGACGCCCTCGATGTTGGTGGTCGACCGATCGGGTCCGGTGACCAGGTAGCCGTTGTCGTCCATATCCAGCTGGCCGGCGAAGAGGCCGGAGTTGGGTTTGTGGCCGATGGCCACGAACACGCCGGAAACTTGCAGGTCACGGAGCTCATCGGTGACGGAATCGCGGAGGCGTAGGCCGGTGACCGTTGCGTCTCCCAGAATGTCGTCCACGACGGTGTTCCAGGCAAACTCAACTTTCGGGTTGTCAAAGGCCCTCTGCTGCATGATCTTGGAGGCACGCAACTCGTCACGACGATGGATGATCGTCACCCTGCTGGCGAACTTCGTGAGAAACGAGGCCTCTTCAAGCGCTGAGTCGCCACCGCCGACAACGGCAATCTCCTGGTCGCGAAAGAAGAAGCCGTCGCAGGTGGCACATGTGGACAGGCCGTGGCCGATGAGCCTCTGTTCCGCCTCGAGCCCCAGCATTACTGACTGGGCACCGGTCGACACGATCAGCGTCTCGGCCAGATGGGTGGGTGTTGCTGAGTCGGGATCACCGATCCACAGCTTGAAGGGCCGGCTGGAGAGGTCAACGCGGCTCACCTTCTGGCTGATGACCTCGGCACCGAACCGGACCGCCTGGGCTCGCATGTCGGCCATGAGTTGGGGGCCGGTGACCCCTTCAGGAAAACCAGGGAAGTTCTCGACATCGGTGGTCAGCATCAACTGCCCACCCGGCTGGTCGCTCGTTGAGGAGGGCTCTCCCTCAATTACCAGCGGTTCCAGGTCGGCTCTGGCTGCGTAGATGGCGGCGGTCAGGCCAGCCGGTCCGGAGCCGATGATGACCACCTGGTGGGTTGGAACGGACATTGAATCTCCAGTTGTACTCGGTAAGCGTCTGGCCCGGTCAGCTGTCCTGCGGGCCGGTGTTTCTCCGCGTCCACAGAAAGCCACCTGCAAGACAAAGGGCGGAACCCAGGATCAGGTGGGCCGACCAACTCTCACCGGGAACAACCACGTCAAGCAGGCGGAATATTCCCAGGAGCAACAGCACCAGCACGACGATCAGACAGATAGCGGCCAGGAGCCCGTAGACGACCCCACGCGAGGCCGTGAGAGCTGGCTGTGTGGTTACGGCACGGATTCGGTCCACGACCTCGACGACCCGATCCGTAGCCGATACGGCCCAGTCATGTTCCTCGTCGGGAGTCCCGGATTCCGGACCGGTACCGGTTGGGTCGGGCATGTGTCGATCCTACAGCGGGCCCGGGGGAGGTGAGCCGGGGGGGTGGGAGGGTGATGGCCCCGGTTCGACTCCCGACAGAGGCGCCTCGGCACCCTCGGGCCCGTCGTCGCTGCCGTAGAGAATCCTGGAAGCGGCGGATGCCACGGCGATGGTGGCGATCAGGGCGGCGATGGCAATCAGCCAACGGCTCGTCTGTCGACCACCGGTGACTCCACCGGGATGACGGAGGGTGAGCCTGAACTCGAGCAGGGTGGGCAGTTGGGATGGGTCCCCAGATTCCAGACGACGAGTCAGGTCAACCAGATGAGGTGGGATGGAAACCGGGTCGCACCGGGACAACAACTCTGCCAGCACGCGGCCAAGCCCCGCAACGTCAGATGTCACGTCCAACTGTCCCGACCCGTCGACCCGACCGCGAAAGTCCGTGAGATGGACTGAGCCGTTGTCGCCCAGGAGAATGTTGGAGGGTCTCACAGCACCATGTGGCACCCCGAGGTTGTGGGCACCGTCGAGTATCCCGGCTGCGCCGTCCACGATGTCAACGACGTCGTCGGGCCGGAGCGTCACCGCCTGTTCGAGGATCCGGTCGAGCGGCCATGCGTCGACCCACTCGGAGACAACCACGGTGAAATCCTCGTGGACGAGGATGTCATAGACAGCAACCGCACCGGTGACCGCCAGCCGTCCTGCTCCGGTGGGTGTGTCGCCGTCACGAACCACCTTGATGGCGACCGTTCTGTCGAGGATCTGGTCGTGTCCGCGCCAGACCTCGGCGCTTGTGGTCCGGGAGACCAGGGTTCCGATCTCGTACCGGCCACCAATTACCGTGCCGGTGGGTGTCAACTGTCGAGCGTGAAGCACATCCCCACGACGCCGGGACCACCGTGGCTTGCCACCACGGGACCAATGACGCCAACCCTCATGTCTGCGGGATCAACAAGCGCGGCCAGCATCTCGAGCAGGACGTCGATGTCGTCGGCCTGTGCGTGCATGACAGAGAGGTTCGAGATGGCGTCGCCGTGTTCGGCGACCTTGTCCCTCAGCCAGCCGAGCGACTTTCTACGGGTGCGCTGTCTGCCGGCCTCCTCTACAACCCCGGAGCTGATGTCTATGAGGGGCTTGATCGACAGGACGCTCCCAAGGAGGGCCTGAGCGTTGCCGATCCGGCCGCCCTTCTTGAGGTTTTCGAGGGTGTCTATCGCCCCGTACACGCGGGTGCGGGAACGAAGGTTCTCAACCAGGGCCACCACCTCATCGGCTGATGCACCCGAGTTGGCAGCGCGGGCAGCTTCGAGCACCATCGTGCCTAGGCCACCCGTGATGGACAGGCTGTCGACGAGGCGGATATCGCCATCCAGGTCACGTGCTCCGGTTTCGGCCGACTGCAGCGTCGCAGAGAGGCCTGCCGAGAGGTTGATGCAGACAACGGCATCGGCTCCCTCTTCGAGGCGATCCCGAAACACGGTCTCAAAGGCACCTGGTGCCGGAGCAGCGGTCTGGGGAAGGTCGTCGCTGGCAGCCATCTTCTCGTAGAAGTCGTCGACGCTCAGCTCATCCCGATCAAGGAACTGCTGATCGCCGAACCGAATGCTCAGCGGGACCACGTCGATTCCCAGCGACGAGGTTTCCTCGCTGCTGAGATCACAAGCACTGTCGGTGACAATTCTGACGGTCATGGCATCTCCTCGGTCGGCCGGAGCGTAGTCGCGGGGAGTGAACCCTCGAAGCGAAGGACAGCCAGTCCACCCGGACGGTCGACGAAGCCGAACCGTTCATACAGGGAGAGGGCGGCTCTGTTCTCAGGCTGGGTGTTTACGAGGACGGTTCGGACCCGCCTGCCGTGCAACCAGCACAGCCCGTCGGCCAGCAGGGAGCTGCCGATACCGACCTCTCTGCTCTGTGGTTCGACCGCCAACCTCTGGATGAAACCGGTCGTTCCAGCGTGTCCTGTGACCGCGTAGCCGAGGACGTTCGCACCGGATCTGACAACCCTCCTCCGGCTTTTCGGGGTTGCCGACAGTGCCTCGCGGAGGGCCTCAGCGTCGAACTGCCAGAAACTGGTGAACGAGGACGCGTCGATAGCGAGGCTGGGAGCCAGATCGCGGCGCCTCATTCGCCTTGTGGACATGGATGGCCTGGCCGGGGCATCGTCATCGAGGCTCAGCTCCAGCAGGCGGAGGGTCTCGTGTACCCGGAAACCGACAGCGAGGAACGGCTCCTGTTCGGCCGGGCCGAGAGCGGAGGTCAGGAACTCGCTGAAGCCGAGGCTCGAGACCACCTCGAAAACCTGGACCACGGCAGCTTCGTTGATGGGTCCCCCGCCGATTGGGACGATCTGAGCGGTCAGGGCAGATCCACGCCACGGTCCATGGCGGAAGCGCGCACCACCATCTGAGGTGAACACGGAACCGGTTGGCACCTGCGGCTGTTGGTCGGCGATCAGCCCACCCTACGTATTTTCGAGGAGTGCCCGGGGAGAGGTGGTGCAGTCCACTCCACAGGTCAGGGATGGACGGTTACGATCGACGCGTGACCGTGCTGATGGTGACAGATGAACGGTTCCTGGATCACCGCAGAGAGCGGAGCCATCCTGAGCGCCCTGCCCGCCTGGAGGCAGTCTGGGCTGGCATCGAGTCCGCCGGAATTGCTGCTGCGATCATCGGTCGTGAGCCTGTTCCGGTCAGCGACTCCGACCTGCTGCGCTGTCACTCCGATGCACAGTTGGCTCATCTCGCCGACCTGCATGCCGCCGGAGGTGGTCAGGTCGACCTGGACACCTACATGGGTGCCGGTTCCTGGGAGGCCGCACGGTTGGCGGCGGGGGCAGGACTCGTGGCGGTGACAGCCCTGCGCGATGGTGAGGCCGACGTGGCCTTCTGTGCGGTTCGGCCACCGGGCCACCATGCAACCTCAACGACCTCGATGGGGTTTTGTCTCGTGAACAACGTGGCCGTCACCGCGGCATCTCTGGCTGATGCAGGCGAGCGTGTTGCAATCATCGACATCGATGCCCATCACGGCAACGGCACCCAGGACGTCTTCTACGACGATGCAAGGGTCCTGTTCGCCTCGTTGCACCAGTGGCCGCTCTACCCAGGAACCGGCAGGATCGACGAGATCGGAGCCAATGGAGGGGTCGGGACCACCCTGAACCTTCCGTTACCGATCGGTGCCGCCGGCGACACCTATCGCCACGGGCTGGATGCCGCCGTCATACCCGTAGTCGAGAGGTTCAACCCTGACTGGCTGCTGGTGTCGGCAGGTTTCGACGGCCACAGGTCCGACCCTCTTTCCGACCTGGGGTTGACGGCGGGTGACTTTGCTGATCTGGTCGTCCGCATCGTCGGGCTGGTACCCGCCGGGCGTTGCATCTTGTTCCTCGAGGGGGGCTATGACCTGAGGGCCCTCTCGGACTCGGCAGGTGCAACCCTGGCTGCCATCGTCGGGGTTGACCACAGGCCTGAGGCCTCCAGCGGCGACGGTCCGGGACGCGACGTTGTCGACCAGGCCGCGAAACTCCACGGGGTCGCCATATGACGGTCTCTTTCGACTCACAACTGAAGGTGCTGGCACCCCTCGCGGATCGTTTCGACGGGGCAGGTCACCGCCTCTACCTTGTGGGCGGGGTTGTCCGGGACGCTCTCATGGGGCGTGAGGTGGACACCCCCGACCTGGACCTGACGACCGACGCCACGCCCGACCAGATGAAGGTCCTCGTTGACGGTGTTGTCGATGCCGTCTGGTTGCAGGGCGAGCGGTTCGGGACAATCGGTGTCCGGTTGGCCGGACACACTGTTGAGATCACCACCCACAGGGCCGAGGCCTATGTCTCTGGTTCACGCAAACCCGAGGTGTCCTATTCGACCGATCTCGTCGAGGACCTGAGCAGGCGTGACTTCACGGTGAACGCCATGGCCGTAGACGTGGTTGACGAGGTGCTCCACGACCCGTACGACGGCCGGTCGGATCTGGACGCCGGCTTGCTGCGGACGCCTCTGGGCCCGGAGGTGTCGTTCGCCGACGATCCACTGCGGATGATGAGGGCCGCACGCTTCATTGCCGGTTACGGCTTCACCCCGGTCCCGGGACTGCTCGACGCTGCTACAAGCCTGGCTGGCCGGATGGAGATAGTTTCCGCTGAGCGCAAGCGGGAGGAGCTGTTCCGTTTGCTGGCACTGCCCGACCCCGCCCCTGGTCTGGCAATGCTGGTCGATACAGGGGTGCTTGATCACGTGCTGCCCGAGGTCACGAGCATGGAACCCGGTGTTCTCAGGACGGTGCTAGATCAGATGGTCAGGGCACCTTCCGAGCCCCTGCTCCGTTTGGCGGTTCTGGGTCCGGTGATTGGCTCTACCGCCCTGAGAGAGAGGGCTCGGGCTCTAAGGATCTCAGGCCATGAGACCTCAGACCTGATGGTTGTGGCCAGAGGCATTGACGAGGTGGCCGGGGTTGGCGGCGCCGGATGGTCGGACGGTGATGTACGTCGCTTCGTTGCCGGAACCGGGCAGATGCTGGAGCCCCTGCTTCGTCTCATCAGGGCAATCGAGTTGGACGATGGTGATCTGGAGGCTGCTGTCAGACGATTGGCTGGGGAGGGAGAGCTTGACGATCTCGGCCCCGAACTGGATGGTGCCGCGGTCATGGCCCTGTTGAAGGTGGACACCGGCCCCGAGGTGGGCGAGGCCCTGACGTGGCTCACCGACCTTCGTCTCAGCGAGGGTCGCCTGGGTGGCGACGTGGCGGCGAATCGGCTTTCGGCCTGGTGGGCCGACCGACACTAACCATGTATCTGGCCCGCAGCAGACGACTCCTCCAATCCGGGGCCTGAGCCTGCCCTACAGTGGGCCGATGGCAGGCAGCCAGACAGGTCAGGCACGACAGGGACTGGTTCCTGCGCGCAGGCCGGCCGACATCGACTACCGCCTGGCTCGACAGTCCACCCTTAACGCCTGGCGGGCCGGGAACCTGGGTACCGAGTTCGTCTGCGACGCCCAGCCGATGCTCCGACGCAATGCCGCTGAGTGCGGTACGCCCACCCTGGAGACCTGTCCGGTATGTGATGACCATGAGGTGGCCCATGTCACCTACGTGTTCGGACCCAGGCTTCCCGCCCACGGTCGGTGCATATCAACACCGGGTGAGTTGGAGCGGCTGAACCAGCGTCGTGCTGACCTGTCGGCCTACGTGGTCGAGGTGTGCGCTGAGTGTGGTTGGAATCACCTGGTGCGGATTACCTCGTTGGGTCGGGGCCTGCCGTAGACAGCGGACGCTGTTAGCCTGACCGGACCGCCGGCAGCCAAGTGGCGCCGGACGGGAAGGAGGCCGAATCATGGCTCAGAAGTTGACGGTGCCCGCTGTCCGTTCGCGCAAGGTCGCAGACGGGATGGATCCCCTCGTGATGGTCACGGCCTACGACGCGCCGGGAGCACGGATGGTCGACGAGGCGGGAACCGACCTGATCTTGGTGGGTGACTCGGTGGCAATGGTGGTGTTGGGCTATGCCGACACGCTCCAGGTGACGGTTGAGGACATTGCCCACCACACTGCGGCTGTCTACCGGGCTGGGCCCTCGGCGTTGATTGTGGCCGACATGCCATGGATGAGCTTCCATGTGTCGACCGAGGACACGCTCCGCAATGCGGCGACCCTCGTGCGCGCCGGTGCCCAGGCGGTGAAGCTGGAGGGTGGCCGGAGGCGGCTTCCGATGGTTGAGGCCCTCGTCGCCGCTGAGATTCCGGTAATGGGCCACATAGGCCTGACACCGCAGTCGGTGAACGCAATGGGCGGGTTCCGGGTCCAGGGAAAGAATGCCGCTGCCGCCCTCAATTTGGTTGCGGCTGCCAAGGCGCTCGCCCACGCCGGCTGCTTCGCAATCGTTCTTGAGGGCGTACCGGACCAGGTCGCGGCGATGGTCACGAGGTCGGTCGACGTTCCTACCATCGGGATCGGCGCAGGCCCAGATTGCGATGGGCAGGTTCTTGTGTTCCACGACGTGCTTGGTATCGAGCAGCGGATTCGACCCAGGTTCGTGCGTCGCTACGCGGACCAGTACTCCGACGGGGTTGATGCTCTGAGCAGGTATGCCCGGGATGTGCGGTCGGGAGCCTTCCCCTCGGCTGAGGAGAGTTACCGTTTGAGCGATGCGGATGCGGAGTCCCTTGCCCTCTACGGCGCGAGCTGAGCGGGCCCGTGGCGGACATCCTCTGGGTTCCCCCGTCGACTGTTCGGGGGCTGTCACACCCCCCTGACAGGATGACGGCGTGGATCCGATTTCTCTGCCGGTAGCCTTTGACCGCTTCTCCCCGAGAAGCCTGACAACCAGTCCCCCTGCCCCAAACGGGGCCCCGGGCCCATCGAGGCCCCTGTCCACAGGAGGTGAGTACCTGCAATGCGGGTTTACGAACTGATGATCATCTACAACGGCGACCTCGACGAGGAGGCCGTTGCGGCCTGGCAGGCTCAGGTCACCACCAACATCGAGGCCGAGAACGGCCGCGTCGCTACCGTGCTCGACTCTGAGCCGTGGGGTCGCCGCCGCTTCGCCTACCAGATCGACCACAAGTGGGAGGGCATCTATGTCGTCCTCGAGATTGTGACCGAGGCGAACGATCTGGCCTCAACCGATCGGATTCTCCGACTCGCGGACCGCAGTGACGTGGTCCGCCACAAGATCATGCGCCTTCCCGATGACGAGGCCACACGACGTGGCCTGATCGGCGAGGCAGAGCCGGCAGACGTCGGCTGAGAAAGGAACAATCACATGGCATTCGACAACACAGTCACCCTGGTCGGAAACATCACCCGGGACCCCGAGTTGCGGTTCACCCCCGCCGGTATTGCAGTGACCAACTTCGGTTTGGCCTGGAACCGTAAGAACCGTGACGGCGAGGAATCGGTTTCCTTTTTTGACGTCACATGTTGGCGTGACCTAGCCGAGAACGTGGCCGAGTCGCTCAGCAAGGGCAACCGCGTAGTGGTCTACGGACGTCTCGACCAGCAGTCCTGGGAGAACGACAACGGCGAGCGGCGCTCGAAGGTGGAGGTAATTGCCGACGAGGTGGCACCCAGCCTCCGCTGGGCGACAGCAGAGGTCACCCGGACCGAGTTCAAAGGAGACGGCGGTGGCTCAGCCCCGTCAGGCGAGGGGTCCAGCCGGGGTGCCGCACCGGCCCCCACAAACATGACCGATGAGGAGCCTTTCTAATGGCACGCAAGTCGAACTCCCGCCGCGCAAAGCCCAAGAAGGTCACGCGTCGCGGCAAGAAGAAGATCAGCGCCCTGACCATCGCCAAGATCGAGTACGTGGACTACAAAGACACCGACCTGCTCCGCAAGTTCGTGTCTGAGCGATCCAAGATCAAGGCCAGGCGAATCAGCGGGAACGATGCGGGCCAGCAGCGCCATGTTGCCCGGGCTGTAAAGAACGCCCGCGAGATGGCGCTCATTCCGTACACGAACCGTGTTACGACCCAGCGTCGTGAGCGTCGCACCGATGATCGTGCACCTCGCGCCGATGGCCCACCGCCACGTCCCACGGCACCGCCCCCCGGATCATCTGCCGATGGCACCGAGGTCGAGGCTCTCGAACAGGGCGCTGTTGACGTGCTCGAACAGGGTGCTGTCGAGGTTCTGGACGAGGGTGCTTCACCCGAGATGCCCGAGTCAATCGCAACCGGAGGTGACCAGTGAAGGTCCTCTTGAGGAGCGACGTGGATGGTCTCGGTCGTACCGGCGACATTGTCGAGGTGGCCCGTGGCTACGCCCGGAACTACCTCGTACCGCATGGCTTGGCGGTTGAGGCCGGTGACGGCATTGCCGCGCAGGCTGAGGCAATGCAGCGCAAGCGCGAGCTCAGGTCGGTTTCGGAGCGAGCCGATGCCGAGGTCGTCGCAGGTCGGATAGCAGGTCTGGTGTTGCACATCTCGGCGAAGGCATCTGACGAGGGTCGCCTGTTCGGTTCGGTGGGATCGGCCGAGGTCGTAGACGCCCTGGCTGCGCAGGCCGGGTTCGAGATCGACCGGAGCCATGTGCTCGGCGAAACGGTGAAGGACCTGGGTCTGCACGAGTTCACCGTCCAGATCCACCCTGAGGTGGCGGTGCCTGTGGGTGTCGAGGTAGAGGCGGCTGACTGACTTCATGTGGCACGGCCGTTGTCCCCAGATGATGGCCATGATCCACAGAATGATCCCCCGAGATCCACCCGGTTTTCCCACGGTTTTCAGCAGTTTTCCACTAGCAACTCACAGGGCTGCCCGGGCAGACTTGACCATCATGTGTGCCGATGAGATGGGGACTTCAAGGTGAGCGCGCCCGACGATGAAGCCGCTGACGTAGGCGGCTTGAGAGGCCCACACGCAGACCAACCACCGGCACCGGGTTCTGATTCTCCGCCGCTTCCCGCCGAACCACCAGATGACCTTGACGGGTCCGATGGTCCGATGCCCGGTTACGCCCCGACCACGCAGTCGAGGCGCCAGACCAGTTCGGGTGGAGGCCGGCGGCCATCCATTCGCGTGCCGCCACAGAACATCGAGGCCGAGGCCTCCCTTCTGGGAGCGATGCTCCTATCGCGCGACGCCATCGCCGATGCTCTCGAGGTCGTGTCAGCGGAACACTTCTACAAGCCCTCCCACGCCCACGTGTTCGATGCCATCTGTGGTCTCTACTCGGCTGGTGAGCCAGTTGATCCGGTCACGGTCGCCGAGGCGCTGAGCCGGGCCGATCTCTTGGCGAGCCTGGGCGGTACCGGGCTCTTGTTGGAACTTCAGGCGGCTACACCGGCCACGTCCAGTGCATCCAAGTACGCCCGAATCATCCACGAACACGCAACCCTTCGGGGCCTGATCGGGGCGGCCAACGAGATCGCCGAGATCGGCTACAGCCGTCCCGACGACGTCATCAAGGCCGTCGACGAGGCCGAGAGCCTCGTGTTCCAGGTGGGGCAGGGTCGGGTGACCGACTCAATGGCAGTCATTCGAGAGCTGCTCGACTCCAACCTGGATCGACTGGAGATTCTCTTCGAACAGGGCGACAACATCACCGGAACCGAAACCGGGTACAAGGACCTCGACGACCTGCTCTCCGGTCTTCAGGAGAACTCGCTTGTGATCGTGGGTGGTCGACCGGCCATGGGAAAGACCTCGTTTGCCCTCGGCCTGGCGGCACACATCGGCGTCGAGTCCGACCTTCCCGTGCTGCTCTTTTCGCTAGAGATGAGCCAGCTCGAGTTGAGTCAGCGGATCCTGTGCTCTGAGGCCCGCGTGGACTCCAAACACATCAGGAACGGCCAGTTGACCCATGACGACTGGTCGAGGATCAACCACGGCATCGGCAAGTTGGCCGAGGCGCCGATCTGGATCGATGACAACCCGAACATCTCGGTCATGGAGATCAGGGCCAAGGCTCGTCGGCTCAAGAGCCGGGTGGGCAAGTTGGGTGTCATCGTCGTCGACTACATCCAGCTGATGACGGGTCGGTCCACCGCCGAGAGCCGCCAGATTGAGGTGTCCGAGATCAGCCGAGGTCTCAAGATCCTGGCCAGGGAACTGGAAACTCCAGTGGTCGGCCTGTCACAGCTCTCCCGTGGGCTGGAGGCCAGACAGGACAAGCGGCCGATGCTCGCCGACCTGCGGGAATCCGGATCCATCGAACAGGACGCCGACGTCGTGATATTCATCTACCGAGATGAGGTCTACAACCCGGAGAGCCCCGACATGGGCACTGCCGAGGTAATCGTTGCCAAGCATCGCAATGGTCCGACGGGAACCGTCCGGTTGGCGTTCCTTCCCCACTACACGCGTTTCGCCAACATGGCCCGGTTGGGCTGAGCCGGCCGGTGTTCCTGGGCGAGGACCTTTTGGCATGGCTCCTGTTGGCGCTTGGTGGTGCGATGGCCGTAGGCAACCTGGCCGCACTCATCAGGCCGCCGGCCGACCGGGATCCTGGCGGTCAGGCACCACCGGACCTTGTAAAGCCTCCGCTCTGGCGGAGCCTCATCTACATCCTGTTGGGTTCGGCCGTGTCGGTCTGGGCGTTGATGACCCTGATGGCCTGAGTCCTGCGGGAGGAATCCGTCCTGGTCGCCGTGTTGTGCCGGGATGAGCCGATGACCGGTTGCTGGGATACCGTCCCGGCTTGGAGGTGACGGTGATGGCAATCGAACTGCTGGCTCAGGTGGCTTCTTCGGGTTTGTCCGACGCCTGTGGCGACAGCCCGGGATTCATCTGTGAAGCCGTCTGGGACGCTACGGGTAGTGGGGCGGCTTCTGAAATTGCGGCATGGTTCGTGGAGCGTCCGCTCAAGATCGGCATCATCGTGGTGGGTGCTGTAATTGTGAACAGGCTGGTCAAGCGAACAATTGATCGCATGGTCGAACGTCTTGTCGCCTCCCGGACGGCGGAGGAGGACGAGGCGGAGTCTGATGCAATGGTCGCCCGGCTGGGCCGGCGGGCCAGGGGCAGGCTGCGGAGGATCCACGAGCAGGCTGAACGGTCACGCCAGCGGGCACTCACGCTGGGAGCCGTGCTGCGAAGTATCACCGGGGCGGTTGTCTATCTCATGGCCATGATGCTGGCCCTCGGGGAGATCGGTTTCGACCTGGCGCCACTAATTGCTGGTGCGGGAATTGTCGGTCTGGCGATTGGTTTTGGCGCACAGTCGCTGGTGGCTGACTTCATCGCCGGGATCTTCATCGTGATCGAGGACCAGTACGGGGTGGGCGACTACGTCGACGTCGGAGCCGCGTCGGGCACCGTCGAGCGGGTCAGCCTGCGCACCACGGTCCTGCGGGACGTCGAGGGGGTCGTCTGGGTGATTCCCAACGGCGAGATCCGCCGGGTCGGCAACTCGTCACAACTGTGGGCTCGAACTGTTTTGGACGTTGACGTGGCCTACGACACCGATATTGACCTTGCGGCCAGCGTCATCAAGGACGTGGCGGACGAGGTCTGGCGGGAGAAGCGTGAGACGACCACGATCCTTGAAGAGCCCGAGATCTGGGGTGTTCAGAGCTTCGGTGCCGACGCGATCTCCATCAGGTTGGCAGTAAAGACCGAGCCAGGCGAGCAGTGGGCAACCGGCCGACTGCTACGGGCCCGCCTCAAGAGGGCCTTTGACGAGAACGGCATTGAGATTCCGTTTCCACAGCGAACCGTGTGGATCAGACAGGACCAGGAAGATGCCGGCGCGACCGGTCCCACAGTCGAGATCCGTTCCGACCTGCTCGGTGGTCGACCGGGTAGCGACGGTGGCGAATAGCGGCCCCGGATCCTTGAGGTCGACCTTCAGGCGAGAGGACTCTCTGGAGCGTCTGGCAGCCGAGGAGTTCGACGTCCTGGTCGTGGGTGGTGGCGTTACCGGTGTCGGCGTGGCTCTGGACGCCGCATCGCGTGGTCTGTCCGTAGCGCTTGTGGACAAGGGCGACCTTGCGGCGGGAACGTCATCGCGGTCCTCAAAGATGGTCCACGGCGGGTTGCGGTACCTTCAACACGGTGAGTTCGGGCTGGTCTATCAGGCACTGGCTGAGAGACACCGTTTGCTTCGTAACGCCCCACACCTGGTGTCCGTTCTGCCGTTTGTGATCCCGATCCTGAAGAAGGGCGGCGTTGTCGATCGGCGCATTGCCTTCGGCCTGGGGCTGGCCATGTGGCAGTACGACCTGACCGGAGGTCTCCGGATCGGCCGCCGGCATCGGAAGTTGAATGCCGGCAGGGTCATCGACCACCTGCCGAGCCTGAAAGGTGATCAGATCGCATCGGGGTATCTCTACTTTGATGCATGGGCCGACGATGCCAGGTTGACCCTGGCCATCGCTCGGACAGCGGCTCTGGATCATGGTGCGGTGGTTGCCACCTATGCGGCACTTACCGGGGTGGATCGTCGGGACGGCAGGGTTGTTGGCGCGACCGTGGAGGCCGATGGTCGCCAGATTCGGGTGACATGTGCTGCCGTGGTGAACGCCTGTGGCGTATGGGCGGCTGATGTGCAGTCAATCGCCGGGGTCGAGAGCGATCTGGAGATGCGGCCAGCCAAGGGTGTGCACGTGACCGTACCGCGTGATCGCCTCGAGGTTGATCTGGCTGTCCTGTTGCCTGTCAGGGGTGACAGGCGGAGCGTGTTTGTCCTGCCGTGGCGTGATGGGCACACCTACATAGGAACCACCGACACCGACCACGACGGCTCCCTGGATGAACCGCTCTGCGATGCGGACGATGTCAAGTACCTGCTGGATGCCGTCAACGCCATGACCGATGCCGACCTCACCGTCGACGACGTGACCGGGACATGGGCGGGCCTGAGGCCGCTGGTGACGCCCACCGACGCGGGCCGTACGGCTGACCTCTCCCGGAGGCACGTTGTGGAGGGGGACGGAACCGGCGTGGTGACCGTGACCGGCGGGAAGTTGACCACCTACCGCCGGATGGCGGCAGACACGGTTGACGCCGTGCTGGAGTTTCGAGGCGAGTCGAGACGTTGCCGGACGCGGCGGCTGCGCCTTCGTGGTGCCGTCCCAGCAGGTGCAACCGGGTCGACCGGGGAGCCTGAACCGCATCTGGTGGGTCGCTACGGATTTGAGGCCCGTGAGGTTGGTGCCCTCATTGCCGAGGACCCACTCCTTGCCGAGCCGCTCGTAACCGGGCTGCCGTACTCTCGTGCCGAGGCGGTCTACGCGGTCAGGTGCGAGATGGCACAGACGCTTGACGACGTGTTGTCCAGGCGGACGAGGGCCCGAATCGAGGACCGCGACGCGACGCTCCTGGCAGTCGATGCGGTAGCCGAGTTGATGGGTCTCGAGGCAGGTTGGAGCCCGGAGCGTCGCCGGTCCGAGGTAGAGACTTTTGAGGCTCTGGTAATGGCCGAAGACGAAGCCCAAAGTGGTTTCTGACATGGAGGAAGCGATGACCTCATACGAGACTGTTCCAACGCCCCCAATTGACTGGGGCGTCGAACCTGTCGATCTGGAGGTCAGGCTGGATGCCACCCGGGTGGAGGTTCCACCAGAACTTCTCAACGAACTCAAGGGTCGGGGAGTAGAGGTTCTCACCTCTGTTGACGAGCGGGCTGAGGCGAGCCGGGACTGGTGGCCGTTGGCGCAGATTTGGGCTCTTGACGGTTTGGCACCGGCGATTGCGGATGCAGTGGTCAGACCGACATCGACCGCCGAGGTGGTGGCCGTCATCGTGGCATGTGCCGAGCATGGCGTTCCGGTCACCGCGGCCGGCGGCAGATCGGGTGTGCTGGGGTCCAGCGTGCCGGTACACGGTGGAATAGTTCTTGATTTGACTGCGCTGTCGGGGATCCTGACGGTGGATGCGGACTCGATGGTCGTAGAGGTTGCGGCCGGCACCTTCGGCGACGCCCTGGAGGACGACCTGGCCGAGCGGGGGCTCACGGTCGGCCACTGGCCGCAGTCCATTTCGTTGTCGACCGTCGGCGGCTGGTTGGCGTGTCGGGGTGCCGGCCAGCTGTCGAACCGCTACGGCAAGGTCGAGGATCTGGTTATCGGGTTGGAGGTCGTGCTTGCCGATGGCCGTGTCATCACAACTGGTGGTCATGCCCGTGCAGCGGCAGGACCGGATCTGACCCAGGTGTTCGTGGGTTCAGAGGGAACCCTCGGAATCATCACGAGGGCCTGGCTGCGACTACATCATCAACCGAATGCACGGACGACGTTGGCGTTCGGGTTCGAGAGCTTCGGTGCTGCCAACGATGCGTGCAGGCGGATCATGCAGACGGGAGCCACGCCAGCCGCGTTGCGGGTGTATGACGCCACTGAGGCAGCACCCCGCTTCGATACCGGAGACGCCCACGTTCTCCTGGTTCTGGATGTGGGTGACGCTCACCTGGTCGAGGCTGACATGGCCGTGGTGGCCGAGGAGTGCTCGGCGGCCGAGCAACTTGACCCAGAGTTGGTGGAGCACTGGTGGGAGGATCGCAACGATGTAGCGGGTCTGGCGGCCATCACGAAGAAGGGGTTTGTGTTTGACACGATGGAGGTCACGATCTCCTGGAGCAACCTGGATGCCTGCTACCGGGCGGTCTTGGCGGCCGTTGGCGCCATGGACGGCGTGAGGGTTGTGTCGGCCCACCAGTCTCATGCGTACTCCGATGGTGCATGCCTCTATTTCACGTTTGCCTCTCGACCAGAGAATGCTTCTGAACGTGAGGCCTGGTATGTGGCTGCCTGGAATGTTGCCGCCCGAGCAGCGCTGGATGCCGGTGCCTCGCTCAGCCACCACCACGGGGTGGGCCTCAATCGGGCCAGGTTCATGGCTGAGGCTCTCGGGCCGGCGTTCGAGGTGATGGTCGCGTTGAAGGAGGCCCTGGATCCGCAGGGAATCCTGAACCCGGGCAAGATGGGGCTGCCCGACCGATACGGCGAGGTCGCCTGGCCGTGACCGTCTTGGCCATTGATGCGGGAACGAGCAGCATCCGTGCGCTGATCGTTGATGCCGATGGTCGCCCGGTCGGCGAGGAGAGGCTGAGCCTTCCACCCGCCAGCCCCGAACCAGGCTTCGTCGAGTTCGACCCGTCAGAAGTGGCGAATGCCGTGGTGGGTCTGGCAACCGATGCTCTCGCCAGCCATGGCCCCGTGGTTGGCGTGGGTATCGCCTCCCAACGCTCGTCAGCAGTCGCATGGGACCGCACCACCGGCGAGCCGGCTGGTGCGGGCATCGGCTGGCAGGATCTCCGTACAACTACTCGGTGTGGCGAGTTGCGGGCAGAGGGTGTCTTCGTGGTGCCCAACCAGTCGGCGACGAAGTTCGAGTGGTTGATGAAAGCGGCTCGGACCGGGAGCGGGGGTGACATCTGCCTGGGGACGGTCGACTCCTGGCTGGCGTGGGTCCTGTCGGGTGGTGACGTCCACGTGACGGATCTGACCAGCGCAGCGGCGACAGGGCTGCTGGGTTCCGACGGTTCATGGGACGAGGCACTCCTGGACCGATTGTCGATTGCGGTTACCTCCCTGCCCGAGGTCGTCGGGTCGGCAGGTGTCGTCGGTGCTGCATCCGTACTGCCCGGTTCTCCTCCCATTGCAGCCGTGGTTGGCGATCAGCAGGCATCGCTCATCGGGTTGGGGTGCGTCTCGGCCGGCCAGGTGAAGGTGACTGCCGGAACAGGAGCGATGGTCGACATGTGTACCGGTGGCATTGCCGTGACGGGTGTCGAAGGTTGTTACGCGATGCCGGCATGGGCAACAGATGATGGCGTTGCCTGGATGCTCGAGGGTGCGGTGTTGAGTGCCGGTGCCGCGGCTGCATGGTTGGTCGACCTCGGCGTGGTGCCTGACGTGGAGTCGACCCACAGCCTGGCATCCGAGTGCGAGGAGTCTGGAGGCGTCGTGTTTGTACCGGCCCTGTCGGGCCTGGGCACACCGACATGGGATGACGGAGCACGTGGAACGCTGCTGGGTGTTACAAGGGGTACCGGACGGGCTGAGATCTGTCGGGCCGTGCTGGAGGGCGTGGCGAACTGCTGTGCAGATGCGGTCGAGGCGGTAGCGGCCGCATCTGGTACATCCCCCGGGTCTCTACGCCTGGACGGGGGGATGAGCACCAACCCAACGTTCGTACAGGCCCTCGCCGACGCCACGGGGGTGGTGGTGGAGCGGTCCGACGCGGTCGAAGCGACCGCTCTCGGGGCTGCGGCGCTGGTTCGGGTCGGAACCGGTTCTGCGACCGATCCGGCTGATGCCATGGCCGGCTGGCAACCGGCAGAGATGGTCCATCCTGTTCGGCCAGGCGACAGGGGTCGCTGGGCTGAGGCGGTGAGCCGAGCGAGGTCCTGACTACGGCGGTGTGGGTCAGCGAACCAGAGGGTCCGTTTCGTCCGTCTGTTCAAAGACCCTCTGGACCTTGCCCGCTTCGGTCCTGAACATTGAACCAGCGGGAACCAACTCGACGCCTACTCGGATACGGAGGCGATCCAGGAGGACTTTTTTGAGTCGAGCCGAGGAGTCCTCTGTCCGGCCGGCGGCCTCGGCGGTGAGTTCTGCTCTTACCCTCAGCTCGGCCATCAGGTCCCGGCGATCGACAACGATGGCGTAGTTGGTTCCGATGTCGGGGTCTTCCATGAGGACGGTTTCTATTTCCCGCGGATAGACGTTGATCCCGCGAATGATGATCATGTCATCGACCCGTCCCGTGAGGCGTGCTATGCGGGTCCAGTTTCGACCCTCGATTCCGCTACCAGGCAGAATCCGGGTGATGTCGCCCGTGCGGTACCTGACGACGGGCATCGCCTCCTTTGTGAGTGTTGTGAGAACCAGCTCACCCCATTCGCCATCGGCAACCACGGTCCCCGATGCCGGATCGACGATTTCCGGAAGGAAGTGGTCGTCGAACACATTCAATGCGCCGAGGTCGTCGGGTGCCTCCATTGCCACTCCGGGCCCGATCACCTCGGAGAGGCCGTAGATGTCCAGTGCCTGGAAGCCGTGGCCCCATGCGGCTTCAATGCGGCTGCGCATCCCCTCGGACCAGGGCTCTGCACCCAGAATGCCGATCTCAACTTTGAGGCGGTCCAGCACTCCCTGTTGGCGGGCACGCTCGGCGAGCAGCAGAGCGAACGAGGGCGTGGCCGACATGACACGGCTGCCGAGGTCCTCGAGCAGTCGGAGTTGGAGGGCCGTGTTGCCACCCGACACCGGAACAACGGTGCATCCAAGGCGTTCACCACCGTTGTGGAGTCCCAGGCCACCCGTGAACAGCCCGTACCCGTACCCGTTGTGGAGGATGTCATCGGGCCCTGCTCCAGCCAAGGCGAGTGCCCGGGCGTTGACCTCGGCCCAGATTGCGATATCGCCGGGCGTATAGACGACGATTGTCGGCTTGCCGCTCGTGCCGGAGCTGGCGTGGAGCCTCGTGGTGCCGGACATCTTCGTGGTGACCATGCCCAGGGGGTAGGTGTCGCGGAGGTCCGCCTTGACGGTGTATGGCAGAGAGGCCAGGTCATCGACCGAGGTGATCGCCCTCGGATCAACGCCGGCGAGGCGCTCAGACCAGAAGGGGTTGTCACAGTTGGACAACCTCTCAACCAGCGCATGGAGACGTTCACCTTGCAGTCGGACCTTTGCCTCCCCCTCGAGGCCGGTCGTGTCCAACGGCTGTCTTGAGGTCACAGTGGGTGACGATAGATGGCGGGTGGTGGCTCTGTGTGGTCAGCGCAACTGGAACCCGAGGCCAATCGGGTCGTTCGGGTCAAGGGTGAACCTGCTCGTGGCGTGCATCCAGGCGGAACCTTCGACGGTGGTGATTATGCCGGCATCGGTGTTCGCGATGATCTGGCCATAGAAGACGTCGCCGGCGATTCCCTCGTTCAGGAACTGGTCGTTGAGGTTCACCTGTCCGGATCGTTGCAGCAGTGCCAGGCGGGCTGATGTACCGGAGCCACAGGGTGACCGGTCAACCTGGCCGTCAGCGAAGATCGTGATGTTTCGTTGGTGCAGCGGATTGGCGTCCATGGTCTCATGGAAGATCGTGCCGTAGAGGTTTGAGAGCCGGCCGTCCGGGCCGTGCGCCACGGTGGGTGAGCCATCAAGGGCAGCCCTTATCTGGCGCCCGAGGGAGATCAGGTCGTCGATGCATTCGGCGTCGGTTGAGAGGCCCATCTTGTCGAGGTTCACTGACGCATAGAAGGCGCCACCGAACGAGATGTCGGCTGACACGGTCCCGAAGGTGGTGGAGATCTCCATTCCCGTGGCGCTGACGTAGGCGGGAATGTTTTGGAATCTGACGCTGGTCACCACGTCCCCGTGTAGTCGTGCGAGCGTAGGCAGACGACCGGAGGGAACGTCCACAACCACTTCCACGGTGTCGCCGGTGGCAGCTATCAGCCCCGTGTCGATCGCCCAGGTGACGATGGCGATGGTTCCGTGGCCGCATGCGGTGCTGAAGCCGTCCTTGTGGAAGAACACGATCCCCAGGTCGCCGTCGGGGTCGTTGGGCGGTACGACGAAACCGCCGTACATGTCGGCATGCCCGCGTGGTTCGTTGATGAGGAAGCGCCGGAGGTCGTCCAGGTTTTCCATCGCCCACTCGCGTCGGTCGCCTACGGTTCGGCCCTCCATGGGGCCGACGTCGAGGATGCGGAACGGTTCACCTGCGCAGTGGTAGTCGGTGGTTTCCAGGAACTCGCCCGGTCCGGGGATCATTGCCGCACCGTAGCGTCGGACCAGATGGCGGTCGGGTCGATGCCCCTGACCTTGTTCATCCGGGCAAGCAGCGCTGGGAAGTCTCCGTGCCTCTGTGTCCGCCCGGTGAGTTCAGGAGCCGAGACACTTCCTATGTCGATGTCCGGGAACCGGGTTCGAACCCGGTCGGTCCATTCAGGCAACATCGTGTCGAACGGCGCCGAGGCGACGCCTGCCTCGACGGCCTCCGCTTCTTCCGCAACCGGGTCGAACAGGCTCATGGCGAGGGGCAGGAGGTCCCGTACGGCGTCTGCCAGCCGGTCGGCGCTGTCGGGTGTTCGCAGCAGCACGTCGATCAGGCCGTCGGCATGGCGGATGTGGAACCTTTCTTCACGGGCTGCATGGGCAGCAGCGTCCTTCAGCGGTTCGAGATCCGAGTCCTCGACGAGGGTCCACCGGAGTTCCTCTGCGGTGTCGTAGAGCCAGTGGCGCACGAGGGCGTGTGCCCAGCCGGTGCAGGCCACCTCCACGATTTGTGCCGATCGGTAGTCGTTGGCGGTCCGGTCAAACGCCAGCTTGTCGATAGCACGGTCATCGGGTGGGCCACCCTGTCCGTCGTCGGCGACGATGGCGTAGAGGAGGGCCGCATGGCTGAGCTCGTCCTGGGCGATGCTGGCGAATGCCATGTCCTCTTCGAGGAACGGTGCGATGCCGATCCACTCGGTGTGCTGTTGTCCCATGAGGTGCTCGTCGTCGGCGAAGGCCAGCAGGAACTCGGCTGTGCCAGGGGTTATGGGGTTCATGTGCTTTCCCTCTGGCTCTTGCGGTGGGCTGCCACGAGGAGCCCGTCATTGTCCCTGTGTGGCTTGTCGGAGTTGGGTGCCACGAAGTCCCTGTCGCCGATCAGGAGGTGTGCGCGGTCGACCATCCAGAGAAGGTCGCCCTCGGCGCGGCGCAGGTAGTTCTCGCGGGCCAACAGGAGAGCAAGCTCGTCATCGGGGGCGTCGATGCTTCCGGCATGTCGGTATTCCTCCTGTCCGTCCCTTTTCAGGAATATCTCGTAGGTCCGCATGTGTCCTCCTCTACCTGTCCCGCATGACTTCGACCACCTCACGACAGGACTCACACCGGTGTACAGCCCGGCACCGGCTGGGACCGAACTCAGATTGTTCAACGGTCGGTGAGCCACAGCGGGGGCATGGTGTGGGGCCGGTCCCGATCCTGACCGCCACGGTCAGGTCTGTGGCCATGGTCGTCCTGGCCTCGGACGTGACTCGCTCGATGTCCCAGACTGGTGCGGTCAGCCAGCTGACGGTTACCGCCTCAACCCCGGGTAGTGCCGCCACGGCTGCCTCCACGTCGGAGGCGATCATGGCGAGTGCCGGACAGCCGGAGAATGTGGGGATGAGGCCGATGGAGATGTGGCCTTCGTCAGTTGTCGTGATTGTTTCGAGCAGGCCGAGGTCGACAATTGAGACACCCGGAATCTCGGGGTCGTCAACCGTCGCTACGGCTGCGAGGGCCCTCTCCAGGAGTGGGGAATCAACCGTCAGGGTGCTCATGCGACCGCTCCAGCCGGGGTCGCATCGAGGGCGTCGCGCACCCACCGGGTGCTGTCCCAGGCAGCGGAGGCTTCGGCGATCCGACGTGCCGTGTCCGGTCCGTCCATCGCCATCGTCTTCTTGAGGGGTTCCCAGTCGATTGGCCCGCATGTCCAGACATCAGTTTCGGGGTCATGGGTGAGACCGGGGTCGGGCACGGTGAACCCGTAGCCGTGCAGCATCGGAACGAACTTCTGAACCCAGCCGGCCCGCATCACCTCGTTCTTCTCTGACTTGAGGCGCCAGCGGGCAAGCCGGTCGTTGGGCTTCGAGTCGGGCCCAAACAGTCGGAGCGCCGGCCACCACCAGTCGTCGATCGACTGTTGGAACATGGCACGTTGGGCGTCGGTTCCCTCGGCGATCCTGAGCACCCGCTCTTCGCCGAGGCGGAGGTGGAAGCCCTCTTCGGCGATTATTCGTTTCAGGATTCGCTTGTAGGGGCCGTAGGAGCAGTCCTTGTAGACGGCCTTCTGGCTGGGTACCGCAGCGCCGTCCACGAGGAGGCAGATGGCGACCTGGTCTCCCCAGGTTCTTGCCGGGTAGTGGAAGACGTTGTGAAATCTGGACCTTCCGGCGAACAGGTCTTCGAGCATCTCCCGCCTGGTCTTGACGCCGAGGTCCGCTGCCACCATGTACAGCAGGTGGCCGTGGCCGATTTCGTCCTGGGTCTTGGCCAGTACGGCCATCTTGTGGCGTAGGCCGGGGGTCATGGGTATCCAGTCGCGTTCTGTCAGACCGCCCATCAACTCGCTGTTGGCGTGCAGTTCGATGAACCTAAACACGGCGGCCCTGTACTCGTCGGGCATGTCGTCGTCCACCTCGACCATGCCGCCGTCGTCGAGGAATGTCTCGAAGTCGTCCATTGAGGACCAGGTGCGTCCCATCAGGCTTTGCCTCCACTTTCAGTTGACTCGTCAGGGGCGCCGTTCACCCCGGGCTGGTTTGCGACCATCGTGAGGACGTCGTAGGCGGCGACGACGTCCTTGTCCTGGTTGAGGACCTGGGCGTCCCAGGCCACCTCTCCGTAACCGGTTCCGGCCCGCAGTGTCTTGCGTTTGCATGTCAGGAAGACGGTGAGGGTGTCGCCCGGATAGGTCGGCTTGGCGAACCGGCATCGGTCGATTCCGTAGTTGGCAAGGACGGGTCCCGGGTCGGGCCAGACGAACAGTCCGGCTGCCAGCGAGAGGACCAGGTAGCCGTGGGCTACTCGTCCTCCAAAGATGGGGCTCGCCGCTGCGGCCTCTTCGTCCATGTGTGCATAGAAGTGGTCCCCCGTGCTCTCGGCGAAGTTCACGATGTCGTCGAGGGTCACCGTGCGGGAGTCGGTTTGGATCGCCGTTCCGATGTCGAGGTTCTCAAAGTTCAGCTTGAACGGGTGGCCACTGTCCAGGTCACGGGTTGAGCCCGGCATCCACTCTCCGGTCACGGCCGTGAGCATGTCGGGCGAGCCCTGTACCGCTGTCGTCTGGAGGTGGTGGCGTACACCACGCAGACCGCCCATTTCCTCGCCGCCACCGGCCCTGCCGGGGCCACCGTGGACGAGGCTGGGTAGCGGGGAGCCGTGGCCGGTGCTGCTATCGGCTACCGATGCGTCCACTACGTGGATGCGGCCATGGTGTGCCGCTATGCCGGTCGCCAGCACATGGGCCTCGACCGGGTCGGCTGTGTAGATGGAGGCGACGAGGCTCCCGCCACCGAGGGCTGTGAGCGAGATGGCGTCGGCCGGGTCCGTGTATCCCATGATCGTGCTGACCGGTCCGAAGGCCTCGGTGGTGTGCACATTCGGGTCGGCTGGGTTGTTGGAACGCAGCAGGGTTGGCGCAAGGAACGCTCCACGCTCGGCGTCCACGTCGTGGAACACGCAGGAGTCGATGACCACGTCGGTAGAACCGGACAGGGCCGTAATGGCGTCGAGCACCTCTGCTCTCTGGGCCGTGCTGACGAGGGCACCCATGCTGGTTTCTGGGTCAGCTGGGTCGCCTACCCGGACCTCGCCGAGTGCGGTTGCCACAGCGTCGGTCGCCGCCTCCAGGTGCTGCTTGGGTACCATTGCCCGGCGTATGGAGGTGCATTTCTGACCGGCCTTCACGGTCATCTCGGCTACGACCTCTCTTACGAACAGGTCAAACTCGGGTGAACCGGGCTCCGATTCGCTGCCCAGGATGGCGGCGTTCAGGGAGTCGGCCTCGGCGTTGAAGCGTGCTGACCGTTCGACCACGGCCGGATGGGCTCTCAGGAGTGCAGCGGTTGCGGCCGAGCCGGTGAAGCCGATCAGGTCCTGGCCTCCAAGGTGGTCGAACAGGTCGCCCAACCCCCCGCAGACGAGCTGCAGTGCTCCGTCCGGGAGAATGCCGGACTCAACGATCAGCCGGACCATTGCTTCGGTCAGGAAGGCGGTCTGTGTTGCGGGTTTGATGATTGCGGGAACGCCCGCCAGGAGGGCGGGAGCCAGCTTTTCGAGCGCACCCCAGCAGGGGAAGTTGAATGCGTTGACCTGCACGGCGACACCGTTCAAAGGTGTGGCGATGTGGGCGGCGATGAACGATCCGTCGCGGGCCAAGATTTCGGGTTCGCCATCCACGAGGACCGTCGAGTTTGGGAGCTCGCGCCGCCCCTTGGATGCGTAGCTGAGGAGAACTCCCGCACCGCCTTCGATGTCGATCCAGGAGTCCGCCCGGGTGGCGCCAGTTGCGGTGGACAGGTCGTAGAGCATCTCCTTTTCGGCAAACAGGTGCTGGCCGAGGGCTTTCAGGAGGGAGGCGCGTTCGTGGAATGTCATTGCCCGGAGGGTGGGGCCGCCGACGTCGCGTGCATACCGGGTGGTCGCTGCGAAGTCGATTCCGTTGCTGGACACGGAAGCCACGGGGTCGCCGGTGACCGCATGGTTGGTCACCACGCCACCGGCTTCGGGCGAGTGCCACGATCCCTGTACGAAGCTTTCGAGTGTGCGCACGCGTCTCCCGGTCCCCGGCAACCCTCAACTCATGATCGTATAACCTTTGATCAGTTTGTCAAGGCATGAGGTTTCCCTACCTGTTGCATGCGGACGCGACACACGACTGCGAGGGTTGCAGTCTCGGTGTGTTTGGCCGATACTGGAAGGACCACGGGCACTAGCCTGGGGAAGCAGACCCGGTTCCTCTCCGGACGGTGAGCGACCGGGTTTTGCGCGTCTAGGGTGCCGCAACCCGAATCAACTCTTTAATCAGGCCATGCGCCTGGACTCGCTTCCGCCACTCTCCCCCTCGTCCCCACGCCCATGCGATGGCGTCCGGAATCCAGAGCAGTGGTTCTTCTGCTGAACGTTGATGCGCATACGAGAAGTGGGGGCCTCGTCCGATGCGTAGCGAATGATAGATCGCTGAGCGGTCGTGGTTGTCCTGACCATCTCGGGAGTCGAGGACAAGGCGGGACACCCCTCTACCTCTAAGGTCGGGCACCATGATCTGAACAATCGCAGTGCGAGATTTCACCTGATTACGACTGTGGGCAACGTAGATCACCGTCGTGGTCTCGAGGTCAGACATCCTCGCCAAGATGGTGCGCCTTCGCCTGTCGCTTTCACTGACGAAGTGAATTCGTCGCTGGCCGGATGCTCGCATGCAGCGAAGGGCGGTTCTGGTTGACACGAGGTTGGGAACGGCTATTGCAGTGGCACAAATCAGGTAGCTGTCTCGCCGGACGGATTCGTCGGCGAATGCGTGCATGGTCACTTCTCGCCTCGAACTCTCTTTGATCAGTGACGGTTTAGGCGCGAAGCGAGAAATAGATTCAGGCCATGTGGCGTGGGCCGAACGGAGCGGGTGAGGAGAATCGAACTCCCGTCATCAGCTTGGGAAGCTGGGGTTCTACCATTGAACTACACCCGCGAATCCCCGTGTAGACGGGAACAAGTGCCGTGGCACTTTTGGGAATCTACCCGTGACGCCGCGTTCTCCGGACAGGCTGTCGGCTTGCCCTCAGCCTCGGGCCAGTCGAACAGCCCGTTCCCTGACCTCGGCAACGGCCCTCTCCGTATCGACCGTCAGCACCTCGCCGTCGGCGACCACCTTCTCACCGGCGATCCAGACATCGGTGACCTTCCTGCTTGATCCGGACCATGCCAGGTGGGCGAGCAGTTCGTCGGTGTCGGTGACCGGTACGAACGTGCTCTGGTCGAGATCGATTCGGATCATGTCGAGCGCGTAGCCATCGGACAGGCAGCCGGTGTCAGCCAGGCCCACCGCGGATGCCGAGTCACGGGTTGCCATGGCAAGCGTTTCGACGGCAGTGATCAGGGTCGAGTCGAGCGAGTGGACCCGGGCGAGCAGTGCGCCCATCTTCACCTCTTCCCAGAGGTCAAGCGAGTCGTTGGAGGCTGGACCATCGGTTCCGTATGCGACGGTGACACCTGCATTCCTCATGGCGGCCAGAGGGGCGATTCCTGACCCGAGCTTCATGTTGCTGACGGGGCAGTGGGCGACGGCGACACCGTTGGCGGCCAGCAGTTCAATGTCGGTGGAGTCCACCCAGACGCAGTGGGCGGCCAGCACCCGACCCTCGAACACGCCGTGGTCGTGGAGGATTTCGGTGATTGAGCGGCCGTGAGCGGCCTCAAGTTCCGCACTCTCCTCCCGGGTTTCGGCGAGGTGGAGGTGGAGCACCGTGTTGAGGGACCTGGCCAGGTCGGCCAGATCGACCACTGCGTCTATTCCGAGGTCGTAGGCGGAGTGGGGGGCGACACCCACCGTTACCCGTCCGGCTGGATCGTGGTGCCTGGAGAAGAACTCGGAGATCTCCCCGGTCCGGTCGTTGCCGCTGGAGTGGAGCGCCGCTACGACGCCGGGTGTCATGACCAGCCGGGCGCCCGATGCTCTGGCGGCGTCGACGACCGAGTCCTCGAACAGGTACATCTCGCAACTCGTTGTCACCCCGGCAAGCAGCATCTCGGCAGACCCGAGGGTCATCCCCCACCATGCATCCTCGGGCGTCATCCGGCCTTCCCGTGGCCACATGGCCTCGGTCAACCAGCGGTGCAGGGGCAGGCCGTCGCCAGACCCGCGCACAAGCGTCATCGGCGTGTGGCAGTGGGCGTTCACAAGGCCGGGCATGAGCAACCCACCGACGTTGTTCACCACCGCGTCGGTGACATCGGGTGCATCCCCTGGCGGACCCACCCAGACAATTCGCCCGTCCACCGTGTCGACCACGCCCGGTGCGTACACCGAGTCGTCGGTGTCGCAGGTGACCACGATGTCAGCGGTGAAACGGACCTGAGCCATCGGTGTCTATACGACCCGCTCGTTTCCGCCGTCAATCGGGATGTGTGCGCCCGTCGTGGCGGAGAACGTGTTGGTGCACAACTCGACTGCGACCCGTGCCACCCCTGCCGAGGTGACCTCGGTCTGCAGGAGGTTGCGGGTCTTGTACTCGTCGACGGTGAGGCCGTAGTTGTCGGCCCGTTCCCTGAGCAGGTCGTCGTTCCAGAGTCCTGTGTCGAACACGGCGTCAGGGTGGACCGTGTTGACGCGGATGCCGTCGTCGGCCCATTCGAGGGCTGCCACACGGGCGACCTGGCTGAGGGCGGCCTTTGAGGTCGAGTACGACAGGGCTCCCTTCCCCGGGGCAGCCACGTTCTTTGAGCCGATGATCGAGACACGTCCTCCGACAGGTGACCTGGCCAGGAACGGGTGGGTCGCGTGCAGGAGGTTGACGACGGAGTCGACGTTGACATCCTGGACCCTCCGGTAGTCACCGGAGTCGAGAGCACTGATGGGTGCGCTGGCGCCGAAGATCCCGGCGGCTACGAGGACGATGTCGAGGCCACCGAAGCGCTCGACTATTGCGTCGACCGCTGCTACCTGGGCATCCGGATCGGAGACGTCCACGGTCCGGCCCAGCCAGGCTGGGCTCTCGAAGGTGGTTGCGATATCGGGGTCGATGTCCATGCCGCCCACGGCGCACCCGCGTGCCAGCAACTCGGCGGCACAGGCCCGGCCGATTCCGGAGGCGGCTCCGGTGACCAGCGCGACCATTCCAGCCAACTCGGCTGGTGGGCCGGCGAGGCGGAGCTTGGCCTGTTCAAGGTCCCAGTACTCGACGTCGAAGATGTGGCCTGCGTCGAGTGCCTCGTAACGGTCCAGGTTGTCTTCGACCCGCTCAAGGGCTGGCATCGTGTGCTCGTAGATGTCAAAGGCGATGTCTGCAGCGGCAATGGTTCTGCCGGCGGTCAGTACCCCCAGCTCGGGGTCGACCACGATGCGTGGAGCCGGGTCCAGCATCGTCAACTCGGTGCGCCCCCTGCGTTCATGTTCTCTGAAATAGTTCTCGTAGGAAGCCGTGTAGGCGGCTACATCCCGACCCACCAGCGGTATCCGCTTGGTGCGGATCACATGGTCGGGTGTCAGGGGGCCCCTTGTTGCAAGGCTTTCCAGGTCGCCGCGCTGGACGAACCGGGTGGAGACCTGGTCGCAGTGACGGCACAGGAGCATCGGCTGGCCCGCAGCCTCGGAGACGTCCCGCCGGAGTCCGGCAAGGGCGATCGCGTCGAGGTCCGGAAGAGAGGGAACCGTGGAAGCCGGGAGGGGAGCGTTCTGAGCCAGCCATCGTTCGGCCTTCGAGATCAGCTCATGGTGCCTTACATAGGCCTCGTGTGTGGTTTCGCCGAAGGTGAAGAGGCCGTGGTTCAACAGCACCATTCCGATGGTGCCGGCGTTGACCTGGTCGGGCCACGATGTGGCTACGACCTTGGCCAGGTCGAAGCCGGGCATGACGTAGGGAATGACGACGACGGTGTCACCGAAGATCTCGTGTACGTATCCATCGGAATCACCCACGTTTGTGAGCGACACGATCGCATCGGCGTGGCTGTGGAGGATCGCCGGGTGGGGGATGTAGGCGTGCAGCAGGCTCTCTACCGACGGTGCGGGTGCCGCAGGGTCGAAGCTGGCGGACATGAGCTCGCGCATCATGTCGGGATCGGAGAGCGAGTCGAGCGCCAGGAGGTTCTTTAGGCGCCGCAAGGTCAGCGGGGCGAACCCCTCAGGTTCGATCGACGCCAGGTCCCAGCCGGAGCCCTTCACGAACAGCGTGTCGGTGGTGGATCCGGTGATGTCTGTGAACGGGGCCTTGACCGACGTGTTGCCACCACCGTGAAGCACGAGGGCCGGGTCAGAGCCGATCAGACGCGACCCGTACACGCACTCGTCGAGGGGGGTATCGAGGTTCTTGGAGACTGAGAGGTCCCAGCGGTCTTCCACGGGTCACTTCCTACTTGACTCTGGGGTCACCACGTGGGCCGGGTGAGTATCCCGCCGTCGACCACAAGGTCGATTCCGGTGATCCAGCGGGAGAGGTCCGAGCACAGGAACACGCAGGCGTCGCCAACGTCCTCGGGTGTTCCGAGCCTGGTGAGTGGGGCTGCCGCCTTCCAGCGATCGACCCCGTCGGGCCATTCCTCGTCCAGGCCGGGTCGTGTGATGAGCCCGGGTGAGACCGTGTTGACACGGATGCCGTCTCGGCCGTATGAGAGTGCCGCAGCCTTTGCCAGCATCACCAGTGCGGCCTTGGAGGTGGCGTAGTGCCCGTGCACCCTGGTCGGTTGGTGGGCCTCGATTGAGGCAATGTGGACAATCGAACCGCCCGTTTCGCGTGAGCGCATGGCCGTCGCCGCCAGGTGTGTGAGGTGGTGAACGGCCTTGAGGTTGACGTCCATCGTCTGGGACCAGATCTCATCGGTGATCTCGTCGAACGGTACGACCGGCTGGATTCCGGCATTGTTTACCAGCCCGTCCAGGCGGTCGAATTCCCTGAGCGTGGAGTCGATGACGTTGGTGGGACCGTCGGGCGATGTCAGGTCGGCTCGGAGACTCGACACGGGGTTGCCGTCAAGGTCGAGAAGGTGGTCGGTGGACGATGACCGGGTGTGGGCGACGACAGTTGCTCCGGCGGCAACGAGCCGGTTGACGATTCCGGAGCCGATGCCTCCGCCGGCACCGGTTACGACGATGACGCGGCCGGAAAGGTCCAACAGGTCCCGGGGTGACTCGGTCACGGTCACGGCTGGTTGTCCCTTACGAGGTCGGTGATACGGGCTGTAGCTTCAGGGAACCCCTCGATGAGTTGTTCAGCTGTTCCCAACTCGAAGCCATCTGGGTCGTACGGCGGAGCCAGCGTGGTTCCAACGAGCGACCAGTCTCCCATTGTGGATGCGCCCATCCAGACACCGGCCGGTACAGCCATGAACGGGCGTTCACCGGCCGTCAGGTCACTTCCCAGCACCGGGGTTTCGTGAGATCCGTCCGGGTTCAAGAGCAGGAAGTCGACGGGTGCACCGCTGTAGTGGTGCCACAACTCGGTCCGGTTGAGGCGGTGCATTGCTGAGAAATCGTCTGGTTGCATCAGGAAGTAGATCGCCGATCCGTGTTCGTCGTGCCAGGTTTGTGCCCACATCCCGCCCTCTTCTGGCAGGGGCACGAGCCCGAGAATGGCTGCGATCTGGTCGGCGTTCATATGGTCGTCGACATCCTCAGGGTTGTTCAGGGAGCCGCAGGACGATACTAGTAACCTGACGACAACCCGGAGACTGGATCATGGGCGAGCTTGGCGGAAAGACCCTGGACTGGGTTGATGGCACCATCTTGATGGTCGACCAGACGAAGTTGCCGACATCAGTCGAGGTGTTGCAGATCGCGACGGTGTCCGACCTGGTCGATGCCATCCGCCGGCTGTCGGTTCGTGGGGCACCGGCAATCGGTGTCGCCGGTGCGTTCGGCGTTGTCCTGGCCGCAAAGGTGGACGGTGTCGGGACCGAGGCCTTTGCAGCAGCGGTGGAGTCGATTCGTTCAGCGCGGCCAACTGCCGTGAACCTGGCGAAGATGGTCGACCGGGTGGTAGCCACCTCAGACGGTGGCTTCGACGCCGTCCTGGCTGAGGCGTACGCGGTCAGAGACGATGAGTTGGTCGCGTCGGTGAAAATGGGAGACAACGGCGCTGACCTTGTGGTTGAGCTCACAGGTAGGTCCGACTCGGTCCGGGCGCTCACGATCTGCAATACGGGTGGCCTCGCCAGCGTCGAGCGGGGGACGGCTCTGGCCGTGATCCAGACCCTCCATGAACGCGGTCTCCTTGAAGAAGCCGTTGCCCTTGAGACGAGGCCGCTGTTGCAGGGGGCGCGCCTGACAGCCTGGGAACTACAGCAGATGGGTGCACCGTTCAGGTTGATCGTCGACTCGGCCGGACCCCATCTCATCTCCACTGGGTCGGTGCACGTGGTCCTGGTAGGGGCCGACCGGATTGCAGCCAACGGCGACACGGCAAACAAGATCGGCACGTACTCGCTGGCACTGGCGGCACGGTATTCCAGGGTCCCGTTTGTAGTTGTTGCTCCGGAGTCCACGATCGACATGGCCACCGTTACAGGCGACGACATCGAGATCGAGGACCGGGGTGACGACGAGGTCGTTTGCTTTGCGGGGGTGGCCTCGGCTCCAGATGGCACGCATGCCCTCAACCCTGCGTTCGATGTCACGCCCGCTGAGTTGATCACGGCGATCGTCACCGACACCCGGGTGGTGAGGCTTGACCGTGGGGAATCGCTGGACTCGGGGCAGGGGTGACTGGCACACTGGCCTCCCGGGCAGTGTCACCGGAAACGTGGCCGCGTCCACCTAGTCTGCGGCGGTGACAACAGGCCCCGCCATCATCTGGTCTGCAGCGCAATGAGATGGCTGAAACCGGTAGCGGTCCCTCTCATCGCAGTTGGCCTGGCGCTCGGAATCGGTGCCATCATCCTCGCCCTGTCCGGGGCCAACCCCATCGAGGCGTATAGCGCGCTGATCGACGGATCGCTGTCAAGCCAGAAGACGATCGGACGTACGCTCGAGAAGGCAACCCCGCTCATCATGGGTGGACTGGCCGTGGCTTTCGCCTTTCGCGCCGGGCTCTTCAACATCGGTGGCCAGGGCCAGCTCGTGATCGGGGGCATCTTCGCTGCGGCTGTGGGTTTCGGCTTCGAGGGCCTGCCTTGGATCATCCACGCTCCGCTTGCACTTGCCGTGGGTGCTCTGGCCGGCGCAGCCTGGGGTTCGATCGCCGGGGTGCTGAAGGCCACCCGTGGAGCCCACGAGGTGATCACCACGATCATGCTCAACTTCGTGGCCCTCAACCTGACGGACTGGTTGGCCTCGAACCCATGGAAGGACGAGGGGATCCTGTCCCGGACGCCGGCGGTCGAGGAGAGTGCCGTAATCCCGCAGTGGGGTGCTCTGCCAACAGGGTTCCTGGTTGCCGTTGCGGCAAGCATCGGCTGTTGGTACCTGCTGGAGCGGACCACCCTCGGCTTTGAGATCCGCTCCGTTGGCCTGAACGGCGACGCTGCCAGATACGCGGGCATCTCGGTGAAACGGATAGTCGTGGCCACCATGGCGATCAGCGGGTTCCTGGCCGGTGCCGGCGGTGCCATAGAGACCCAGGGTGTCATCGGAAGGTACGAACCCGGATTCAACGCGGGCCTGGGGTTCAACGGAATCACCATCGCGCTGCTCGCCCGGAACAATCCGATCGGCGTGATCCCCGCCGCCCTGCTTATCGGGGCCATGGAGGCCGGAGGTTCGATGATGCAGTTCAACGCCGACGTGTCACCCGAGATCACCGACATCATCGAGGCGCTCATGTTGTTGTTTGTGGCGACTCCGATAGTGGTTCGTTGGTTCTTCTCCCGCCAGGATGTCGCTGAGGTCTCGATTACCTCGGGTTGGGGTTCGTCATGAGCGACCTGTTCATACGTACACGCTGGTGGGTGTTGACGATCCTCGTGTTCGTGCTCATAACAATGTTCACCGCCGAGTTCCAACAGGCCCAGACAACGGCAGTTCTGGCCAGCGCACTACGCCAGTCCACGCCGCTCATCTTCGGTGCGTTGTGCGGTGTCATGTGTGAGCGTTCCGGGGTCGTCAACATCGGCATCGAGGGTCAGATGCTGCTTTCGGCGTTTGTCGGGTTCATGGTTGCCTCCTCGACCGGCAGCCTCGTGGCTGGTGTTCTGGCCGGAATGGCGACTGGCGCCCTGATGGGAGCCGGTCTGGCCGGGCTCTCGGTGACCCTGCTGGGCGACCAGATAATTGCCGGAACCGTTCTCAACATCGCCGCCTTCGGGATCAGCAGCTACTTCTTCCAGCAGGGTCGCACCCTGCCTTCCGGCAAGACCCCCCAGGTATCGCTCGGCCCGCTTGCCGACCTTCCGGTCGTCGGCAGGGTGTTCTTCATCAACCGTCCCCTCACCTACATATCCCTGATCCTCATCTGGGTTGTGTGGTTCATCCTGTTCCGAACTCGGTGGGGTCTGTGGACCAGGTCCGTGGGCGAGGTGCCGAGCGCAGCCGAGACCGTCGGGATCTCGGTTGCGCGGGTCCGGTACACGAACCTCATTGCCGGCGGATGCCTCGCAGGGCTGGGTGGCGCCTATCTCAGCCTCGAGGCCGTCGGATCCTTTGAGCGCATGATGACCAATGGACGGGGCTTCGTGGCGTTGGCGGTGATGATCTTCGGCCGTTGGAACCCGATCGGGATCTGGGGTGCAGCCCTGCTATTTGGCTATGCCAGCGCGGTGCAGACCCAACTTCAGTTCAGGGGTTGGCTGGCCGACGATCCGCAGTTCATCGGAATGATCCCCTACGTGGTCTGCATCGTTGTTTTGGCCGGCTTCGTTGGTAGGGCTCGACCGCCTGCTGCCATCGGGCAGCCATATAGCCGTGAGTGACGCGGTGAGCGTGGCCGCGCCTCCGGCCCTCGAGGTTCTGGGAGTCACCAAGCGATTCGGCGACGTGCTTGCCAACGAGGATGTCGATTTTCGCGTCGAGCGCGGTCGCGTTCACGCCCTGCTGGGCGAGAACGGCGCTGGCAAGAGCACGCTTGTCAACATCATCTTCGGGCTCTACCGGGCTGATAGTGGCGAGGTGCGACGCAACGGTGAGGTTGTGCACCTGAACGGCCCGCGCGACGCAATTGACAGCCGGATCGGAATGGTTCATCAGCACTTTCAGCTGGTTCCCGTCCTGACGGTCGCTGAGAATGTGGTGCTGGGTAACGAACCGACGAGGCGCGGTGTCGTGGATCTTGATGAGGCGGCTTCTGTGGTGAGGGCCCTTGCAGAACGATTCGGCCTGGAGATTGATCCGTGGGCCCGTGTCGAGGATCTGCCCATCGGGCTCCAGCAGAGGGTGGAGATCCTTCGTGCCCTCTTTCGCGAGGTGGACATCCTGATCCTGGATGAACCTACGGCGGTTCTCACCCCTCAGGAGACGACCCACCTGCTGGGTGTCCTACGGGGCCTGGCTGACACCGGGGTTGCTGTCGTGTTCATAACGCACAAGCTCCGTGAGGTCATGGCCGTAGCCGATGACATCACCGTGATGCGTCGCGGGAAGGTCGTGGGGAGCGCTGTCCCGGCCGAGACCGATGAGGCAAGCCTCGCTTCGATGATGGTTGGTCGCTCCGTGGAACTCAGCCTGGAGCGGACCCCAGCGTCACCCGGAGACAAGGTGTTGACCATCGTCGACCTGGTGGTCAACGACGACCGTCGCTCTCAGTCCCTCAACGGAATCAATCTTGATGTCCGCGCTGGCGAGGTGGTCGGTGTGGCCGGCGTGGAGGGTAATGGACAGCGCGAACTTGTAGAGGCCATAACAGGCCTCCGTGGTGTGGTCTCGGGTTCCATCACTCTGGAGGGGGTCGAGATTGCCGGCATGTCTCCCCGCCAGATCAGCACCATGGGGGTGTCACACATCCCTGAGGACAGGGAGAAGTTCGGCCTGATAGGTGCACACACCGTTGCCGACAACATGGTCCTGAACCGTTATCACCAGCCTCCCTACTCCCGGCACGGGATCAGGAGTCCGGGGGCTGTTGAGGATAATGCGGAAAGGCTCGTGGCCGAGTTCGACGTCCGCCCGTCGAACATTGGGGCGATGGTCGCGACCCTCTCGGGTGGCAACAAGCAGAAGGTCGTGGCTGCGCGCGAGTTCTCCCACGAAGCCAAGGTGATGGTCGCGGCACAGCCGACCCGCGGTATCGACATCGGCAACATCGAGTTCATCCACCGCCGGCTCATCGAGTATCGCGATGCCGGCATGGCGATCCTTCTGGTGTCGGCGGAGTTGGACGAGGTCCTGGGTCTCGCCGACCGGGTGGCGGTCATCTACGGAGGCCAGATCGTGGCCATTGAGTCAGCCGACGGGATCGACCGTGACCGCGTGGGTCGGTTGATGTTGTCAGGGACCGACAACTGACCGGTGGTCGCTACCGTTTCACCATGCTCGGCCTGATCACCGGAAGTGGTTTCTATGACCTGCCGGGTCTCGTGGGTGCCAGGGAGCAGGAGGCTTCGACCCCCTACGGCTCCGTGGGTCTGGTGTCTGGTACCTGGATGGGATGCCCGGTGGTGTTTCTGCCGAGGCACGGTGCCGACCACAGCGTTCCACCGCAGCGCATCCCCTATCGGGCGAACCTCTGGGCTCTCCACGATGCAGGTGCCCGGGCGGTGTTCGCCACGGCGGTGAGTGGTGGGATCAACCCGGCATACCGGAACGGCGAGTTGGTGCTGATCGACCAGTTCATCAACCTCACGCACGGTCGTGAGGACACCTTTTTTGATGACGAGGTTCGCCACACCGACATGACCGATCCCTACGACCCGGACCTGCGTCGGCTGCTGGCGGAGGTGGCCGGCTCAGCGGGTGTACGTCTGGTTGACGGTGGAACCTACGTATGTGCAAACGGGCCCCGCTTTGAAACTCCGGCCGAAATTCGCATGTATGCGGGCTTCGGCGGTGATCTGGTCGGCATGACCGGCTACCCGGAGGTGGCGCTGGCCAGAGAACTGGACCTTCCGTATGCAGCGGTTGGAGTGGTGTCAAACCCGGCAGCTGGACTTGGCTCAGAGGATCTCAGCCTTGAGGACATCTTCGCTGTGCTGGAGGACGCTGTCGAGCCACTGCTTTGTCTTCTGGGTGGTGCGGCGGAACGGTTGGCGCAACGGTGGGCCTGAACCGACGCTGACCGAATCAGTCGAAGAGGAGCGAGGCGTCCTCAAAGTCGACCAGCCAGGTTCTTCCACCGGTCTCCGAGTGGTATGAACTCCAGCCGAGCAGTTCACGTGCCCGCTCGGGAAGCTCAGTGGCTCGGGACCTGTCGACCACGAGAGGGCTGGCCTCTTCGGGTCGGAGCCATCCCACGACAAAGCTGACGTGCATGCCGTAGCGCCATGAGTCGGTCGTGTTCTGCCCGGCCCCGTGGATCACCCGGCCGCTGTAGATCATGCCGCTGCCGGCGGGCATGGATGCGTAGGCGGTTTCTTCGTCTGCAAACTGCGCGCCCCGTATTACCTCGGCGGGATGGTTCTGGGTTCCTGGGATCACGACGGTGGCTCCGTTGTCCCGGGTGAAGTCGCTGAGGGCGAACATGCAGCTGACGGTGATCTCGCGGCCGTCGGCGATTGCCTCGGGCCAGTTGGTTTCGTCCCGATGCAGGTACTGGGCGGGCTCGCCTGGACCGACGGCCATTACCTGTCCTGTGTTCAACCAGTAGCTGGTGGCGTTTTCCAGGAGGTAGTGGTCGGCCACTGCCAGAAGGGTCGGGTTCAGGAGGGCGTGGTTCACGAAGGCGTCGCTGCGGGCTGCCAGGCCGCAGAAGCGCCTTGTGTTTGCACCGTGGAAACCCTCCCAGTGTTCTATCCCGCTCTTCGAGCCGGGGACGGTCTGATCGAACGTGTCGGCCAGGTCATCGAGCAACTGGAGCCTGGAGGTCTCGGGAAGCAGGTCTTTCACGATGACACCTCCGTCAGCGTCCATCGCCGCAGCGATGTCGGTGAGGGTGGCATCGTGTCCGAGGGTCGTCAGGTTGGCCATCTCCGCACCCTATGACCCGGTCTGGGCAGGCGACCACGTGTGCAGGAATCCTCGGGTTGCCAGAGGGCTACGATCAGCCGCGACAGGGGGAGGACCGCCATGGCCGATGCGCACAGACCGTTGAGAACCGATGTGATTCCTGAGATCGTCGTTGATGGAGCCAGCTCCGCTCTGGCCTTCTACGTTGAGGCGTTCGGGGCCGAGGAGATGTCTCGACATGAGCTTGAGGATGGACGAATCATCCATGCAGAGGTCTCCTTTGACGGTTTCGTGATCTTCCTTACCGACGATTTTCCCGAGATGCACGGTGGTGTCGGCACTTCCCCCACGGCTATCGGGGGTACCCCCATCTGCCTCCACCGTGACGTGGTTGACGTGGACGCATCGGTGGAGCGTGCGGTCGCCGCTGGAGCGACGCTGATACATGGCCCTGAGGACATGTTCTGGGGCGACAGGTATGCACGCCTCTCGGATCCGTTCGGCCACCAGTGGTCCCTCGCAACCCCTGGGCCCGGGCCCGACGCTGCTGCCACCGAGGAGGCCGTAGCCGAGTTCGGCGGCGCAGAGAGCTAGGGCAGTGACGCTCCCTGTCACGGCGTAACATCGGCGGCTCATGATCCTCTCTGACCGTTCCATCCGTGAGGCCGTTGCCGACGGCCGGATCGTGATTGAGCCCTTCGACGACTCGTGCGTGCAGCCTTCGTCTGTTGACCTTCACCTGGATCACCGGTTCCTGGTGTTTCGCAACCACACCAGGGGTCTCATCGACGTCCGTCAGGATCTGTCGGACCTGACCGAGATGGTCGAGGGGTCCGAGGACGATCCGTTCATCCTGCATCCCGGCGAGTTCGTTCTGGGTTCCACCTCGGAGAGGGTTGGCGTACCAGACGACCTTGTTGCCCGGCTCGAGGGAAAGTCCAGCCTTGGTCGACTCGGGTTGTTGATCCACTCGACGGCGGGCTACGTGGATGCCGGTTGGGATGGCCAGCTGACGCTCGAGCTGTCCAACGTGGCGAGCCTGCCGATCACCCTCTACCCGGGCATGAAGATCGGTCAGATCTCGTTCATGCACATGACGACCGCTGCCGAAAATCCCTACGGGGCCAGCCGGCTGGGTTCCAAGTACAGGGGCCAGGAAGGTCCACGCCCCAGCCGCTACTGGGAGAACTTCGAGCGGTAGCTACCGGTTCAGGAGTCGCCGGCTTCGATCGCCTCGAGTACATGAAGGGCGATGTCGCCCACCTTTACCTCGGACTCTTCGACGCCCTCGCCCTTGACGCCGTCGTCAATCATCACGTAGCAGAACGGGCAGGCGGTGGCTATCCGGGTGGCGCCGGTGGCCAGGAGTTCCTGGGAGCGTTCGACGTTGATGTTCTTGCCGGTCTGTTCCTCCATCCACATGCGCCCGCCGCCCGCACCGCAGCACATGCCCTCTGTGCCCTGCCGTTCGGCCTCTACCACCTCGACGCCGCCGAGGCTTCCAATGACCCGACGTGGCGCCTGGTAGATGTCGTTGTGGCGGCCCAGGTAGCAGGAGTCGTGGTAGACGATGCGTTCATCGAGGCGGGCATCGGACACGTCTAGCCTGCCCTCGTCGATGAGCCATTCCAGGAGTTGGCTGTGGTGGACCACCTCGTAGTGGCCGCCCAGCTCCGGGTACTCGTTGGCAAGCGTGTTGAAGCAGTGAGGGCACTGCGTGATTATCTTGCGGACGCCCATTTCGTTGAGTGTCTCCACGTTCTGCATGGCCATCATCTGGAAGATGTATTCGTTGCCGGTCCGCCTGGCGGGATCGCCGGTGCACATCTCCGAGGGCCCCAGGATTGTGAACGACACGCCGGCGCGGCGAAGCAGTTGGGCCATCGCCCGTGAGACCTTCTTGTTCTTGTCGTCGAACGAACCGGCGCAGCCGACCCAGTAGAGGTACTCGGCTTCGACCGGGTCGCCACCGTCGATGATGTCGACTCCTTCAAGGTCACCGACCCAGTCGGCCCTCTCGCTCTGGGAGAGACCCCACGGGTTGCCGGAGTTCTCGATGGACCGGTAGGCGGCACCCAGTTCGCTCGGGAAGTCCGATTCCATGAGCGACAGGTAGCGCCGCATGTCGAGGATCTTGTCCAGGATCTCGATGTTGACCGGGCAGATCTCGTCGCAGGCACGACAGCTGGTGCAGGCCCAGAGTTCTTCACCGGTGACCCGTTCGAACATGGAGTTGGCCGACACCGCGATTTCAGGATCGACGCCGATCGGTGGTGACACGACGGTTGAACCGGTTGCCGCCATCACCTCGCCCGTCTTGAGCACGATCTCGCGGGGGTCGAGCGGCTTGCCGGTCGCATGGGCGGGGCACACGCTGGTGCAGCGACCGCACATGGTGCATGAGTCGGTGTCGAGGAGTTGTTTCCAGGTGAACTCCTCGATGGTTGACACCCCGAAGCTCTCCAGCTCGGTCTCCATGAGGTTGGGTATGGGCCGCATTGCCCCCTTAGGCCGGTCACGGTCCTTGAGGTACATGTTCAGAGGCGATGTGAACATGTGGCGGAGCATGGTTATCGGAAGCAGCGCGAGGAAGGCCATGAACGACACGACGTGGGCTATCCACCATCCCTGGTGCCAGCCGGAGGCGTGTGGGGCCAGGCCACTGTTGCCGATTGCCTGCGCCAGCGGGTAGCCGATGATCGACCAGGTTTCGGCGTCGGCGCCATGACCGTCGGCTGAAACCTGCGTTGCAATTCGGAAGGCCTCGGCAGCAAAACCCGTTACCCCGATGGCAAGGAACACCATGAGAGCTGCGGCGTGTTCGGGCCTGGTCTTGATCCGTATGCGGTAGGGGCGAAAGCGCCCTGGCCCGTACCTACGAACGATCGCCCAGATGACGCCGGCAAGGAACAGCACGCCGGCCACATCTCCGACGAGCGTGTACGCCCTGTAGACGTCGCCGTGCAGGAACTTGAGCGCTGGTGGTACCTGGTGGTTGATCTCCAGCACTGTCGTGACGGCCAACAGGATCAGGAACGGGAAGTAGATGAGCGAGTGCATGATCCCCGCAGCAGGCTCGCGCAGGAGGGTTCTCATGTAGACGCCCGACCTGAAGTCGCCGAAGCGGCGCTTGGCGTTGTCGCGGGTTGTCGCCCGGTTGTCTGGTGTACCTCGCTGCCAGTTCTGCACTCTGTATGAGAACAGGACGGCTCCCCAGATGATCAGGAGTGGGATCGCCGAGTAGAAGGCCAACTTGAGTGGTCCAGGGATGTTGCCGAACACCTCGCGGGTGATGGTGGAGTCGTCGTGGAAGCCGTTGACGAGTGATGCCACACCGGAAAGGACGGTAAAGAGGGCCACGAGGACCCCGAGGCCTACAACAGCGTGGTTGGGTCGTATTCGTCTGTCGCTCATATCGAGGGGACATTACCTGCAGGACGGTCACGGTCACGGCTTGAGGGGATTGTTGACCGTCGGTTCATTGTCACGAAACAGATTCGAAACAGCGCGTATCTAGCGTCGTCCTCGTTCGATCCGGGATCCACCGAAAGGCAGCCGCCGTGCCAACTCCGTTTTCCTCCTCAAGCCCTGTCAGACGGGTAATGGCGGGGGCCTGGCGCTCCCGCTCATCGCGAAGCCGGTCGCGGAAGGTGGGCCTTGGGCTTGCCGGAGTCGTGGGTGCAGTGTTGATCACCGCTGCCCCGGCTGCAGCACAGGAGCTCACACCGGCCGAGTACAACACCGCCCTGCTGGCGAGCCTCTGGTTGATAGTTGCCGGCTGTCTGGTGTTCTTGATGCAGGCTGGCTTCGCCCTTGTGGAGGCGGGTCTCACCCGGGCCAAGAACGTTGGCAACATCATGGCCAAGAACCTGGCCGACATGGCGATCGGTGCCCTGGCGTTCTGGGCGGTCGGATTCGGATTCGCCTTCGGGTCTGACGGGGGGAGCCTCATCGGCACCGATGCATTCTTCCTTTCGGGTATGACCGAGTCGTTCGATACCGGTGACGTCCTGGCTACGCCTTCGTTCTTCTTCTTTCAGGTGGTCTTTGCTGCCACGGCGGTGACGATCGCCTCGGGGGCGATGGCGGAGAGGACGAAGTTCTCCGCTTACCTGATCTTCAGCGCTGTCATGACCGGCTTCATCTACCCGGTGGTGGTGCACTCGTTCTGGCATGGAGACGGCCTGCTGTCGGATCTCAACATTGGTGACGCCCGCTTCAGCGATTTTGCCGGTTCGAGCATCGTGCACAGCGCAGGCGGCTGGGCGGCCCTCATGGGTGCGGTGTTCCTTGGTCCACGCATAGGAAAGTACGGCCCGGACGGCAAGCCCAGGGCAATTCCGGGACACAACATCAGCTACGCGGTGATTGGTGTGTTCATCTTGTGGTTCGGTTGGTTCGGGTTCAATGCCGGCTCGGAACTGGCCTTTGACGCATGGGTGGCGCACGCCATCATGACGACCCTTCTGGCGGCGTCGGCCGGGGTCTTGGCCGCTGGTGCCGTCATCTGGAAGAAGACAGGTGCAATGGATGTCGGCATGGCAGGCAACGGGGCGCTGGCCGGCCTGGTCAGCATCACGGCCGGGACGGGGGCTATCAACTTCATGGGTGCTGTCGTCACCGGTGCCATTGGTGGGGTCATCGTCGTCTACTCGGTCCTCTTTGTTGAGCGCAGGGGCGTGGACGATCCGGTTGGTGCGGTGTCGGTACATGGAGTGTGTGGCGTGTGGGGAACCCTGGCAGTGGGTCTGTTCGCCCGCCATGACGACGCGTTCCTGGGTCGAGAAAATGCTGGCCTGTTCTACGGGGGCGGGTTTGACCAGCTTCTGGTTCAGGCGATCGGTGTTGCGCTGATTGCAGCCTGGGTGCTGGGAACCTCGGCGATCCTGTTCAAGGTGATCGCATCAACCGTTGGCCTGCGTGTCTCAGAAGAGGAGGAGTTGGCTGGTCTGGATGTGGCCGAGCACGGCTCGCCGGGCTACGGGCCTGAGCCGAAGCAGTTCGTCTGAGCCGCAGGCTTGTCTGGATCAGCCGGCCTGCCTGGCGACGGCCTCGGCGGCGGCGCGGGCTGCTTCAGGGTCGAGTGATCGTTCGAGAACCGCGATGTCATCGACCGGCTTCATGTGGTTGTCCAGTTCGTAAAGCAGGGGGTCTCCGGTAGGGATGTTCAGGTCCACGATGCCGTCGTCGCTGATGCCGTCAAGGTGCTTACAGAGGGCCCGAAGGCTGTTGCCGTGTGCTGCCAGCAACACGACCTTGCCGGATTCCAGATCGGGGATGATCGCTGACTCCCAGTAGGGGACGAGGCGGGCGACGACGTCGGCCAGGCACTCGGTGAGTGGCGGGTCGGCGAGTTCTGAGTATCTGGGGTCGGTGTTGGGGTTGAACGGATTGTCCTCGGCGATAGGTGGCGGTGGGGTTGAGTAGCCGCGGCGCCAGGCCTGCAACTGCTCGGCGCCGAAGCGTTTCTTGGTTTCGGCCTTGTCGAGGCCGGTGAGGTCTCCGTAGTGCCTCTCGTTCAGGCGCCAGTCGCGTCTGACCGGTATCCATGCCCGGTCCAGGACGTCGAGGGCCAGGTTGGCTGTTCGGATGGCTCTCTTCTGGAGGGAGGTGTGGACCACGTCGGGCAGGATCCCGGCGGCGGCTAGCAACCCGGCTCCGGCCCGGGCTTCCTGTTCGCCCAGGCTTGTCAGGTCGCAGTCGTACCAGCCGGTGAACCGGTTCGAGGCGTTCCACTCGCTCTGGCCGTGGCGCAGCAGGATCAGGGTGGGCATGTTGACCAGTCCACCAGAACCCGGCCGAAAATCCACCCTCAGAAGTTGATAATAGTCGACTCAACTCTCTATAGTGTTAGAGACATAGAAATGGTCTGGACACATGTAACAGCCCGTATCCTGACCCGCCGGCACACGGTTTCCCCCCACCGTCGTGTCGGCGGGTCCCTCCGGAACCGGGTCTTTGAACCCTGGTTGTAGTGGTCCGGACCAGACCCGACAGGTACTCAATACCGGAATCGAACAGGAGAAATGACATGGGCAAGGCCGTAGGCATCGACCTCGGAACCACCAACTCGGTGGTCAGCGTCCTCGAAGGCGGCGATCCCGTCGTAATCGCCAATGCAGAGGGCTCACGCACGACCCCGTCGGTTGTCGCATTCGCCAAGGATGGCGAGGTCCTGGTTGGAGAGGTGGCCAAGCGACAGGCGATAACAAACCCGGGCCGCACGATCAGATCGGTCAAGCGCCAGATGGGATCTGGCTGGTCTGAGACCATCGACGACAAGGAGTACACGGCCCAGGAGATCTCGGCCCGCGTCCTCCAGAAGCTGAAGAGGGACGCCGAGGCCTACCTCGGAGCCGATGTCGACAAGGCCGTCATCACCGTTCCCGCCTACTTCGATGATGCCCAGCGAACCGCAACAAAGGAGGCAGGCCAGATCGCCGGCCTCGAGGTGCTTCGGATCATCAACGAGCCCACGGCAGCAGCTCTCGCCTACGGCCTCGACAAGGACGACCAGGACCAGACCATCCTGGTCTTTGACCTCGGTGGCGGCACGTTCGACGTGTCGGTACTCGAGATCGGCGACGGGGTCTTTGAGGTCAAGTCGACCCACGGCGACACCAGCCTCGGCGGCGACGACTGGGACCAGGCCGTTATCGACTGGCTCATCACCTCTTTCAACAACGACCATGGTGTCGACCTGGGCAAGGACCCCATGGCTGCTCAGCGGCTCAAGGAGGCCGCCGAGAAGGCCAAGATTGAGCTGTCGCAGGTCCAGCAAACCCAGATCAACCTGCCGTTCATGACAGCAACCGATGCCGGCCCACTTCATCTCGACTACTCCCTCAGCCGCTCCAAGTTCCAGGAACTGACAGCCGACCTGCTCAAGCGCTGCCGGTCACCCTTCGAGCAGGCAATCGCCGATGCGGGCCTTAGCAAGGGCGAGGTCGACCAGGTACTGCTGGTTGGTGGTTCCACCCGCATGCCAGCTGTCGTGGAGCTTGCTCAGGAGATTGCCGGGAGGGAGCCCAGCAAGAACGTCAACCCCGACGAGGTTGTTGCCATAGGCGCCGTCGTCCAGGCCGGTGTCCTGGTGGGAGAGGTAAAGGACGTCCTGCTCCTGGATGTGACCCCGTTGTCGCTCGGAATTGAGACCAAGGGCGGTGTCATGACCAAGTTGATCGAGCGCAACACCACGATCCCCACGCAGCGGTCAGAGGTGTTCTCGACCGCCGAAGACGGTCAGCCGTCTGTGGAGATCCACGTTCTCCAGGGAGAACGCGAGATGGCGCAGTTCAACAAGACGCTTGGCAAGTTCCAGCTGGTCGATCTGCCCCCCGCTCCCCGCGGCATACCCCAGATCGAGGTCACCTTCGACATCGACGCAAACGGCATCGTCCACGTGTCGGCCAAGGACCGTGCGACCGACAACGAGCAGTCCATGACCATCACGGGTCAGTCGGCACTCGACAAGGACGTGATTGACCAAATGGTCCGTGACGCCGAGGTGCACGCCGACGAGGACCACAAGCGGCGCGAACAGGCTGAGGTTCGCAACAACGCCGACAACCTCCTGTACCAGACTCGAAAGCTGGTTACCGACGAGGGTGCCGAGTTGACCGACGAGGAGAAGTCCAACGTCGAGGAGAAGCTGGCAACGCTCGAGGCTTCTCTCGAGGGCGAGGACATCGACGCCATCAAGGCTGCCACCGATGACCTCATGGCTGCCAGCCAGGAGTTTGGCCAGCGCCTCTACGAGGCGGCACAGCAGGAGGCTTCGGCCGGCGAGCCTGATGAGGGTGATGACGACGTGGTCGATGCTGAGATCGTTGACGAGCAGTGAGCGAGCCTGCGGGTGGGGTTCCCACCGTTGGAGGCGAAGGTCCATCAGACGGACCGACGGCTGAGGCGGTAGATGAGCTGATCGAGGAGATCCTGGAGGCCGATGAGGCCGCCGCCGACAACACCGAGGTTGCCGACCCGATTGCGGAGCGAGATGCCTTTCTTGCTGATCTGCAGCGTGTCAGCGCCGAGTTCGCCAACTTCAGGAAGCAGACCGAGCGTCGTAATTCCGAGGTGGCTTCTCGTGCCAGATCTGATCTGGTGCAGGTGCTGCTGCCTGTTCTGGATGCCTGCGACATGGCCGTCGACCAGGGGTCAGACGAGATTGAACCGATTCGTGTGGCTCTCTCGGCTGCTCTCGTTCCGCTCGGGTTTGAGGTCATAGATCCCGTTGGTGAAGCGTTCGACCCAAACCGCCACGAGGCGGTGGTGCACGACCCAGGCTCCGACGGCGGCGGGAGCCTCTGCGTGGTCGAGGTCCTGCGTCGCGGATACGGCTGGGCCGGTCGGGTGCTGCGGCCGGCGATGGTACGGGTGCAGGGCTGAGGCCCGCATCACCCGACAGCTGACATGACCGCGCAGAGGGAGTGGTTCGAAAAGGACTACTACCGGACACTTGGCGTTGACAAGGGGTCATCGGCAAAGGAGGTCACCAAGGCCTACCGGAAGTTGGCCCGCAAGCTCCACCCTGATGCCAACCCCGGCGACGCTGCAGCCGAGCAGCGTTTCAAGGAGGTGACTGCCGCCTACGACGTCCTCGGCGACGAGACCAAGAGGGTCGAGTACGACCAGGTTCGGGCAATGGGTCCGGTCGGTGGCATGGGCGGCGCTCCCGGTGGAGGCTTCGGAGGCCAGGGTGGCGTCCCGTTCGACCTCGGCGATGTCTTCGGTGGTTTGTTCGGCCAGGGGGGCCATGGTCGTCAGGGCGGGAGCCGCGGAGCAGATCTTGAGACACGCCTTGGCCTGTCATTTCTCGAGGCAGTGAACGGTGTAACCACATCGGTTCACCTGACCAGCGACGCTCCATGTTCCAGCTGTGGCGGGAGCGGAGCCCGTCCGGGAACCCGGCCGCACCGTTGTGGTACCTGTGAAGGAAGCGGTACAACTGCAGACAATCAGGGCCCATTTTCTTTCAGTCGACCCTGTGGATCCTGTGGTGGCAGCGGCCAGCAGATCGACGATCCGTGCGGTACCTGCCGGGGCAGTGGTGTCGAACGCCGTCCCCGCGAGGTGAAGGTGCGGATCCCAGCGGGGGTTGAGGACGGGCAGAGAATCCGTCTTAAGGGGCGCGGAGCTCCCGGACGTGGTGGTCCCGACGGTGACCTCTTTGTGGTCGTAGCGGTCGAGCCGCACCAACTGTTTGGGAGGTCCGGGAAGAACCTGACCCTCACGGTTCCGGTTACGTTTCCAGAGGCTGTGTTTGGTGCCGAGGTGAAGGTACCGACGCTCCAGGACGGCCCGGTAACGTTGCGGCTTCCATCAGCAACCAGAAGCGGTCGCACGTTCCGTGTCAAGGGGCGGGGTGTCGGAACCCGTCGGGGTAGGGGCGATCTCCTCGTGACCGTTGAGGTGGTCGTACCTGAGGATCCCAACGACGCTGAGAAGGCGGCCATCGAGGCGCTGGCCGAGGCCGGCGACGGCAACCCTCGTGACAGTCTGGCAGGATGAGTGACGTGACAGAGAATCGTCTTGCCGTCGAGGCCTCGATCGGGGGTGCCATCAGATGGTGACCATCAGATCCGACCAGGCCGTCTACGTCATTTCGGTGGCCGCGGAGTTATCGGGGATGCACCCCCAGACCCTTCGCATCTATGAGCGGAGGGGCCTGCTCGATCCTGCCAGAACCACAGGTGGAAACCGCAGGTACAGCGAAGCCGACATTGCCATGCTCCAGCGGATCGCCGATCTGACGTCCGAGGGAATGAACCTGGCTGGGGTCAAGCGGGTGCTCGAGCTGGAGGCCGAGGTGGCCCGCCTGGAAAGGGACTTGGCTGAAACCCGTGAAGCAGGCTCTGAAGCGGTGGCACAGGTGCACCGGCAGTACCGGCGTGATCTGGTGCCGGTGCGTCAGAGCGTCACCGTCTACAGGGACCCGAAGAGGCGTTGACCTGCGAGTTTCCGTGTTTCCGGTTGAGCATCCAGGACCCCGTTTTGTTTGTTACAACCGGGTTTCGTTCCACAGAGAGGCCCTTTAGGACATAGGGGAAACGAGACTTTTCCACAGGGGGTGTGGAAAATGGCGATCTTGAGCGTAGGTGACTCATGATCGAGTGTTGAAGACCCGTGGGGCCCGACAACCGGATCGACAGCCTGCCCTACTCGGTAATCAGCCGACCACCCAGCCGACCCGGCGATAGGATCGTCCCGTAAGGGACCCGATCAGGACTCAGGAGGGTTGCCGTGCCCGCGACTGTTGTGGTCGGGACGCAGTGGGGTGACGAAGGCAAGGGCAAGTTCACCGACCTTCTGGCCGGTGAGATGACCATGGTTGTCCGCTATCAGGGCGGCCACAACGCCGGCCACACCCTTGTCGTCGCCGGCGAGTCCTTTGCTCTCCAACTCGTACCGAGTGGTGTCCTCTATGAGCACGTGACACCTGTGATCGGAAACGGCGTCGTCGTTGATCCACGGGTGCTGATCGCCGAGATGGACATGCTCGAGAGCCGTGGTGTCTCGACCGAGAGCCTCCGTCTGAGCGGCAACGCCCACCTCATCCTGCCGTACCACCAGGAACTGGATGCCCTCTACGAACGCCATCTGGGCAAGAACAAGTTGGGAACCACCAAGAGGGGGATCGGTCCCGCCTATGCAGACCGGTCAATGCGGGTCGGCCTGAGGGCCCAGGACATGCTTGACCCCAAGATCTTCAGGCAGAAGCTGGGCGCTGTTCTGGAACACACCAACAAGGTCCTCACGCGGGTCTTCAACCGGTTGCCGATCGACGCCGACGAGATTGCCGATGAGTACCTCGATAGCTGTGCGCCTCGTCTCGCCCCACACATCGCTGACACCGTGGCGCTGATCCACGATGAGTTGGATGCAGGCCACAACATCTTGATGGAGGGAGCCCAGGCGACCTTCCTGGATCTGGACCACGGGACCTATCCGTTCGTCACATCCTCCAACCCCGTGTCCGGCGGAGCCTGCACCGGCGGTGGCATAGGTCCCAGGGACATCGACCGGGTGATTGGGATAGCCAAGGCCTATGTAACGAGGGTGGGCAGCGGCCCGTTCCCGACGGAGTTGTTCGACGAGGTCGGCGACCACCTTGTAGAGGTTGGCCGCGAATACGGAACCAACACCGGGCGCCGCCGCCGCCCGGGCTGGCTGGATGCCGTAATGCTGCGTTACGCGGTGAGGGTCAACTCCCTATCCGAGTTGGCAATAACCAAGCTCGACATCCTGGACGGCCTCGAGACCATCAAAGTATGTGTCGCCTACGAGGCTGATGGCGAGCGCCACGACCAGCTGCCCTATCACCAGTCCGTGCTCCACCGTTCGACACCCATCTACGAAGAACTGCCGGGTTGGCAGACAGACCTGTCTGAGGTAACCGAGCGGTCGCAGTTGCCGGCCGCAGCCGAGGCATACCTGAAGTTCGTCGAGGACCAGGCCGGCGTACCGGTTGGCATGGTCGGCGTTGGCCCCGGCCGCCGTCAGGTTCTGGACTTCAGTGCCTGAGGGCCCCAGGCCGTCCTGATGCGCGTCTGCGTAGTCGGCTCGGGTGGTCGCGAGCACGCCCTCGCACATGCGCTCGCCAGAAGCTCAGAGGTCCTGGTTTCACCCGGCAATCCCGGCATTCCCGGCTCGGTTGCCACCCCACCCGAGGAGGTGGATGCCGACCTGTTCGTCATCGGACCTGAGCAGCCTCTTGTCGACGGTCTGGCCGACCGCCTCCGCTCGCGCGGTGAGCTTGTCTTCGGTCCTGGTGCCGACGGTGCCCGACTGGAGGGTTCGAAAGCCTGGATGAAGGACCTTCTAGCAGAGGCCGGTGTGCCAACCGCCCGCCACGGGGCATTCACAGACGAGACATCGGCATTGGCCTTTCTGGACCAGATGCACGACCTGTTCGTTATCAAAACCGACGGCCTGGCGGCAGGCAAGGGCGTGCTGGTCACCACGGATCGTTCAGAGGCGACTGCCGCCGTGGGTGAGTATCTGTCAGGTACGGCGTTTGGCGATGCTGGTCGGCGGGTCGTGATCGAAGAGGGCCTTACCGGGCCAGAGTTGTCGGTGCTGGCAATCTGTGACGGGATCAAGGCCGTGCCGCTGGCACCAGCGCAGGACTTCAAGCGTCTCGGCGACAGCGATGAGGGTCCAAACACGGGTGGGATGGGAGCGTTCTCGCCGGTACCGATAGCCACAAACGACGTTGTCGATTCCCTCATGGAAGAAGCGGTGCTGCCGACCCTGGCCGTCCTACGTGCCAGGGGCATCGACTACCGGGGGGTCCTCTACTGCGGTCTCATGTTCACCCCGGACGGGCCCAGGGTGCTCGAGTACAACGTGCGCTTCGGTGACCCGGAGACGCAGGTGGTTGTTCCACGTCTCAACAGCGATCTGGCTGATCTTCTGGCCTCGGCCGCGACCGGTTCCATTAGCGAGGAGCCCATGTTCGAAGACGGTGCGGCCGTCGGGGTCGTGTGTGCTTCACAGGACTATCCGTCATCACCCCGGACCGGGGACCCGATCATCGGGCTCAACGCCGCCTCCGAGGTCGACGGGGCCACGGTCTTCTGTGCCGGAGTAGGGATGGTTGACGGGCATCTCGTCACCGCAGGCGGGCGGGTCCTCACCGTTACCGGAACAGGTGGGACGGTGACCGACGCACGTGACATTGCCTACACGGCGGTGGCTGAGATCTCGTGGCCGGGGATGCAGTACCGAACCGATATAGCCGGTGCCGCGGCTAACGAGGCCAACACCGGCTAGACAGAAACCGACAAGGAGATCGACATGACTTCCAGAGTTGCAATCCTGATGGGATCACCCAACGACGGTGACAAGATGGCACCCGCCGCGGAGACGCTGGAGCGTTACGGCATCGACGCCGAGGTCCACGTCATGTCGGCCCACCGCAGCCCTGCCGTGGTGTCCGAGTTTGCCTCGTCGGCACGTGACAACGGATTCGTGGCGATCATCTGTGGTGCCGGCATGGCTGCCCATCTGGCAGGTGCGGTAGCTGCACACACAACCCTCCCCGTCATCGGAGTCCCCCTCTCCGGCGGTGCCATCAACGGCTGGGACTCGCTGTTGGCCACCGTCCAGATGCCCAGGGGAATACCGGTCGCCACCGTGGCCGTCGACGGTGCCATGAACGCCGCACTGTTGGCCGTTCAGATCCTGGCCGTCGACAATCCGGACCTTGTCGCTGCCCTCGAGGCACACCGCCAGGAGATGACCCCCCGGTAGCCGGCTCCGGTCGCCACAACCGCCTCACCATGCAGAACGTCCTCGCCTCCCGCTACGCCAGCCAACCGATGGTCGACCTCTGGTCCACCGAGGGCAGGGTGGTCATGGAGAGGCATTTCTGGATCGCCCTGCTGGAGGCCCAGAGAGAACTGGGGATCGACGTCCCAGATGGTGTGGTCGACGCCTACCGGGCTGTGGTTCACCAGGTCGATCTGGATTCGATACGCGAACGCGAGAAGGTGACGCGCCATGACGTAAAGGCGCGCATCGAGGAGTTCTGCGCGCTTGCCGGTCACGAGCACATCCACAAGGGGATGACCTCACGTGACCTCACCGAAAACGTCGAACAACTTCAGGTCCGTCGCAGCCTTGATCTCGTCCAGGACAGAATCGTGGCGACCCTGGCGAGGCTCGGGAGGCTCTCAGCCGAGAACTCGGATCTGGTCATGGTCGGCCGAAGCCACAATGTGGCGGCACAGGCCACGACACTCGGCAAGAGGTTCGCCTCGGCGGCCGAGGAACTCCTTGTCGCTTACGGCCGCATCGTCGATCTGGTGGCCTCCTATCCTCTCCGCGGGCTGAAGGGACCGGTCGGCACCCAGCAGGATCAGCTAGATCTGTTCGACGGCGATGCTGAAAAGGTCAACCGGTTGGAGCGTGCTGTCGCCGGACATCTCGGGTTCGAGGTCGTGCTTGACTCGGTCGGGCAGGTCTACCCGAGGTCGCTTGACTTTGATGTCGTGTCGGCCCTGGTTCAGGCATCTGGTGGTCCATCCAGCCTGGCTCGCACGATCAGGTTGATGGCCGGCCAGGAGCTGGCAACCGAAGGGTTCCGGTCGGGACAGGTCGGTTCGTCTGCCATGCCCCACAAGATGAACGCCAGGTCATGCGAACGGGTCAACGGTTTGGCCCTGGTGCTACGTGGGCATCTTGCAATGGTCGGAGGGCTGGTGGGAGACCAGTGGAATGAAGGAGACGTGAGCTGCTCGGTGGTTCGACGGGTTGCGTTACCGGATTCGTTCCTGGCCGTCGACGGCATCTTCCAGACGTTCCTCACGGTGCTGGACGAATTCGGTGTCTACCCGAAGGTGGTCGAATCAGAGGTGGCCCGGTATCTGCCTTTCCTGGCGACCACCAGGGTGCTGGTTGCCGCCGTCCAGGCGGGGATGGGGCGTGAGGCCGCACATGAGGTAATTGGTGAACATGCCATTGCAGCGGCGCTGGCCAGGCGCGAGCAGGGAGTCGTCGAGACCGACCTGATGGATCGCCTTGCATCCGATCCGCGCCTGCCGTTGGATCGGGCTGTGCTTGATGACCTCCTCGCCGATCCGTCCACGTTCGTGGGAAATGCGGATAATCAGGTAGGTGCTGTGATCCAGAAGATCGCCGATGTGGTCGCTGCACGCCCGGCTGCAGCCGCGTACGATCCCGAACCGATCCTCTGAGCCGCTCCGGAGACACCCTTGACCAGCGAAATGAACCTGCCACTTGTCCACTCCGGCAAGGTGCGCGACATCTACGAGGTCGATGAGAACCTGTTGTTGATGGTCACCTCCGACCGGATCTCGGCGTTCGACGTGGTCATGGCCGAGCCAATCCCCGAAAAGGGTCGGGTGCTCACGGCAATGTCGGCCTTCTGGTTCGACCTCTTGTCCGATGTGGTGCCCGGGCACCTCTTGGCCACGGGCCCCGAGGAAATCGGTTCCAACCTGAGCGGACATGCCCCCGGGTTCCCGGCCCATTGGACCGGTCGAACGATGCTCTGCCAGAGGGCAGAGATGCTCCCGATCGAATGCATCGTGCGTGGCTACATAACCGGTTCTGCATGGAAGGAGTACGCGGCGTCGGGGACGATGCACGGCAGTCGTCTACCGGAGGGTCTGCTCGAGGCCTCGCGTCTGCCTGAGCCTGTGTTCACGCCGTCGACAAAGGCTGACGAGGGCCATGACGTGAACATCTCGTTCGAACAGGCTGTCGACCTGGTCGGCAGGGACCTGGCGGAACGGGCGCGGGAGGTGGCGCTCGAGTGCTATCGGCGTGGTTCAGAGTGGGCTGCCGCCAGGGGGATCATCATCGCAGACACCAAGTTCGAGATGGGCCTGGTTGATGGAGATCTGGTTCTGGCCGACGAGGTCCTCACCCCGGACTCGTCACGCTTCTGGCCGGCCGAGACCTGGGAGCCGGGTGCCACGCCCCCGTCGTTCGACAAGCAACCGGTGCGTGACTATCTCGATGGCCTTGACTGGAACAAGCAGCCGCCGCCACCCAAACTGCCAGACGAGGTGATCTCGGCCACCTCGTCCCGGTACGTAGAGGCCTACGAACGCATAACCGGACTGTCATTTAGTGATTGGCCGGGAGTGGAGCGTTGACCAGATGGATTCGACGGCCCCCGGAGGGATGACGTGAAGTTCAAGGTTCAAGTTGACGTGAGCCTGAGATCAGGCATAGCTGACCCCGCCGGAGCAACCATCGAGCGTGCGTTGCCTGCGCTCGGGTACGAGGGTGTGAGCGGGGTGAGCGTCGGAAAGACCATTCGGTTCACGATCGAGGCCAGCGACCAGGAAGAGGCCGAGGCCCACGCCGAGGATCTCTGCGCCTCCTTCCTCATCAACCCCGTGATCGAGGATGCCACGGTCACGGTCGAAGCCGGAAACGGTGACCTGTGACAGCTCTCGTGGGCGTCGTCGTCTTTCCGGGTAGCAACTGCGAGATGGACTGCGTCGAGTCGGTCGGTCTCCTCGGGGGCGAGGGCCGACTTCTCTGGCATGGCGACGATGACGTGTCCGGGGTCGACGCGGTGATCGTGCCCGGTGGGTTCGCCCACGGCGACTACCTACGGCCGGGCGCCATAGCCCGGTTCTCACCGGTGATGTCCGCCGTTGCCCGCTTTGCTGCCGATGGCGGGCCCGTCGTCGGAATCTGCAACGGCTTTCAGGTTCTGACCGAAGCCGGCCTGCTGCCCGGTGCCCTACAGAAGAACAGCGGCCTCAAGTTTCTCTGTCAACCATCGACGATTCGGGTTTCATCTGAGAACTCTTCTTTAACTTCAAGGGCGTCGGTTGGAGATGAACTGTCAATTCCCATCAACCATTTTGAGGGTAATTACACGTGTGATTCAGAGACCTTGGCGAAGCTCAGGGGCGAGGACATGATCGTCCTCCGGTATGTCGACAATCCCAACGGCTCGGTTGATGACATAGCCGGCGTCTGCAACGAGGGCCGCAACGTGGTGGGGTTGATGCCACATCCGGAACGGGCCTGCAATGAGATCCTGGGGAGTTCGGACGGAGGGGTGCTGTTGGGCTCCCTCTTGGACCTGGCTGCCTGAACAGGGGTGGGCGGGAGCGCCTTCCCGCCAACGAACTTTGTTGTCGAAGCGCAGGTCAGGAACTACGTCGTATCCCGGCTGCCTTGAGGGTGTCTGCTGACACGCCTACTTCCCGCCATGCGGCGTGGGAGATTCCGCGGCGTCCGCCGTAGGCAGCAGCGGCGTCAACGAACGCTGCTTCAAGGCTCGCCATGTCGACCGAACCGGCCTGGGTGAGCGCATCGATCTCGGCCTGCAGGTCTAGGCGCTCCTGAACAAGGGTTAGCCGCTTTGTTGCAGATGCGTCTCCCAGGGATGCCTCGATTGCGGCAACCCTGACCCCGATGCTCTCAGCGGTTCTCTTACGACCTCGCTTGGGCCTATTGGCATCAAGGGCATCAAGATAATCGCGAACAGCCTTGTTCTCGGCCTTCTCATGATCTGAAAGTTTGGCTCTTGGCATTGCTTCACCTCATTGACAATTAGATGGTTGTTTTGAGTATACAAGTGCTGGATTTGAACATAGATTTCAATCTCCTCAACCTTGTGTCGGCGACGCGCCATCGTGAGGCCGTCTACCGCTACGGTTCGGGTTCGTGAGCCAACCCCTCCACCGTGCCCTCGGTCTCACCGACGATGAAGCCGGACGTATCGAGGAGATCCTGGAGCGTCCGGCCAACCCGTTGGAGTTGGCGATGTACTCGGTGATGTGGTCCGAGCACTGCTCGTACAAGAGCAGTCGCATCCACCTCAAGCGTCTTCCGACCGAGGCACCGTGGGTGCTCGTCGGCCCGGGGGAGAATGCCGGTGTGGTTGACGTGGGCGATGGCATCGCTGCCGCGATCCGGATCGAATCCCACAATCATCCGTCGGCCATTGAGCCCTATCAGGGAGCCGCAACCGGTGTGGGTGGAATCCTGAGGGACATCTTCACGATGGGTGCCCGTCCCATCGCCCTCATGGATCCCCTCAGGTTCGGCCCACTGGATGATCCTCGCAGTCGTTGGATCGCTGAGGGCGTCGTGGCGGGTGTGTCCGGATACGGCAACGCCGTCGGCGTGCCTACCGTTGGCGGCGAGGTCGTATTTGACGAGACCTACCGGGGCAACCCGCTGGTGAACGTGTTGTGTCTGGGCCTTCTGCCTACCGAGCGTCTGGTGCTGGGACAGGCCTCCGGCATAGGCAACCTTGCGGTACTTCTGGGTTCGAGCACGGGCCGTGACGGCATTGGCGGCGTGAGCGTGCTGGCCTCGGCAGGCTTTTCCGATGCTGACGACGGCGACAAGCGACCCAGCGTCCAGGTTGGTGACCCCTTTGAGGAGAAGCGCCTCATCGAGGCCTGTCTGCAGTTGCTCGACGAGGGCCTGGTGGTGGGCATTCAGGACCTGGGTGGGGCAGGCCTCACGTGTGCCACCAGCGAGACCGCTTCCCGCGGTGGGGTCGGTATGGACGTTGACGTGTCGGCGGTGCCCCGTCGCGAGCCTGAAATGGAACCACACGAGGTGATGACCAGCGAGTCCCAGGAGCGGATGCTGGCCATCGTCGAACCCGAGGGCATGGAACGCGTGCTGGCCATCTGTGAGAGGTGGGAGGTGCGGGCCGCCGTGATCGGTCGTGTCACAGAGGGTGGCTCACTCCGGATCCTGGACGGCTTTGACGGTGAGGTCCTTGCTGACGTACCGGCAGCGTCCCTTGACGACGAGGCACCCCTCTACGACCGCCCGCGTGAGGAACCGCTGCATCCCCTTGGACCGTCCGCCGACGATCTGGAGCCGCCGGTCGATCCGGGCGAGGACCTCCTTGGTCTCTTGACCGACCCCTCATGGGTCTACAGCCAGTACGACCATCAACTCTTCTTGAACACCGTCGTCGGTCCGGGTGACGATGCGACGGTCCTGCGGCTCAAGCATCCGACAACGGGTCATGACACAGGCAGGGGTCTCGCCCTTACGACCGACGGCAACCACCGCTGGTGCGCGGTTGACCCTCGTCGTGGAACGGCGCTCGTGGTCGCTGAAGCGGTGTTGAATCTGGCCTGTGTTGGTGCGCGTCCCCTGGCCGTCGTGAACTGCCTCAACTTCGGCAACCCTGAGCACCCGGAGGTGATGTGGCAGCTCTCCGAGGCTGTCGACGGCATGAGCGAGGCATGTACGGCCTTTGGCACACCGGTCATCGGTGGAAACGTGAGCCTCTATAACGAATCGGCCGGATCCGACATCGCCCCGACACCTGTAATTGGTCTGCTTGGCCTTGTTGATCGTCTGGTCTCACGCCCACCCGGCGCACACCTTGTCGAAGGAAACCGACTGCTTCTGCTGGGGCCCGCCGAGATCGGCCTGGGCGGATCGCTCTGGGGAGCGTCACGGGGCGCTCCGGGTGGAGAGATGCCGTCTGTTGACACGGCTATGCACACCAGCGTCTCTGATCTGGTGAGGGAGCTGGTGTTGGACGGCATGGTCGAGGGGGTACACGACCTCTCTGCGGGGGGTCTTGGAGTTGCCCTGGCCGAGATGGCGACACGGTCGGGGGTCGGGGTGCATGTGGCACGCGTCGCCGGCCATCGTGAGTTGTTCGGGGAAGGGCCCAGTCGTGTGGTGGTTTCGGTCGACCCCGAGGTCCTTACCGAGGTCATGGACCGTGTCGAGGCTGCCGCTGTCCCGGCCTCACGTATCGGTATGGCCATCGGCGACCGCATGATCGTCAAGGACCTGATGGACCTTTCGCTGGTGGAGGTTTCAGCCGCCTTTACCAGCCGTCTGCCTGAGGCTCTCGGGTCGGGTACGACCAACCGTCAACCGGACGGTAGGTAGAATGTCGCAGGTGTCGAGCCGTTCCCCGGGCCCCCAACCACACGTTTCGGACCTCGACGAACCCCTCTCCGCCGATGACGACACACCCAGGGAGGCTTGCGGTGTCTTCGGCGTGTTCGCTCCGGGACAGCCCGTGGCCCACCTCACCTATCTGGGCCTCTACGCCCTTCAGCACAGGGGGCAGGAATCGGCGGGCATGGCCGTCAGCGACGGTCAGACCCTCACCGTTGTGAAGGACATGGGCCTCGTCTCCAATGCCTTCGATGACCGCACCTTGGCTGCGTTGACTGGTGGCCTCGCTATCGGACAGACCCGCTACTCGACGTCGGGCTCCAGCACATGGCGAAACGCTCAACCCGTCTACCGGGGAGTCGACCACTTCGAGTTCGCTCTCGGCCACAACGGCAACCTGGTCAATACCGAGGAGCTTGCCGGTGCTGCCGGAATGCTGCCGGGAACGGTGACCTCCGACAGCGACCTGATAGCGGAGCTGCTCGCCGCTGAGTTGTCGGCAACGCCCGGGCTTGAGGCCGGTGAGGCCTTCGACGCTGCGCTGCTGGCCGTGCTTCCCACGCTGAGGGGAGCGTTCTCGCTCGTTCTGGCCGACCGTGATCGGATCGTCGGTGTGAGGGATCCCAGCGGATTCCGCCCGCTCTGCCTCGGGAGGCTTGACGGTGGTTGGGTCCTGGCTTCAGAGACCCCGGCCCTGGACGTGATCGGGGCGCACATGGTACGTGAGTTGGATCCGGGCGAGGTTGTCGTGATCGACGGTTCGGGATGCCGCTCCTTCCACCCGTTCTCCCCGGACGTGGTCGAGCCGGCACTCTGCCTGTTCGAGTTCGTCTACTTCGCGCGGCCCGATGCGGTGCTCTACGGGCAGAACGTCCACCACGCCCGCGTGCGAATGGGAGAGGCCCTGGCCGAACAGGCACCGGTCGAAGCCGACCTGGTCATGGGCGTTCCCGAGTCGGGTATGCCGGCGGCGGAGGGCTATGCCCGGGCTTCGGGCATCCCCTACGGCCAGGGCCTTGTCAAGAACCGATACATAGGCCGCACGTTCATCGCGCCCACCCAGGCCCTCAGGGCTGCAGCGGTCCGCATGAAGTTGAACCCCCTACGTGACAGCACCGAGGGTCAGCGCCTGGTGGTGGTTGACGACTCGATCGTGAGGGGGACCACCACGAGGGCGATGGTGCGGATGCTGCGCGATGCCGGGGCGACAGAGGTACACATGCGGATCTCGTCACCGCCGTACCGCTGGCCCTGCTTCTACGGAATGGACACCGGCGCCCGCGGCGAACTGTTGGCCGCGAACCTGACCGTCGACGAGATCCGTGAGTACCTGGATGTCGACAGCCTCGCCTACCTGACCATCGACCGCCTCATGGCATCGACGGGTGCGGTGGGGGCCGGGTTCTGTGATGCCTGTCTCACCGGTGAATACCCGGTCGAGATACCGGTCAACCTCTCAAAGAGCCTGCTCGAGGCAGCCGACATGAGCGACGGGACCGAACGGACGATGCCCGTACTGAGAGACGATCCTCACGGGAACCTGCCCACCGACGACGCAGCCAGGCTGTTCGGAAGAACCTGATGGTCGACGACTATCTGGCAGCCGGGGTGGACCTGGATGCCGGCGACGAGGCCGTCCAGTTGATCAAACCGCTCGTTCGAGCCACCTACAGGCCCGAGGTGGTTGGCGATATCGGAGGGTTCGGCGGGCTGTTCGACATCGCCCGGTCGGGTTACCGGGATCCGCTGCTTGTCTCGGCCACCGACGGCGTGGGAACCAAGGCAGAGATCGCCAGGCAGACCGGTCGTCTCGACACGATCGGCCGCGACCTGGTTGCGATGTGCGTAGACGATCTGGTCTGTGTCGGCGCCGAGCCCCTCTTCTTCCTCGATTATCTGGCGGTCGGACGACTCGATCCGGGGTCGGTCGGGCAACTGGTCTCTGGTATAGCTGCCGGATGCTCCGAGGCCGGTTGTGCCCTGATCGGCGGCGAGATGGCTGAGCATCCGGGGGTGATGGCCGACGATCAGTTCGACCTTGTCGGCTTTGCCGTCGGGGCAGTTGAGCGAACAGCGCTCCTGGATGGTTCGGCAGTCGCTGCCGGCGACGTGCTCGTGGGCCTGGAGTCCCCGAACCTGCGCTCGAACGGGTTCTCCCTCGCACGGCACCTTGTCTTCGAGGTTGCCGGTCGGGACCTCGACGATCCGGCATGGAAGGGAGCCGACTCAAGCCTTGCCGAAGAACTGCTTGCACCGAGCCTCATTTACTCACCTGCTGTTCTGGCGGTGATCGCCGCCCACGAGGTTCACGCAGTCGCACACATCACTGGTGGGGGGTTACCCGGGAACCTTCCACGGGTACTGGGCGGAACGGTCGACGCGGTGGTCGACACCGGTTCGTGGGAGGCCCCCAGGATCTTCACGGAGTTGCAGGCAATGGGCGGGGTGGCCGATGCCGAGATGGAGAGGGTCTTCAACATGGGGATCGGAATGGTTCTGGCTGTTCCGGCCAGCGAGGCCGGCGAGGTGGTTGCCATGCTGGACGTCCATGACCGTCGGGCTCATGTCATAGGAGAGTTGGTCGGAGGCTCCGGCGTGGCTCACCTCCGTCGCTAGGGTCGCTGCCATGGGAGAAGGCCGGTCCGCTCTGATCGAACACCTGCTGGAGCATTCGATCCGCACAGGTGACTTCATGCTCAAGTCGGGACGACAAAGCACCTGGTTCTGTGATGCCAAGCAGTCGGCGTGCCGGTCCGACGGGATTCTCCTCATCGCCGATGCGGCGCTCCAGGTCATCCCCGGCGACGTGACAGCCATCGGTGGGTTGGCCGCAGGAGCCGACCCGGTGGCGTTCGGAATAGCAGCGGTTGCCGCCACCAGGGGTCACAGCCTCCGGTCCTTCAGCATCCGTAAGGACTCAAAGGACCACGGCGTCGAGGGTCGCCTGGCCGGAGCCCTGCTTCCAGGTGACCGGGTTGTCATCTGTGAGGACACGGTCACGAGGGGAACCTCACCCCTCGAGGCGGCCAGGGTGGTGCGTGAGCTGGGTGCAGAACCGGTGCTGATCCTCTCAGTTGTGGACAGGGGTGGAACCTGCGGTGCGGCTGCCGAGGCCGCTGGTATCCCGTTTGCACCGCTTGTGACGGCCCCGGACCTCGGGTTCCCCTACGAGGGTCCCTGAACGTAACTACCCGAGCGTCGGCAACAGGGTCGCCGTAGGCTCATCGGCCATGGCGTTCCTCTCCACGGCGGCGTACTCAATGAACCTGAAGGTGGCGATGGACAACGTCCCCAACACCCTCGGGCGGTTAGCCACCGCCATTGGTGAGGCCGGTGCCAACATCATGTCGATGGGTGGCTTCGACATCCGGGGCGACCTTCTGATCGACGACATCGTCGTCAACTGCCGTGAGGAATCGCACGCACAGGCGGTGCTTGATGCTGTCAACGCCCTTGATGGCGTCCGGGTCATCTCATGGTTCGACCGAACGTTCGAGATGCACGAGGGCGGCAAGATCGAGGTGCTGCCGTTGGTCTCGGTGGGCGATGAACACGACCTCTCAATGGCCTATACGCCGGGCGTGGCCCGGGTGTGCATGGCGATCCACGATGATCCGGCCAGGGTGCATGATCTGACAATCAAGAAGAACACGGTGGCCATCGTCACCGACGGCACCGCTGTCCTGGGTCTCGGCGACATCGGCCCTGAGGCGGCGCTTCCCGTCATGGAGGGCAAGGCCCTCTTGTTCAAGGAGTTTGGCGGGGTCGACGCCTTCCCGATCTGTCTCGACGTGGATGATCCGTCGCAGATCATCGAAGCGGTCATCCGGTTGGCGCCGGGTTTCGGTGGCATCAACCTGGAAGACATTGCAGCACCGGCCGCTTTCGAGGTCGAGGATGCCCTCAAGGAGGCCCTGGATATCCCGGTATTCCACGATGACCAGCACGGGACTGCCGTCGTGGTTTTGGCGGCGCTCTGGAATGCGCTCAAGTTGACCGGTCGCGAGATTGGAGATCTTTCGGTCGTGATAGCGGGTATGGGTGCGGCCGGCGTGGCGGTAGGAAAGATCCTCCGCAACGCGGGTGTCGGCGAGCTTGTTGGAGTGGACCGCGCCGGTGCCGTCTACTCGGGACGTGACGGCCTCAACTTCGCCAAGGAGTGGTTTGCAGAGCACACCAACCCTGACCGCAAGATGGGGAGCCTCCAGGATGTTCTGCGGGGATCCGATGTGTTCGTCGGTGTCAGCGGTCCGGGTCTCATCGATGCTGCCGACCTGAGGACGATGGCGCACAATCCGATCGTGTTCGCCATGGCCAACCCCGAGCCGGAGATCAGGCCAGAGGATGCTGACGGCCTGGCAGCAGTCATGGCAACTGGTCGCAGCGACTACCCGAACCAGATCAACAACGTTTTGGCATTTCCGGGCATCTTCCGGGGGGCGTTTGACGCAAGGGCCACGGACATAACCGAGAACATGAAGATCGCTGCCGCCCGCGCTATCGCCGAGTCTGTGTCCGACGGCGACCTGAAGCCCGAGTTTGTGGTGCCATCGGTGTTTGACAAGTCTGTGCCATACGCGGTTGCCGAAGCGGTGGCAGAAGCCGCCGTTTCCGACGGGGTGTGTCGACCCTGACTCCTACAGCGGTCACGTTTGACCTCTGGAACACGCTGCTGGTCAGCGATCCGGGCGGAGTGGAGGTACGCCGAGATGCATGGCAGCAGGTGGTCGACGAGCGTGAACTCGACATTTCCGGGACCCTCCTGGATGAGGTGCTCGAGGCGTTTCCGTCAAGGTTCGAGTCGGAGTGGCGCGCTGGTCGGCAGTTCGGGGCACCGGAGGCGATGGCTGAGGCCTTTGTTGCCTTTTCGGGTCTGATATCGGCTGATGACGAGAGAGCTCTTGCCGATGCCTTTGATGTTGCGTCCACCCGTCTTGTCGTGGACGTCGTAGCGGGGGCGCCGGAGGTCGTTTCGCTGCTGGCAGGGCATGGCATCGGGGTGGCGATTGTCAGCGACACTTCGCTCACGGGAGGGATTCACCTTCGCGGATACCTGGACTTCCACGGGATCCTGGACCATGTCGATCATGCTTCCTTTTCGGACGAGGTCGGGGTCTACAAGCCTCATCCGTCAATTTTTCATGACGCCCTGGCCGGTCTTGGGGTCGATGATCCCACCGGGGTCGTGCACGTTGGCGACCTAAAGCGGACTGATGTGGCTGGTGCCCGGGCGCTCGGAATGACGACGGTCCGTTTTCGTGGCGCTCACGACGATGACGAACATGGTGACGAGGCCGACCATGTCATCGACAGGCTCGTCGACCTGCCGGCGGTACTGGGGCTGGCCTGATCTTCTGCCCGGGGTGGTGGCCCGGACCAGTCAGAAATGGTCAGCCGAAGGTGACCGGCAGGATGCGTGGTCCCCTTACCTGGCCACCGGCCCATGTGACCTCATCGGGGGCCGACAGCGTGAACTCGGGGATGCGTTCGAACCAGGTTCTCAGCGCCACGTCCATTTCCATTCGGGCCAGATTGGAGCCTGCGCAGCGGTGGATGCCGGCACCGAAGGCAATGTGGCGGTTCCGCTGCCGGTCCAGGATGACGGTGTCGGGATCATCGAAGACCTCGGGGTCATGGTTCGCACCCGGGAAGTTCATGAGGACCTTGTCGCCGGGCTGCAGGCTGGATCCGCTGATCTCGACGGGTTCCATGACCGTGCGGGCCATGGTGACAGGTGAGTAGGCCCGCAGAAGCTCCTCGACAGCTGTTCCCCAGAGGTCATCGTCGGCCTCTGCCATGCGGCGACGGTCGTCATCGTGGCCGGCGAAGTGCCACAGGGCTGATCCGATTGAGGACCAGGTGGTGTCGATGCCGGCAACCAGCTGGAGGTTGCACATTCCAACCACGACCTGATCGGGTAGCAGATGACCGTCCACCTCCGTGTTGCAAAGGGCCGTGATGAGATCGTCACGCGGGTTTTCGCGCCGGTCTGCGACCTCAACCGCGAAATAGTCGTGGATCAGGTCTCCGCACTTGAGACGTAGTTCCGGATCGGTGAGGCCCAGCTCGAGCACACCGCGGACCCATTCGATGAACTGGTCGACCATGCCGCCGTCCACGCCCAGCTTGTGGGCGATGACACGTGGGGGGATCTGCTGGGCGTAGTCGACCGCAGCGTCGCAGCCGCCGTTGTCGATGAATCCGTCGATCAGCTCGTGGCAGAGCTTCTCGGTGAACTCTCGTTGCGGTGCGATGGCCTTGGGCGTGAAGTGTGGCAACAGGGCCTTGCGTGTCCAGGTCTGCTCCGGTGGGTCGGCGCTGATCGGTGCGGCACCGTTGTAACCCTCGCGTTCGGGACGGCGAAACTCCTCGGGGATGTTCACGACGATCGGCCCGGGGTTGGCGCTCGACAGTTCCGGGACCATCTTGGCCAGAGCCTGCACGTCGTCGTACCTGGTTGGCAGCCAAGATCCGCCCCAGCGTTCGGTGTGGGCGATGGGGCACTGCTCGCGGATCTCCGACCATGCTGGAACGGGATCGTTCACGTAGTCGGGGTCGAAGATGTCGTAGTCGGTGGCCAGGTCGGTGATCGGGCAGCGCTCGGTGTCGGTCACGGTTCAGTCCTCCACGATCTCGATGGCGAACTCGGGACAGTTGTCGATGATCAGCTGTGCACGGTCGTTCAGGCCGGCGGGCACCTCGCCGCCGTTCAGTTCGAAGGCGTTGCCCAGGTCGTCGACGTCGACCAGGTCCGGTGCCAGCGAGTAGCAGCGGCTGTGCCCCTCGCACTTGTCACGGTCGACCTTGATCCTCATGACGGTGCCCCCGGTTCCATTTGTGGTGTCGGCTCCAGTTCCGGGACCCGACGTCGGTACGTGCCGCGAAGGTAGTGCGGGTCCGGCGCTGTGCAAATTCGGGCGGTAGCGGGTTACCCCATGGGCAGGTTGATCTGCTTGGCCTCGAGGAACTCCTCGAGGCCGAAGCGTCCCAACTCGCGCCCGTTTCCTGACTTCTTGTAGCCACCGAACGGTGCGTCGGTGTTGAGAAAGGCGCCGTTCATGTCGACCTCGCCTGTGCGGAGTCGCTTGGCGACGGCCAGGGCGCGGTCCCTGTCGGTGCCCCACACGCCGCCGGAGAGGCCGTATTCGGTGTCGTTGGCGATGCGGACTGCGTCGTCCTCGTCGGCGTAGCCGATGATCGACAGCACCGGTCCGAAGATCTCCTCCTGGGCGATGGTCATGGAGTTGTCGACGTTGGCGAACACGGTCGGCTTGACGTAGAAGCCGCTTTCGAGGCCCTCGGGCTTGCCGGTGCCGCCGGTGACGAGCGTTGCTCCCTCGTCGATTCCCTTCTGGATGTAGTCCTGGACCCGGTCCCACTGTGCCTGGGAAACGAGAGGGCCGAGCCGGGTGCCCGGGTCGTCGGCCGGGCCCACCGTGAAGCCTGCGGCCGCCTCTGCCGCCAACCCGGCGATTTCATCCATCTTGTCGTTGGGAACGAGCATGCGGGTGTGGGCGCTGCAGGTCTGGCCCGAGTTGAGGTAGCAGGCACCGACTGAGCCCGGCACGGCGGTGGCCAGGTCGGCGTCGTCGAGGACGATGTTGGCTGACTTTCCTCCGAGTTCCTGGTGGACCCTGGTCACGTTGACAGCGGCAACCTCGGCGACACGGGTACCGGCCCGTGTGGAGCCCGTGAACGACACCATGTCTACGTCGGGATGGGCGGCAATGGCCTCACCGACAACCGGACCGACGCCACAGACCAGGTTGAACACACCTGGCGGGAAGTCGAGGCCGTCGATGATCTCGGCCAGCAGGAAGGCGTTGAGGGGTGCCACCTCGCTGGGCTTGAGGACGACCGTGCATCCGACGGCCATGGCGGGGGCGACCTTGGCCATGATCTGGTGCAGCGGGTAGTTCCACGGGGTGATGCAGCCGACAACGCCCACTGCTTCGCGCGTGACTATGGAGCGACCCATGTCCTCTTCGAACGCGAAGGCGCGTGCGGTGACCGGGACGCTGGCGGTGGTTGCCGCCGGCATTCCAGCCTGGATCATCGTCGCCAACCCGGCGGGCATGCCGACCTCACGTGAGATGAGCGTGCCGATCTCGGGGGAACGTTCAGCCAGCTGGCCTGCAAGCGCCTCGATGTAGCCGAGGCGCTCCTCGAGGTGGAGGGCTGACCATGCCGGGAACGCAGCCCGGGCGGCGGCGATCGCTGCGTCGACGTCTGCTGCGGTTCCCGCCGGGACGCTCCCGATGACCTCCTCGTCGGAGGGGTTGACGACGTCGATGCTGCCATCACCGTCGGACGGCACCCACTGGCCGTTGATGTAGATCTGGTCGTGGTTCGTCATTACCTCACCTCATGGTCGTGGTCGGGTCAGATCATGCGACAACAGAGGGCACAGTGCCAACGGCGCCGTCGGTTTTCGCGTGGATGGTTCAGGTCAGAACTGCATGGGTGAACGTCTCGAACCGGTCGTCGTCGATGCCGAGCCCGTTCCGGCGGAATGACTCCCACGTACCCCAGGTGTCTGTCACGGTCGAGAAGGCGGCTTCCAGGAACGGGGCCTGGCACCAGAGCAGGGAGCGGAGAGCCGTCAGGTGGTTGTCGCCCACCTCTGTGGAATCGACTCCAAGCCTGTCGGCGATTACCTGCCGGTGCTGCTGCTCACGCTCGGCGATCCAGTGACGTCGAACGTCGTTGCTGAGTAGGTAGTCGGCCATTGCGATGTCGGCATCGACTCCCAGCAACCTGAGGAGGATTCCGGCAACGAAGCCGGTCCGATCCTTGCCGGCGGTGCAGTTGAACAGGAGCGGAAGGCGATCAGGGTCGGTCGCCAGTTGGAACACAGGCCGGTAAGCGTCCAGGCGGTCGGTGAGGTTGCGTCGGAAGTAGTCCTCGACCATGCCGGGGCCGTCCACGTGGCTGGACGTGTTGCCGAGCAGGTTCGCCACGACGGCGAACTCGTTGTCGTCGCTGGACACCTGACAGCGGATCATCTCGGTGCCTTCCATGTCGGGGTGGGGACGGGACTCGATCTCGGAGGGCCGTCGCAGATCAACGATGGTCCGCAGGCCCAGATCGGTCACGGTGGAGATGTCGGATTCGTCGAGTTCGCTCAGGTGTCCGCCCCTGAACAGCAGGCCTTTTCGAACCTGGCGATCGTCGGCTGTCTGAATCCCACCCAGGTCCCGCAGGTTGGCAGCGGCGAGGATCACCCGGGTCTCGTCGGTCGGCATGGGAGGCGACCGTAGTCGTGGCAGAGAGACCCTGAATTGGCGGAGCCCGCCTCTCGAGGCGGGCTCCATCAGATGTGGTCGGGCCCGGCGTCGATCCGGGGACCTTCCGCTTTTCAGGCGGACGCTCTG
>JACNLA010000024.1:90543-104030 GCA_014381745.1 Actinomycetota bacterium | reverse complement strand
ACAAATCAGCAATCGCACCAACACGAATCACATCCTCAGTCACACCAAAGTCATAAGCAATCGGTGGGGCTGCGTAGGCGCCGTCACCGATGTCGTCGTAGGTGATGCTGAAGGCGGTACCGAAGTACCTGGTGTTGAGGGCCGCCAGTGTGCCGTCGTCCTTCATGGACTGGATCGCAGCGTTGAAGGGAGCAACCAGGTCGCTTCCTTCGGTGAAGGCGAAGCCCAGCGGATCAGACGTCAGGATCTCGTCGAGCATGGTGACCTGATCGGCGTTCTCGCCCTGGTAGCCCTGGCCGGCCACGTCGTCCATGATCACGGCGCACACGTCGCCGGTGATGAGTGCCTGAACGGCGAAGGCGAAGGATTCAAAGGCCACGATCCTGGCTTCACCTACTACGGTCACGGAGAGGTCGTAGTTGGTTGTTCCGGTCATTGAACCTGCGTTGCAGTCGGAGGCCTCAAGGTCGGCGCGGGAGCCGATCTCAGAGTTGCCCTTCTGGATCAGGATCTTCTGGTCCGTGCTGATGAAGCTGTCTGAGAAGTCCACGACCTTGTCGCGCTCTGCGGTGATCGTGATTCCACCGGCAGCCATGTTGAACTGACCCTCGCCGGTGGCGATGATCGTGCCGTCCCACACGAACTCCTGGAAACTCGGTACACAGTTGATGCGGGCGCAGATCTCGCCGATCGCGTCGTAGTCCCAGCCTTCGGCAACGCCGGTATCCGCCGGGATGTAGCTGAACGGCAGGTAGGCGTTGTCAACTGCGATTGTGACCGTGCGGCCCCCAAGGTCTGGCAGCACGACAGCCCTCTCACCGGGGGTGGTGGGAACTGAGATGGAGCCGGAAATGACCTTGGCCTTGAGGTCCTCGAGTTCGCCGACGATGTCGTCGATGAACCCACCGGTTGTCGAGTAGCCGACACCGTCCACCGACAGGTCGAAGGACTGTCCGCCGGCGGTGAAGTTGCCCTCGCCGAGGTCCTTGATGGTGTTGTACACAGCGACGTCGACGCGCTTGAGCATCGAGGTCATGATGTAGTCACGCACGGCCTCGTCAGAGGTCAGGTACTGGTCGGCGTCTACGCCAATGGCCCAGACCTTTGAGCCGGACTCCTCTGAGAACGACTTGGCCGCCTCGAAGAGGCCACCGCCGGAACCGCCGGCAGCGTGGTAGACGATGTCAGCGCCCTTTTCGTACATGGCCTGGGCGATCTCGCGGCCACGGTCAGGAGCGTTGAAGCCCGAGAAGTCCGGTGGCTCGCTGATGTACTCGGAAAGCACGTTCGCATCCGGGTTGGTTGCAGCGACGCCGGCGATGAAGCCGGCCTCGAACTTGCCGATCAGGTCGATGGAAACGCCACCGATGAAGCCGATCGTGCCGGTCTCAGACTTGAGGCCGGCGGCAGCGCCGACGAGGAACGAGCCCTCGTGCTCGGCAAAGCCCAGCGAAGCCACGTTTGGTGCCTCTACCCAGCCGTCGATGATCGCAAAGTTGGTGTCGGGGTACTCCGCCGCCACCTCTGTCATCGTGTCGGCGAACAGGAAGCCGACACCGATCACCAGATCGTTGTCGTCGGCCTGAAGGCGCAACAACTCAGCGCGGTTGGAACCGTCGCTGTTGGGGGCCACATCAGAGATGTTGGCTCCCAGTTCGTCCTGTGCGCGCACCAGGCCCGCATAGGTGGCGTCGTTGAACGACTGATCACCACGGCCACCGATGTCGAACACCAGACCGACGTTCACGGCCTCGGCCGGTGCCGGTGCCGGTGCTGCAGTCGTGGCCGCTGCCGGTGCGGCCGTTGTGGCTGCCGGTTCGGCCTCTTTGGTATCACTGCCACAGGCCGAGAAGACCAGGGCGGACCCCAGCACAACGGCGAGCAGTTTGTGCATTCGCTTGCTCATGAACCCCTCCAGAGGATTGTCACTATTGCTGTAGCCGCGCGGGACCAATGCCACATCGCGGAGATGGAACGGTAGCGCGCCAACTGCGGCTACGCACATTCCAGAGGGTTGGGGCGCTACTCCGGCAGGCTCACTACCGGCGAAAGCACCCGGCGGGGACTACTGATCAGAGCGGGAGGGGACTGCTGAGAGTCAGCTGTTGCGGCCCATGTTCGGCTTGCGCCCGTGGTTGGCCTTCTTGCGCCTTGCGTTGGCGCGCTGCTTTGAGGTGTGCTTCGACATGGGGGTCAGGCTACCGGTTTCATCGTCGTGGTCCGCAGGATCGCCCGTAGCCTGCTGGTCCGGGTGGGTCCACCGGTTGCATGATGACCGGGTTGCTGTGGCCTTGAGTGGCGGCTGGTGCCGCCGGGAGAATGTTGTGGAGAGATTTGGTTTCGTAGGACTGCCTAACGCCGGCAAGTCATCGCTCTACAACGCCCTGGCCGGTGGTGGAGCGCTCGCTGCCCCCTATGCGTTCGCCACGACCGACCCCAATATCGGGGTCGCCAGGGTGCCTGACCGGCGTCTGACCCGCCTGGCTGAGATGAGCAGATCCCAGAGGGTGGTTCCGGCGACCGTCCAGTTCGCTGACATCGGTGGCCTCGTGGAAGGGGCCGCACAGGGCGAAGGCCTTGGAAACAAGTTCCTTGCCGGGATACGCGAGGTAGATGCCATCGTGTTCGTCCTGAGGGCATTCCGGGACGGTGACGTGCCCGGAGACTCAGATCCTGTCGCCAATCTGGGAATCGTCGAGGTGGAGTTGGCGCTCGCCGACCTCGACACCGCCGAGCGGCAGCTGGACAAGTTGCAGAGGGCATCCAAGGGAGATCCCTCGGTGAAGCCCACGGTCGCCGCCCTGTCCGAAGCCGTCAACCTTCTGGGTGCCGGGGTGCCGCTCTATCGCGGAGAGCTTTCAGACGATGCCCGTGGTGAACTCCATCAGTTCTTTCTGCTTACCAACAAACCGGTTCTGGCGATAGTGAACCTCGACGAGGAACAGGTTGGCGAGCCCGAACCGGTTCTGGCGCCTGTAGCCGAGCAGTTGAAGGGTGCCGATGTGATCGGTATGTGCGTGCAGCTGGAAGCCGAGGCTGCCCTCCTAGACGAGGACGACAGGGCTGAGATGCTCGAGGGTCTCGGCCTGGGCGAGGGAGCGCTGCCCCGGTTCGTGCAGGCGGCCTACCACCAGCTTGGCCTGCGCACGTTCTTCACCACCGGAGAAAAGGAGAGCCGGGCGTGGACGTTCCGTGCCGGGTCATCGGCACCGGAGTGCGCGGGGCGCATCCACACCGACTTTCAGCGTGGGTTCATCAGGGCCGAGACGATCCGGTGGGACACGCTTCTCGAACAGGGCTCGTGGAACGCTGCCCGCGATGCCGGGCTGATCAGGAGCGAGGGCAAGGACTACGACCCGGTGGATGGTGACGTTATGGAGTTCCGCTTCAACGTCTGAGCCGGTCATGCCATCTCAGTACATGATGGTTCGGGTCAGGTGGTGTGGTCGAAGGGTCGGGAACGACGCGTGGTAGACGCTCCATAGCCGGTAGTCGACCTGTGGGATCACCACCTGTCGGTCGGTTGGTCGGATCTCGTTGATGGCGTCGGTGAGGAGAGCCGTGGCGTACAGGGTGTGGGCACGGATCTCAATCTCCTCGTCGGAGTCCCGCGGTATGAGCACCTCCCGCTGGATCCTGTCGTCCAGGTCGTCGCTGTAGTTGAGGATCTCCATGGCGTTGAGGGCGACCGGCAGGATGTAGTCGGCGAAGGCACTCATGTTGTCCAGATCCCGTATGGCCAGCGTGTTGGTTCCAGAGAGAGCCACGTGGAGCGACCAGAGGCAGAGTTGACCCAGCTTGTGGAACGAGACAGGTTGGCCGTTGTAGGTGCTGGTGTCGTTGAACCTCTGAAAATCCGCGACAAGCCTCTCGAGCAGCCCGTTGCCGTCGGCGTAGGCGGCTGGCTCGCAGGAGTGGATGAAGTTGTGGAAACGGCCGTCGTAGTTATCGACAAGGACCGCTCCGATCTCGTTGAGTATCTGTGAGCGTTCCTCAAGCATCGGCATCTCGATGCTGCCCTCGAAGATGGATGCCAGCTCGGTGGCGGTGACCTCGGCCAGGAACGCACCATCAAAGACAGGTGTGCCGCTGGTGTGGGCAAGGTGGATTCTGGCGAACATCGCCTCGGCATCGGCCAGGGTTTTCTCCTGGAGGTCAATCTCGAACCTCTCACCCGACTCGAAGTCGGTGTAGGCGAAGTTGAGTGACGAGGTCAACAGGGCGGCGTCGATGATCGTGTCGGGGTCAGGTCCGAAGTCGAACGGCCCCTCTACAGAACCGTCCGGTGGAGCGAACTCCTCGTAGGCCATCCAACGGGCGACCCGCTCGATGGATTCCTTGGATGTGTGGACATGACTGGATGACTCGATCACCGGAATGACCGACTGCATTACCGGCCTGTTCCAGGCACTGATTCTGGACATGTCTGATTGTCTCTGTTCTGTTTCTGGCGGGGTGACCGGAGGGCCCTGTCCGGTGCCCCGCGTCGGTGTCTGTATTCTCGGACCGGGAGTCTGTCTAGCCCGGGAGCGAAGATAAATGGTGGTTGGAGAGGCTGGGTCCCGTGGCCACGTGTTGGTGGTCGGTTCCACAATGATCGACCTGGTTGCGTACACGCAACGGGTTCCCGAGGCCGGCGAGACCATCGTGGGCGACCGGTTCCAGATGGGGTTCGGTGGCAAGGGCGCCAACCAGGCCGTCATGGCAGCCCTGGTGGGGGCGAGGGTCACGATGGTGAATGCCGTAGGCGAGGACTCCTACGGCGAGATGACCATCTCGAACCTGAGATCTTTCGGAGTCGACACTGGACACGTACACGTGGTTCCGGGCGAGAGTGGGGTCGCGCCCATCTGGGTTGAGCCCGACGGGACCAACAGGATCATCATCGTTCCCGGGGCAAACAACGGCCTTACAGCTGAGATGGCTGTTGACGCCATCCGTTCATTCGACGACCTGTCGGTGGTGGTCGGCCAACTCGAGGTCCCCCAGGCTGCCACCACTGCGGGCTTCGCAGAGGCGCGTTCCCGAGGTGTGGTGACGCTCCTGAACCCGGCACCGGCGGCCGAACTCGAGGCTGGCCTGCTGGCGGCAACCGACTGGCTGATACCCAACGAGGTCGAGTTCGGGCTCCTGGCCAACGGGGCAGAACCTGATGATGCCGCCCTCGTGGAGTACTCAGAGCGGACCGGTACCCGGTTGCTCGTAACGCTAGGCGGCGACGGTGTCGCCGTGGTCTGCGACGACGGCTCCGTTTCGAGGTTTCCAGCAGACATGGTGGAAGCTGTCGACACGACCGGAGCCGGTGATGCGTTCGTCGGTTCGTTCGCTGCTGGTCTGGCAGCCGGGCTGGGCGAGGCCGCATCCGTCAGGCTGGGGATGACGTGTGCCGGTGAGAGCGTCACCCGACCGGGTACGCAGACGTCCTTCCCCTCCCGTGATCGATGTGGGGAGATCCTTACCGACCGCCCCTGACCAGCGTCGGTGGCATCTACGCTTGGGGCATGGCTTGGTTGGTCTGCGGTGATCGTGTTCTGGCCAGCCTGGAGTTGGCCGAATCTCCCTCAACGCGTCGGCGGGGCCTGCTGGGTCGAGACGGAATCGACGGGGCAATTCTCTTGAGGCCGGCGAACCGTGTCCACACCCTCGGAATGAGGTTCGCCATCGATGTCGCCCATCTTGACTCCGACCTGACCGTGTTGCATTCGGCCACGATGAAGCGTCATCGTGTCGGTCGACATGTCAGGGGCGGCACAGCGGTTGTGGAGGCCGAGGCCGGATCGTTTGAGCGGTGGGGTCTCTGTGTCGGCGACGAGTTGACGGTGCGGAGGTGAGCTCATCGACTGGGCCCGGCATGCTCGTGCTGGTGGCCACCCCAATCGGAAATCTGGGGGACCTTTCTGAGCGTGCAGTAGAGGTCCTGTCCGGGGCCGACCTGATCGCATGTGAGGACACCCGACGTACCGGCCGCCTGTTGGCTCATGCCGAGATCACCGGGTCGAACCTGATGCGAGTTGACCAACACACCGAGGAGCGTTCGGCAGAGCGGATCATCAGGTGTATCGCCGAAGGTGGAACCGTGGCGGTGGTCACCGATGCGGGAACACCCGGAATCTCGGATCCGGGTGAGCGCCTTGTCAGGAGTGTGCTGGATGCAGGCTTCGAGGTGTCTGTGATTCCGGGGCCGGCGGCACCGGTCGCCGCCCTGGTCGTAAGCGGCCTTCCGACAGCCCGATGGTGCATGGAGGGTTTCCTGCCGCGCAGCGGTTCAGACCGCTCGGAGCGGATCACCGAGTTGGCGGTAGAGGACAGGACGATCGTGCTGTTCGAGTCGCCTCACCGGCTGGCCGGAACCCTCGAGGATCTGACCGCATCCTTCGGCTCCGAGCGGCCGGTCGCCATCGCACGCGAGATCACCAAGCTTCACGAGGAGGTCTGGAGGGGCACGCTTGGCGAAGCATCAAGCTGGGCCTCATCGCCGGTGAAGGGCGAGGTGGTGCTGGTCGTGGGCGGTGCCCCACCAGCCGCCGGTGCCGACGACGAGCGCATTCGTGCCCTGCTGGCCGAGGCGAAGAGCACCGGGGCGTCCACGCGCGATGCAGCCAACGAGGTGTCCCGTCGACTCGGGGTGTCCCGCCGGCGCGCCTACAGGCTTGCACTGGAGACATCAGCCTCGTAGGCGCATGCTCCAGAAATGGGGTCCAGCGGTAGCCTCAGAGGCCATGTCCGTACCGATCCTCGTTGCAGTCGCCTGGCCCTACGCCTCAGGTTCGCGTCATCTCGGCCATCTGGCCGGCGCCTACCTTCCGGCCGACGTCTTCGCCCGCTACCAGAGGCTCGCCGGGAACAAGGTGTTGATGGTCAGCGGTTCCGACGTGCACGGCACCCCCATCACGGTCCGGGCCGATGCCGAGGGCGTGACCCCCGCTGACATCGTCGACAAGTATCACGCCGAGTTCGTAGCCGACTGGGACCGCCTCGGAATCAGCTGGGACCTGTACACATCCACCGGAACGCAGAACCATGCCGAGGTGACCCACGACATCTTCCTGCGACTGCTCGAGAACGGCCACATAGACAAACGGTCCAGCGAGCAGTACTTCGACGTTGAGGCCGACAGGTTCCTTCCCGACCGCTACATCGAGGGAACATGCCCCCACTGCGACTATGCAGAGGCTCGGGGGGACCAGTGCGAGGACTGCGGACGCACCCTGGATCCCGAGGAACTGCTCAACCCCCGGTCCAAGATCACCGGCAGCGAACCCGAGTTGCGTGAGACCGAGCACTTTTTTCTGCGGCTGTCGGACTTTGGATCCGATCTAGGCACGTGGCTTGACACCCGTGAGGGTTGGAGACCGCACGTGCTCAACTTCTCGAGGGGCTGGATCGACGACGGTCTCCAGGACCGGGCCATCACCAGGGACCTGGAATGGGGTGTCGACGTTCCAGTTGACGACCTGGGTCCGGGTAAGCGCATCTACGTCTGGTTCGAGGCCGTGATCGGCTACCTGTCCGCATCCAAGGAGTGGGCCCACAACCAGGGCAACCCGGACGCATGGCGAGAATGGTGGGAAAACGACGATGCCAGGTCCGTCTACTTCATAGGTAAGGACAACATCCCGTTCCACACGATCATCTGGCCCGGGATGCTGCTCGGTTACGGGGGCCTGAACCTGCCGACCGATGTGCCCGCCAACAACTACGTGACCTTCAGCGGAGGCAAGGCATCGGCCAGCCGAGGGGTGGGCCTGACCATCGGCGAGGGTCTCGAGATGTTTGAGGCCGACGCGATCCGGTATGCCCTGGCTGCGTCGTTTCCAGAACAGAGCGATACCGACCTTTCGGTGGAGGAGATCGCCAGACGGGTCAACGAGGAGTTGGTGGCAACCTGGGGCAACCTCGTCAACCGGGTGCTCTCCATGGTGAACAAGACGTGTGGTGGCGAGGTGCCGTCCCCGGATGGCCGGGTTGAAGAGGACCTGGTAGTGCTGGCAGTCGTAGATGAGGCTCTCGCACGGGCCGGTGAACAGATTGATCGCGTGGAGTTGAGGGCCGGCATCCGCACGGGGATCGAGGCCGCTGCCGCCGTGAACGCCTACCTGAACGCCACCGAGCCGTGGAAGTTGGCAAAGAGCGACCCTGAACGCGCCGGTGTGGTTCTCGGAACGGCCCTGGCTGCGGTCGCCGGGGTGAGGGTTGCACTGGCCCCGTACCTGCCGTTCTCGACCGGTCTACTGGACGGGGTGTTCGGTGAGGTCGACGGCTGGGCCCGGGTGGAGCCGGTTCCAGGTACGCCCGTCGACAAGCCGACACCGATGTTCGCCAAGGTGGACCTTGTTGAGTTGCTGGCCGATGAGTCGGGCGGCGAGGGTTGAGCTCCGGGGATCCGGATGTAGCAGTAGGCAGTTGGTTCGACAATCACTGCCACCTCGGGTCTGACGCCGCAGACGCTCTGTCGAGTGCACGCGACGGCGGGGTAGTCGGTTTTGTCAACGTGGGAACGGACCTCGAAAACAGTTGCGAGGCCATCGAGGTTGCCAGATCCCATCCTGATGTCTGGGCAACCGCTGGTGTCCATCCGCACGAGGCACGCAACGGGATCAGAGGAATAGCGGACCTGCTTGACGACGAGATGGTTGTTGCTGTGGGCGAAACCGGCTTGGACCACCACTATGACCATTCTCCTAGACGGGCTCAGGCCGACGTGTTCGCTGCCCACATCGCCCTCGCCAACGAACGCGACATGCCGATCGTCATCCACACCCGTGAGGCCTGGGATGAGACGTTTGCACTACTGGACGCGGAGGGCGTTCCAGCCCGGACCGTGTTTCACTGCTTTACCGGTGGCCCCCAGGAGGCCGGTGAATGTCTGGAGCGCAGGGCGATGCTCTCGTTCAGCGGGATCATCACATTTGCAACGGCTGACGATGTCCGTGCCGCCGCTGCCGGGTACCCACTCGAAAGCGTGATGGTTGAGACAGATTCGCCCTACCTGGCACCGGTGCCCCTCAGAGGCAGCACCAACGAACCAGCGAACGTTCCCCTTGTGGGTGCTGCGCTGGCGAACGCAATGGGGTTGACGGTTGAAGAGGTGGCGCTGGTGACCACCACCAACGCCAGGCGGTTCTATGGCCTCGATGCCGTCTAAAGCGGATTCTGAGGTCGATTCGCGCCACCGGTGGCCGGGTGCCGACTGCCACAGCTCTACAAGTTGCGAATCAGGCGGTTTTTTCGTAACTTCCTGAGGTCGCCCAGTGGCTGCGCGCGTGCTCTCTCGAAATGGAGGAGGTCGCCGTGGGGGCGTTGTCTGAGACAGGAGCAGAGGGAAGTTGGCTGAGTTCTCCGTTGAGCGGTGGCGTGTGGTTGTCGTGGCTATGGCCACCATTGCTGCACTTCCCCTGTTCGTCATGGAGAATCCCGACACAACTGGTTCCCTGACCGGTGTGGCCAGGGCATCTGGAACCGCTCAGCTTGCTTCGGCGGTTCCCGTTGACATCGTGGTCGATGCCATGGGAGCAGATGCCGCCACCTACTGGCCGACACCGACCTCGCCCGCCGACATCGGGACCCTGGCGGACCGTGCCGAGGCGTGGCATGTCGCCCGCTCAAACCTTCCGACGGTCAACCGTCTGGCCGAGGCTGCCAGAAAGTATGAGGCAGAGGCCATCGCCCTGGCTCAGGAGATCGTTGCGGTTGAGTTCGCCGAAAGGGAGGCGCTTGACGCCATCCTGGCTTCCAAGCAGAAAGAGGCTGACCGTCAGGCCGAGAGGGCAAGGCTGCGAGCCGAGGAGGATGCACGTAGGGCTACGGCGATCAGCACCCCCGGACCGACGACGACAATTCCATGGGACACAAGGCCTGCCGACGGCGGCCCGTCGGAGGAACAGTGGGAGGCCCTCCGTTACTGCGAGGCCACCGGCGACTACACAGCGGTCAACCCGACCGGCAGGTACCGCGGTGCCTACCAGTTCAGCACCACCACCTGGGACTGGATCGCCGGTCTCTACCACGAGCGGCTGGTGGGCATAGACCCTGCTGCGGCTGCTCCAGCGGACCAGGACGCGATGGCGCACTCGCTCTACCATCTGCGCGGTCGTGGCCAGTGGCCGGTCTGCGGTCGCTACCTGCCGTAATCTCTCCCGGGTGACCCTCACCCGGACCCAGGTCCGGTCGCTGCTGGACCGCCACGGCATCAGCCCCAAGCGTTCGCTGGGGCAGAACTTTGTCGTTGAGCCCAACACCGTCCGGCGGATAGTCGAGTTGGCCGAGATCGGTCAGGGTGACAGGGTCCTCGAGATCGGCCCCGGGGTGGGGTCGTTGACGCTCGCATTGCTGGAGGCGGGGGCATCGGTCACCGCGGTCGAGGTCGACGATGTATTGGTGAAGGTTCTGGCCGAGGTGACCGGCGACCATCCGCCGGATCGGATACGGGTAGTCCATGCCGATGCGATGGACGCCGACTGGGGTGGTCTGCTCGGTGATGGTCCGTGGAAACTGGTGGCAAACCTGCCGTACAACATCTCGGTTCCGCTCATCTGTGACCTGTTGGACGACGTGCCTGCCATCGAGGAGATGGTCGTGATGGTTCAGAGGGAGGTGGCCGATCGTCTGGTCGCAGGCCCCGGCGACGATGCGTACGGTTTGCCGTCGGTGAAGATCGGGTTTCACGCCGAGGCTCGCATGTTGGGGCGGGTGCCCCCGTCGGTGTTTCTGCCGAGACCCAGGGTGGATTCCGCCCTCGTGGGGCTTCGTCGCCGTTCGGATCCTGCAGCCGATGTCGACCGGGGGGTTCTGTTCGGGGTGGTGCGAGCCGGGTTCGGCCAGCGTCGGAAGATGCTTCGCCGCTCCCTGAGGAACCTGCTGGACGAGGCGGCGATAGTCGAGTCGGGTGTGGACCCGACGGCGCGGGCTGAGGAACTGGGTCTCGATCAGTGGGCCGCTCTGGCCTCGCAGGTGGCGGGGGGCCGTCTGTGAATTCCGTTCTCGTGGCCCCGGCAAAGTTGACGCTGTCTCTTCGGATCACCGGTGTACGCGATGACGGCCTCCACCTGATCGATGCGGAGATGGTGAGCCTGGACCTTGCCGACCGGATCACCGTGGGGCCCGGCAACGGCCTCGAGGTGCACGGCACTGCGGGAGGCCTCGAGGTGCCGGCTGACGCTGACAACCTTGTCAGGTTGGCGCTGTCCCTGGCCGGTCGGGAGGCCCAGGTGGTGGTGGAGAAGGCGATTCCCGCCGGAGCGGGCCTCGGTGGAGGCTCGTCTGATGCGGCGGCGATCCTGCGATGGGCCGGCTTCGACGACCTTGTGGCTGCGTCCGGGGTAGGTGCCGACGTGGCCTTTTGTATGGTCGGCGGGCATGCCCGGGTATCTGGGATCGGCGAGGTTGTCGAACCACTGCCCTTCGAGGACGGGGCCTACACGCTGTTGATCCCACCCGTGGGTTGTCCGACGGGTGCCGTCTACAAGCGGTGGGATGACCTTGGTGGACCCTCCGGACGGAGCGGCAACGACCTGGAACCGGCTCTGTTGGACCTGATGCCTGAGACGGCCCGCTGGCGCGACCGGCTGGGAGACGCGACGGGTCGACAGCCGAGGCTGGCCGGAAGCGGAGGTACCTGGTTCGTGGAGGGGGAGTATCCGGGAGATGGGCGACAGGTCGTGCGGACGGTTCCGCCCACCGTGTCGCCGGTCTGAGACCGGGCTACTTGCCCCGCATCCGCTTGGCGCGGGTGCGCTTGAGCATCTTGCGGTGCTTCTTCTTGCGCATGCGCTTGCGGCGCTTCTTGATAAGAGATCCCATGACGGCCCGCAGGGTACCGCCCACAGAGTGAGTCGCGGTCAGTTCGCAGGTATGCGGCCTGCCACTACGCTTCGGGCGGTACTGACGTCACCTCGGTGCACGCCAGTGGCCGGTAGTTCAACTGGCAGAACGCCTGACTTTGGATCAGGAGGTTGCAGGTTCGAGACCTGCCCGGCCAGCCAGACCCTTAGGGGCGGTCGCTACTCGAGGGTGGCGTACTGGGCCGTCTCTCCGGCAGCCCCGCCCCTGACCTCGTCGGCGGCTTCGGTCAGGTCGGTCACGAACTCGTCGACGGCCTTGGCGTTTCCGGCACTCACCGTCATGTGGAGGCTGGGAGGTGGACCCTGGCGGTCGAGATGCCAGCCCCGGGAGGCCATGGCCTCGCCGAGGGAGAACGGCTCGATTCTGGTGGCTTCATCCTGCTCAGCCGGGTCGGCTGACATCGCAAGAAGATGGTGTATCGGCTCACCCAGAACCATCAGCCCGTCGATGGCGCTGACTCCGGCCCGGATCCTGTCGGCCGTCTCGAGAGTCGCACGGACGAGCCGCCTGTATCCATCCACCCCCAGGTACTGAAGGACCGCCCATGCGGCGGCCATCGGAAGGCCAGAGCGGGTTCCCTGCATGTTCGGGGTGATGTAGCGGCCGGCCAGCCAACCGTCGAAGTCGAAGGTCTGGTAGCGGCGCAACCGGCGGGTGCGGTGCAGTATCACTGACACCCCCTTGGGTGCGTAGCCGAGCTTGTGCAGGTCCGCCGAAATGGAGGTGACACCGTCGACCCTGAAGTCCCACGGCTGGGTGGCACGGCCGTCCATCTCGGCGAATGGCAGCACGAAGCCACCCATGCAGGCGTCGACGTGGCAGCTGGCACCGACATCGGCAGCCATCGCAGCTACCTCCGGTACCGGGTCGACAATTCCCTGGGGGTACTGCGGGGCCGATGCCACGACGAGCGCCGTGTTCGACCCGACAGCGTCAGCCATGGCATCAAGGTCTGTCGTCCATGCGTCGGTCACCGGGATAGTCCTTGTGCGCAGGCCGAACATGTGGGCGCCCTTGTGGAAGGCGGCGTGGGCGCTGATCGGAAGTACCAACTCGGGTTCGGTCACGCCGCGCTCGGCCAGAGCCCGGTCTCGTGCCGCCAGGACAGCGCAGAGAATGCTCTCTGTGCCTCCGCTGGTGAGAAAGCCGGCTGCCTCGGGGCCGTGCAGCAGGTCAGCGGTCCAGGCACAGATCTCGGACTGGATGGACCCGAGCGACGGGAAGGCAAGGGTGTTGAGGGCGTTCTCGTGGAGGTAGAGGCGGGCGGCCTCCTCGGCGACTGCCCGTACGTCCTCGCCGCCATCAAAGACGAGGGCGAAGGTACGGCCGTCGGCCCACCGGACATCATCGGACCGCTTTGCCGTAAGGTCGGCCAGTACCTCGTCGGCCGGTCGGCCGCTCGCCGGGAGGATGGTCGGAGGCGTCGGGTCGGTCACGGAAGCGGAGCCTACGGCCCGGCCGGACAGGGATCTGTCAGTGGGCCCGGCCGACCGGGTGTGTCCCAGCTGTAATTGTCGTAGGTTCGACCGCATGCGGAGGAACGTCTTCCTCGTAGCACTGCTGGCCAGCACCGTCCTACTGGCCCTTGGGCAGATGGGCGCGAACGCGACACCGGGCGATCTCGACACGGCGTTCTCGGCCGACGG
>JACNLA010000024.1:39970-89910 GCA_014381745.1 Actinomycetota bacterium | reverse complement strand
CAGACGGTGACATCGTCGTGGCGGGGTCATCCCACAACGGGGCCGATGATGACGTTGCCGTGGTGCGGCTCACCACAGCTGGAGTCCTCGATACCGCCTTTGACTCCGACGGCTTCGTCACCACGGCGATCGGTGGGGGCGCGGACGTCGGACGCAGCCTGGCAATCGCATCAGACGGCGACATCGTGGTGGCGGGATCCTCCAACAATGGCGCCAACGAGGACGTGGCGGTGGTCCGCTACACGTCGTCTGGGTCACTGGACTCATCATTTGATTCAGATGGGAAGGCGACCTTTGGTGTAGGTCCCGCAGATGACAACGGACGTGCCGTCGCCATCCAGTCGGACGGGAAGATCGTCGTGGCCGGCGAGAGCAACAACGGTGCCAACGACGACGTGGCGGTTCTGCGGCTCAGCGCCGCCGGTGCCCTCGACACCGGATTCAGCGGCGACGGCACCCTCACAACCGGAATCGGGTCCGGCAACGACGTTGGCTACGGGGTGGCTGTCGCCTCGACAGGTCGAATCGTTGTTGCGGGGGTCAGCCGGGGAGCTGACGATGACTTTGCCGTTGTCGCCTACACGGGTACTTCGGTACCGGGTGCCCCTACAGGTCTTTCGGGCGCCGCGGGTAACACCCAGGTGTCGTTGTCGTGGTCGGCCCCTGTCGACACGGGTGGTTCGGCGGTAACGGGTTACATGGTTGAGTCGTCGGTTGATGCCGGTGTGAGCTGGTCGACGGTAGTGGCTGACACGGGTTCGACGGATACCACCTATGTGGCGACGGGGCTCACCAATGGCACCACGTACACGTTCAGGGTGTCGGCGGTCAACGCGGTCGGCACCGGGACCGCGTCGGGTACCGCTTCGGCGGTGCCGGTCACGACGCCGGGTGCTCCTACGGGCCTTTCGGGCACCGCCGGTAACACCCAGGTGTCGTTGTCGTGGTCGGCCCCTGTCGACACGGGTGGTTCGGCGGTAACGGGTTACATGGTTGAGTCGTCGGTTGATGCCGGTGTGAGCTGGTCGACGGTAGTGGCTGACACGGGTTCGTCTGGTACGTCATATTCGGCGACTGGGCTGGTCAACGGGGTGACGTACACGTTCAGGGTGTCGGCGATCAACGCCGTCGGAGGTGGGGGCGCATCATCAACCTCCTCGGCCGTTCCGACAGCACCGCCGCCGCCCCCGCCACCGCCGCCCCCACCGACAACGACCACCACGACCACCACGACCCTGCCGCCGGCGACCACCACCACAACGACCACGACCACCACGACCACCACCACAACGACAACGACAACGACCACCACCACCACGACCCTGCCTCCGACCACGACCACCACCCGGCCGCCACCCACGACGACGGTCGCACCGACTACGACGACCACGCAGGTGCCACCCACGACAACTCTCCAGGACGGCGGAATCCCACCCACACCCACCTACGTGGGCTGACAGGGACACATCAGCGGAACGTATCCACCGGCAGCGGAGCGAGCGTCATACACTCGGCTTCCGGCTCACCAACCAGACCTACAACGGGGAATCAGCGACGTATGGAACTCGTCACCAACAAGAAGCTCTACCTCGTGTCCGGGCGGATCAGCCGTCCACTCTCAGAGGCGATCGCCAACGAGATGGGGGAGGAGCTCGGAGAACCCAACCTTGCCGAGTTCGCCAACGGCGAGATCCACTGCCGCTTCTCGGAATCCATCCGTGGCAGCGATGTGTTCATCATCCAGACGCACTGCCAGGTTCCGGGTAGCACCATCAACGACGCCCTGATGGAGCAGCTGATCATGGTCGATGCCGCCCGTCGCGCCTCGGCCAAGCGCATCACCGTGGTCTGCCCCCACTACGGGTACGCCCGTCAGGACCGCAAGGCCTCGGGTCGCGAGCCGATCACAGCCAAGCTCGTCGCCAACCTGTTCAAGGCGGCTGGGGCCACCAGGCTCGTCGGCGTCGACCTCCACTCCGGCCAGATCCAGGGTTTCTTCGACGGGCCCGTCGACCACCTCACAGCCATGCCAGTTCTCATCGAGCGGCTCAACTCGCTCGAAGGCGACCTGACCATCGTGTCGCCCGATGCCGGGAGGGTGAAGGTGGCAGAGCGCTACGCCATGCAACTTCACGCCGACCTGGCCATCGTGCACAAGCGCCGCAGCCACTCCGCCTTCAACACCGTCGAAGCCAAAGAGGTCGTCGGCGAGGTCGACGGCAAGGTCTGCATCCTGGTCGACGACATGATCGACACGGCCGGAACCATCTGCGCCGCAGCCGACCAGTTGGCCGAGCGGGGAGCGGTGAGGGTCGTTGCCGCCACGACACACGGCATCTTCTCCGGACCGGCCATGGAGCGACTGGCGGCATCGTCGATCGAGAAGGTCATCGTCACCGACACCGTTCCGCTGCCCGAAGGAGTCGACCCCGAGTTCATCGAGGTGCTCTCCGTTGCTCCGCTCATTGCAAGGGCAATCGAGGCGGTGTTCGCCGATTCCTCGGTGAGCGAGATCTTCGGGGGGAACAACCTGGCCTGAGCATGTCGGGCCCCGTCCTTCCAGGGTGCCCTCAAGGTCCGCCTCGCCCCATCCGCCTGTAGACTCGCCCGTCGGTCCGGTCACCTCCCGGCCCGTAAGCCCTCTCTGCAGGAAGCGTTCCAATGGACGAGATTGTTCTCACAGCCGACACCGGTCGAACAACCGGTACCCGACCCAGTCGCCGAAGCCGCACGGCCGGCCAGATCCCGGCTGTCGTCTACGGCCTCGATCAGGATCCGCTGGCTATTTCGGTCGAGTGGCCCGAGCTACGCCGTGCCATCACCACCGACGCCGGCCTGAACGCCATCATCCACCTTGAGGTGAGTGGCGAAAAGCACATGTCGATCGTCAAGGAGATCCAACGTCACCCGGTCCGCCGCGACGTGCTGCACGTCGACTTCATCAGGATCGATCCCGACAGGGACGTCACGGTCGACGTCTCAATCGTCATGGTCGGTGAAGCCAAGGAGGTCACCGACAACGACGGAATGGTCGACCAGAACCTGTTCACGCTGACCATCAACGTCGCCCCAGACAACATTCCCACCGAGATCGAGGTCGACATCTCGGAACTCACCATCGGCGATTCGGTTCGTGTCGCCGACGTGGTTCTACCGTCAGGTGTCACCACCGACGTGGATCCCGATGAGGCTGTAGCAGTCGGCATGATCACCCGTTCAACCCTTGAGGCCATGGCCGCCGAAGAAGCCGCCGAAGAAGCGGCACTTGCTGCCGAGCTGGGTATTGAGGGTGAAGATGGCGAACCGGCAGATGGCGCCGAGGATTCCTCAACCGAGGACGGCGGCGACTCCGACTCCGAATAGCTTGCGGGCCGGTACATGATCCGGCGGCCCGGAAGGTCCGACAACAAGAGGCGGGGCGAGCCTGCCGCGCTGCTTGTCGTTGGCCTCGGCAACCCGGGGTCCAGGTTTGAGGGCACCCGCCACAATGCCGGGGCCGAGGTGGTCGCGCTGTTGGCGGACCGGCACTCTGGCAACCTTCGTAACTCCAAAGAGCTGGCACAGGTGGCCGAGGTTCGTATCGACGGTGAACGGGTCGCCCTGGCGGTTCCTCAGACCTTCATGAACGAGTCTGGTCAGGCGGTGGCAAAGCTGGTCCGTCGCCACGGGATAGACGACCCGACCCGCCTCGTGATCGTCCACGACGAACTGGACCTCCCGGTGGGGCAGCTTCGTGTGAAGTCAGGTGGAGGTTTGGCTGGCCACAACGGCCTCAGGTCGGTAACCGCCCACCTCAAGACCCAAGAGTACCTGCGGGTACGGATAGGAGTAGGGAAGCCTCCCGGCAGGCAGTCAGGTGCAGACCATGTGCTGCGCAGGCCCGGTGGCGCCGAGGCCACCGAGTTGGCGATCGTGGTTCAAGAAGCGGCCGACGCTGTCGAGGTCATCCTCTCCGAAGGTGTCGACGAGGCGATGTCTCGCTTCAATACCCGTTCGTGACCCTGTGAGCGAACAGTTCCTGGCGGGTCTGCCGTCCCTCCTGGTAGATGAGCCGGCCCTCACATCGGTTCTTGGTCGAAAGCACGCTGCGCTGGCGGTTTCGGAACCGGCGAGGGCGATCGTTCTGGCTGCCCTCGCAGAACAGACTGGACGGAGTCCCCTCGTTGTCGCAGTTCCCACCGGGAGCGAGGCCGAGTTCCTGGCGGCAGACCTGCGTCTCTACCTGGGCCACGACCGGGTCGAGTTGTTTCCGGCATGGGAGACCCTTCCGTTTGAGAGGGTGAGTCCCGGTGTCGAGACCATGGGGCGACGCCTCCACGTGCTGCACCGGTTAGCCGGCATGGCGGACCGACCACAGGTGGTTGTGGCATCGGGACGGGCCCTGACCCAGCGTCTGGGTCCCGGGGTGGGAGACGTAGCACCCCTCTTCATTGGGCCCGGTGACGTGGTCGACCAGACCCTGCTCCTGACCGACCTGGTGGCAGCCGGTTACCGGCGCGAATACCAGGTGGAGCACCGCGGCGAGGTGGCGGTACGTGGCTCGATCGTGGATGTCTGGCCTTCGACCTCTGAGGTTCCGATACGGATAGATCTCTGGGGCGACGAGGTGGACCGGTTGTGTGAGTTCGGCGTAGCCGACCAGCGGGCGACAATTCCGCGGGCAGAGGTGGAGATCCTCCCCTGTCGGGAACTGATCCTCAGCGAGCAGGTGCGTGAACGCGCCTCTTCGTTGGTGGCCGAACAGCCATGGGGTCGTGAACAGTGGGACCGTCTCGCCGACGGCGAGCTGTTCGACGGGATGGAGTCATGGATGCCATGGCTTACCGGAGAGGAACGGGTCCTCTTCGATCTGCTGGACGACGACGCCCTGGTTGTCGCGATCGAGCCCCGACGCCTTCGTGACCGGATCTCGGACCTGCAGGCCGAGGAGGCCGCCCTGGCCGACACGCTGGCAGAAACCTGGGGAGCCGACGTGGCCGACTTTCCACGCCTCCACACCGGTTGGGACCGGCTGCTCGCCCACACCGGTGCTCCCGTGTGGGCGCTGGATGCAGTCCCCGAGGGCCCCGGGGTGGAGACCATCTCCGCAGCGGGCTGGCACCCGGCAACCGGTGGAGCTGATGCCGGCACAAGAGGCGTAATCGGCCGCCTGACTGACCTGCTGGCAGACGGCATCAGGCTGGTCGTCGTTGCGGACGGCGAAGGGAGCGTGGAGCGGCTCAGCCAGAGGCTGTTGGAGGCCGGAATCGAGGTGACGGCAGCCGGACCGGAGACAGACCCGTCGGCGCCGGGTGCCCATCTGGTCGTGGCGCCCCTTGAGCGGGGGTTCGTGCTGCCCTCGGCGGGCCTGGCGGTCGTGACCGAGGCCGAGATCACGGGCCGTCGTCGAACCCGCCGCCGAACCAAACCCCGCCGAACCGCAGCTGTTCGCGTCTTTGAGGACCTTGCCCCCGGTGACCATGTCGTGCACGAACACCATGGTGTAGCCAGGTTCGCCGGCCTCGTTACCCGCACCCTGGGAGGAGTCGAGCGCGATTACCTGCTGCTCGAGTACAGGGGCGATGACCGCCTTTACCTTCCGACCGACCAGATCGACGTGATTCGCCCCCACACCGGTGGCGAGAAGCCGAGCCTCAGCCGGATGGGGGGATCGGACTGGCAGAAGGCCAAGTCCAGGGTCCGGTCGGCGGTGGCCGAGATCGCCCAGGAGCTGGTGCTCCTCTACCAGCAGCGGCTGGGGACGGTCGGTCACGCCTTCGCCAACGACACTCCATGGCAGCGGGAACTGGAACAGTCGTTTCCCTACCAGGAGACACCGGACCAACTTCAGGCCATCGAGGACGTCAAGGCTGATATGGAACGGCCGTTGCCGATGGACCGTCTCGTCTGCGGCGACGTCGGCTTCGGTAAGACCGAGGTGGCGGTGCGGGCCGTGTTCAAGGCCGTCCAGGACGGCCGCCAGGCAGCGATCCTCGTTCCGACCACCCTTCTGGCACAACAGCACGGTCAGACCTTTCGCGACCGGTTCGCTCCCTACCCCGTGAGGGTCGAGGTATTGAGCAGGTTTCTGACAGCCGCCGAGGCACGTCGGGTGGCTGAGGGGCTGGAGGACGGATCGGTCGACGTGGTCATCGGAACACACCGCCTCCTCTCTGGAGACGTTGTGTTCAAGGATCTGGGCCTACTTGTCATTGACGAGGAACAGCACTTCGGTGTCACCCACAAGGAGGCCATCAAGTCGCTGCGGACAGACGTCGACGTGCTGACCCTCACCGCCACTCCGATTCCCCGAACCCTCGAGATGTCCCTTACAGGGATCCGTGACCTGAGCCTGCTCAACACACCGCCGGCCGACCGCCAACCGATCCTCACCTATGTGGGCGGATACGACGAGAGGGCCGTAGCAGAGGCCATCCGTCGCGAGCTCCTTCGCGACGGTCAGGTGTTCTTCGTGCATAACCGCGTGTACGACATCGACCAGATCGCCGGTGGTATTCGGGAACTGGTGCCCGAGGCCAGGGTCGCCGTTGCGCACGGCCAGATGGACGAGGTGGGCCTCGAGACGGTCGTCATGGACTTCTGGGAGGGCCGCTACGACGTCCTGGTCTGCACCACCATCATCGAGTCGGGCATCGACATGCCGACCGTCAACACCCTGGTTGTCGACCGGGCCGATCTGCTGGGGCTCGGCCAGATGCACCAGCTCCGAGGAAGGGTCGGTAGGGCCGGTCAACGGGCCTACGCCTACCTGTTCACCCCTCCCGACAGGGTTTTGAGCGAGGAGGCCTACGAACGGCTCAGAACCATTGGCGAGACGACCGACCTGGGCTCGGGCTTTCGGATAGCCATGCGCGACCTCGAGATCAGGGGGGCTGGCAATCTTCTCGGTACCGGCCAGAGCGGCCACGTCGCAGCGGTCGGATACGACCTCTACTGCCAGATGGTCACAGAGGCCGTTGACGAGTTGGCTGGTCGGGTACCCGATGTCGCCGTCGAGATAAGGGTCGAGGTACCAGTCGACGCCCACCTGCCCGAGGACTACGTGTCCCGCAACGACCTCCGGCTCGAGGCCTACCGGAAACTGGCTGCTGCCGGGACCACCCCCGACGCAGCAAACGTGGATGCGGTGCGAACCGAGTGGGAGGACCGCTACGGACCCCTCCCGCCACCGGCTGAGGCCCTGATAGCGGTGGGTCGGCTGCGTTCCATCTGCGTGGAGCGGGGCATCACCGAGGTGGCGGTGACCCGTGGTCCGGGCCTCGGTGGTCCGGAACGGATCGCCAGATGCTCGCCGGTGGTGCTGCCGCTCAGCAAACAGACACGGCTGGCCCGCCTGCACAGGCACGCCATCTACAAAGATGAGCAGCGGCAGGTTCTTCTACCGGTAGACGGCGATGATCTTGTAGACGACCTGATCGCCATGATTGACGATCTTGTACCCGTTCCGGTCTCATCTGCTGAACAGGGCGGGTCGTCACGTACCATTGCTGGCTCGTGATGTTCTTCTCCCGCCTCTCATCCCTTGTCCTTCTCTTGGCCCTGCTGGGGTCTGCCTGTGGTGCCTCAGAGGTAGCAGCACAGGTGGGTGACACCACGATCGACCGCCTGGCTCTGGCCGGTCTCGTCGAGGACGGCTTTGGTCCCGGATCGGTCGGCGCCACCTTTGAGACACAGGCAGCGGTCGAGATTCTCGACCAGATGGTCCGCTACGAGGCTCTCATCGACATGTTGGCCGAGCAGGGCCTCGTGGCCGGCGACGACGACCTGGAATCTGCCCGCGACAAGTTGCTGGTTGCCGGCCTTGACCCGGAAGCTCCGGCAATGGCCACGCTGACCAGGTGGCAGGCGGCGGTTGACCTCACCATCGCTGCTGGAGAGTCCGTACGAGCCGCCTACGAGGCCGGATCTGACCTTGTCGCCCACGACCTCTGCACCAGCCACATCCTCGTACCCAGTGAGGACGAGGCCCTTGACCTGATGGAGTCGCTGGGTTCCGGTGGTGACTTCGGTGGCCTTGCCGGGGCCCATTCCCAGGATCCCGGGTCCGCCGCCAGAGGTGGTTCTCTGGGTTGTGCACCGATCGGCTCCTTCGTCCCCACCTATGAGCGGGCTGTGCTGGGAGCTCTCAGCGAGGGTGACGAGCTGGTTGGTCCAGTCCCAAGCCAGTTCGGCTTCCACGTGATCCGCATAGACGAGCCGGGTGGCGTGGAACCGGTTCCCTTCGACCAGTTGGGCGAACGAATGCCCGGTGTGATGCTCCACCTGGCAACCCTCACCCGCGACATCACGATCGACCCCCGGTACGGCAGCTGGGATTCAGCAGTCGGGCGGGTTCTGGCACCTGCCGGGCCGGTGTCCGCTGATCGGGTCAACCAGGGCTCCTGACCTGCCATGGCGCCGACGGTCACAATTGTCGGCCTCGGCCCGGCAGGTAGCGACCTCATCACGGCAGGCACCCTCGAGGCCATTGCCGCCAGCGACAGGCGCTTTGCCCGCACGGAACGACATCCGGCTGTCAGCCTGCTCGGCGAGGTGGTTACCTTCGACCGGAACTACGAGTCGGCTTCATCCTTCGACGCTGTTTACAGGGGAATAGTCGAGGAGGTCATTGCGGCCGCGATGGACTCAGGAGCGGGCTCGGTCCTGTACGCGGTTCCGGGCTCTCCAATGGTTGCCGAACGCACCGTGGAACTCCTGATTGCAGACGACCGGGTCGATGCGGTGGTTCTTGCGGCCCTCTCGTTTGCAGACCTCGCATGGGCCAGAATGGGAATCGACCCGCTGGCCTCAGGGGTACGCATCGTCGACGCCCACCGGTTCGCCGTCGAAGCGGCAGGAGAGCGGGGGCCGATGCTCGTCGCTCAGGTTGATACCGCCGCCGTTCTGGCCGACCTTGTGGCATCGGTTCCCGAGGCACCATCCATGCCGGTGACGGTAATGGCGGGCCTCGGCACCGACGCTGAGTCGATTCGTGTAATGCCGTGGGATTCACTTTGTGACGAGGTCCAGCCAGACCACCTGACCTGCATCTACATACCGGAGATGGCGGCACCGATCGCCGTCGAGGTGCAGCGGTTCGCCGAGCTGGTGGCAACGCTCCGAATGGAGTGCCCCTGGGACGCCGAACAGACCCATTCGTCGTTGCGCCCTCACCTCATCGAAGAGGCATACGAGGTGCTCGAGGCACTGGACGCCTTTGATGAGGACACAGGTGAGGGGAGCGACCATCTAGAGGAGGAGCTGGGCGATCTGCTCTTTCAGGTTGTCTTCCACTCCCGTATAGCGGCAGACGACGGCCGCTTCGATCTGGCTGACGTGGCGAGGGGAATCCACGACAAGCTTCGACATAGACACCCTCACGTATTTCCTGAAAACGGAGCACCCACCGTTGACGCCGATGGCACCGACGCTGTCATCGCCAACTGGGACCGGATCAAGGCCGCCGAGAAGGGACGCTCCTCGACTCTCGACGGCATCCCACCGGCCCTTCCAGCCCTTGCCTTGGCCCAGAAGGCCGTCAGGCGCACCGGCGGAGTCGGTATGTCACCAGAGACCGGTTCGGCCGATTTCGACGAGATTCTGAGTGGGGCGACCGAGGTCCAGCTGGGAGACACGCTGATGGCGATGGTCGTCTGGGCCGGCAGGCATGGCATCGATGCAGAGGATTCCCTGCGGGGTGCCGTGGGGCGTTTCGCCGAGGTGGTCAGGGCAGCCGAATCCCTTGCCCAAAAGGAAGGTGTGGACCTGACCGTCTCCGACGAGGCAACGCGCGCCCGCCTCAGACAGCAGGCCGGGGGTAGCGTTGAAGATCGACAGGACGGGTCGCCGTGAGGGAGCACACGTGAGCAGCATCGAGGTCGTCGTAGGCCGACAGGTTCTTGATTCCCGGGGCAACCCGACAGTCGAGGTTGTCGTGCTGCTGGAGGGCGGCGCAGCTGGACGTGCGATGGTCCCCAGCGGTGCATCCACCGGCCGCTTCGAGGCAGTTGAGCTGCGCGATGGTGGCGACCTCTGGGATGGCAAGGGCGTGGCCACCGCTGTAGCCAACGTGAACGGAGAGTTGGCTGCTGCGGTACGCGGGCTCGAAGCCAGCGATCAGCGCATGGTCGACCGTGCGCTGATGGACGCCGACGGAACCGACGACAAGGGCCGTCTGGGGGCCAACGCCATCCTCGGAATATCACTGGCCGTCGCCCATGCGGCTGCCGACGAGGCCGGTGTCGCCCTGTACCGCTACATGGGTGGCGCCAACGCACACGTCCTTCCGGTGCCGATGCTCAACGTCATCAACGGAGGCGAGCACGCAGACAACAACGTCGACATCCAGGAGTTCATGTTCATGCCTGTAGGGGCGGCTTCGTTCAGCGAGGCACTCCGGTGGGGCGTCGAGTGCTATCACACCCTCAAGGGCGTCCTTTCCAGCCGGGGCCTCTCCACCGCCATCGGTGACGAGGGCGGCTTTGCCCCGAACCTGGGTTCAAACGAGGAGGCGGTACAGCTGCTCGTCGAGGCGATCAGCTCAGCCGGCTTCACACCGGGAAGCGACGTGGCCCTTGCTCTCGACGTGGCCTCTACGGAGTTCTTCGTCGACGGCTGCTACGAGCTCAGCGGCGAAGGGCGCACCCTCTCTCCCGGCGAGATGGTCGACTACCTCGCCGACCTTTCCGAGCGGTACCCGATCGTCTCCATCGAGGACGGCATGGCCGAAGACGACTGGGACGGCTGGTCTTCGCTCACCGAGGCCATTGGCGACAGGGTGCAGCTGGTCGGTGACGACCTCTTTGTCACAAACACCGGTCGCCTCCAGCGCGGCATCGACGATGGCGTGGCCAACTCCATTCTCGTGAAGGTCAACCAGATCGGAACACTCACCGAGACCCTCGAATCCATTGAGTTGGCCATGGCAAACGGCTACACCGCAGTTGTCTCACACCGGTCCGGAGAGACCGAGGACACCACAATCGCCGACCTGGCAGTGGCCACCAACTGCGGTCAGATCAAGACAGGCGCACCTGCACGCAGCGACAGGGTCGCCAAGTACAACCAACTGCTCCGAATCGAAGAGGACCTCGGCGAGGCCGCCGCCTACCGGGGGAGCGCTGCTCTGGCGGGAGCACAGGACTTCGAGGCTTGAAACCCGCTGCGATCAGGTTCCTCTCCATGGTGGGCGTGGCTCTGGCGGCCGCTACGGCCACCCTCGCCTTCGGTGTCGTCCCGTTTCGCGACTGGTTGGAACAACGCCAGGTGAACGAGGACCTGCGAGCCCAGGTTCAAGAACTCGAAGACGTCAACCGGGCGTACGAGCTGCGTATCGACGCCCTCAACACCGACGAGGAGATCGAGGAACGGGCGCGCCGTGAGTACAACCTGGTGCGCCCCGACGAGGAGGCCTACGCAGTCCTTCCTCCACCTTCGCCGCTCCGCCAGATTCCCGGGGTCTGGCCCTTCAACCGTTAGCAGGAAGCTGATCGGTTTGAGGCTGATTCTGCCGGACTGAAGCCCATTGGGCCTAGCGGGCTAGCGTCCCGGCCGTTCCCCCGGGGCATCCGTCGGGGGAGTCGACTAACAGCAGCGAGGATCCGTGGCGGTGGGAAGATGACGGTTGTAGTCGAGGCAACGGACCTCGTCAGGCACTTCGGCGACGTGGTCGCCGTCGACGGCGTGGACCTGCAGGTCGAGGAAGGCGAGGTGTTCGGGTTTCTGGGCCCAAACGGCGCAGGCAAGTCGACGGTCGTGCGGATGCTGACAACGCTCCTGCACCCGACCTCCGGCTCAGCACGGGTCGGCGGATGCGATGTGATCTCCCAGGCCGGCGAGGTCCGAAGGATGATCGGCGTCGCACTCCAGGATGCCGCCATCGATCCCCTGATGACGGGCAGCGAGCTGATGCGCCTGCAGGCCGTCCTGCACGGAATACCACGCTCTGTGATCAAAACCCGAGGTCCCGAACTCCTCGAAAGGGTCGGCCTGACGGCCGCCGTGGACCGGCGGGTCGGTACCTATTCGGGAGGCATGCGCAGACGCCTTGACCTGGCCCTGTCCCTCGTACACGAACCTCCGATCCTGTTCCTCGACGAGCCAACAACCGGGTTGGACCCCACCAGCCGACAGGCACTCTGGGAAGAGGTCAGACGCCTCAACGACGAGCTGGGGACAACCGTGTTCCTGACAACCCAGTACCTCGAGGAAGCCGACCAGCTGGCCGGTCGCATAGCCATCATCGATGCCGGCAAGCTGGTTCGCGAGGGAACCCCGACCGTGTTGAAGAGCACGGTCGGCGCCCCGACGCTTCGGGTCGAGGTCGGGCCGGAACACGTGGAGACAACCACGACGGTCATGACCGGCTTCGGAGCGGAACGACCCTCCCGGGAGGGTCGGGTGGCAATTGGCCTCGACGAGGGAGCGGCCCGCGTCGCCGACGTGGTACGTGCCCTGGATGCCGCCGGGGTAACGGTCATCCACCTGGAGTTGGATGCTCCGAGCCTCGACGATGTCTTCGCTCATGCAACAGGACGGCGTCTTGAGGGGTCCGGAGACGAACAATGACAGGGTCGGGGCTGGCCGGTGTCATGACGGCCGGATCCCAGACCTTCGAGCTGGCACGCCGGTCGTTGGTTGGGGAGCGACGGCAACTGCTCTCGGTCATGCCTGGTCTCATCTTTCCGCTGTTGTTGGCAGCGGTGTACACCAAGCAGTTCCAGCGGGTTCTGGACATGCCGGGGTTTCCAGAGGTCGACTCCTTCCTGGATTTCATCCTTCCGGCATGCATCGTCCAGGCGGTTTCTTTCGGGGCCACAGCCGCAGGGTCTGAGCTTGCCCTCGACATCGAGAATGGTTTTCTGGACCGGCTGCTGGCCTCACCGGTCGCCAGAGGGCCGATCCTGCTGGGCAGGCTGGCGGGGGCAGCCATCGTGGCGTCCATCAAGACCCTCGTGATACTCGCCGTGTTCCTTGTCTTTGGTGCCGAGGTGGCCGGTGGCCTGGCGGCGATGCTCGTGATGGTCCTCGTGGCAGCACTGCTGGTGCTTGTTATCGGGGGCCTGGCGCAGGTGATGGCCGTAAGGACCGGCTCACAGGAGGCCGTTGGAGCCACCTTTCCGCTCATCTTCGTTTCGATATTCATGAGCTCGGCCTTCTTTCCGACCACCCTCATGAACGGCTGGTTCAGGGTGGTGGCCGAGTACAACCCCATCTCGTGGGTGATCAACCCGGTTCGCCGTCTTGTGATTGTTGAGTGGTCAACCGCTGACGCGCTCCAGGCTCTCGGGATTCCGGCGGTCCTGGCGCTTGGCACCATTTCTGCTGCCGCACTAGCCCTTCAACAGAGGTTGACCACCCCGTGAGCACCGTCACCGTGTCCACCGGGTTGGGTCATGCCGGGGCGGTGAGCCTGGCAGTCTGCGTGCGCGGTCTTCAACGCCTGCGGGCCCGACCGGTGCTCCTGATCCCGACGGTCGTGATGCCCGTGTTCTTCGTGATCAGCTTCACCGGAGCCTTCAGCTCTCTCACCCGAATCGAGGGTTACGGCACATCCAACATCTTCAACTGGATGGCTCCCTACGCGGCACTTCAGGGCGCTGTGTTCGCTGGCGTCGGGGGTGCCACCTCTGCGGCCGACGATCTCGAAAACGGCTTCTTCGACCGCCTGCTCCTCACGCCCGGGAGCCGCCTACCGATCCTCATCGGAACAATCGGTTACAGCGCCGTCCGCTCGTTCATCCCCACGACCGGTGTGCTCGCTGTTGCAGCACTCGGAGGACTGCAGTTGCCGGGTGGCGTGCTGGGGCTTGTCAGCCTCTTCGCTGCGACAGCCGGCATGGCGGTGGTGTTCTGCCTGTTCGGGTTGACGATCGTGTACCGACTTCGAACGCTGCGGTCGATGATGATCGTCCAGGTGGTCGGCTTCTCAAGCATGTTCCTCTCGATAGGCCAGGTGCCGATCGAGTTCCTTGACGGATGGCTGCACCATGCAGCCCGCCTGAACCCCTTGACCAACGTGTTGCGCCTCTCACGTCAGGGATTCGTTGGGGAGCTTTCCTGGGATCTGACATGGCCCGGGTTGGTCGCAATCGCTGCCATGACCCTCGTTGGTGGGCTCTCGGCGCTGAGGGCCCTCATGAAGATGGCGCCGTGAGTGGGGCCCGGTGCCAGCCCGGGAGGGTAGAGTCGCTCACCGTCGCGCCCCTGAGAGGAGATCCCCTGTGCAGGTGACGATAAACATCAACGGCGAGTCCGTAACCCACGACGTCGAGCCACGGACCCTGCTCGTCCACTACATACGAGACCACGCCGGCAAGACCGGAACGAACGTCGGCTGCGACTCGTCATCGTGTGGGGCATGCACCGTCCATCTTGATGGTGAAGCCGTCAAGTCCTGCACGATCCTTGCGGTGCAGGTCGATGGTCAGGATGTGACCACCATCGAGGGCCTCGCCGACGGTGAGACGCTCCACCCGATGCAGCAGGCCTTCCACGAGAACCATGCACTCCAGTGCGGCTACTGCACCCCCGGCATGGTGATGGCGGCCGTGTCCCTGCTGGATGAGTGCCCGAACCCGACCGAGGACCAGGTACGCGAAGGCCTCGAGGGCAACCTCTGCCGCTGTACGGGCTACCACAACATCGTCCGGGCGGTCCTTGATGCGGCAGGGAGCATGCAGTGATTCCCATCTCGTTTGAATATGAGAGGGCAGGTTCGCTCGATCACGCCCTTTCCCTGTTGGCCGAACACGGCGACGAGGCCAAGTTGCTGGCAGGCGGGCACTCGCTTCTTCCGCTCATGAAATACCGGCTGGCTGCTCCGGCCCTGCTGGTTGATGTCGGCAGGCTGACAGATCTCTCGTATGTGCGTGAGGACGGTGACCACATCGCCATAGGGGCGTTGACACGCCACCGAGATGTCGAGACCAGCGAGATTGTAAAGGCCGATGCAGGGCTGCTGGCTGCGGCCACTTCCAAGGTGGGAGACCCTCAGGTGAGGCACCGTGGAACCCTTGGTGGTGCACTCGCCCACGGCGATCCGGCTTCGGACCTTCCCGCAACGGTCATAGCCCTCGGCGCCAGCCTTGTTGTTCAGGGCCCCGGTGGTGCCCGAGAGGTGGCAGCTGACGACTTCTTCACCGGATTCCTCGAGACAGCCCTCGGCGATGACGAGATGCTCACCGAGGTTCGGATACCCCGGAGGCCCAACTCAACGTGGTCGTTCCAGAAGTTCAACCGGCGGGCCCAGGACTGGGCGATCGTAGGAGCAGCGGTGATGCTCGACGGCGAGACCTGTGGGGTGGGTCTCGTGAACATGGACTCTCGTCCCGTTCGGGCAGTTGCCGTCGAGGCGGCAGTCGCTTCGGGAGCGTCAGCCGAAGATGCCGCCGCGCAGGCTGCCGAGGGCCTGGAGCCCTCCGCCGACCTGAACGCCTCTGTGGACTACCGCTGCCACCTGGCACGCGTCCTCACACGCCGGGGCCTTGAGGAGTCGGGTCTCTGACCCTGCTCTACCAGCCAGCAGTACCTGGCGGGCAAATGGTGGATCTCCACGCTTGGCCTAGCCTGATGTGATGGGCGTTCACGATGCAGCCACCGTCGACGAGGTGGCCCGGGAGTTGGCCGCCGAAAAGTATCTGGCGGACGAGGGCCTCGCCACGGCGATATTTCTGGCTCTCCGACTCCAACGGCCGCTGCTTCTGGAGGGCGAGGCAGGGGTCGGCAAGACCGAGGTGGCAAAGGCGCTGGCTGCATGGTCGGATGGCGAGCTCATTCGGTTGCAGTGCTACGAGGGGCTTGATGCGGCCCAGGCTGTCTACGAGTGGGACTACGCCAAGCAGCTGCTCCACCTGCGCGCGGCGGAAGTGACCGGTACTGGTTCAGATGTCGACATCGCCGACCTTGAGGACGAGCTCTACCAGGAACGCTTTTTGGTGCGCAGGCCTCTGTTGCGGGCACTCGCCACAACTGAAGGGCCACCCCCGGTTCTCCTCATCGACGAGGTGGACAGAGCCGACGACGAGTTCGAGGCCTTCCTGCTCGAGATCCTCTCCGACTTCGCCATCACGATTCCTGAGCTGGGTACGTTCACGGCCGAGGTTCCCCCGGTCGTGGTCATCACCTCCAACAGGACCCGCGACGTACACGATGCGCTCAAGCGTCGCTGCATCTACCACTGGGTCGAGCACCCCGGCGTTGACCGCGAGGTCGAGATCCTGCGTGTACGTGCACCTCACGTGTCTGTCTCGCTTGCCAGGGATGTGGCTCTCGTGGCAGCCCAACTTCGGGAAATGGGCCTCTACAAGCCGCCCGGCGTGGCAGAGAGCCTTGACTGGGCCGAGGCCCTCGTTCTAGTAGGGGTAGACGATCTTGACGAGGCCGCCATCGACACCACGATCGGAACGCTCCTCAAGTACCGGGAGGACCAGGACAAGGTCAGGTCCCGAGGGTTCGGCGACCTGTTGTCCGCAGCCCGCGGAGCCTGACTCAATGCCGGCGACGGTCGAGCACACCCTTGACCGGCACCTTGTCCGGTTCGTGGCGGCGCTGCGTGAGGCCGGTGTGGCTGTAGGCGTCGGCAGCACCCTTGACTTCGGCCGGGCCGTGGCCGAGGTGGGAGCCGACACGCACGGCGGGGTCTACTGGTCGGGAAGGGCGACGCTCATTACCCGCCCTGAGGACATCTCCGTTTACAACGATGTGTTCCACCTCCACTGGCTGGGCGGTCTCGTAAGCCTGGCTGCAGCTCCTGATCCGACTTCCCTGACCCTGCTTCTAGACGACGAGTCAGGCTCCAGTCAGGCTGACGACGAGACCGAGTCCGACAGGGACGTCATCAGCGTTCGCTACTCACGGGCAGAGGTGCTTGGCGCCAGGGACTTCGCTACCTGCAGTGAAGCCGAGCTGGAGGAGTTGTACGCCCTGATTGCCCACATGAGGGTGGGTGGAGCCCGACGCCCCTGCAGGCGGCGCAAGCCCACGAACCACAGCGGCCGCCCCGACCTTCGCAGAACCGTTCGTGAGGCCCTGCGCACCGGGGGAGAGCCGATGCGCCGCCGGTTCACCGAAGCCGGCGAGAGGCAGCGTCGGCTAGTGCTGCTCCTCGACGTGAGTGGATCAATGGAGCCATATGCGCGTGCGCTGGTGAGGTTCGTGCACGCGGCCATGGTCGGTCGCCGCGACGTGGAGGCGTTCGCCCTGGGAACCCGCCTTACCCGTCTGACCCGGGAGCTCTCCACGCGAGACCCGGATGCGGCCCTCGCTGCAGCGGCTCTGGCGGTGACCGACTGGTCCGGTGGCACACGGCTCGGCGACGGTCTGAAGGAGTTCAACGACTCCTGGGGTGTTCGTGGAATGGCGCGCGGGGCGACGGTCGTCGTGTTGTCCGATGGCTGGGACCGTGGGGACCCTGAGGTCATGGAGGAGCAGATGGCCAGGCTTGCCCGGGTTGCCCATCAGGTGGTCTGGGTCAACCCGCTGAAGGCCTCACCCGGCTATGAACCCCTGGCCCGCGGGATGTCGGCGGCACTGCCCCACGTGGACCGGTTCCTCGAAGGCCACAGCCTCAACTCCCTCAAGGCCCTCGCAGAGGCAATCGATACCTGACCCAGACATGGCACGGTAAGGGATTCCCCTGCGTCTACTGCTTGCTCAGCCTGCGTAAATCGCTGCGCAGCCAGACCCAGCGGAACCCCATCCGCTCCAGCATCGGTCCATCCGGGGTCAGCCGGTGTTTCGGAGGCCTGCGGCTATTCCGTTGATGGTCAACAGGAGAGCCCTGTGCGCGCCGGGTGAATCGTCGCCCTGGCGGTAACGGGAGAGCAGCTCTACCTGGAGCACGTTCAGCGGGTCCAGGTAGGTGTCGCGGACGGCGAGGGTGCGCCGAAGCAGCGGCTTGTCTTCGAGTAGTTCGGACCCCGTGATCAGCGCCACCTGCTCCGCCGTACGGTCGTGTTCCGCCACCACCAGATCCAACAGATGGTGGAGTGCGGGGTCCACGAGACGCTCAACGTAGTGGCGTGCGATCGCCAGGTCGGTCTTGGCCAGCGTCATCTCCACGCTTGAGATGAAGGTCCGAAAGAAACTCCACTCCGCGTACATGTCCCTGAGTGCATCGGCGTGCCCTGCGGCACGAGCGGCCTCGAGGCCTGCGCCGGCGCCGAACCAACCGGGGACAATCTGACGCGACTGCGTCCAACCGAAGACCCAGGGAATGGCTCTCAGCCCGTCGATCCCCCCACCCGATGATGAACGTCGAGCGGGTCGGGAACCGATGTTCATGGAACTCAACTCCTCGACGGGGGTCGAGTTGGTGAAGTACTCGACGAGCCCGGGTGCCTCGATGAAGGCCCGGTACGCGTTGTAGGCGTTCTCTGACACATCGTCCATGACGCCGTACCAGAGGTTTACGGTGTCATCGTCGTGTCGGGGAGTGCGGTGAGCGAGCGAGCTCTCTGTCAGGGCAGCCAGGGCCAGGTTCAGGTTCCGGTTGGCAATCTCGGGAAGCCCGTACTTGTCGGCAATGACCTCTCCCTGTTCGGTGAACTTGACCTGGCCGTCCAGAACGCCGCTGGGTTGGCTCAGGATGGATGCATGGGTCGGTCCGCCACCACGCCCGATTGTTCCGCCGCGGCCGTGGAACACCCGGATGGTCACCCCGGTATCGGCTGCCACCTCCCTGATCTGCCTTAGTGCCTTGTGGATCTCCCACTGCGAGGTGGTGATCCCGCCGTCCTTGTTGGAATCCGAGTAGCCGACCATCACCTCCTGGATCCCACCGCGCAGTTCGACCAGGCGGCGGTAGGGGGCGACGTCGAACAGGGAGCGGAGCACGGTCCCGACGGATCGCAGGTCGTCGATCGTCTCGAACAGGGGCACGAAACCGAGTCGGGCAGTGTCGCTTTCGAGGTCTACAAGCCCCACCTCGCGGGCCAGAAGCACCGGTGCCAGGATGTCGTCGACTCCCCGGGTCATCGAGACGATGTAGCTCTCCATGACCTCGTCGCCGTTGCGGTCCAGCATGGTCCGCAGTGTCCGGAACAGGGCCAGGGCGTCGCCTGGATCTTCCTGGTGGGGTGGGGCCAGGGGGCGCCGACTCTCCAACTCGGCAGCCAGAAGGTCGGCCCTCGCCTCTGGGGCTGAACCCTCATAGTCGACTCCGACAGCGCTGAAGAGACGGGAGAGGGTCTCGTGGTGCCTGTCCGCGTGTTCGCGAATGTCGAGCACCGCGAGGTGGAATCCGATCGCTGCGAGTATCCGTCGGACCTTCGAGAGCCGGCCATCTGCGAGCAGGTCGCCTCCGTTGGCCCGGAGAGAGACATCCATGATGGCCAGGTCGGCGTCTAGCTCAGCGGGAGAACGGTATGCGGACGTGCCGGCCGGGACCTGGGCCGTTGCCGTCAGCCGGTGCTGGATGGCGGCACAGCGGATCCGGTAGGGCTCGCTCTCACCATGGGCGGCGATGTAGTCGGGAATGAGGGAGCGGTCCGCCTCTACCGCGTCCTTTAGGCCTTCGGAGATGCCCCTGACCCTGGTGCTGACGCTGAGATCGTCTCCGAGGCCCACCACCTCGGCGATCAGGAGCTCCAGGGCCCGCTTCCGCTGGAGTTCCAACACGGCCTCGGTCATGGCGGGGGACACGTTGGGGTTGCCGTCGCGGTCGCCACCCACCCAGGTACCGAACCGGATCGGGGAGTGGCCGACCTCCATCTGCTCCCCGATCGAGTCGAGAGCCGCTGCCATGTCGTCCAGAAGGTCGGGAACGGCGTCGCGGACCGTCTGGTCCAGGTAGAAGAGGACCGACCGGGCCTCGTCGAACGGGTCGGGCCTCTCCTGACGAATTTCATCGGTCTGCCAGATGGCCTCGATCAGCTCCTCGATTCGGCGGTCGATGCGCTCTCTGTCGGCTTCTGTCCTGCGGTGTTCGCTGCGTTCCTCTATGTGCTCGGCGATCCTGGCCAACTTGTCGAGAATGGACCGGCGCGATGCTTCGGTCGGGTGTGCCGTGAAGACCGGCCGCAGCTCTGTCCGGTTGAGCAGGTCGGAGATCTCCGATGGAGGCACGCCCGCATCAACGAGCGATCGGACCGTCTCATCGAAGTGTCGCTCGGCGCCGGGGGCGCCGGTGTTGAGGTCCTCGATGCGGTGGACCTGTTCGGCCACGTTGGCGAGGTGGAAGTAGACGGTGAAGGCCCGTACCAGCAGAATCGCCTCGTCGGTTTCGGCGCTTCCAAGCAGGTCAGCCAACTCTCTGGAGATGTCGGTGCCGTCGGCGTCCTGGCGAACCCTGCGTGCCAGGGTCCGTACCCGCTCGACGCTGTTGAGTAGATCGCGGCCGTGCTGACGGACGAGGGTGTCGCCGAGTTGGTTGCCGAGGCGCCGGATGTCAGACCGCAGGGCCGCATCGGTCTTCTCGTGGGTTGGGGGTTGTCGCATCGGGACGAAACCTCGTCGCATCTCCCATTCGGGGTGGTCCGGGCTAGAAAGGAAGGTCACGGACCTTCCAGTTTTCCCGGAGGGGTCGTAACCTACCGCCTACCTTCAGCCCGGTCGGCCCAATATCCCCAGATCAGAGGGAGAAACAGTGAGCCACACCAGTCACCCGCCAGCCCGCCAGCGCCTGCAGCGCAGTGAGTTGGCCGTTCCCGGATCCAACCCGGGAATGTTCGAAAAGGCGGCGGCCAGTGAAGCCGACTGTGTCTTTCTGGACCTGGAGGACGCCGTGGCCCCGGGGGAGAAGGAAGAAGCACGCAGCAACGTCATCGGTGCCCTCGGTGACATCGACTGGCGTGGTCTCAACAAGACGATCTCGGTGCGGATCAACGGCATCGACACCCACTACATGTACCGCGACGTCGTAGACGTCGTGGAACGCGCCGGCGGCCACCTCGACACGATCATGATTCCCAAGGTCGGCGTACCCGGCGACGTCTACATGGTTGATGCACTCGTTACCCAGATCGAGACAGCCATGGGCCTGACGCATCGGATCGGCATAGAGGTTCTCATCGAGACCACGCTCGGAATGGCCAACGTCGAGGCGATTGCAACCTCCAGTGACCGGCTCGAGGCCATGCACTTCGGGGTGGCCGACTATGCGGCCAGCTGTCATGCCAGGACCACCAGCATCGGCGGCCTCAACCCGGATTATCCGGGCGACCAGTGGCACGCCGCCCTGTCCCGCATGCTGGTTGCGTGTCGTGCCTTCGGTCTCCGACCGATAGACGGGCCATTCGGCGATTTCAACGATCCAGACGGTTTCATGCTGGGCGCACGGCGGGCCGCAGCACTCGGTTACGACGGGAAGTGGGCCATTCACCCGTCACAGATCGGCCTCGCCAACGAGGTCTTCTCGCCGCCCGACGAAGAGGTTGAGCGGGCCAGGCGAATCCTGGCTGCGTTGGCCGAAGCCGAGGCTGATGGCAGGGGAGCAGCCCAGCTGGAAGGACGCATGATCGATGCGGCCTCTGCACGGATGGCCGACAACGTCGTCGCAATGGCGACCGCCATCGAGGCAAGGGACAACTCCTGATTGCACCCCATCGGGCTACCGGGAGGGCGAGGGCCTAGCCTTGCCCGTGTATGCGGGAAATACTCAGTGATCTGAAGCGTTGGCACCGTCAGGGAGAGCGCTTCGCCCTGGCACGTGTCGTCGACCTGGAGGGTTCGGGGCCGCGCCTGCCGGGAGCGGCGATGGCTGTAACCGAGGACGGTGAGGTGGCCGGATCCGTCTCCGGAGGCTGCGTCGAGGGGGCGGTCGTGGCCGAGGCCCTCGAGGTCCTGGCTTCGGGCGACAGGCGTATCGTCACCTTCGGGTACAGCGACGACGAGGCGTTCGCCGTGGGGCTGACCTGTGGTGGGACAATCCACCTGTTCCTTGAGCCGGTCGATGGCTCGACATGGGAGGCCATCGAGCAACTGGAAGGCCACTGGTCACAAGACCTTCCATGTTCGCTGGTCACCGTCATCGAAGGTCCAGGAACCGGGGCGAAGATGATCGTCCAACCGGACGGTTGGGAGACCTCGGGAACCCTCGGCGACGAAGGCCTTGACCGTGTGGCCACACGTGACGCCAGGGGCGAGCTGGCGGCAGGCAGGAGCGGTGTCAGGCACTACGGGCCACACGGAGAAGCCCGTGAGGAGGCCGTTCAGGTGTTTGTCGAGTCCTTTGCTCCGCCACCACAGATGCTCGTGTTCGGTGCCGTCGACTTCACAGCGGCCCTGGTGAGGGTCGCCAAGGTGCTCGGCTTCCGCGTCACCGTCTGTGACGCGCGAGAGGTCTTTGCCACGAAGAAGAGGTTTCCCCTTGCCGACGAGGTGGTTGTCGACTGGCCCAACCGACTGCTCGATCAGGTCGGCTCCAGCCTTGGGCCCCGTGACGCAGTCTGTGTCCTGACCCACGACAACAAGTTCGACGTTCCGGCCATCGTGTCTGCGCTCGAGACCGCCGTCGGCTACATCGGCGTGATGGGTTCCCGTCGCACCCACGAGAACCGTCTGGAACGACTGACGGAGGCCGGGGTCGATGCTGCCGGCATGTCCAGGCTGCGTTCACCCATCGGACTCGACATCGGAGCCAGAACCCCTGAGGAGACGGCCATCTCGATCGTGTCGGAGATAATCGCCCTTCGCACGAGCCGCTCCACCCGGGCCCTGTCGGCAACCGACGGCCCGATTCACGACTGAGCCCGATGGGAGAGGCGTGAGCATCGCCGCTGTGATCCTGGCGGCGGGAGCGGGCACCCGTTGGACCGGGTCGGGCCACAAGCTGCTGGCCGACTTTCGTGGACGGCCGCTGGTCAGCTGGTGTATAGAGGCAGCCGATGCAGCAGGTCTCGATGAGTTGATCGTCGTTGGCGGGGCAGTGGACCTATCTGGCCTGATGCCAGCCGGCGCGACGTTGTTGACAAACGACGACTGGGCCTCCGGTCAGGCGGGTTCGGTGCAGGTGGCGCTGGCCCATTCCACCCGGGTCGGCCACGACGCCGTCGTGTTGGGCCTTGCCGACACGCCGATGGTGCCCACATCCGCCTGGCTGGCAGTCGCAGATGACCCCGGCGACCTTGTGACCGCAACCTTTGACCGGGAGCGACGCCCACCGGTCAAGGTGGCCAAGAGCCTCTGGCCCGAGCTTCCTGTCAGCGGCGACGGAGGCGCTCGGTCGCTTCTGGCCAGTAGGTCATCGTCGGTCGTGGAAGTAGCGTGCGAAGGTCTGGCCATCGACATAGACACCCTGGAGGATCTCGAAAAGTGGAGCTGAACAACGAGTTCGAGGTCGACGCCCCGATCGAGCAGGTATGGGCCGTGTTGACCGACGTGGAACGCATAGCCCCATGCCTGCCGGGAGCGCAGCTGACCGAGATCCAAGGTGACGAGTTCCGGGGGGTCGTGAAGATAAAGGTGGGGCCGATCAGCGCCCAGTACAAGGGTGCGGCCTCCTTCGTGGAGCGAGACGATGCTTCGTTTCGCGCAGTCCTGAAGGCCGAGGGGCGCGACACGAGGGGAGCCGGAAACGCTGCAGCGGAGATCACCGCTGAGCTGGAGGACGCTGGCGGCGGAACGAAGGTCACGGTCACCACCGACCTGAAGGTGACCGGCAAGGTGGCCCAGTTCGGCCGTGGGGTAATGGCCGATGTGAGCCGGAAGTTGATGAGCCAGTTCGCTGACAACCTGAGCGAGTTGATCGCCGGTGACGACACGCCAGAGGCCGACGAGGACGTTGTCCAGCATGTAATCGAGGCCCCTGACGAGGTCGAGCGGGTGCGTGTGATCGATGCACCCGAGGTAGAGGCACTTGATCTTCTGGATGCGGCCGGAGCCTCTCTCCTGAAGCGGCTTGTCCCCGTCGTAGTTGCCGTCGTCGTCGTGTTGATCGTGGTTGCTGTCGTCATCTAGTGCCGCAGTTGACCGATGCACGCCGCTGATCAGGGGGCCTCAGCCACGGCCTCCGAGGCGGATCGGGAGGCAGTCACCGAGTTGCTCGGCCGCACTCCCGGTGGCCGGTTCAAGGTGGTGGTAAGGGACGACTCCGGTCAACCGGTGGTGATCCGCAACCATCCGCTGTTGGACAACGGTCGACCGATGCCGACCCTCTACTGGCTAGTTGGTCGTAGCCTCAGGTCCCGAGTTGGGACCCTCGAGTCGACAGGTGGCGTTCGTGACGCCGAGGCAGCCTGCGACCCAGAGGAGCTGGCAGCTGCCCACGACAGGTACGAGGCCGAACGCGACGCCGAGATTCCCCCCGAGCATGGCGGTCCTCGTCCGTCGGCTGGGGTGGGCGGGACCCGTGTCGGCGTCAAGTGTCTCCATGCCCACTACGCCTGGTTTCTGGCTGGAGGCGATGATCCTGTGGGCCGATGGGTCCACGAAAGGTTGGCTGACACCGACGGGAGTGACCGTGCCTGACCTGGTTGCAGCCGTCGACTGTGGCACCAACTCGACCCGTCTGCTGATCGGGGACGGTGCCCGCAGCGTTGAGCGTCTAATGAGAATTACCCGGTTGGGCCATGGTGTCGACGCCACAGGCCGCCTTGCATCTGAGGCGATTGACCGTGTCGTGACGGCCCTGGGGGAGTTTCGCGAGTTGATCGACGAACACGGTGTGCAGCGCGTCAGGGCCACGGCTACATCGGCTGCCAGGGACGCCTCAAACCGTGAGGAGTTCTTCGATGCTGCAGAACGTGCCCTCGGTGTGCGCCCTGAGTTGCTCAGCGGAATCGAGGAGGGCCACCTCTCCTTTGCCGGGGCAACGGCCGAGTTGGATGTGGAAGACGCCCCGTTCCTGGTCCTGGACATCGGTGGCGGATCGACGGAGTTCGTGGTCGGAACCCGCGAGGCTGAGGGAACGCTCTCGTGCGACGTGGGCTGCGTCAGGTTGTCTGAGCGCTGGATTGAACATGACCCACCGCTGCCAGAGGAGCTGCTGGCATGCCTGTCGGTCATGGAGGCCCACATAGACGATGTTGTGAGGGAGGTTCCCGAGGTGCTTGGCGCACGAACGCTCGTGGGTCTTGCCGGAACCGTCTCCACCGCTGCTGCCGTTGAGTTGGGTCTCGTTGAGTACGACCGTGAAGCGATCCACCATTTCAGGATCAGCAAGGCGGCCGTTGAGGACGTGTTCCGAACCCTCGCCACCGAGAACCGGTCGGAGCGGATCCACAACCCGGGGATGGAGGAGGACCGTGCCGACGTGATCGTTGCAGGCCTCTCAATTCTGGTGAAGGTTATGCGTCAGCTGGACTTCGATGAATGCCTCGTGTCCGAGTCGGACATTTTGGACGGACTTGTCGCCGACCTGCTTGGACGGAACTGACAGTCCGGATCACAATCGCGTTTCAGGTGTTTCGATAATGCATTCTGGCCGGTTGGATGACCGCTATGTCCGCGACTTCACCTCACACCGACCGCATCCTGATGGGCCCCGGGCCCGGGAACCCGTATCCAGAGGTCATCGAGGCATTCTCCCGCCCAGTGATGGGTCATCTGGACCCTGAGTTCATAGTTCTCCTGGATGAGACCAACGATCGTCTAAGGCAGGTATTTCGTACGCAGAATCCACTCACCTTTCCGGTGTCGGCCACCGGGTCGGCCGGAATGGAGGCGACGATCGTGAACACGGTCGGACCCGGCGACACGATCGTGATCGGGATCAACGGCGTGTTCGGTGAACGGATGTGCGACGTAGCCAGTCGTTGTGGAGCTGATGTGGTCCGCGTCGAGGCTGAGTGGGGGATGGCCCTGGACCAACAGGAACTCCTAGATGCCCATCCCTCGCCGAAGGTGATCGCCGTGGTTCACGCCGAGACCTCGACGGGCGTGCGAAACGACGTCACAGAAATAGGTGCCGGTAAGGGTGATTCCCTCCTGCTTGTCGACTGTGTGACCTCCCTCGGCGGGATTCCCCTTGAGATCGACGAATGGGGGGTGGATTTGGCCTATTCCGGCACCCAGAAGTGCCTTGGTGTCCCACCTGGGATATCTCCGGTCACGGTGTCGGCAGCTGCGATCAAGCGCTTCGTGGACAGATCACCGTCGTGGTATCTGGACTTCTCCATGATCGCCGCCTACGTGACGGGCGGGGCGGCCCGCGCCTACCACCACACGGCCCCGATCTCGATGATCTACGCACTTCATGCCGGGTTGGGAGTGGTGTTGAACGAAGGCCTTGAGAATGTTCACGCAAGGCATCAGGCCTGTGGAGACAGGCTCCAGGCGGGACTTGTCGACCGGGGCTTTGAGCTCTTCGCCGAAGAGGGTCACAGGCTGCCGGAGTTGACAGCCGTCAGGATTCCAGAGGAGAGGCTTCCAGACGGGATGAGCGAGGCCGATGTACGCAGCGTGCTCCTCGAGAGGTACGGAATCGAGATCGGCGGCGGGTTGGGTCCGGTCGCAGGAAAGGTCTGGCGGATCGGCTGCATGGGCCACACGGCCAGGCAGCGAAACGTGACAATGCTCCTGGGTGCCCTCGACGAGTTGATGGTCTGACCTTGACCCCGCCGGAGCCGTCGTGCTTCTGGTGTGGTCGTTATGCCCGGCCCGGGTGACAATGAGGTGATGAGCGTGGCTTGGCGTCTATGTCTGGGGTGAGCGACACCCCTGTCCTGCGTGGCCGCAGGGTGACCCTGAGGCCGCTTGAACCCGAGGATTTCGAGCAGTGGCAGAGGGTTAGACGGCGCAACAGGGAATGGCTTGTCGTGTGGGAGCCAAGGCGCACGCCCGGTCAACCCGACCCTGTTGAGGACCGCCAGGCCTTTGCTACACGTTGCGGTTCCAGGCGCCGTGAGCGTCAGCTCGGCACAGGCTGGGGTTTCGGTGTCTTCCTGGGCGAGGAGCTGGTCGGCGAGATGAACCTGTCCAACCTCATTCGAGGCGCCTTCCACAGTGCACACGTCGGCTACTGGGTGGATGAAGCTCAGGCAGGCTGTGGCTACGCACCGGAGGCGCTGGTCGTGGTGGCCAGATTCGCCTTCGAGCAGTTGGACCTACACCGTCTTCAGGTTGCGATCGTCCCGCGGAACACGGCGTCACGAAGGGTTGTCGACAAGGTCGGCTTCCGCTGCGAGGGCCAGGCCGAGCGCTACCTGGAGATCGACGGGGTCTGGGAGGACCACCTCAGGTACGCGATCACTGCTGAGGAGTGGGCTGCGCGGAACGCCGAGTTGACACGGGAGTGGTTGGCCTGACACATCGGGATCAGTTGCTGGAGATCCGCGACTTGAGACCCTGCACCATTTCCACAAAGGCCGGTTGGTGCATGGACCACACCTGTGGGCCGATCTCCAACTTGACGGACTCCTCTGACCCGGTGACCTCTGCCGTGGAATGGAGGGTCGCCTTGGTCCTTGCCACGAGGTCCTTCGGGTGGTTTGCCGCCAACTCTGCGTAGGAGACCGCTCTGTCGACCAGGTCGGCATCATCGACACAGTCCCATGCCACACCTCGGGCTGCTGCCTCCTCACCATCCAGAACCTGGTTGAACAACACCATGGCCTTGGCCGTCTGCAGGTCGGTGATGTTGCGCAGTCGCCAGGTGTGTCCGCCGCCCGGATGCAGGCCGATGGAAAGAAACCTGGTGTCAAAGCGTGCGGATCGGCCGGCGACCACAAGGTCACATGCAAGCACCATGTTCATCCCAGCGCCCACGGCTGCCCCGTTGACGGCAGCAACGGTGGGAAGCGTCGAGTGGGCGACCCGGAGGAAGCCGCTGTAGATGTCGGGAAGGTCGCCACCACCTTCAGGGTCGGCCTCGCCCGCAGACAGGAGGTTGTCGAGGACCGCTCCGGCGCAGAACGCCCTTCCTGCACCGGTTAGGACCACGGCACCGACCCCCTCGTCGGCCTCGAGTTCATCAAACGTCGACAGCAGCGCTGCGTTCAACTCTTCGGAGACGACGTTGCGTCGGTCCGGATCGTTGAAGGTGAGGACGGCGACACGGCCACGTTGTTCGGTCTGGAGCACGTTCATGGTCGGCATTCTGGCACGCCGGCCGCTTCCAGACCCACTGAGCGGCATCGGTAGGGTCGCAGGAATGGATCCGGTCTCCCTGGGGAGGTTCCCCGCCCTGCGTGTACGGAACTACCGGCTGTTCTGGATTGGAGGCCTCTTCTCCAGCAACGGCAGGTGGGTCCAGTTCGTTGCCACCTACTACGTGATATTCCAGATGACCGGTTCGGCAGCGTGGATCGGCATCGCCGGGTTCGCATCGTTCGTTCCGATGCTCCTGGTGAACCCGGTGGCCGGGTACGTTTCGGACAGCCTCGATCGCAGGGGCGTGTTGTTGTGGGCAAGCGCAGCGTCGGCTGCGGTGTCTTCCCTGATGGTGGTGGCATGGGTCGTGGGTGTCGGAAACCCCTGGCCATGGGTGACCCTGTTCTTCATGCGTGGCCTTGTCGCCGGCCTGAGGCTCCCCGTGTGGCAGGCCTTCGTGTCTGAGTGCGTAACGCGCCGGCACCTCCACAATGCGATCACGTTGAACTCCACGCAGTTCAACGCCGCTCGAACCCTGGGCCCTGCAATCGGTGGGCTGGTGATTGGTCTGGCCGGACCCGGATGGGCGCTCCTCTTGGCCGTGGTCCTGAACGGACCGGTGATCGTGGCGCTTGCAATGATGGACCCGGCGAGGCTCCAGAGGCCGTCGGGTGCTCCGGATGGGGACAGCACGGCGGGAAGGGCGATTCTGGCCGACTACCGGGAATCGATCCGCTACGTGGCTGCTTCGCCCGGAATAAGGACGGCCATCCTGACGGTGACCCTGATTGCCACCATCTCCAACCCGATCGTCACCCAACTGGTCGTGTTCGCCGAGGAGGTGTTCGAGGTTTCACCCTTCTGGTTCGGCGTGCTTGGGTCGGCCCAAGGACTCGGAGCCGTCCTGGCGGCCCCCCTGGTAGCCGGCGAGCTCGGACGGGTTCGCCGATCCCGTCTGCAGCTGGCTGCAACCGTCGGTTACGGGCTTGCGGTGGTGGCCTTTGGGCTGGCCCCGGTTTTCTGGGTGGGTTTCTTGGCCCTCGGGGCCATCGGGGCAATGCACCTGACGTCTGCATCCAACCTGAACTCGTCAGTGCAGCTACAGGTGGACGATGCCGTTCGCGGTCGGGTAATGGCCATCTACCTGATGGGGGTTCTGGGCACCACCCCGTTCGCCAACCTCGCAATGGGTTGGCTGATATCGGCGTTCGGTCCGAGGCCGGTGGTGACGACAGGGGGCCTGCTCATGGTTGTGGGTGGACTGCTCCTGTTCGGGACGGGTCGACTCCAACGCCTGGACCACGACTGACCGGCTCCGGGGTCGGTCAGCGGTCGTTGATGTCTTCGATGTGGGCGCTGCCTTCCTGACATGAGTTGAGAACCGTGCACCATCTGCAGGCGGGTCCCGTCTGTTTCCCGGGAGAGCGTCCACCATGCAGCAGCGAGGTCAGCCTGCCGACACCGTCTGCGACCCTGGCGACGGTAGCCAACAGGGTCTCCTCGGTAACGGCCTCGGGAACGAAGTGCGCCTGGTCCAGGTAGTAGGAGGCCAAAAGGCGGGGCGGTACCCCTATTCGCAGCGCCTCGAGGAGGGCGTAGAAGCGGAGATCCTCGCGGTGGACCGGAACAAAGCCGCCTGTCTTGAAGTCGATCAGTACCTTTCCTGCCCGCTGGCCCTGGGCCATGCCGAGCGTGAGGTCCACCTTGCCGGCCAGGATCAGGCGGCCCTCGCAGAGTTCGGCCCTGAGGCGGCTTTCGGTCACGGGCCGCCATGCCGGCTTGAGGGGAGGCCAGCACTCGAGGTACTTGGTGAACGAGTCCAGGGACTCCGAACGCAACTCGGCCCGCTCACCTTCGCTGCAGCCCTGCAACCAGTGGCCGAGGCTGCCTGAATCCTGTTCGAACCTGGCAAGGGCCTCGTCGATGAGGGTGGCGGGCTGGATTTCCTTGCGCCAGTTGACCGCCAGCTCGACGGCCTTGTGGACGATCGTTCCCCTGGCAATTGGGACCTTCCACTCGAAGTCTCCGGCATCGTCTGCAAGGAGCATGGTCTCACAGCCGTGGACCTGGGCCAGGCGGTGCTTGCTGAGGAAGAGGTCGTCGCCGTCGGGTAAAAGGTCCAGATGGGGCTCCACCGCAGTTTCGAGAGCGGCACGCAGGTGATGGCGGAGGTCGTCGGCGAACACGGGCCGATCCTCGACTTGGGATCCCAACTGTTCCAGGACCGCCTGTTGGGCGGGGTTCAGGGCTTCATCCACACATGCATTGTCACAGGTGCCTGTGATACTCGTGGGCGATGGAGACGACGACGCTTAGATTTGCCGAGACCGCCCGTTCACTGGGCAGGGCAGCGAGGCTGCGTGGCCTTCAGGTGCCCACGTTCAGGAGCCCGCCCGGGATCGCCGATGTGCAACGGTCCATTCAACGACGCGAGCAGTCGTCCACTGTCGCCGTGGTGGTGAAGGGCCGACCCTGGGGTGCCGTCGTGGCCGACATGATTGAGGGGATCGTCGCTGCCAATCTGTTGGACAGCAGACGCGCCGACACCGTCCGATCCGCTCTGTGGCTGGCCGTCGAGGATCCCGCTCTGGCTGCCTGATCGAGCAGCCGGCTCCGTCCCCGAGGCCGGTCGCCTCTGCTCTGTGTAGCGTTGGTGGTACGCCCGGGTGGCGGAACTGGTAGACGCAGCGGGCTTAAAACCCGCAGCCGTTTCGACGGCGTGAGTGTTCGAGTCACTCCCCGGGCACGGTCAGCGGGCATCGCTTCCCACGATCGGTGGGCTACCTTCCACATCATGGTCGGAGGTGAGCCTTACAGGCTGGAGACGGTTGATGCAGGGTCGCCGTCGATCGTGTTCATCGACGAGGCCGACCACCTGACGCCCGACCAGAAGAGGGCACTGATGGGTGGCAAGGGGGCTTCTCTTGCCGAGATGGCAACAACCCTGACGCTCCCTGTGCCACCGGCGTTCACGATCACCACCGAGGTGTGCCTTTCGTACCTGGCCAGCGGCTGGCCAGATGACCTTGATCGGGAACTCCGCACTGCCGTGACAGGACTGGAAGAGCGCACAGGACGTCGTCTCGGCGATCCCGCCAACCCGCTGCTGCTGAGCGTCCGGTCGGGAGCAGCGATCTCGATGCCGGGGATGATGGACACCGTCTTGAACCTCGGTCTCAACGGCGAGACGGTGGCTGGCCTTGGCAGGGCCACCAGCGCACGCTTCGCGCTCGACTCTCACCGTCGTTTCGTTCAGTCCTACGCCGATGTCGTTCTCGGCGTCGATGCCGACCTGCCGGAGGTCGTTGCAGCCGCTGTCCGAGAGGCGGGAGCCGATCGCGAGGCTGATCTGGATGCCGGTGCCCTGGCAGGGCTGCTTGACGATCTGCACGCGATCGTGGACGGCAGCGACGGGGCTGCGCTCCCGGAGGACCCGTTCGATCAACTACGCGCTGCCGTGGCAGCGGTATTCGATTCCTGGATGGGCGAACGGGCTGTCGAGTACCGGAGACGCGAGGACATCTCAGGCAGTCTTGGAACCGCCTGCACCATCCAGGCGATGGTCTTTGGCAACCGTGACGATGCCTCTGGAAGTGGCGTTGTCTTCACGCGTGATCCTGCAACCGGCGACAATCGACTCACCGGCGACTTTCTCCTCAACGCCCAGGGTGAGGACGTGGTCTCGGGAACTCATGCCACACAGTCCATCGATGACTTCAGCCGACTCATGCCCGATCAGGGGGCCGAGCTTGAGAAGGCACTTGGTTCGCTTGAGGGCCATTACCGCGACATGTGCGACGTTGAGTTCACCGTAGAACAGGGCCGACTCCACATCCTCCAGTGCCGCGTAGGCAAGCGAACCGGTGAGGCCGCGGTCAGGATCGCCACCCAGTTTGTCGACGAGCAACTGGTCGGCCTGTCCAAGGCTGAGGCGGTGGCCCGAATCACCCCTGACCACCTCTCACAGATTCTGCACGCGGGCTTTTCCGAGACGGGCGCCCCTGAGGTGACCCACGGGTTGGGGGCGTCCCCGGGAGCGGCTGTGGGGCGCGCCTACATGACCACCGAGGCTGCCATCGACGCAGTCGACCGTGGCGAAGAGGTGATCCTGGTCAGGCGTGAGACATCGCCCGACGACGTCGCGGCCATGGCGGTGGTTGAGGGGATCCTGACCTCGCATGGAGGCCTTGTGAGCCACGCCGCTGTGGTTGCCCGCGGCTGGGGAACCCCGTGCGTTTGTGGCGCCGAAGAAGTCGATGTGGCCGACGACCACTTCCGTGTCGGAGACACGGTGGTAGCCGAGGGCGACACGATCTCGATAGATGGCTCCACGGGCTCGGTGACGCTTGGCGGGAGGGCCGTTGTCGAGTCGGCAGTTCCGCCGGAACTGGATCTGATTCTGGGTTGGGCCGACGAGGTTGCTGCAGGGACCCTCGAAATCAGGGCCAACGCCGACACGGCTGCAGACGCTCTTGCGGCCCGTGAGGCCGGTGCCGTCGGGATTGGCCTGTGTCGCACAGAGCACATGTTTCTCAGCCCCGATCGTCTACCGCTGGTGCGCGCAATGATCCTCGCTGAGACCGAAGAGGCCGAAGCGGTGGCGCTCGAACAACTTGGGTCCGTCCAACAGGCCGATTTCGAGGGGATCCTCGAGGCAATGGACGGGCTGCCGGTAACGGTGCGGCTACTCGATCCACCTCTCCACGAGTTTCTACCGGACGTGGGCGACCTGGTGGTCGCCGAGGCGAAGGGTGAACTCGACGCTGACGGAACTGCACTGCTCAGGTCGGCTCGCTACTGGACCGAGGTGAACCCGATGATGGGTACCCGTGGCGTTCGTCTCGCCCATTTGCGACCGGGCCTCTACCGGATGCAGGCCCGTGCCCTGTTTTCAGCCGTGCTGGCCCGACGTGACGCTGGTGGGAATCCCGTTGTCGAGGTCATGATTCCGTTGACGGTTTCCGGTCCTGAACTTGCCGCCGCTGTCGAGTGGGTGAAAGAAACAGCGGTCGAGGTTGGCCTTGGTGAGGACCCACACGTCGGAACCATGATCGAGACGCCAAGGGCTGCGCTGCTGGCAGGGGAACTGGCCGGGCATGCCGACTTCTTCTCGGTGGGCAGCAACGACCTGACGCAGTTGACATTCGGCTTCTCCCGCGACGATGTCGAGGGCCGGTTCATAGACCTCTATCTGGAGCGGGGACTGCTCGATCAGAATCCGTTTGCACACCTCGATGAAGCCGGTGTGGGGGAGTTGGTCGATCTGGCGGTGGAGCGTGGCCGGGCTGCCCAGCCAGGCCTGAAGGTCGGTGTCTGTGGGGAACATGCCGGAGATCCGCATTCGATCGTGCGCCTGCTCGCGTCGGGGGTCGACTACCTGTCGTGCTCACCTGCCCGCCTGCCGACAGCCCGGCTGGCCGCTGCCCACGCCGTTATGGATTCTGGGACACCGGGATATGCGAGGCTGGGGCAATGAGCGAAGAGCCGTCAACCACGGCATCCGGTGGCTGCCACTGCGGTGGTGTTCGTTACCGGGTTAGTGGTGCCCTGAGGGAGGTCATCAACTGTCACTGTGAGCCGTGCCGCAGGATTACCGGGCATTTCATGGCGGGCACTGATGCCAATCTTGGCGAGGTCAAGTTCGATTCCGATGAGACGCTCACCTGGTACCACCCGACCGACACGGTGCAGTACGGGTTCTGCAGCCGGTGTGGTTCAACCCTGTTCTGGCGGGCCGACGACAAGGCCTCCAAGCTGTCGATCTCGGCCGGCACATTGGACCAGCCGACAGGGCTAACAACCGGCCTGGCGCTCTTTGGCGACGAGGCCGGCGACTACCACAACCTGGACACGACTATCGAGACGATTCCCGGGGACCACTAGGACTGTCTGGCGCCGCCACCCTGTGGTTGGGATCGGTGGTCGCCCAGAACCTACGCTCCAAAGGTGGACCTGAGCGCCGAGGACAGGCAGCGGTTGGCGGGTGACGCCGGGCCTGCTGCCCAACTGGCCATGCGAATCGTCGTACGCCTTGCCGAATCGATGGGTGTCGGCCGCCTGCTCGACATCACCGGCGCCCATGTGGACTCATGCCTCTACCACGGGCAGTCGGGGTTGGATTTCGCCGGACGTCTCCTCGACGGCGGTGCCTCTGTGGCAGTGCCCACCACCCTGAACGTCGCCTCTATGGACCTGGCGCATCCGGAACTCTTCCGTGGAGATGAGGAGCAGGGGCGCTCTGCAAGATGTCTGGCCGGGATGTACGAGCAGATGGGTTGCCAGCCGACATGGACCTGCGCTCCCTATCACCTGGAGAACCGACCCTCGTTTGGCGAGAATGTGGCGTGGGCCGAGTCGAACGCCATCGTCTTCGCCAACTCTGTGCTGGGTGCACGTACCGCCCGCTACGGCGACCTCATCGACATCTCCGCTGCCATCACCGGCCGGGTTCCAGCAGCCGGTCTGCACCTCGACGAGAACCGCCACGCAACGATCCAGTTGGGAATGAGCCATGTTCCACCGGACCTGATGAACCTTGACCAGATGTATCCGGTGCTCGGCACAGTCGTCGGGGCGGTCGCCGGCAGCCGCATTCCGGTCATTGAAGGGCTGCCACCGGGACAGAGCGAGGACCGGTTGCGGGCGCTCGGGGCTGGTGCTGCATCCTCCGGCAGCGTTGGGATGTTCCACGCTGTGGGGAGCACGCCCGAGGCGCCAACTCTGGAGGCCGCCCTTGGTGGGAGGGCCCCAGCGGAGGTCGTGGAGGTGAGCATCGGCGATCTTCGTGCAGCCCGTGACAGCCTCTGCACGGCCAACGGAAAGGGCCTGGCCAGCGTGTGCCTGGGCACACCCCACTACTCCATCGAGGAGTTTCGAACGCTTGTCTCGCTCATCGAGGGAAGACACGTTCATCCCGAGGTGGCCTTGTACGTCTCGACCGGCCGGGCCGTCGTCGCCGAGTTGGAGCTGCGGGGTTGGGCAGATGCGCTCCGGTCCGCCGGGGTGACTCTGGTTGTCGACACCTGCACCTACATGTCTCCAGTTCTTGCCGACACCGACGGAACGGCGATGACCGATTCGGCAAAGTGGGCCTGGTATGCGCCTGGGAACCTGGGCGTTGACGTCATCTTTGCCGGTACTGCGGAGTGCGTCGACTCCGCCATTGCCGGGCGGGTGCTGCTTGATAACCAGGTATGGGCCGATGTCTGAGAGGCCGAGGGTGCTCGTGGAGGGCACGGGTTCGGGTGAGGTGCTGAGCCTGCAGGAACCGCTCAGCTTCTGGGGCGGGGTCGATGCTGCAACCGGCGAGATCATCGACAGGCGCCATCCGCAGGTAGGACACACGGTCGCCGGCCGCGTCCTGGTCATGGCTTCGGGTCGGGGATCCAGTTCCTCCAGTTCGGTGCTCCTCGAGGCGATACGAAACGGCTCGGCACCGGTGGCGATCCTGACCCTGGAACCTGACGAGATCCTGTCTCTCGGAGCGATCGTCGCAGCCGAGGTGTACGGCCGCTCCATACCTGTGGTGCTTCTCGACGAGGCGACTTTTCGAGGTCTGATGACGGGTGATCATGTGACGGTGGGGGAGGATGGTTCTGTGAAGCGACAATCCGGGCCCTGCGACGGTCTCGACGACACACCCGGAGGATGAACATGCGCTACCTGAATCAGGACGATGTACGACTGGCGTTGCCAATGTCAGATGCGATCGACTCGATGGTCGACGCCTTCGTCGGCGACCGTGAGGCACCGAACCGGATGCTTCTGGGAGTTTCGCTGTTCATGCCCGGTCGTCTTGACTCCTACACCGGAGTAAAGGTGGTTTCGTCGATTCCAGGAGACCCCGCCGGAATCGTCGCCGTGTTCGACGATTCGGGCCATCCGCTGGGGTTGGTCGACGGTCCCACGCTTTCGGCGATCCGTACAGCGGCTGCGCCGGGTCTGGCCACGGACAAGATGGCACGAGCCGACGCCGGTGTCCTGGCAATGCTGGGTGCCGGGGCGATGGCTGCCGATCAGGTTGCGGCTGTCCGGGCGGTGAGACCCATCCGGGAGGTGCTGGTCTGGAGCCGCACCGAGGAATCAGCGAACGCCTTGGCTGAAGCGGTGGGCGGTGAGGTGGTGCTTGATGCCAACGAGGCTGTGGCACGTGCCGACGTGGTGAGCACGGCAACCCCATCCAGGTCTCCTCTGTTCGACGCCTCGTCACTACGGCCGGGGACACATCTAAACGCCGTCGGTGCCTTCACGCCGGAGATGGTTGAAATACCCGGAGACGTGGTCGGACAGGCTTTCGTCGTTGTCGACGACCGGGAGGCCGCCGCGGTCGAGGCTGGCGACCTGTTGAGGGTGAACCGTCAACCCGATGCCGACATGTCTGACCTGATCAGCGGGCGGGTCGTGCCATCAGATGAGCCATTCACCCTCTTCAAGTCGGTTGGAATTGCCTCACAGGACATTGCCGCCGCTGTGAGGGCGCTCAGCAATGCCGAACAACAGGGTTTAGGAACTCTGCTCTGAAACTGGTTCTCAGGAGTCCTCTGGGATCCAGGCCTCGAGTCCCACGCCGAGGCCGTCGGCGATGCGGTTCACGTAGGCGTAGTAGGCGGTCACCTCCACGATGTCGAGGATGTCGCGGTCGCTGAACCCGGCCTCGCGGAGCGAGTCGATGTCTGCTTCGGTCACCTTGCCCGGTTCGACGGTCAACTTTGAAGCGATCACCAGCATCGCCCGGCGCTGTGGGGATATGTCGGCCGTGGTCCAGTCGGCCTCGATGGCGGCTGCAAGGTCGTCGTCCCGGAGTAGTCGGCGCAGACCGCGCCGGTGATGGGTTACTCAGTAGTGGCACTCATTTTCGAGGCTCACCACCAGGGCAATCATCTCCCTTTCAACCTTACGAAGGGATGCTGTGCCCGCCATCGCCGAGGAGTAGAGGTTCTGATGTGCAGCAAGGCCCCGTGGGTTGAGGGAGTGGACGGCCATGATGTTGTCAACGCGCCCGTGTGTGGGATCGACGACCTTCTTGTGGAGGTCGGCGAGGAGGTCACCCTTGGCCGACCATTCGTCGTCGGGAACCGTCTCTATCCAGGACATGTGCGAAGTATCGCGCGTCGGCGGCGGCCGGGTTGCGGCCACAGGTGGTGAGGGTTTGGTCAGGCGGTCAGGGAGTGCTCCAGGAGCCTGCTGTAGAGGGGCCGTGCCAACTCCAGAACGTGTTCGAGGTTGGCCGGGAGTGGGTCGTTGCTGGGAATGCCGGCGTGGAATCCGGTTGAGGCGTGGGCGTTTGCGTACCAGTGGACCGCCCATGTCCCGTCTTCGGGCTTTGGACCGGCAGGCCACGACAGCATGGAGTCCTCGAAGTCGATCTCCAGCAGCGAGCACATCTTCTCGATGACCGGCCGTGGGTCGGCCAGAAGAATCGCCGAGTCGATGACAACAGGGCTGCCTCCCTCTCTGAGAATCGACTCCAGCAGATCGACCTGGGATTCGAGGCCCGTATCCCCGAGGTTCACGTCGGGGATGTTCACGCTGAGGGAGCGGATCACGTGACGGGGGTCTCGAATCAGGAGGATGTTCCGACACTCGCTAAGGAACGCCGTGTCCAGATCAACCAGATGGTGGCTCATCATCTTAAAGAAGGCGACCGGGGTGGCGTGGGTACCGAGGATCAGGTTGCGGACCACGGCGTTGCCGTCGGTGTCCTGGCTCGCCATGGTCTCGTCGCGACCGGGGTGCTGTCTGCCGCTTGCCCTCAGGTAGTGGGCGTAGATGGGTTCATCGAAGACGGTTGTGTCCGAGCGCTCCCTGAAGGAGTACATGAGGGCCGTTGAGATGTTGCGGGGGCCGGACCAGCAGTTGATACGGAGGGTCACCGTGCCACCGAGGTGGCCACTGCAGCCAGGTACAGGTCGTTCAGGCGTGTGGTGACCGGGCCCCGCACCTCGGTTCCGATGGTTCTGCCGTCTACCTCGGAGACAGGGGTGAGGCCTCCGAACGTTCCCGTGACGAAGGCTTCGTCGGCCGAGTAGACGTCGGTTAGTGAAAATGGTTGTTCCCTTGTGGTGATGCCGGCCGCTGCGGCCTCTTCAAGCACGACGGCCCTGGTGATGCCGTGCAGGTTGTAGTGGCCGGTTGAGGTCCAGAGTTCGCCAGACCTGACCACGAAGAAGTTGGTGGCGTTGCAGGTGGCGACCGCTCCGGTCGGGTCCAGCATGAGCGCCTCGTCGGCTCCGGCCCTGGTGGCCTGGATGAGGGCGATCACCTCGTGCAACTTGGAGTGCGAGTTGAGACGCTGATCGAGGGTGTCGGGCGGCGGTCGGCGAACAGTGGCAGTGAACAGCGAGACCCCCTGGTCTGACACGGCGGGGTCCGCTGTCTTGTGTTCGGCGATGATCACCACGTTGGGGCCGCCGACCACGTTGGCAGGATGTTGGGAGGGGGTTGTCTTGTCGCCCCTCGTGACCATCAGGCGCACATGGACGGAGTCGTGCATGTCGTTTTGGTCAACGGTCGACTGGAGGGCCTCAACGACCTCATCCCGGGTCATGCCGATGTTCAGGTCGATTGCCGCCAGGCCGGCAAAGAGACGATCCATGTGGCGGTCGAGGAAGGCAAAGCGCCCGTTGTGGAGCCTTATGCCCTCCCAGACCCCGTCGCCAACCAGGAAGCCGCTGTCGAAGACGGAGACCTTCGCCTCGGCCCGTGGATGAAAGACACCGTTGATGTAGATCTGCACCGTGGCGTTGCGTGGATCAGGTAGCGCCTGATGGGTGCTGCGGACGCTGCCCGGTGTGTGTCCCTGGTTCATGCCCGTGGATGTTACCGGTGGCCCCTCTGGCGGGGAGAGTGGGGCGGAGTGAGATGTTGGCCCTCCCTGCCGGGTGCGCTACTGTGCCTCCCGCAGCATCAGGGGGTCTGCCCACCAGTCGTCTGTGGTCGTGCCCTTCCGGTGCGCTACGGCGGTCGGCGTGGCCGGGCGGGTTTCCGATGGGGCCATTCATCACTTTGCAGGGGGTAGTCGGTTGACAGCGACGATCGAGAGGAAATCGGCCAGACAGGTCTCCAAGGTCGACCGCTTCCTCACCCTTATCAGGGTCTTCCTTGTGACCCTGATCGTGGTCGGGATTCTGGCCTTCATTGCGCAACAAGTTGCGCCTGAAAATCCCTTCGCCCGTTGGCGTAATCCTGACGCTGTCGGCCTTACCGGCGACCAGTTCAAGGGCCTCCTCATGTCAGGGCTCTCCCAGGGTGCCATGTACGGGTTGATTGCCCTCGGTTACTCGATGGTCTACGGCGTCCTGGGCTTCATCAACTTCGCCCACGGCGAGGTGTTCATGGCCGGTGCCATGACGGGGTTCATTGCATCCGACAAGTTCTCCCAGACCGGCATGTGGGAGAGCAACTTCCTGTTGTCGCTGGCCATCATCATCATCTTGGCGATCATGGTGTCCACCCTCACCGCCGTCCTGATGGAACGGGTTGCCTACAGGCCTCTCCGGGAATCCCCGCGGCTCATTCCCCTGATCACGTCGATCGGCGTCTCCTTCTTCATCCAGAACGCCGTGATGGGCGTGTTCGGGCCCTCGACCAAGAGTTACCCGCAGTTGCCTCAGTGGCTTTCCAAGCAACGGTCGATCCTGACCTTCGAGATCGCCGGCACGAAGCTTCTCGTTCTGCTCGTCGCCGCCGTCTCCATGGGGGGCCTCTGGTATCTGGTGGAACGCACCAAGACCGGCAAGGCGATGCGGGCAGTGGCCGAGGACAAAGAGATCGCTGCCCTCATGGGCATCAACGTGAACCGCACGATCGTCACCACGTTCGCCGTCGGCGGGGCAATGGCGGGCATCGCCGGAATTCTATGGGGGCTGCTGTTCCGCAGCGTCACCCACATGACCGGCTTCCTGCCCGGCATCAAGGCCTTCACGGCTGCTGTCGTCGGCGGCATCGGAAACCTTCCGGGTGCCATGATCGGTGGGATCTCGTTGGGTTCCGCCGAGTCGATCGCGCCGCTGGTGATACTCGAGCCACTTGGTGTTCCCGGCGTGTCACAACTCAAGGATGCCGTTGCATTCACGGTGCTGGTTCTGGTCCTCTTGTTCAAGCCGTCCGGGCTGTTCGGTGAGCAGCTCTCGGCCGAGGACAGGGCATGAGCACCACCATGACTTCTTCAGGGTCGTCCGCAGCCGGCGGTTTTCGTGCTCCGGTGACCGATCAGGAATGGTCCAAGATCGGAAAGTGGGGGGGCCTCTGTGTCCTCGCGCTGGTTCTGGTATCGCTGATCGGCATGCCGGTCGGCCTTGACCGGCGCATCCTCATCCATCCTGTACTGAGCCTTGGTTATCTCTCCCTGCTCTGGATTCCGTTGGTGATGGGCTCGGTTGTTTCCAGACACATCGAGTTGGAGGGCGTGGAGTCCCCTGAACCTGGCGGCCGTGAACTGCTGGCCGGAGCCCTGACCGGGCTTATCGGTGGGGCCGGAATGGCGGTATTTATCCTGGCCCTTGACAACTTCAACCTCCGGGACCCCCTTGTCAACTGGAGTCCCCAGCTGCTCGAGTTGCTTACCTATGGGCGTGGCATTGGCTTCGGGGCGCTGGCGTGGATTCTGGCCTGCGTGCTCCTCGGGCTTGTTGGTTCGGCCATTCATGTGGTTCCTGCCGGGTTGCGACGGGTGGTCTCGCACTCGTTCTTCGGGCTGCTCACCTTTGCCGTGTTGGAGGGCGCCATCTCGGACCTGTCAGAGGGGTTTGGCCTGGAGTTCCTGACAGATTCCATATACGCCAAGCGGGGTGGGCTAACCGTCGTCTGGTCGATCGTGCTGGCGGTTCTCATCGGTGGCGTGTCGATGTTGACAAAGGGCAGGCTCAAGGCCGCAAAGGCCGATTACGGAGCGCTGCAGGGCCCCGAGCGCAAGCGGGCCTCCCGAATCCTCTTCGTGTCGGTCGCGCTCATGACCATCATCCTTCCCCTCTTTCTGGGCACGATCATGAACGAGCTGCTGGCAAACGTGGGGTTGTTCCTGCTGTTGGCGCTCGGCCTCAACATCGTTGTCGGTCTGGCCGGGATTCTGGACCTCGGGTACGTGGCCTTCTTTGCCGTTGGTGGTTACACAACGGCCGTTCTGACCTCTCCGGACTCACCGTTCTTCGCTCCGGAATTGCACTTCGCCGTCACCCTCGTGATCGTCGTCGTGTTCGCAGGGATAGTCGGCCTGGTTATCGGTGCTCCGGTCATCAGGATGCGGGGCGACTACCTGGCGATCGTCACCCTCGGCTTCGGAGAGATCATCCGTCTGCTGTTTATGTCTGACTGGTTGAAGCCCTATTTCGGCGGTGCACAGGGAATCACCAATGTTCCCGGTGTCGACCTGGGGTTCGTGGTAATCAAGGGCACCGATCCCCGGTCGGTGTTCTATCTGGTGCTCGTGTTCTGCGCCCTGGCCATCTACATCTCGTGGCGCCTGCAGGCCTCCCGTCTTGGGCGGGCATGGATGGCCATCCGCGAAGACGAAAAGGTCGCCGAGGCGATGGGAATCAACACCGTCAACGCCAAGCTCCTTGCGTTCGTGGTTGGTGCGGTGCTGGCCTCGTTCAGCGGAGCGGTCATGGTAGCCAAGGTCGGTTCGGTATTTCCGAACAGCTTCATGATCCTGGTGTCGATCATCATCCTCGTGGTCGTCATCGTGGGTGGAATGGGCAACATCGCTGGTGTTCTGGTGGGGTCCTTCGTGCTGATCGGGATCCTGGGTGGGCCCAGACAACCCGGCCTGCTACACGAGTTCCAGTCCTTCAAGCTGTTGATCTACGGGGCTCTGCTTGTCTACATGATGCTGCAGCGGCCCGAGGGCCTCGTGCCGAGCGCAAGGCGCAGCCAGGAACTCCACCAGGAGGAGTTCCTCCAGGATGTCTGGTTGAAGGGCGAGGAGCACGAGCAAGAGGAACACGAGGCTGAATTGCACGCCGCTGAGGCCGGTGGGTCCGAACCTGACGAGGGGAGCGGATCATGAGCCATCTCATGGAGATCCGGGACCTGAAGATCACCTTTGGCGGCCTAGATGCCCTGTCGGGCCTCAACTTCCATGTCGATGAAGGGGAGATCGTCAGCGTCATCGGTCCCAACGGTGCCGGCAAGACCACCTTTTTCAATGCCATTACGGGGCTTGTAGACCCGACCGAGGGCGACATCATCTTCGAGGACGAGTCGATTCTCGGTCTTGACCCCCACCAGGTAACCGGTCTTGGAATTGCTCGCACGTTCCAGAACGTGCGCCTCTTTCCGAACATGACCGTGCTCGAAAACATCATGGTCGCCCAGCACTGCAGGACATCGCAGTTGATCCTCGGAGCCCTTCTCCAGACGTCGGCGTTCAAGAAAGAGGAGAAGGAGATCGAGGAGAGGGCCAAGGAGGTGCTGGCCTTCTTTGGTTCCCGACTGGTTGGATACCGCTACGACCAACCGGCCTTCGTGTTGTCGTATGCCAACAGGCGGCGCCTGGAGATAGCCCGGGCGATGGCCACCCAGCCCCGCCTGATGCTGCTCGATGAGCCGGTAGCTGGAATGAACCCGATGGAGACAGCCGAGTTGACTGCTCTCATCGGCAGGCTCCGCTCTGAGTGGGGCTTCACGATCGTGATGATCGAGCACGACATGCGTGTCGTGAGGGATGTGTCGGACCGGGTTGTCGTGCTGGACCACGGGGTGCCAATCGCCCAGGGTTCCTACGACGAGGTTTCAACCAACCCCGATGTGATCGAGGCATATCTGGGCCGGCCGGCGGAGGGTCAGGGATGAGCGGAGACGGGGAACAGACGGTGGATCGGACCTCGTCTGAGGAACGTGTGGCGCTGCTTGAGTTCCGCGAGGTGAACACGCACTACGGCGCCGTCCACATCCTCAAGGACGTGAACCTGGCCATCTATCCGGGTGAGTTGGTCTGTCTGCTTGGTGGCAACGCAAGCGGCAAGACCACGACACTGAAGACTCTCCTGGGAATGGTTGCCCCCACCTCGGGCGAGGTTGTACTCAAGGGCGAGGTGGTCAACGACAAGCCGATTAGCTACAGGGTGGAGAACGGGGTCACGATGGTTCCCGAGAACCGTCGTCTGTTCAAGAGGCTGACGGTGAAGGAGAACCTGATTCTGGGTGCCTACCTTCGGAGCGACAAGGATGGCATCGAGGCCGACCTGCAGTACGTATTCGAACTGTTCCCGCGGGTTGAGGAGCGCCTCTCCCAGAAGGCCGGAACCCTCTCAGGAGGTGAGCAGCAGATGGTGGCAATCGGGCGGGCTCTCATGTCCCAGCCGACCGTCCTGTTGATGGATGAGCCCTCGATGGGTCTTGCCCCGGCTTTGGTGCAACAGAACTTCGACCTGATCCAGCAGATCAACGAAGAGGGAATGGCGGTGTTCATGGTTGAACAGAACGCCAACATGGCCCTCTCGATCGCTGATCGTGGATGGGTTCTTCAGACCGGCATGGTCGTCCTCGACGACACGGCCGAGTCTCTGCTGGCCAACCCTGAGATGAGGGCTGCCTACCTAGGCGAGGCCTGAGTAGCGGGTCGCTCCGGGTGGTCGTGGCTCAGATAATTGCTGATTCCGGGAACGGCTCGCCGGCGACTATGCGGCCGAAGCCAAGTTGGCTGAGGTCAATGCTCGTGTACTCGCCGTAGGTGATGAGTTCGGCTACCGCTCTTCCCACGCCCGGTGCCTGTTGGAGTCCGTGGCCGCTGAAGCCGTTGGCAAGGATCAGGTTCTCCGTCGGGTGGGCAGGGCCGACGATTGCGTTCTGGTCAAGCGTGTTGTAGGCGTAGTGGCCGGCCCAGGAGTGCGTGACCTTGAGGCGGTCGAAGCTGGGAATCCGCTGGGCGAGTACGGGCCAGATGAGGTTGTCAAACTCGTCGTGTACGACCGTCAGGTCGTCTGGGTCGACGCTCACATCGTCGACGGGTGGGGCACCGGCGAGGAAGTAGGGCGGCTCGGATCTCAAGTAGATCCCTGACGGGTCCACGATCATCGGCAGGTCACGCTCAGCCGGCTCGGCGACGTCGAACACGAACACGGAGCGCTTGCGGGCCTCAACCGGTAGGTCGACACCGGCCATCGCAGCGACATGGGCGCAGCGTGGTCCGGCGGCGTTCACCAGGTTGTTGCAGTTGACGGCTCGTCCGCTCTCCAACTGGACAGATTCGACGCGGGTTTCAGCTACCTGAAGGCCCACGACCCTGTCGGTCGTGTAATCGACTCCGTTGTGACGGGAGCGCTGCCGGAGCCCCCACATGAGGGCAAAGGCGTCGAAGGTGCCCTCTCCGGTGACACCGATGCTCCCGCCGGCGAGGTCGTTGACGGCCAGGTAGGGGAACCGGCGGCCGAGTTGCGCTCTGTCCATCAGGGTGATGTCAGCGCCACAGGCCGTCTGGGTCCTGTTGTTGGCTTCAAGCGTCGCCCAACCTGAATCGGTTGCCAGGAACAGGTAGCCGGTGTCCCTGTAGCAGAGGTCTGGTGAGTCGCCTCCGACCTCTACCCGGTTGTGGAAGTCAGCGAGGAACTCGGTGCCGAACAGGGACAACTCCACGTTCACCGGGTTCGAGAACTGGTGCCGGATGCTCGCACACGACAGGGTTGTTGAGGAAAGTGCGTAGGTCGGATCCGGCTCAACCACGAGGATCGTGCCGGTGTAGTCGAGGTTCTCCGCGAGGAAGTAGGCGACGGCGCTACCAACTACGGCACCACCGACGATGACGGTGTCGTAGTGGTTTGCTGGCATCACTGTCCTGGGCCTACCTGAGCCTGCTCGTGCGCAGGCGTCAGTCCAGATCGGCCAGGTCGGGAAAGTCCCTCGGTGGCATGATGTCCACGGTGGCGGAGCGCTGCTGGGCGAGCATGCCCCCGTCGACCTTGAGCACGTCTCCGGTCATGTAGCGGGCATCGTCGGAGGCCAGGAACAGTGCAGGGCCGGCCATGTCGTCGGGGAGTCCGGGCCGGCCCAGGGGGATGTTCTCGCCTCGGAGCGCCGTTTCCTCGGCCGTCATGCCGACCGTGTCGATTGCTCCGGGAACGAGGGCGAATACCCGGATTCCGTAGGGACCCAGGTCCAGTGCCATCGCACGCGTCAGGGCCTCGATCCCGCCCTTGGAGGCGTCGTAGGCGCTGAACGCCCTGTGGGCACGGGTGGCGCCGCCGGAAGACATGTTGATGATCACCCCGGCGCCCTTGTCCGCCATGATGCGGGCCGCACGGTGTGAGCAGAGGAAGTGCCCGGTCAGGTTCACGTCGATGATGCGCCTCCACCACTCCTCGTCTGCCTCGAAGAAGTGGAGCATCGGGCTCACGATGCCGGCGTTGTTGACCAGCACGTCGACCGTTCCGTAGGTGCCGACAGCAGTGTCGAAGATGGAGGCCACCTGGGCGCTGTCTGAAACGTCAGCGACGGCCCCGGTGGCGGTGCCGCCGGTGGTGGTGATGTGGGCGACCACCTCGGCGACCACGTCGGCGTCGATGTCGTTTACGACGATGTGGGCGCCCGCTCCAGCGAACCTCACGGCAATGGCCCGACCGATTCCCCGGCCGGCTCCGGTGACCACAACCACCTGTCCTGCGTGTGCGCTGCCCATGGGGTGCCTTTCTGTCAGACCTGATTGAAGAAGTTCTGGACCGAGTCGACGAGCATCTGGGCCTGCTCGGTTCCGACGTCGAGGTGGGTGACGATACGCATCGTCGGCTTCCATGGGCACACCAGAAGGCCGTCGGCAGCCAGGTGGGCTGTGAGGCCGTCGTGGTGCTCCGCGGGAGGTGTGAGCCAGACCATGTTGGTTGCCTGCCTTACCCCCAGGTCCTCGACCTGGCGGAACCCGTCGGCGATGAGGGCGGCGTTCTGGTGGTCCTCGACGAGTCGGTCCACGTTGTTGTCGAGGGCGTACATGCCAGCTGCAGCCATGTGTCCGATCTGGCGCATGCCGCCTCCCAGCATCTTGCGGAGCCGGAAGGAACGTGTAATCGAAGCGCTGTCGCCGACCAGCATCGCCCCCATGGGTGCGCCGAGTCCCTTTGAGAGACAGATCGAGGCCGTGTCGACCTTGGCCAGGACGTCTGCCACCGGAACCTCGAGAGCTACCGCCGCGTTGAACAGACGGGCTCCGTCAAGGTGGACCGCGAGGCCACAGTCCCGGGCGGTATCGGCAAGGTCGTTGATGAGGTTCACCGACTGGGCGGATCCGTTCACGGTGTTTTCAAGGCACAGAAGACGGGTGACAGGGTGGTGCTGATCGGGCTCCTTGACGGCTGCTCGAACCGCCTCGGGGGTGAAAGAGCCGTTCTCATCGACCTCGATCGGCCAGGGAGCCGCACCCCCAAGGGCGGCTGTACCTGATACCTCGTTGATGAGGATGTGGTAATTGCGGCCGATGATGTACTCGTCGCCCCGCTGGCAGTGGCTGAGAACCGCAGCGAGGTTGCTTTGAGTTGCGGCGGGAAAGAAGAGGGCGGACTCCTTGCCCGTCAACTCGGCTATACGGTCCTGCAGGGCGTTTACGGTCGGGTCTTCGCCGTAGACGTCGTCGCCGACCGGTGCATCAGCAATTGCCTGCCGCATTCCGGGGGTTGCCCTTGTGACGGTGTCGCTGCGGAAGTCAGCCCTTGACTGCCCTTCACTGGTCATCGTTAAACAGTCCCTTTGCTCAGGTCGGTGGCGCCGGCGGCTGCACCCTGATCAGGGAAGGGTACCGGCAGGGTGATGTCAGGTACGGGCTTGGGCCACCAGATCTTGGTGCGGCGACGGCCCGTTGGCTAGGTTCGCCTTCTCAGGACAGCGCCTCGGCGCTGCTGCCATAGGGAGGCACGATGACAGAGGTGCAGGGAACCACGGCTGCCGGCTTCGGGGCGGTTGCCGAGGCCTTTGGGCGCAACTTCGATGAGGCCGGTGAGGTGGGGGCGGCCTGTTGCATCTACGTGGATGGAGTGCCGGTGGTCGACATCTGGGGCGGTGTCGCCGATGCTGAATCGGGGCGCCCATGGAAGAGCGACACGCTGCAACTGCACTTCTCCACGACGAAGGGGATTGCTGCCATCTGCGCCGCCATTCTCTACGAGCGCGGCCTGCTCGATTATGAAGCGCCCGTCTCCCGGTACTGGCCCGAGTTCGCCGGAGGAGGCAAGGAGGCGGTCACGGTCGCCCAGTGCATGAGCCACCAGTCCGGCCTTTCGGCGGTCGACACACCGCTCACCCTCGATGAGATCTGTGCCGTGGAGCCGGTTCTTGCGGCCCTTGAGGCTCAGGAACCGCTGTGGGGTCCGGGAACCGCCAACGGTTACCACGCCATCACCTACGGGTGGATCGTGGGCGAGATCGTCCGCCGTATCGACGGTCGGACTCTGGGCGCCTTCCTGGCTGAGGAGGTTGCAGGACCGCTGGGTGCCGAGTCATACATTGGGCTGCCTGAGTCCGAGGAGGGTCGTGTGGCGACGCTCCTGAACTCGCCTCCACCGGCCACCCAGGAGGAACTGGAGTTGATGATGGCCGTGATGGGTCCAGGTTCCATGGGTTTCCGGGCGCTCACGATGGATGGGGCGATTCCGTTTGGTGCCCCTGAGAACCCCTTCAACAGCAGGGAGATCCATGCAACGGAGATGCCGGCAGCCAACGGGATCAGCGAAGCCCGTGCGTTGGCACGGATCTACGCTGCGACGGTCGGCGAGGTCGACGGCGTCCGCCTAATCGGCGATGACACGGTTCGTCATGTTCGTTCCGAACGATCGCGGGGGCCCGACCTGACCCTTGTGGCCGAGTGCGCGTGGGGCCTGGGGTTCATGCTGGACCTTGAGGTGAACCCGATGCTGACCGGTGAGTCCTACGGGCACCCCGGTGCGGGTGGCTCGATCGCCTTCGGAGACCTCGACAGCGGGGTTGGCTTTGCCTACGTAATGAACCAGATGGGTGGGGGCATCGCTGGAGACCCGCGTGCCAACAGCCTGATCGAGGCGCTCAGGTCCTGCCTCTGAGCCAACCTTTCCTGCTCGGGTTGCGGTTTTCCGCGGTTCTGCTGTGCTTGCGGGCACACTGTTTCCATGAGAACCGACGCAAACGAGGAACGGATGGGCCTGTTTCTCGACTACGAGAACCTGGCAATTGGGGCCCGCGAGAGCCTCGGCCTGAAGCGATTTGACTTCGCCCCGATAGCCCGTGCCATGGCCGAGAGGGGGCGCGTCGTCTACCGGCGGGCCTACGCCGACTGGTCCGGCTTTGATGAGGATCGCCGCGACCTCACCCGCCACCAGGTGGAGTTGGTGGAGATTCCGCAGCGAATGGGGGCTTCCCGCAAGAACGCCGCTGACATCAAGATGGTCGTCGACGCCCTTGAGTTGGCCTTTGAGCGCGACTACGTGACCACCTTCGTGCTGTGTACCGGCGATAGCGACTTCACGCCGCTCGTACAGAAGCTTCGCGAGTTGGATCGCCGGGTGATCGGCATCGGTGTGCGCGATTCCACCTCGAACCTGCTCCCGCCCGCCTGCGACGAGTTCTTGTTCTACGACCGCCTCGAGGGCGTCGAGGCCAGCCGTGAAGCGAGCCGGCGGGGTGGCTCAAAGGCCGAAACGTCGGCCGAGGACACCTCGCAAGCTGAGAATCCGAGCCTTGACGAGCTGGTGATCTCCACGCTGGCTGGAATGCAGGGATCACACGAGGATGTCCGTGCCTCGACCCTGAAGCGGGCAATCCTGCGTATCGATCCCACGTTCACCGAATCGGACCACGGGTTCCGCGGGTTCACCGAGTTGTTGCGCCACCTGGCCGACCGCCGTGTCGTGGATCTGGTGGGAGCCAAGCGTGACCCCGAGGTCGACCTGGTCACGGGTGACGGGCCCGCTCAGGCGGCATTCGACCTGTTGGCGGCGACAGTTGCCGATGCGGGCGGTGGCCGGAAGAAAGGTGTTGCCATGTCGGGTCTCAAGACGGAACTGCGCCGTCGAGATGAGGGCTTCAGCGAACGGGCCCTCGGGTACAGCGGGTTCCTGCAGTTCTGCAGGGCTGCGGCTGCAAGGGATCTGGTGGTGATGGCATGGGACGACAAGCGGGGCGACTACGTTCTCTCGTCATCCAAGTAGCGGGGAGCGGATTCCAGAGGAGGTTCCGATGAGTGATTCAACCGGCGGTAGGACACAGATCGGCCGGGTTCCCGAACGCGGCGTAACCGACCGGGAGGCAATCGAAGCCGTCCTGGACGAGGGCCTTATCGCCCACGTCGGCCTGGTGGCCGGTGATGGTGGGGAGGCCCATCCGGTCGTGATACCGATGCTCTACGCACGCATGGGAGATCGTCTGTTGCTGCATGGATCCCCGGCCAGCCGGCTGTTGAGAACCGCAAAGTCCGGGGTCGAGGTGTGTGTCACCGTGACCCTGCTGGATGGTCTGGTCCTGGCACGCTCGGCCTTCCACCACTCGATGAACTACCGCTCTGTGGTGGTGTTTGGAACCGCAACCGAGGTCACCGACTGGGACGAGAAGGTGGCGGCACTCGATCGACTCACCGACCATGTCGTTCCGGGCCGTATGGCCGTGCTGCGTCCACACACCGACAAAGAGGTCCGTGGCACCACGGTTCTCTCGCTGTCGCTCGAGGAATGCTCGATGAAGGTGCGTACGGGGCCGCCGGTCGACGACGCCGAGGACATGGATGCCGATGTCTGGGCTGGTGTGCTGCCCCTCGGAGTGGAGGCCGGATCGCCGGAGCCTGATTCGCTCATGTCTCCGAGGGATGTACCCGATCAGGTTGCGACGTGGAGCCGTGGCGCCGTCTAGCCAGGTATGGCTAGTCACCTGAGCGGCCGGGTCTAGACGGGTCAGCCTGCCTTAGGTAGCACCACGAAGGCGAAGGCTACGTAGTGGAGTGCCGCTGCGGCGACCGTCAGCACGTGGAAGACCTCGTGGAAGCCGAACGTCTCGGGCCACGGGTCGGGGCGTCGGATGGCGAACACGATTCCGCCGGCCGTGTAGAGAAGGCC
>JACNLA010000024.1:0-39288 GCA_014381745.1 Actinomycetota bacterium | reverse complement strand
CGGTACGAACCGATCCGCAGCGAGCGGAGACCCTTCAGGCGCCCCCGAAGAGGTTTGCCGGCATCAGGATTCCGCTCAAGGAATCCGATGGATTCCCTCACCATCTCCGCCAGCCTCCAGGGCAGGGCCTCAGTGTCCTTGCGTGCCCGGCGTCCGAGCACGACGCGGGTCACTGGCCGTCGGGTTGTCGTGTGTCCATTTCGGCCTCGAACTCGGCGAGTGTGATGAAGTCTCCCCGGGCGAAGTCGGCGAGGCCCTCTTCTATTGCAGCCATGGTCTCGGGGTCGGACAGGATCTCTGCTGTCTCCTCGAGGGCCTCGTACTCGTCGATGCCGATGAGGGTCGCTTCGGGTCGTCCGTTCCTGGTCACGACGACATGTTCGCCGCTGCGTGTGACACCGTCTAGCAGGCTTGAAAGTTCGGCCCTGAACTGACGGACTGAAACGGTTCTGGCCATGCCGTCAGAGTACATGGTCTTGAGACATATGTGTACGAATCTGTGTACACACTCTCTTCCAGTTGATGTGGCACACCGGGGCCCCGGATCGGGCAGACTTTGCGGGTTCGTGACGGCTGTTCGGGGGAGGTTGGCAGGTGGGTGAGCAGGCTTGGGACAGCTACGACTTCGTGATCGTCGGCGGTGGCTCTGCTGGATGCGCCCTCGCCAACCGCCTCAGCGCCGATCCCTCGAACCGGGTGCTGGTGCTCGAGGCCGGTCGCCCGGACTACTGGTGGGACGTGTTCATCCACATGCCTGCCGCCCTCTCGTTCGGCATAGGCAACCGGTTCTACGACTGGAAGTACGAGTCCGAGCCTGAGCCCGAGATGGGTGGCCGTCGCGTGTACCACGCACGCGGCAAGGTACTGGGTGGCTCCTCGAGCATCAACGGGATGATATTCCAGCGTGGCAACCCGATGGACTACGACCGCTGGGCAGCCACCCCCGGATGTGAGACCTGGGACTACGCCCACTGCCTGCCCTACTTCAGGCGCATGGAGACCTGCCTGGCTGGGGAGGACGACTGGCGTGGTGGTGACGGCCCTCTGATCCTTGAACGAGGCCCCGCGACCAGCCCCCTGTTCCGTGCCTTCTTCGAGGCGGTGCAACAGGCCGGCCACCCTCTTACCGGTGACGTGAACGGTTACAGGCAGGAAGGCTTCAACGCCTTTGACCGAAACATCTACAACGGCCGGCGCCTCTCGGCTGCCAGGGCCTACCTGCACCCCGTGATGGAGCGACCCAACCTGGATGTGGTTACCCGTGCCCATGCCGCCAGGGTCCTGTTCGACGGTACGAAGGCGGTGGGGGTCGAGTACCGACACGGGCCCGCTAGGCGACGGACTCGGCGTGTCGGAGCCACCGAGGTGATCTTGTGCGGCGGGGCGATCAACACGCCCCAACTGCTCCAGCTCTCAGGCATCGGACCTGCTGCCGTGCTGGCCAACGCCGGGGTAGATCAAATCGTGGACATGCCGGGTGTGGGAGAGAACCTCCAGGACCACCTGGAGGTGTATGTGCAGTACGCGTGCACAAAACCGGTTTCGATGGCGCCCTATCTGGCCATGTGGCGTCGGCCCTGGGTGGGCCTCCAGTGGCTGTTCCGACGCGGTCCTGGAGCGACCAACCACTTCGAGGCGGGTGGCTTCCTACGCAGCAACGAGGACGTGGGTTGGCCGAACCTCATGTTCCACTTCCTGCCGATAGCCATCCGGTACGACGGATCGGTGCCGTCGGCCGGTCACGGCTACCAGTTCCACATCGGCCCGATGTTCTCCAACAGCCGGGGCTGGGTGCGTATCAGGTCAGATGATCCGTTCCAGAAGCCGGAAATGCTTTTCAACTACCTGTCCACCCCGGAGGACCGGCGTGAGTGGGCCGAGGCCATCGAGGTGGCACGCAACATCATGGGACAGCCCGCCTTCGAGGAGTTCAACGGCGGCGAGCTGTCGCCTGGTCCGGAGGTCGACGGAGACGAGGCGATCCTGGAGTGGGTGCGGCGCGATGCCGAGACGGCCCTGCACCCTTCGTGCACCGCCCGGATGGGGACCGACGAGATGGCGGTGGTGGACCCGATGTCGATGCGGGTGCACGGTACGGAGGGGTTGCGGGTGGTCGATGCATCGGTCATGCCGACCCTCACGAACGGAAACATCTACGCTCCGGTGATGATGTTGGCCGAGAAAGCCGCCGACCTGATCCTGGGCAACACACCCCTGGAGGCGTCGATGGCGGCGCAGTACCGGCACGGCGAGAGCGAGGTTGACTGGTGAGCTTCACGATTGGCCTCGGGGCCAGGATCCGCAAATCGCCGTTCTATGAGGCGATGTCTGCACACGGGATGACGCATGCGAGCGTCTACAACAAGATGGTTCTTCCCGAGTCATTCGGGGATCCCGATGCTGAATACAAGGCGCTTGTGGAGCGTGTGTCGCTGTGGGACGTGGCGTGCGAACGTCAGGTTGAGGTTGTGGGGCCCGACGCCTTCGATCTGGTTCAGTATGTGTCGGCCCGGGACATGGCCGGATGTGCCGTTGGGCGGGTGCGCTACGCACCGATCTGCGACCACCAGGGGACGCTGATAAATGACCCGATGATCCTGAAGTTGGCCGAGGACCGCTTCTGGTTCTCTATTGCAGACAGCGACCTCAAGCTGTGGATCAGGGCTATCGGTGCCGAGCGTGGTCTTGACTGTCGGGTCTTTGAGCCCGACGTGTCGCCGCTGGGTGTGCAGGGTCCGCGGGCCGAGGATGTGTTGGCCGAAATGTTGGGCGAGTGGGTGCGCGACGTTCCCTTCTTTGGGTTCGTAGAGGTGGAGCACGAGGGGATTCCGTTCGTGTTGTGCCGGTCGGGGTGGAGCGGTCAGGGTGGGTTCGAGTTGTTCCTCACCGATGGTTCGCGTGGCAATGCCCTCTGGAACGCCGTATGGGCGGCCGGTGAGCGTTACGGCATCCATCCAGGTGGCCCGATGTCTGATGAGCGCATCGAGTCGGGGCTGTTTTCGTACGGGACCGACTGTGGGGGTGACGCCACGCCACTTGAGGTGGGCCTTGGCCGGTTCCTCTCCCTTGACCGGGAGGATGATTTCGTCGGGAAGTCGGCCCTGTTGGCCGAACGTGAGCGTGGCCCTGCCCGGCGCCTTGTGACGGCACTGCTGTCGGGTGAGCGGCTCGCCGTGCCGAGCGAGCACCCGTGGCCGGTTTTTGAAGTCGGTGAGGGCAGCGGTGGCGACCAGGTGGGAACCGTCCGATCAGCGGTGTGGTCACCTAAGCACGGGTCGAACCTGGCTCTGGCACTGGTCACCTCCGATGTGGCCGGGGCCGGGTTCGTGACGGTGACGCCCGAGGGTGATGAGTTGGAGGCAAGCCACCTGTCCTACTTCGGGGAGTAGGCAAGGGTAGTTCTGGGCCTTCAGGGTAAGTATCAGCCACTGTCACACCCCTTCCCTACGGTTGAGCCATGTTCAAGTTTGACGGTGTGGTCGAGCAGTTGGTCAGGGAGATGGCCCACGACGAGCTTGGCGGTTTGTCACCCGATGGAGTTGATGATCGTCTCTCGGGCTGTCAGCGCATCAGGTCGGCTGTAGCTGCGTACGAGGCGCGTCTCATCAGACATGGCGAGGTGCTGGCGGAGCGCATGGGCCTTCGGCCCGCTTCGGTTGCCCACCTGTCCGCCACGCTGGGCGTGTCGGCACGCGAGGCGCGTGCAACCGTGAAGGTCGCTGAGGCGCTCAAGGCCGTGCCTGCTGCAGAGGAGGCGCTTTCCGCGGGCCAGATCACGGCAGGCCATGCCGACGTTCTGGCCAGGCGGCTGCCCGCCGAGCACCGTGAGGCAGCTGCGGTTGATCCGGACCTGATCAGGGCTGCCTGTTGCCAGAGTGTCGACGGGTTTCGCCGCAGCGTTGACGAGTTCGTCCGGGTGCAGTCCGGCGACCTTGACGGAGCGGAGCGTGCACGGCGCCGGCATGATCGCCGCCGGGCCTCTGTGTTCACCGACGATGACGGAATGGTCCGCTTCGATGCTCTGCTCCCTCCCGACACCGGAGCCCTCGTCTCCGCTCAACTGGGTCGCATTCAAGATGGGATGTACCGGGATGTTCACGAGGCGCATTACACCGCTGGTCAGCGGGCGGCTGATTCGTTTGTGGAGATGGCCAGGCAGGCAGCGGGTGGTGGCGGGGTTGCTCTTGCAGGCTGGGTCGGGACTAATGACGCCACAGGCGAAGATGGCGCCTCTGGCGACGGGACCCCTTCAGTCAGAAACTGGCGGCGGACACGAACGGAAATGGTGGTGCTCGTGGACCACAGATGGCTCTCCGGCCAGTTGGACGATGCCATGGAAGACGGGCGCCTTCCACGTTGCGAGATCCCGGGTGTCGGGGAGTTGGCCCCGGCCACCGCCCGCCGTTTGGCCTGTGAGGCGGCGATCATCCCCATGGTCATGGGTGGATCCTCGCAACCGCTCGACGTGGGCCGCCGGCGTTACCGGGTCACCCCGGCCCAGCGCCTGGCTCTGGTGGTTCGTGACGGGGGTTGTGTGTGGCCGGGTTGCGACCACCCGCCCGCATGGTGTGAGGCACATCACCTGGACGAATGGTTGCGAGACGACGGCCCGACCGATCTTGTCAACCTGGCCCTGTTGTGTAGTCGCCACCATCACGACGTGCATGAGGGTGGCCGGGTGCTGGAACAAGATGATCAGGGCGGTTGGCAGGTCAGGCTGGGCCTGCCACCACCGAGGGCGCCAACGGCAGCGTGAGGAGCGAAGAGGTGGGTGCCCCTTGCCTACACCCTTGCGAGCAGGGTTCCGGTTCCTATACCGCCGCCGCAGCACATGGTGATGAGTGCATGGTCCGATCCGGTGCGCTGGAGTTCGTGGACGGCCTTGGTGGTGAGGATTGCTCCGGTGCCTCCAAGGGGGTGGCCGAGGGCGATGGCACCACCGTTGGGGTTCACCCTTTCCATGTCGGGTCCGAACTCCTTTTCCCATGCAAGGACAACGGAGGCAAAGGCCTCGTTGATCTCGACAACGTCGATGTCGTCGATGGACATCGAGTTGTCGGACAACAGCTTGGCTGTGGCACCGATCGGTCCGGTAAGCATGAGGGCCGGGTCGGAGCCGATGAGGCAGGTGTCCACGAACCGGGCGATCGGGGTGACACCCAGCGACTCGGCCTTTTCGGCTGTCATGAGCAGGAGCGCCCCGGCGCCGTCGGAGATCTGGGATGAGGTGGCCGCCGTGTGTACACCGTTCTCCCGGCCGGTGGGGCGGAGGCCGGCGAGCGTCTCCATGCTGGTATCACGCAGGCCCTCATCGCGGGTGATCAGCGTGGTCTCACCCGTTGGGGAACCGTCCTCATTGAGGACCGGGGCTTCGACGGGGACGATCTGTGTGCCGAACCGGTCCTCGTTCCATGCCCTTGCCGCCCGGTCCTGGGACATCTTGCCGAAGGAATCACAGTCTTCGCGGGTGATTCCCCACTGGTCGGCGATGCGCTCGGAGCCCTCGAACTGGGTGGTGAACTCGTGGTGCTCGAAGTAGTTGTGGTTGATGGGTAGGCCCGAGTCCGGGTCCTTTGGGGTGGTGGCACCGAACTTGACACGGCTCATCAACTCCACACCGCAGCCGACTGCCACATCGACAGTGCCTGAGGCAACCAGCGCGTAGGCGAGGTTGGTGGCCTGCTGGGATGACCCGCACTGGGTGTCGACCGTGGTTGCGGGAGCGTCGATCGGCAGGCCGGCCGTCAGCCACGCCGTGCGGGTCACGTTCATGGACTGCATGCCGACCTGGCCGACGCAGCCGCCCACCACCTGGCCCACCTCGAGCGGGTCGACGCCTGAGCGGTCAAAGAGGGCCTTTTGGACCGTGCCGAGCACGTCGACCGAGTGGCAGGTGGAGAGGCCGCCACCGCGTCGGCCGATGGGCGTTCTAACGGCCTCGGCGACAACGACCTGGCGGGGAGTGCTGGAACTACTGGAAGAGGGTGTGCTGCTCATTGACTGCTCCTGAGGAGAGGGTTGGTGGGGAGAGCTGGGCCAGCGGAGGTGCCTGCCTCAGGTCTCGACCCTACAGTTGGGTCGATGAGTACCTGTAAGTGGGCAACCGGGGCGTATCGGGGTAAGAGGCGTGGCTGAGGGGCACGGGCATGCAAACGCTCACGGTGGCGCCGGCACGGTGCTGCGCTGGGCGCTGGCGGCGAATGGTGTGTTGCTGGTCGTTCAGGCTGTCGGCGCCGTGGTGTTCGGCTCGCTGGCGCTGTTGGCTGACACCGTCCACCAGGGATCGGACGTGTTCGCCCTTGTCGTCGCCTCGGTTGCCGTGTCGCTCTCAGCCCGGGCACCCAGCGACAGATACAGCTTCGGGCTGCGGCGTGCGGAGGTGATGGCGGCACTCCTGAATGCGGTGCTGCTGGTGGCTGCGGCGGGTTGGATCATCGTCGAAGCGGCACGACGGCTGCCTGATCCACCGGAAATGTCAGGCTGGGGGGTGTTCACCGTGGCCGTCGTTGGTCTCCTGGTTAACGGAGGCAGCGCATGGATGCTCCAGCGCAGCGGCGACAAGAGCCTCAATGTCTCAGGCGCGGCACTCCATCTGTTGAGCGATGCAGCGGGATCCTTCGGAGTGCTGGTGGCCGGCCTGGCCGTTGTGTTCTGGGATGCCACCTGGGTGGACCCGGCTGTGTCGTTCCTGATTGCAGGACTCGTGCTATGGACCGGGGTTGGCCTGGTGAGGCGTACAACCCACATCCTGTTGGAGGGGACACCGAGTGGAGTCGACCCCGCCGAGTTGTCCGCTGTCATGAGCGCCCATGGGAGCGTCGATGATGTGCACCACCTCCACACCTGGGCGGTTGATTCCACGATGGTCGCATTGAGCGCCCACGTGGTCGTGGCGGCCGACAGCCTCCACGATGCGCAGCTGGTCGGAGCGGAGCTGGAACGACTCCTGGTTGGACAGGGGGTTGCCCACGTGACCCTGGCGCTGGAGTGTCATCCCTGCGGGGAAGATGCGCCGGTTGAGGCCTAGGTAAGAAAAGCCGTCCCGTAACAGCGGGTCAGATGGGCAGGTCTCCCGTGGCGGCCGCAGTGCTCCCGTGATCCTTGTAGGCGGCGATGGTTCGCTGGGCGATGCGCATCTGGTGGATCTCGTCTGCGCCGTCGGCAAAGCGTGCCCAGCGGGCGTGCTGGTACATGTGAGCGAGGGGAGTGTCGGTTGAGTATCCGAGAGCACCGTGGACCTGGATTGAGCGGTCGATGATGCGGTTCAGGCTGTTTGCCACAAAGTGCTTTGCCATCGAGACCTCGGACTTGAAGTCATCGCCCCGGTCGATCTTGTAGGCGGCGTGGAGCACCATCAACTTGGACTGGTAGAGCTCCATCGTCGAGTCGGCGATCATCCACTGGATTCCCTGCTTCTCGGCCAGGATCGAACCGTGGCTGTAGCGCTCGAGGGAGCGGGCGACCATCATGTCCAGGGCCATCTCCGCCTGGGCGATCCAGCGCATGCAGTGGGCCAGGCGTGCAGGGCCAAGGCGGTACTGGCCCAGCAGGTGTCCCTGACCGCGGCCGCCCAGCATCTGTGACTCGTGAACCCGCAGGTCCTCCAGGAGGATCTCGGAGTGGCCGGTGGAGCCGTGCATGGTCTCGATCTGGCGGACCTCGTTCCAGCCTTCATGGGGTAGGTCGACGAGGAACGCCGTGTTGGCTGCCTGAGGAAGGTCCGGGTCGTCCTCGGTGCGGGCGATGAGGATGGCGAAGCTTGCCCGGTGGGCGTTGGAGATGAACCACTTGTGACCGTTGATCACCCACTCCTCGCCGTCCTGGTATCCGGCGGTCCGGATGAGGGTTGGGTCTGATCCGGCCACCTCCGGTTCGGTCATGGCGAAACAGGACCAGGTTCGACCATCGCAGAGGGGCTTGAGGTAGCGCTCCTTTTGGTCATCTGTTGCCCAGTGGAGGAGCGTGTGCATGTTGCCCTCGTCGGGGGCCTGGCAGTTGAAGACCCAGGGTCCGTAGTAGGAGCAGGCGGCCTCGGCCTGCACCATTGCCAACTCGACGTGCCCAAGGCCCATGCCACCCCATTCCTCAGGCATGTGGGGCAGCCAGATGCCGGCCTTGTGGGCCTGCTTTCTCAGAGAGATGAGGGTGTCGAGGCGTTGGCGACCTTCGGCATGCTCCAGCTCCACCTCGGCCGGCCTGATCACCTCGTCTACGAAGGCACGTACCTTGCTACGCAGAGCCTCCAGTTCAGGAGAGAAGCTGAAGTCGATGGTCATGGCGGTGCTGGCGGGCAGTCTGGTGGACAGGCGATCCTCTACAGGCTTTTCCCGGGCCGGCCAGGACCCTCTGCTGCTGCTCCCCGCATGTCGGAGTTGAGCTGAGCGTCGGCCATGAGGCCTGCCATCACATCGGTCAGGTCGGCCGGGTCATCGGGCTGGACAGCGGTCGGTCCCAGGTGCCACTGCTCCGCGATGCCCAACTGGCTGCCGTGCACGTCGAACACCCTGCCGGTCACGTTCTGGGCGGCCTCACTGCAGAGCCACACCGTTGGGACGGCGATCCAGCGGGGGCTCATGGCCTCCTTGGTTTCCTCGTCCATTGATTCCCATCCGGCCAGGCCGGATGTCATCCGTGTGAACGCACCGGGCGCGAGACAGTTGACGGTGACGCCGTACCGGACGAGCTCCATGGCGCTGATGATCGTGAAGGCTGCGATACCTGCCTTGGCTGCTCCGTAGTTGCACTGGCCGACGTTTCCGTAGATACCCGACGGCGAGGATGTGTTGATGATGCGGCCGAACAGTTCCTCTGGGGCGTAGTCGCCGGACTTTGCCTGCTCCCTCCAGTGGACGGCGGCGTGGTGAGAGGGTGCAAAGGTGCCCTTCAGGTGGACATCGATTACGGCGTCCCAGTCGGATTCAGACATTGAAAAGACCATCCGGTCCCTGAGGATTCCTGCGTTGTTGACGAGGATGTCGAGGCGGCCCCAGGTGTCGATGGCCTGCTGCACCATCGCGCCTGCGGCATCGAAGTCGGCGACGTTGGCGCCGTTGACCACGGCCTCGCCACCCATGGCCTCGATCTCGGCCACGACCTCCTGGGCCGGGGAGAGGTCGGTACCCGAGCCGGAGGCATCGCCACCGAGGTCGTTAACCACGACCCTGGCGCCGTTCTCGGCCAGGAGCAGGGCGTGTTCACGCCCGATGCCACGGCCTGCGCCGGTAACTATTGCTACACGGCCTTCACAGAGGTTTCCCATTGTTGATCCTGCTCCTGATAGTTGGGGGAGATAGAGCCTGGTGCCACAGGCCGCTCTCTAGGCGGCCGGGGCATGCGCACACAGCCTCTCACCTGGCTGGTCGCCCGAGCCAACCGGAGATGACAGCAGACAGATGAGGCTCGGGAAGTAGGGTCGGCACTTCGATCCTGAAAGAGGGGAGCCAGACATGGTCAGGTGTGCGTTCGTCGGTCTGGGGGTGATGGGGTTTCCAATGGCGGGTCATCTCCAGGCGGCAGGTCACCTGACCACCGTGTACAACCGAACAGCTTCCAGAGCCGAGGCATGGGTGCAAGAGCACGGTGGTGCAATGGCAGCGACTCCAGCCGAGGCGGCCGCCGGTGCAGATGTCGTGATGATGTGTGTGGGCAATGATGACGACGTCAGGTCTGTCGTGTTCGGCGATTCCGGTGTTCTGGCCGGGATGGCCGGCGCTGGAGGAGCAGCGACGCTCGTTGACCACACGACCGCTTCCGCCGAGGTGGCCCGGGAAGTGTCCGCTGCGGCTGGCGATCTGGGTGCCGGTTTCGTGGATGCCCCGGTCTCCGGTGGCCAGGCGGGCGCCGAGAACGGGCAGCTCAGCATCATGTGTGGTGGTGACCCGGAGGTCTTCGAAGGCATCCGGCCCGTGATCGGCTCCTACGCCAAGGCAACTGTCCTGGTGGGGCCTGTCGGCCATGGACAGCTCACAAAGATGGTCAACCAGATCTGCATCGGCGGCCTCATCCAGGGTCTGGCTGAGGCACTCGACTTTGCCCGCAGAGCCGGTCTCGACCTGGAACAGGTTCTGGCCGCAATCAGCAAGGGGGCATCAGGTTCATGGCAGATGGACAACCGTGCCCGCACGATGTTGGAGCGCCACTTCGACCACGGGTTCGCCATCGACTGGATGCGCAAGGACTTCGGCATCGTGTTCGACGAGGCCGCAAGGCTGGGTGCTTCGTTGCCGTTCACTGAGTTGGCTGACCAGAACTACCAGAAACTCCAGGAGCAGGGCCACGGCAGGTGGGATACGTCTGCAGTGATAGAGCTCCTGCGCGAGGACTGAGACACCGCGGGCTGCGAACCCCCGCAGAAATTAGGCCAGGATCTGTGACAGGAAGAGCTTGGTGCGGTCCTCGGTCGGGTTGGTGAAGAAATGCTCGGGGGTGCCGACCTCGACGATCTGGCCCTCCTCCATGAAGATGATCCGGTCGGCCACCTCCTTGGCGAAGCCCATCTCGTGGGTAACGACCATCATGGTCATTCCTGAGAGCGCCAGATTCTTCATGACGTCAAGGACCTCTTTGATCATCTCCGGGTCGAGAGCCGATGTCGGCTCATCGAACAGCATGATCTTGGGCTCCATGGCCAGAGCCCTGGCAATGGCCACGCGCTGCTGCTGACCACCCGACAGCTGCCCGGGGTGCTTGTCTGCCTGCTCGGGGATCCCGACCAGCTCCAACAGGGCCTGGGCCTGCTCCTCGGCCTCGGCCTTGGGCTTCTTTCGTACCCAGATCGGCGCCAGGCTTACGTTGTCGCGGACCTTCAGGTGGGGGAACAGGTTGAACTGCTGGAATACCATTCCGACCTCGGAGCGGACCTTTTCGATATTGCGTAGGTCGTTTGTCAGCTCGACACCGTCGACGACGATCCGGCCCTCCTGGTGCTCCTCCAGGCGGTTGATGCAGCGGATCCAGGTGGACTTGCCGGAGCCCGATGGTCCAAGGACCACAACGACCTCCTGTTCCTTGATGGTTGCAGAGACGCCTTCGAGCGCCTGAAAGTCGCCGTACCACTTGCTGATGTCCTCACAGATGATCATGTCAGCGGCATTGCTCAGGTCGCGGTCGCTGCGTGCAACACCTCCGGAGTCAGCGCCCGTCTCGGTCACGTCGGTCACATCGGTCATGTCGGTTAGCCCTCTTGTTGGGGAAGCCCGCAGCGTGAAGCTGGTGGCTGGTGGATCAGGTGGGATGGGTCGGGTGTCGGTGTCTGAAACATTGTGGTGCTCACTGTTCGCCCAGGCCCACGCGCTGCTCGAGTCGTTGACTGGCCTTGGACATGGAATAGGAGATCACCCAGTAGATGAGCGAAATGACCATGAGGTTCTCCCGGGTGCTTCCCATGAACTCGGTCTGGTTGGGAATGATCGCCTTGGCCACGAAGAGCAGATCGAAGAGGCCGATGATGACCAGGAGCGAGGTTTCCTTGAATGTGCCGATCACCTGGCCCACGAGGGGTGGTATGGCCACCCGGAGGGCCTGTGGAAGGACGATGAACACGGTCTTTTGGGAGGTGGTCATCCCCACAGCCTCGGCTGCCTCGTGTTGCCCACGGGTGACCGACTGGATTCCACCGCGGACGTTCTCGGCCAGATAGGCGGAGGCAAACAGCGCGTAGCCGATGGTAACTGCAGCCACCTCCGAAAGACTCATGCCGTCCGGCAGGAACAGGGGAACCATCACGCTGAAGAATATGAGGATCGTGATCAGGGGGACACCCCGTACGAACTCGATGAACCAGGTGGCCAGCAACCTGAAGATCGGCATGCTCGAGGTGCGGGCAAGGGCCAGCATCACACCAAGTGGGAACGACACCAGCAGGGTGAAGAACGCCACCATGAGCGTCATGGAAAAGCCGCCCAGAAAGAACTGTCCCGGGACCGGCACGGTTGATGGGGTGTTGATCGCCGTGACAAGCCATGACACGAAGATGGCGACACCGGTCCAGACGGCCGCATAGCGGTGCCGGGTCTCACGATCCCCGCTGAAGGTCGGTCCGGCGAGGGCAAACATTGCCAGGAGCAGCATGAGGATCCGGATGATCATTCGCATGGGCGTCAGGAAGGATCCGAATGCCAGGAAGAGGACGGTTACGGCGACCATCCGGCCCACCTCACCGGTTTCCGGATTGGTCAGCCAGAACAGGAGGGCGCTACCCAGGACTGCGAAAACCAGGAAGATGGGTATGTCTGTCGAGAGAACGTGGCCCATGTCGAAGTCGGGGTCGCGGAGCACGAGGAACAACAGGAGAATCGGTGTGACCATCCACGCTAGGACCAGGGAGGTTCGGGCCACCTTGGCCGGTACGCGGTCCCGGAGGAACAGGCCGGCTCCGTAGGCGGCGACGGCAATGAGCAACATGAGGGTCCAGGGCAGCTTGGTGGTCAGGTCCACTGTGCCCGGCTCAGCCAGGATCTTGGGGGTCCGGTCGATGATGAAGCTGTGATGCCCATAGGGGATGACCCACAGGGAAAGGGCAGCCAGGCCACATGCGCCTACCAGGAGGGACAGGGAACTGACCGAGCGGTCCTTTGAGGTTCTGGAGACGGCCACGCCTGAGACCAATAGGAAGACGGCAACGGCAAGCCAGGACAGCCGTGCGCTTGTGCTGAACGGCGCCAGCAACGTGGCCAGGGTGACGAAGACACCGAGAGCGATTACCCGCTTGCCAACGTCCGGCACCGGAATCCGAGAGCCGGCTCGCCAGACGGCGAGGGACAAGCCCGTGAGAATTAGGAACGCTGCCACGCTGAACCAGACACGTATGTACTGGTCGGCCGGGTAGGCGTGGGTCATCAACAGGCGCAGGTTCACTGCGGTCGCATTCCACTGGCGCAGGGGGTTGAAGATGAACCCCAGCAGACCGCGCAGCATGACCAGGATCAGGAGGCTGGAAAGTACCGTGAGAATTGAGTTGGCCACGTTCGAGAACAGGTTCTTCTTCAGCCACTCCCGGGGCGGCAGGTGTTCCTCCACGGGGGGAGTCGTGTCGGGGCGTGACATCGGGTAGAAGCTGCCGATTTCAGCGCCGGCACCGGCGAACTCACTCATCGGGTCACCTCCCTGAGATCTGGTCCGGTCATCGCTCCACCAACTTCATCCGTACGTTGTAGTAGTTGACGACGACCGAGATGGTCAGCGAGGTGGCCAGGTAGAAGAGCATCCAGACAGCGACCACCGGGAGGGTCTTGCCTGTCTGGTTGTATACGGTCTGGCCGACCTGGACTATGTCGCTGTAGCCGACTGCGATGGCCAGCGAGGTGTTCTTGGTGAGGTTCAGGTACTGGTTTCCCATCGGCGGGAGGATGATGCGGATGGCCTGGGGAAGGATGATGTGACGCAGGGACTGGGCACGGCTAAGGCCTACTGCGCTCGCCGCTTCTGTCTGGCCCTTTGGTACAGCCAGAATTCCACCACGGACGATCTCACCAATGAATGCCGAGGTGTAGAACACCACACCGAAGAAAACTGCGGCGAAGCCGATCGTCATCGTGAGGCCGTTCGTGCCGTAGTTGGCGAACTTGCCCGGCTTGACGATGTCGGGTCTCATGGCGTCGAACGGCCTGGCGGCACCGTCCACGTTGAACTTGGCTTCGATCACCCTGAAGAGGTCTGATCCGCTGTTCAGGATCCATGAGGAGAGCCCTGTCCAGTAGATGGCCACCGCGACCGCCATGAGAGCTGCGATTGCAGTGAAGATGATCCGGAAGTAGTCGTCGTCTGAGAGGGCGAGGTGGCCGACTGCGCTTCGGCGTCCGGCCAGGAAGCTCCTGATCCAGCGCCCTGCCAGGAGCACTGCGGTAGCCGAGAGGAGAATCTGGGGCAGCAGGAGCGGGAGGCTGTCCAGCAGGCCTGCAACTGCCCCCATGATCGGTCCGATGAAGCCGAACAGTGGATGGATGAATATGCCAATCAGGCCGAACACGATGAGGGTTCCGAGAGCCCAGATGACGGGTGAGGTGTTGGCACCGGATTCGTCGTGTAGTCGCACCCGCCGTTGCCGCACGAAGTGGGCGGCAATGCCGCCGACGGCCATCACCATCGCCCACTGGTAGAAGCCGTCGGCGATGAACACGCGCGGCATCGAGAGGCCCTTGTTGGAGATGTGCAGCCAGCCGTTGATCGGTCCTGTGTCTAGGCCGACCCTGGGCATTGTCGAGAGGACCGAGGAGTAGAAGATGATCTGGACGAGTAGCGGAATGTTGCGAAGGGTTTCAACCCAGATTGTGCCGAGACGCCTGACCAGCCAGTTGTTGGACAACCGGGCAAGACCCACCACCACCCCCAGCACCGTGGCGAAGATGATTCCGACCGCCGCCATTCGCAGGGTGTTGACCATGCCGACCCACAGTGCACGTCCACCGGTTGCGGGGTGTGTGTCGATTCCCTCGCTGAGTTGGATGTCGGGTGGTCGTTCCAGAAAGTCGAAACCGATGTTGATGTTCCGTGCGACAAGGTTGTCGCCGGCCTGACTCGCCAGGAACCAGAGGCCAGCGAGTACCAGGACGAGCGTCACTACCTGGGTGGTCCACTTGACGACCACAGCATCGCGCCACAGAGGCACGCGCTGCGAGACCGCCGCGTGGGTGCTGGAGGCCTGGTTGGTTGGTGCGGTCATGTCTCTCAGAAAGTATTGCCCGTTATGCGGAAGGTCCCGCTACCCGAAGGTGCAACGCACCCCCGGACAGCGGGACCATCACGCGGATTTCAGGTAACTGCTACTGGGTAGCTGTTGCCTGAATACCTATCTAACTTTCCAACTGCTCGCTTAGCGTGCAGGCGGCGAGTAGATGAGGCCGCCTTCCTTCCAGTTGGCGTTGGCTGAACCCTCGCGGACGAGGCCCACCGGGTTCAGGTTGGAGTTGTAGATGTCGCTGTAGTTGCCGACCTGCTTGATGACGTTGTAGAACGCATCAGCGCTCAGGCCCATCGTGGTCTGCAACTCACCGTCACCACCAAGGAGGCGGCCGACCTCGCCCGGCTCGCTGAGCCAGTCGTCGACGTTCGCCTGGGTTACGCCGTACTCGTCGGCGATGATCGTGGCGTACACGGTCCAGTTGACGGCGTCAGCCCATGCGGAGTCGTTCTGGCCGTAAACCGGGCCGAGGGGCTCCTTTGAGATGGGCGTCGGCGGGAAGATAACCCACTCTTCGTCGGCAGGCTGCTGCTTAACCTTGCGGCCTACCAGAGCGGAACCGTCGGTGGTGGAGATGTCGCATGCGCCGTCGAGGAACTGCTGCCAGACCTCGTCGCCGGTCTCGAACGAGTTGAGCGTGATGTTCACGCCAGCCAGCTCGGTCGCCTCTGCGATGTTCTTCTCGGTTGTCGTACCAGCGTTGGTGCAGACGACTGCGCCTTCAAGGTCGGCGATACCAGAGGTACCGGAGAACCCGTCGGAGACGCGGCCCATGAGCTGCTGTCCGTCGTAGTAGGTGGTGGGACCGAAGTCCATGCCCACATCGGTGTCACGGCTCTGGGTCCATGTCGAGTTGCGCATGAGCACGTCGACGTCGCCCGTCTGAACTGCTGTGAACCGCTCTGACGCTGTCAGCGCCATGAACATGACGGCGTTGGCGTCACCAAGCACGGCTGCTGCCACTGCACGGCAGTAGTCGGCGTCGAAACCTGTGACCGAACCATCGGCCTGGGTCTCTGAGAACGCCACTGCGCTACCGCTTACACCACACATGAGCGTGCCACGCGCCTGAACGGCGTCGAGCAGGCTTCCGCCCTGCACAACCTCGACCTCTGCAGCCGTGGTGGCCGGTGCGGCCGTGGTGGCTGCTGCAGTCGTAGGTGCAGCTGTAGCGGCCGGTGCGGCCGTGGTGGCTGCTGCGGCCGTGGTGGCCGGTGCGGCCGGTGCGTCGTCGCTGTCATCGCTACCGCACGCGGCGGCAATGACACCAATCGACAGAAACAGTGCAAGCAGCCTTACGAGCTTGCTCTTCTGCATATGAACCCCTCCGATTCGTCTTTCGACTCAATCTGACTGATCACCCGTGCAGATTGCCCGAAGAGGACAACGCTGCGCTGATGGCTACCCGTCGTTGGGTAGCGAACAACCACGTTAGGTGCCCCTCGTCACACTGGCAACCTGTGGGGGGGGGTCATGCAAGGACCCTGTGGAAGAATGATCGAATGAACGTCGAGCCGGAAACAGTGGCTGACATTGTTGATTCAGGCGCCATGACTGTCCAGACGGTGACTGGCCCCATACCGGCCGCCGACCTGGGTCGGACCCTCATGCATGAGCACCTCACCATCGGATATGCGGGTTTCGAGGCCCATTCCAGTCGTCCGGGACCTGACAGGGCCGAAATGGTGGCTGTCTGCACGGACAGGATCAGCCAACTTCAGGATCTGGGCTACTCCTCGTTGCTCGACCCCTGCCCAGCCGACCTGGGAAGGGACGTGGACCTCATGGTAGAGGTGTCCGAGGCCACGGGCTTCAACATCGTGTGTGCGACCGGCCTCTACAAGGAGGAGGAGGGCGGTACCGCCTACTGGCACTTCAGATCCCAGTTCGAAGATGTCGGTGCCGTGATGGCAGATCAGTTCATCGCCGAGTTGACGGACGGCGTCGGTAGCACTGGCGTCCGACCCGGGGTCATCAAGTGTGCGACCGGTCCGGGAGCCATGTCCGAATATGAACGGACCGTGTTCGAGGCGGCCGCTGTCGCATCCGTTTCCACCGGAGTCCCTATAACCACACACACCGACCGGGGAACAATGGGGGACCTGCAACAGGAGGTGCTCACGGACGGAGGGGTACCGGCACACAAGGTGATTGTTGGTCACTCCTGTGGCACGAACGACACCGACTATCACCTCAGGATCGCCAGCCGGGGCAGCTATCTGGGCTTTGACCGTTTCGGCATCGGCACCCTCATGCCTGATGTCGACAGGGTGGCGTCGTTGGTCCGCCTGCTCGAGCGTGGGGCAGGGGACCGGGTTGTCGTGAGCCATGACTCTGTCTGGTGCTGGAGGGGCGAGCCGTTTCCACCTGCACTGGCTGGACGCCTTGCCGACCTGTTTGACCCCACGCGTTTCGACCGGGAGATCGTGCCGATGCTCCACGACCACGGTGTGACCGACGAGCAAATTGACACGCTGGTCGTTGATAACCCCAGAAAGTTCTTTGAAGGGGCGACCCTCCCGGACCTGCCGCGCAGTCCTGAGGTGGGCTTCTAGTTGATCTGCTTCTCCATGCCCTCCCAGTATGGGGCGCGCAGTTTGAACTTCTGGAGCTTGCCTGTGGCTGTGCGTGCCAGCACGTCGCGGAACTCGACCGAGGTGGGGCACTTGAAGTGGGCCAACTTCTCACGACAGTGGTCGATCAGGTCCTGTTCGTCTGGAAGATCGGTGGCGGGTGATTCTGGCTCTCCTAGAACCACCAGCGCCTTGATGGTTTCACCCCACTTTTCGTCAGGGACCCCGATGACCGCTACCTCTGCCACGGCAGGGTGGGAGAACAGGCAGTCCTCGACCTCGATGGATGACACGTTCTCACCGCCCGAGATGATCACATCCTTCTTGCGGTCCGTGATGGTGACGTAGTTGTCGTCGCCGATGACGGCACCGTCTCCGGTGTGGAACCAGCCGTCTGCCAGAGCGGCGGTGGTTTCGTCGGGTTGGTCCCAGTAGCTCTTGAGCACGTGGTTCGTGCAGGTCAGAAGCTCGCCGTCGGGTGCGGTGTCGAGGCTCACGCCGAGTGCCGGCGCTCCGGCACGTGAGAGAAGGGATGCCCGCTCGCCCGGATCCAGATGATCCCACTCGGATCGGGTCCGGTTGATGGTCACGAGGGGTGCGGTTTCGGTGAGGCCGTAGATCTGGATGAACTCCCAACCCAGCTCGGTCTCAACTCTTTCGATGGTTCTGGTTGGTGGCGGCGCTCCGGCCACGACGATCCGCATCGTTCCTGATCCGGGAATCGGTCCGTCCCAGCCGGCAGCTGCATCCAGCACGGCTGAGATCACGGCCGGAGCCCCACACAGCAGCGTCACCCCGTGCTGGTCGACTCGGCGCAGTATCTCGGGACCGTCAACCTTGCGCAGGACTATGTGTTGGCCACCCATGGCCGTCACCGCGTAGGGCATTCCCCAGCCGTTGCAGTGGAACATCGGGAGGGTGTGCAGGTAGACGTCGCGGTCGCTTACGCCGGTATGCCAGCCGAACACGGCAGCGTTCAGCCAGAGGTTCCGGTGGGTCATTTCCACACCCTTGGGGCGGGCCGTGGTGCCGCTCGTGTAGTTGATGGTGGCTGTCGCACCCTCGTCGGGAGTCCATGGACGGGGTTCGGCGCCATCGTTAATGCCCCGGGTGAAGAGTGCATCGGACTCGTCGCCGGCCATGAGCCTGTGCTTGACCCTGATGTCGCCAAGGTCGGCTTCGAGCTCCGGATCCATGATGAGAACCTCGGCGCCGGAGTGGTCGACGATGTATTGGACCTCTTCGCGGTTCAGCCTGAAGTTGATCGGCACACCCACCCGTCCAAAGGCGCTCGTTCCGTACAGGAACACGAGCAGGCGTGCGGCGTTGTGGGAGACCATCGCAACCCGGGAACCAAGGTCCAGGCCAAGGTCGTCCAGCCCGACGGCCATCGAACGTGCCAACTCGGCGGTACGTCGGTAGGTGAGGTTGGTCAGCGGTGCGGCAGGCTGGTCGGGCTCGTCGACGATTGCGATTCGGTCGCCGTACACGAGTTCGGCGCGCCGCAGATGATCGGCGACGGTGAGCGGGATCTCCATGGGGTGCCCTTCTTGTTCCGGGAGGTCAGAGGAGACTAGTTGGCGCGTGTTGGTCGGTTACCAGTGCAGGACGATGGCCTGGTGCGCCTACGCTGCTGGAATCATCAGGAGACGAGTTCCCAGGATAGGAAAGGCGTGATGGCAGGCAGTTCAGGCGAGGACCAGGTGCTGTCCGAGTACCGGGCAAGCATCGACAACATAGATGCGGCGCTGATTCACCTGCTTGCGGAGCGATTCAGGGTTACACGTCAGGTCGGCCTGTACAAGGCCGATGCTGGTCTGCCGCCGGCTGACCCTGAGCGCGAGGCTGAGCAGGTTGAGCGGATGCGGGCGATGGCCGGAGAAGCCGGAATCGATCCTGTCTTTTCCGAGAAGTTTCTGCGGTTCGTGATCGACGAGGTGATCAGGCACCACCTTTCCGCCGGGGACTAACTGGCAGCGGCCTCGCGGTCCTTTGCCACCTCGTCCAGGTCGGCGTACTCCTCGCCTGTGTCGACCCAGTCCTCGAACTCGATGACACCGATGTCGGTGAAGCGGTCGCGGAGCCAGCCGTCACCAGCATCCAACAGCCCCAGCTTCTTGCAGTTGGGAACGATCTTGGAGAACAGCAGCCGTTGGAAGATCCGAAGCTCGTCAGGCATCCCAAGTTGGAACTTGACCATGTCCTTGACATCGACGCCGAAGCGCTCCCACATCTCCTGTCGCATGAAGCGGTCTCGCATTCGCAGGGCGGCCTCGAACGCGAACTCCTGGCGGTCTCTCAGCTCTGCCTGGGTCAACTGCTGGTAGACCTCCTGGAGGCTGATCACGCCGAAGGCAACGTGTCGGGCCTCGTCGCTCATTACGTAGCGGAGGAGCTTTTTTAGGAGGGGCTCTTCGATGGTCTGGTGCATGAAGCCGAATGCCGCCAGGGCCAGACCCTCGACCATGATCTGCATTCCGAGGTAGGTCATGTCCCAGCGGCTGTCGTTGAGGATGTCGTCGAGCAGCAGGCCCAGGTGGGTGTTGCACGGGTACTTGATGCCGTCCAACTTGGTGTCCAGATACTGGGCGAACACCTCTACGTGTCGGGCCTCGTCGACAACCTGGGTAGCGGCGTAGTACTTGGCGTCTATCCAGGGGACCGTCTCGACGATCTTGGCGGTGCATAGCAGGGCGCCCTGTTCGCCGTGCATGAACTGGGCCAGGCTCCAGTTGAGCGACTCGACACCCACCTCGGCCCATTCGTCCTCGTTGAACTTGTAGAGCGGTGACTCCGGGTTCTCGGCGAAGTACTGGACCTCGAGTGGATCGGCCGGTGCGAGGGTCTTGTACGGGTCCACGTCGATGGACCAGTCAAGGTCGGTCTGGCCGTTCCACTGTGAGGTCTTGGCCTTCTCGTAGAGCTTGTCGAGAGCGGCACGCTCACCCTTGTCGTAGTTCCAGGTGAAGATGGCGTCGGCGTTGTCCTCGACGGTGTGGATCACGCTTGTCACGTCCTCGTTCCAGACCGAGTACTCGGCAATCCGGTCGGGGTCGTTGGCGTAGGTCTCCAACTCGAAGGCCCGGCTGAGGGAGTTGCCGGGGTCGTTCGTGGCTGGAGCGTTCTCTGTCGTCGTCACTTGGTTTCTCCTGTTGGTCCGGGGCTGTCGGATGTTGGTTTGGTCGGGTTGTTGTCCTGGGTTGCCAGTGCGCCTATGACCCTGTCGATCACTGCTGTCCACTCATTTGACTTGGGAAGGTCGAGGCCCATCGCACGGGTGAGCGTCATGCCAAAGCCGATGGCGTGGGCTAGGCGGACGGTCGCGAAGCGGTCCAGGTCGGGGTCAAAGAGGCCGTCGGTTGTGGCTTCGTCGACCAATTTGGCCAACTTGGCGTCCTCGTCCTCGACTCGCCTGCGGATGGCTGCGGCCAACTCTGGGTCGCGGCGGCCTGCAACGATGGCCTCGAGGAACAGCCCGTATCCGCTGGGGAGGTCGTCGACAAGGTGGCTTCCGAGTGAGGCCAGCACGTCAGTTGCCGACTCGCCGGGGTGGTCGGTGCGGAGCAGTTGTTGGATCTCGTCAGGAACATGCATGTCGACCGCGGCCAGCAGCATTTCGGCCTTGCCTGTATACCTGCTGTAGATGGCTCCGGTTGTCACACCGGCCCGGCGGGCGATCTCGGCGACCCCGGCCCGTTCGTAGCCCTGCTCTGCGAACACCTCGGCGGCGGCGTGGAGCAGGATCTCGGTGAGTTCCTCGCCTGTTGGGGCCTCGGCCGGCGGGTCAGCCGTGAGCCCGCGCTGTGCCGGGTGAGCCCCGGTCCCCACATCAACCATGACACGATAATAACGCCTGTTATGCCGTGGTCAAGCCGGGACAGGGTGGGTCATCTGGGGAAAGCAGGGTCTAAAGTCGGCCTACCTGATGATCCGGGATTAGGAGAATGACCGTGCCATCTGACATGAAGCTTGGCGTAAGCATCTTTCCGTGTGCCTACACGATCCCTCCGGCAGAGTTGGCGGTCGCCCTGGAGGAGCGCGGCTTCGAGTCCCTCTGGTTGGCCGAGCACAGCCACATTCCGGTCGGCCGAACTGCTCCGTGGCCGGGCGGCCCTGTTCTGCCGCAGATGTATTACGACACGATGGATCCGTTCGTGTGCCTCAGCGCTGCGGCGGCGGTGACGACAAGGCTGAAGCTTGCGACGGGGATTGCACTTGTCGTCCAGCGCGACCCGATCCATCTCGCCAAGCAGGTGACGAGCATCGACGTCGTGTCGGGTGGCAGGTTCCTCTTCGGAATCGGCGCCGGCTGGGGCTTTGAGGAGATGGCCAACCACGGCACCGACCATGAGCAACGGTTTGGTCTGATGCGTGAGCGGGTCGAGGCCATGAAGGCGATCTGGGCTTCTGAGCAGGCTGAGTACCACGGCAAGCAGGTCGACTTCGATCTGATCTTTCAAAACCCCAAACCGATCCAGAACCCTCATCCGCCCATCCACGTGGGTGGGGTGTTGCCGGGAGGGCTGAAGAGGGCGGTGCGGTACGGGAACGGCTGGATACCGATTGCCGGTCGGGGCGAGTTCGACCCGGCAGCGTGGCTGGCAGCGAGAGACGAGGAGTGTGAAAAGGCGGGCCGTGACCCGTCTGAGGTCGAGGTGAGCGTGTATGGCGCTCCCCACGACGGTGCTCTCGTGGAGAAGGCCAGAGCGCTCGGAGTGGATCGCCTTGTGTTCGGGCTGCCGCCCGACGGCGCCGACGTGGTGCTGCCGTTGCTTGACGAACTTGCGACCCTGTCCGACCTGGGTTGCTCCGGTTAGCGGCGATCTAGCCCAGGGTGGCAGCCAGATCCTCGGCAAGAGCCCTTCGCTGAGCCTCTTCAAGATCGGATTCGATCACCATGTCCGGGAAGTCGCAGCCCAGCGCAACGGGAGGCGATGAGAGGTTGAAGGTCAGGTATTGCACGGCCGATAGCCGGTCGGTACCGACCTGGGAGGGGTCAAACTCGGCGTAGGAGCGCTCGTTGTCTCCTGTCACCGCGTACAGGTGCTCCTGCAGGCCGAGCCATGCCTCAAGCAGCCGTGTCCGTTCGGCTTCATCGTCGATCTCGATGAGGAGGGCGCAGCCGAGTTGGCCGGACCCACCCAGGAGACCGTTGTAGGTCTCCAACTCCTCGGCAATGGCGTCCTCACGCACGATCTTCTCGGCCCGCATGATCTCCTGGATCTGGTAGCGCATTGTGTCGTGGTTCTCGAAGAGGAAGGTCAGATGGTCGCCCAGGTGGATGCGGCGTGGGGCCTTGACGGCCATGGCTGCCCGCCGAAACTCCTCTCGCTCGTCTTCGTAGGTTTGGTAGTCGGTGATTTCTCCGCGACGGACATGGTGGAGGCAGCCTTCTTCCGTGGACTCGGGTGTTGAGACCATCAGGATTCTTCCGTTTCGACTGGTGTCGGGAAGCCGTCGGGTTCGTAGGCCCTTGCCAGGATTGACATCGGGTGCATGGGCCGACGGTCAGCGTGCTGGGCGAACTGCATCGCCGCCAGGGGGCAGTCGGTTGCCCATACCTCTGCATCGGCAGAGGCGATTCCGTCGAAGGCCTTCCTGCCGATTCGTACCGACACCTCGTAGCCCTCGGTCTTCATGGCGTAGGTGCCGTCGTGGCCACAGCACTCCATGGTGGTCGAGGGCCTGACCCCCGGGATCCGGCGTAGCAGGTCACGCCCCTTGAAACCCACAGCCTGGGCTCTTAGATGGCACGGGGCGTGGTAGCTGACGTCTCCGGGGGTGCTGGCGAAACCGTCATCGAAGCGGTCCTCGTCGCGGATGGACCAGAGGAACTCGCCCGGATCGACGACCGCCGAAGCCAACTTCTGGGCCCGTTCCCTGTCCTCTTCGGCAACCAGATCTGGATACTCGCGGCGCAGCATCATCGAACAGGTCGGGTTGATCGCCACCACGGTCTTACCGGCATCGACGTGGGGGATGAGCCTGTCCAGGTTGGCAGAGGCCTTCTCTCGGAGTGTCTCAAGGTCGCCTGACTCCCATGCCGGCATTCCGCAGCACTGGAGTCCCTTCTCACAGGTGACGTCCACGCCGTTTCTGGCAAGAACGGTGACGGTGTCGTGGCCCACCTCGGGCTCGTTGTGTTCCACGTAGCAGGTGGGGAACATGACCACCTCGCCTTCGGCCGGGTCCTTGCTGACAAGGCCCTCACTGTCGGCCCACGAGGTGAAGGTTCTCCGGGCGAACCGTGGGAGGTCCTTGTCGGGATGAATGCCGAGAAGCAGGTCAAGGAAGCGTCGGTGCAAGCGGCTTCTGGAGTTGAGGCGGTTGGCCAGACCACGTGATGCACGTGCGGCCCTAGCAGTGCGGTCCGGGTCTCCCAGCACCCGGTCGCGAAGGCTAACCCCGCCGGTACGTGTTCTCTGGGCCTTGTATCTGTGGACCAGTTTCGGGAAGTCCAACTGGAAGTCATGCCCGTCGCGGACGGTGTAGGGACACTGCACCTCGCAGAGCTTGCACTGGAAGCAGGCATCCATGACCTGGGAGGTCTCATCGTCGGTGATCATCCTCACGTCGCCGTCGTGGCGTTCATCCAGGAAGGAGAACAGCGAGGGGAAGCTGTCGCAGTACTTGAAACACATCCGACAGCCGTGACAGATCTCGAACGTACGGTCGATCTCACCCTTCAGGGCGGCCGGATCCCAGTAGATGTCGTCAGACGGGTCGTATGTGAGCCCCGGGGTGGGGGAGTACGGAATGGATCCGTGGTCGGCGGCCGTCACAGGTCACCTTTGGACGGGCACAGCCTCTTGGTGACGCTGATCGGAAGGGCGGGAGGCTCGCTCAGCTGATCGAGTCCAGCATCGACTGGAATCGACCGGCGTGGGCCTTTTCGGCTTTGGCGAGGGTCTCGAACCAGTCGGCGATCTCGTCAAAGCCCTCTTCTCGGGCCGTCTTGGCCATGCCCGGGTACATGTCGGTGTACTCGTGGGTCTCTCCGGCGACTGCCGCTGCCAGGTTCTCCTGGGTGTCTCCGATGGGGAGTCCGGTGGCCGGGTCGCCGACACCCTTGATGTAGTCGAGATGGCCGTGTGCGTGGCCGGTCTCACCGTCGGCGGTGTCGCGGAAATTGCCTGCGACATCGGGGTAGCCCTCGATGTCGGCCACCTTGGCGAAGTACAGGTAGCGCCGGTTGGCCTGGGACTCGCCGGCGAAGGCGTCCTTCAGGTTCTGGTGTGTCTGGGTTCCGTCGAGGCTCATGATGTTTCTCCTGAGGGTCTGAATCAGTGTTCGAAAGGGGACAACCGGCCCCGCCGTGAGCCTAGGCCCGTGGTTTGGCCGCTCCTGCCATCAGGGGCGTGGGCCCGCCGCCGGCAGGTTCCTAGGTGCCAAAGACGGGTACGTCCGGGCCGACGATCTTCCTGAAGATCTCAAGCACCTCGCCGTCCTCGGCATGGCGGTCGGTCTCATCCTTTGAGTACACGAGCTCACCGTCTACGCGCACGTCGTAGACCCCCTTGCTGCCCGTAATCAGCCGCAGGTCGCTGATGACGTGCTGGTAGTTGGAGAGCAGGTCCCTGACCGCGCTCACGGCGCGGGGTGAATAATCTCAGGGCACGCAGTAGGTGATCTCGATGCTGTGTTGGTCCATGAGGAGACGTTAGCCCTCACGGCGTGGTCTGGTCGAAGCGCCTGCTACGAGCAGGCTCGTGCGGTCGGCACGCACGACGACCGGCTCCCTGGCCGAGAGGCACCCGAGGAGCTCACCGTCCGCTCGCAGATCTGCTGTGGGGCCGGCGTCCAGCAACTCCAGCGAGACCTCTGCTGCCCTGAACATCGACACCTTGGGGTGGTGTACGTGTGCTCCGGTGTCGACGAGACGAAACGACTGAAGCAACTCGATACGGCTCACGTCGCCAACGACGCAGATGTCCATGAGGCCGTCGGTCGGGTCGGCCTCGGGGCAGATCTCCATGCCACCACCGAACCAGGCCGTGTTGGCAACCACGATGACTGCCGCGGTCAGGTCGGTTGCCTCACCGTCGAGGGTGAGGCGGTAGTTAGAGGGAACCATGCGTGGGATCTCGAGGAGCGTTGCGATCGTGTACCGGGAGGTGCCCCGCGGGAAGCTCATGGTGTTGGCCCGGCTGTTCACGGCGGTGGGAAAGCCCGCTATCAGGCTTGTTACCACGGGCCGTTCGGCACCGCTGATGAGGTTGATCGCGAGAGGCTCTGAGAGGGCCATGTCCACGTTTTCCTCAAGATTTCCGTTCAAGAGGCCCAGCGCCCTCGCAGCATCGTCGCCGGTGCCACTGGGAAGGATCCCGAGCACTCGTCTGGTGTCGGCCAGGAGGGAGGCCGCCAGGTGGACGGTCCCGTCACCGCCCATGACCAGAACCCGCCCGGCAGACGACCTCTCAACCGCCCTGGTGCTCTCCTCGGCGGAATCTGCGACCAGAAGCTCAACAGCGATGTCGCGTTCCCTGAGAAGCGACAGTGCCCTCTCCAGATGTCGCGTGGCCCGACCTGCGTGTGCTGCTGGGTTAGCGAGCAGGGCCACCTCGTGGACATCGTTCTCGGTGGATTCGGTCACTGATACATCATCGCTCATCGGTAGCCTCACCGCGTATGAGAGCCGTATTCGCCTTCCCGTGTCGCCGTCTGGCGGCTGCTGTCCTGCTTGCGGGGGTGGTGGTTTCGTGTGGTGGTGCCGAGGCACCCCTGTCGCCACCTGCGGATGGGGTGTTGCGTGTAATCGCCCTTGACACGCTGGACTTCGATGCCGAGCAGTACGAGGCGAGGCCCGGTGAGATAACCATTCAGTACGTGCTCGATGGCATGCAGGGCCACTCGCTTGTCGTTGAGGGGCACGAGGATCGCCTCCGCCTGGAGGTGAGCGGTGGTTCCACCGACGTGGGCAGCATCGACCTCGGTGCCGGTCGGTACATCCTGTACTGCGACATCCCCGGGCACCGTGAGGGTGGAATGGAAGCCCGGTTGCTGGTCAGCTGAGCTTCTCGGTCAGGACGCGAAACGACCCGCCCCAAAGGAGCGGGTCGCTTGGAGAACCGGCCGGTCGGGCCGTTCTTGGAGCCTTGGTTCAGCCCAGGATCTCGAAGAGCAGGTAGAGCACCACGGTGATGGCGAAGCCGTACTTGATGGTGTCCGTGTGCTTGTCCAGGACGATCCTGTTCAGGACGCCGTCGTAGCCACCTACCTTGCCGAGAGCCGATAGCTCCATGGCTATCCAGATGACGGCAAAGACGATCCAGATGATGATCCTGGAACCGGCCTCGGGGGTGCCGAAGTTGGGGCCGCCGAAGTGGCTTGGCCACATCATCGTGAAGATCAGGGGAATCGAGAAGAGCGTGTTGACCCGGCTGGCCCTGCCGGCCCGCTTTGCGGCTGCTGGTGCCGCCGAGTCTGCCGCGCCACCTTCTGCCACGGCCACAGATGACCCGATGACGACCTGCTGTGCCGGCCATATGACCATCCAGACGTTGGCAGCCATGGTGGTGCCTAGCAGGGCTCCGAAGAGAATCCCCATTCCGGCCGCCGAACGCCAGTACTCGGAACTGGACAGCACCTCCTGGTGGGCCAGAATCCAGATTCCGGAGACCCAGGTGAGGGCTGCAGCCCAGCGGAACCACCAGAGGGTCCGCCAGGTGATCTTGCGTAGGGCCTCACCCCTTGCTGCCTCGCCCATCTCGCCGAAGGCTGAGCCCTGGATGAAGTTGAAGAAATACAGGAGTCCTATCCAGGTGATTCCTGCCAGATAGTGGGCGAAGCGCCCGAGGGCCTGTCCGCCTCCGGCAATGCCCATCCAGTTGTTAAAAAGCTCCACAGGGGTCCCCTTTGTCTAAGTTGGTCTAGCGGTTCACGATCGTTGCTCGGTTCACCGTGTCCGGTGTCCGGCACGGGCAGATCATGGCACGTTGTGGTCTCGACTCCAACCACCTCGATGCCACAGGCCGACCCCGGACAGGGTGCCTCAGTCGACCTGCACGTCGGCGAAGCGTTCCCGAAGGGTCTTCTTGGAGAACTTGCCGACAGAGGTCTTTGGTACCTCTTCGATGAACTCGATCCGGTCGGGCATCCACCACTTCACGACCCGCCCTTCCAGCCAGGCCACCACCTCCTCGGCCGAGAGCGTCGCTCCATCTGCCGTGACCACGCATGCCATTGCCCGTTCACCCCACTTGGTGGAGGCCACGCCGATTACGGCAGCCTCGACCACGTCGGGGTGGGCCATGATCTCGTTCTCCAGTTCCACCGAGCTGATCCATTCTCCGCCTGACTTGATGAGGTCCTTGGTGCGGTCGACCAGGCGGATGTAGCCCTCCGAATCGGCGGTCGCCACGTCGCCCGTCCTGAGCCAGCCGTCGTCGGTGAAGGAGTCGGCTGACCGGTCGTCGTTGTAGTAGGTGCGGGCAATCCAGGGCCCGCGCACCTGTAGTTCGCCCCTTGATTCACCGTCCCGTGGAACCTCGTCACCCGTGTCGGGGTCGGCGATGCGAAAGTCCACCCCCGGGGTGACAAGCCCGACCGTGGTCCGAAGGTCAGCCTTGGCGTCGTCGTCGAGGTGGCCGAGCGTGGACTTGATCTGGCACACGGCAGCGAGTGGGCTGGTTTCGGTCATGCCCCACGCCTGAAGCAGGGGAAGACCGGTCACCTTGCGGTATCCCTCAGAGAGGGATCTGGGAACAGCGGAACCGCCACACGGAATGGCTCGCAGTGCCGAAAGGTCGCGACCTTCCAGTTCCGGGAGGACGCCCATCCAGATGGTCGGAACTCCGGCGGCCAGGCTGACCCTTTCAGTTTCCACCAGGTCCGCCAGGGCGCCGGGAGTCAGGTTGGCACCAGGCATTACGAGAGTTGCCCCCGTTGCCACACCGGCGTGGGCGAGGCCCCATGAATTGGCGTGGAACATGGGCACGACAGGAAGGATCACGTCGCTCTCGGTTACCCCGAGCGTGTCGGCCATCATGGCTCCAAAGGTGTGGAGCACCATCGAACGGTGTGAGTAAACGACGCCTTTCGGGTCGCCGGTGGTGCCAGAGGTGTACATCATCGACCCGGCCCGGTTCTCCTCGACACGGGTCCACTGCACCGGTGAGGCCGCCCCCAGAAGTTCCTCGTAGTCGTGCACCTCGGCTCGGATGGCATCGTGATCCGGTGCCGGTGCGCCGTCATCCATGAGGACCACGTGCCTCACCGTGTCGAACGTGTCCATGAGCGGCCAGATGAGCCCCGCAACAGACTGGTCGACGAAGATGACCTCGTCCTCGGCGTGGTTGGCGATATAGGTCAACTGGTCTGGAAAGAGGCGCAGGTTCAGTGTGTGGGTGACCCTGCCGGTACAGGGAGGTGCGAAGTAGAGCTCAAGGTGGCGTGAGGTGTTCCACGCAAACGTGGCAACGCGGCCGTCCTCGCTGATGCCCAGGTTGTCTAGGACCCCGCCGAGTCGACGGGTGCGCTCACCCCAGTCGCCGTAGGAGAGACGCTCCCGGCCGGTCGGGGTTGCTGTGACGATCTGCTTGTCGGCGAACAGGTTGGTAGCGCGGTCGAAGAGGTGGATCAGCGACAGGGGGGTGTCCATCATCAGGCCATCCATAAGAGGTGCTCTCTTTCTTGTGGGTCTTGTCGGCTGTGGTTGGGTCTCAGACAGTGGCGTGGGCGAGGGCGGCTTCGGCCAGATCCACCAACTCGGTCCGCTCATCATCGGTGAGACATTCCAGGTCGCCGGCAGACGCCTGGTCGGTTGCGGCCTCTATTGCGGCGTGGACGTCGGGATCCACGGGGCCGCACGAGTGATCGCTCCAGCCGAACAGGTTGGCGTTGGCCTCGCCGCCCTTTGCCAGGACCATGGCCAGCGGCTCGGTGTCGGCTGCACGCACGGCACATATGTGCCTGCAGAAGCGGAGCTCACGCGCCACCTGGGCAAGAAGGTATGCCCTTCCCTCCGGGTCTGAGGGGCGTTCCAGGTCCCGCCAGCCTGCGAAGAGGGCGGCGTCGGTTTCGTCGGCCGAGTCAACCATCTGTTCCAGCAGGTCGGCCAGTCGCCCTGCACCCTCGAAGCCCGACAGGTACTCGCGGCCCCGCTCGACACAAACCTGGCCGTACAGCGGAGCTGCGGCAGACGGGGTCATGGCGGAATCCTCAGCGGACCAGTTGGCCGCAATCGTTTCAGGGGCCCAGAAGAACGCAGCATCCACGGCGGTGTCCAGGTCGACGTCTCCCAGCACGCCAAGACGCCCGAGCATGTAGGTCCCCATTCCGGAGGGCAGACCCAGCTCGGCTCCCCGCTTGTAGGCGTGGCCGTCCAGCATGAACTTTGCCCCCAGGTCACCGATCGGCGTGGCTGTACGGCGTGCGGCGGTCAGTGCGTCCATGGCCTGGTCTCCTAGAAATGGTCGTGTCGGAAGGTGGGGCCAACCGGGCTCCATTGTCGTAGCTGGGACGGTAGCAAACCGGTTGAAGTTGGTCTTAGCCCAGCGTTGACACGACCCCGAGTCCGGTCAGGACCAGGTTGCGGACAATGTCCCTCCAGGACAGTGGGTTCCTCGACCATGCCCCAAAACAGCCGCATGCATCACGGTGACCGGCCATGAGGCGCCCTGCGATGAGCGTTGTGAATGCCGCCAGGAGGGCCACCGCGCAGGGGCCTCCGGTGCGGGGGCTGACAACCAACAGCATGGCGGTTGCACCCTCGGTGATGGGCAGCACGACGGCCAGCAGACGCGGGTTTGGCAGGCCGAAGTCACGGAGTGTTCGGCGCGTGGCGTCCGGGTCGCGGAACTTGGAGACGGCAGCGATCATGAACACGAGCGCAAGCAACACCGCAGCCAGCCCTGCGACACCCCCCGTCACTGCGGCTCCGTCATATTGAGCATCCGAGTCTCAGTAGCCGAGCGCCACGTCGACCGTGGCGAGCAGGTCCCGGTGTTCCACGAACCTGCGAACGTTCTCCTCCACAAACGGGGTGAGCAGCACAAGGCCAGTCTCGGGTGTGTTCCCGATGTGCGGGGTGATCAGACAGTTTGGAAGGTACCAGAGGGGGTGGTCATCGGGCAGGGGTTCCGGGTCGGTTACGTCGAGGGCGGCGCCCCCGATGTTGTGGTGGGTGAGGGCGCCAACCAGGTCCTCGGTGACGATGTGGCCTCCGCGGGCCACGTTCACGATCCATGCGTCGGTAGGTAGGAGGTCCAGACGCCGTGAGTCGATGATCCCGACGGTTTCAGGGGTAAGGGCGAGGGCCAGGACCAGAAGGTCGGTCTCGGGAAGGACGTCATCGAGGAGGTCGACGGTGATCGTGTGATCTGCTCCGGGGAGCGTCGCATCGCTTCGTCGCACGACCGTGGTCCGGCAGTTGAACGGGGCAAGCAGGGGTAGCAGGGCGCCGGCGATGCCGCCCCCACCAAGGATGGTCACATGCGCACCGGCCAACTGGCGGCCCACCGGGCCGGACCAGGAATCGACACGGGCGTAACCGTGGAGGTTCTTGTACGCAGCCAAGGTCAGGGCCAGCACCGTCTCTGCAACGGCCGGAGCGTAGACACCCTTACCGCAGGTCCATGTGAGGCGGTCGTCCAGATGGTGGGCGAACGGTTCGATTCCCGCGTAGGGAAGCTGCACCCATGTGAGGCTGTCGGCACCGTCGACGACCGATGGGTACAGCTCTGGTCGTGCAGGATCGGCCCACACGAGTCCCTCAGCATCAATCGGGTCGACGAGCCGGGCACCAGCCGCCCTGACGGCCGAACACATTGCCTCGTACATCAAGGGCCTGGTGTCGGGGGCCACGGCAACAGGTCGGGTCATCGTGGAACTCTATCTACGACCCGACTCTCGGACCGGAGAGGTAACGGCCTGTAGGGGTTGTCGTTCAGGAGAAGGCGGGGGTTCCCTGATAGGGAGCCGGGTCGCCGGGTGCTGGAATCTCGGGTCGGGTCCACGCCGTCAACTCCGCAAGGTCGCTCGCCACCGTGCGCCATGCCTCAGGGTTCCATCCCTCGGCGCTGGCGATCATGGAACCGTCCTGTCTTACGCCTACGAATGCGGGAAGGGTCGTGAGGCCGAGGGAGCGGGCAAAACTCCGGTCGGGATCGGCAAGGCTCAGGATCTCATCGGCCAGCGGCCCCATGAAGCTGCCGGCACCCTCAGCATCGGTTCCGCTGAGGACAAAAGCGACACGAACATCGGCCTCGCTGAACGCTGTGAGGATGCGACGTGCCGTATCGAGGAGCCATGAACTCTCGTGCGTGAACGGATCGAGCACCACGGCGGCCAGGTGGAACGTAGTCAGCAGTTCTGAAAGTGGGCGCGAAGTCCCACCCAGAGTCACCAACCTGACCTCACCTGGACCATTGATCGTCTCTGTGTCTGCCACGGCCGATGACGCTAGCGCGCCGGCATCTGAACCACTGGCCCCGACGGGCGACCTATGCGTTGGATGGGGTGGAGGTCAGGGCCGCCACGAGAAGGTCGATGGCGGCATCGGCGAGTGCCGACATCTCCGCGTCTGTCCTGTCCTGGATGGGGTGGTCGACAAACACCCGCCGAACCGGAAGTCCGAGGGCGTTCGCCTGGACTTCTGCCGCATCCTGAAAAGGTCCGGAGGCGACGAACACACCGGGTATTCCCCGTCGTTCAAGATCGTCGATGTCGTGCACACTGCACGTCGTACAAGATCCTCAATCGGCCAGAGCCTCGATTACGGCGTCGCATGTCGTGGCGATTTCGTGGCGCAGATCGACCGGGGCAGGCTTGGCGAAGGTGGGCTTTGTGTAGCGCTCCACGCCCGCGCCCAGCCTTATCAGGTGCTCCTGGAGTCGGTCAAGGAACACGTTGCCGCGGGGCTTGGAAATGTCGAGCAGGCCGACGGTAAGGCCGGTGAGGGAGTCCACCCGGGCGGTCAGGTCGCGCCCCGCCGGCCTTCCTTCGGCCGTGGGGTCGAGGACGGTAACGCCGGTCGGGTTGATGATGGTCACTGTGTTATCTCCTTCGTCACGGGGTCACTTCCTGTCTGGCCGTTGACCCATCCACCGATGATGGCTGAGAAGAGGCCCGCCGGACCACCTGCGTGGACAACGAGTAGGCCGCCTGGTCGGAATTTGGGGAGCGACATGCCGGCAAAGTCTGATGGCAGGCCTTCGTCGATTCCTCCGGCCCCGGCAATGATGGTGTCGGCGTCGACCGTCAGGTGGCTTGAGAGTTCTTCGGTGAAGCGGGCGCGGTCCCAGCCGGCGTCCCGGTACCTGGCCATGTGCTCGGGAGAAAGTACGAGCATTGCGTCCATGCCCATCACGACCCGTGACGAGATCGTTCCGAGAAGCGAGTCGGCCAGCGACCGGGTGAGGGATTCTGCCGATCTGCTCTTCTGGTCCATGACCAGGTGAGGTCCGTCACCGGCAAATGCCGTGACCGTGTTCTGGCCCGCCCCGAAACCATGTTGCTCGGCGAGGCTGGTCCAGGGTGAGCCGGCCTGGTCCTCGGCGAAGCAGAAGCCCTGCTTGCCCATGTGGCCGAGGGTGGCCCTGTCGATGCCCCCGGGAGCCCCTCCGCCAATGTTGCGGATGACAAGTTGGACGGCACGGCCGATGGTGCTGTTGGCCCGGTTGCCGTGTCCGAGAACGTTGATCCCGTGGTTCATGCCGATCTCGTCGGCTATGGGGCCGCTCACGACCAGCACCGGTCCGACCGACATGGTCGTTGCAAGAACTCCGTGCATGTTGAACTCATCGGTGCACACGGCTTCGAGGGCGGCGAGTACAACCGGGAGGTATTCGGGTCGACAGCCAGCCATGACTGCATTGACTGCGACCTTTTCGACAGTGCACTCGACCAGATCGGGCGGCACCACCGTGACGAGATCCGCTGGATTCCGTGTGGTGCCTTCGAGCATTCGCCGGACACGGGCCTCGGTGGGGGCCACGACCGGTAGGCCATCGGTCCAGCCCCTGTCGAACATGGCCTCGGCCTCGTCTTCAAGGGAGGCGATCTGGACGTGGCGTGACTTGAGATGGCTTTCGGCCCCTGTGGCCCCGTACCTTGCCCTCAACTCGTCGACCCGCCCGGGGTCGGCCGTGAGGGAACCTCAACCCGGTTTGAAGGGAGGCAGGTCAGGCCCCAGGCCCGTCTGGCCGGTCAGGTCCTCCCACGCATCGCGGGACCAGCCCATGGTCCTCGCTGTCTCCTCACCGTCTTCGAAGCGGAGCAGCGTGGGAACTGCCTCGAGGTCGAGTCCCCAACTGACGGCGAGGTCGGTGTCGTCGACGACCCAGGGTGCGTCGACCGGGAAAGTCGGGTCGTCCTGGGTGAAGACCGTAAGGCCTGCGTCGAGGGCCAGCTGTTCAAGGACGGGAACCACCAGTTGGCAGGCGGGGCACTCCCGCTTCACCACGGCTACCAGGCCGTCAGATACCGGAGGACTGCTCACGTCGCGAGTATCGCGCGTTGTGTCGGCGACAGGGTCAGCAGGCGAAGCAGAGAGGAGTTCTCTGAGACATCCGCCACCTGAGACATCCGCCACACTCCCGCTTCGGAAATGACACCCACTCCTACCCTCGCAGTTGATGACCGATTCGCTTGACGTCCGTTTCTACGGAGTGCGTGGCTCCACGCCCTGTCCGTGCGACGCCAACAAACGGTACGGCGGCAACACCTCTTGTGTCGTGTTGGAGGCTGACGGTGCAGATCCGATCCTCCTCGACATGGGTACAGGCCTGCGATATTTCGGCATGGAGATCGATCGTGAGCCAGCGACCCCACCATTTCGTGGAACGGCGCTCGTAAGCCACCTCCACTGGGACCATGTTCAGGGGCTTCCCTTCTTCAGCCCCATCAACCGCTCCGGAGCCCACCTTGACGTGTTCGGCCCCGCAGATGGGAACCGGTCGATGAAGGCCGCCTTCGCCTCGTTCATGAACCCGCCCTACTTCCCGATCTGCATCGACGACCTTGCAGGAAACGTGGCGTTTCACGATGTCTGCGATGGAACGATGTCGATTGGCCCGGCTGTGGTCACCACGCGGAAGGTGCCACATGTCGGGGTGACAAACGGCTACAGGATCGACTGGGGTTCCGTAAGCGTCGCCTACATCAGCGACCATCAGCAACCTGTCGACGATCCCCACTGCGTCGATGAGGCGGTGCTCGAGTTGGCCGACGGGGTCGACCTGTTGATCCACGATGCCCAGTTCACCGCCGAGGAGTTCGCTCAACGGAGCGACTGGGGCCACAGCACCGTCGCCTACGCGCTGGAGGTGGCCCATCAGGCCTCGGTATCCGAGTTGGCCCTGTTCCACCACGACCCCTCGCATTGTGACGAGACGGTCGACGGCCTGCTGGCATGGGCCAGCGATGCGGCCGACGGCATGGACATTGGTCGGGTCAGCGCACCTGCAGAGGGCCAGACCGTGAAGCTGGTCGCTGCATAGCGGAGTTCTCTGAGCGCTCTCTCGACAGCCTGAACGAGTGGGGTGCCAGGTTACCCTCGCATGTACCTTCGCCGAGCAGCGGACCGGGGGACACGTGGAAGGTGATGAGATGGATGCTCAGGAGAGCCAGCAGGGTGGAATAACCCCGGACCGCTACCGAGAGGTGCTCGGGCGGTTTCCGACCGGAGTGACCCTCGTAACCGGCATGGACGGCGACGAGCCTCTGGCCGTGGTTATCGGTTCCTTCGTATCGGTGTCCATGGACCCGCCGCTGGTGGGGTTCCTGACCGGCAGCGAAGCCCGGACCTGGCCGCGGATCAGGGCAAGCGGTTCGTTCTGCGTGAACGTGCTGGCCGATGACCAGGCGGACCTTGCCAACGCCTTCTTCACCCGTGACGGAGACCCATGGGAGGGAACCGGATGGGTTCCGGGCCACTCGGGGTCACCGGTCATTCCCGCCTGCGTTGCAAGCATCGACTGCTCTGTCTTTGACGTGATGGAGGCTGGGGACCACCTGTTCGTGGTGGGAGCCGTGGTTGACCTCAAAGACCATGGGACCGACGGTTCGCCGATGGTGTTCCTGGGCGGCTCGTACGGCTCATTCGATACCTCATCTGGGTCTGGAGCCTGATGCCGGTCTACGCCATTGGTGACATCGAACCCGAGATCCACCCCTCGGCCTACGTCCACCCTCAGGCGGTCCTGATTGGTGCTGTTGTTCTGGGCCCCGAGTCGAGCGTCTGGCCCCATGCCGTCATCAGGGCAGATGAGAACAGGATCGTCATCGGGGCGAGATCGTCTGTGCAGGACAATGCCGTGCTGCACTGCACAGCCGACCTACCGACAATTGTTGGCGACGATGTCACCCTGGGTCACCTCTGCCACCTTGAGGGATGCACCATCGAGGAACAGGTCGTGGTCGGTGTCGGATCTGTCGTGCTGCACGAGGCTGTCGTGGGACGGGGGTCGATCGTTGGTGCGAATGCGGTTGTCCGTAACGGTCAGGTGGTGCCGCCGTTGTCGATGGCCCTTGGGGTGCCGGCCGCGGTTCGTGAGGGGGTAATGGTCGAGGGGGCGAACATGGAGAACGCTGAGATCTATGTCGAGAGGGCGCGTCTGTTCAGGGCGACCCTCCGTCTCATGGACTGAGGTCGTGCAACAACAAGACCACCACTTCGGGTCGGGCGCCTTGCACCTGGCTGGACACCTGGTCACACCCGATGGCGAGGGTGCTGTCAAAGATCTTCATGCCGTGTCAAACGGGGGAGTACCTGCGGTTCTGATATGCCACGGGTTCCCCAGTGGGCCCGGTGGGGGAGCCAACTCGCCGGCAACGTTTCCTGAACTGGCCAACAGGATTGCAAGGGAACTGGGGTGGGTGGCGCTGGTTCCCTACCTTCGCGGAATGCCCGGTTCGGACGGCAACTTCAGCCTTGACGGCTGGCGAGACGATCTCCTTGCTGCGGTCCGGCACCTGCGAAACGCTGAGGAGGTCGGCGTGCAGGTGAGCGGTGTGTGGGCGGTCGGTTTCGGTACTGGTGCCGGCCTTGCGATCTGTGCTGCAGCTGTTGAACAGGGGATCAACGGTGTTGGTGCACTGGCGACACCGGCCGATTGGTCTGACTGGGCGGACAACCCTCGCCGGCTGTTGTTGCATGCCCGAGACGCGGGTCTCCTGTCCGACCCGGACTTTCCAGCCGACTTTGCCAAATGGGCCGGTGCTCTGCGGTCGTTGTCGCCTGAGGCGTCGGTCGGCGGCCTTGCACCCAGGGATCTTCTCCTGGTCCACGGCAGCGACGACTACGCCGTGCCGCCGCTAGACGCCAGGGCCCTCGCTGAGGCTCACGGTGCGGCCGATCTGCGCATGATCAGCGGTGCGGGACACCACCTCCGTCATGACCCCCGGGCGATTGCGGTTCTGCTGGGTTGGCTGGTCCGCCAGAGGCGTCTTCATGGGCAGGCTGACTGAGGCCGAATATCCCGGCTCTGGTCCTGTGCAAACCCCGACATGATTGTTACTATCCACGTAGGAGAAATGTCCGATGTGGGTTCCCTCCGGGTCCCGGATCGGAAGGTCCGTATCCCGTTTCATCAGGGATCCAGCAGCCAGGAGTCCACACCCCGACATGGCACCAACCGATATCGATCTTGACCTGAGCCGGTACAAGCTGGGATGGAGTGACGAAGAGGACTACGTCTTCAAGCCCAAGAGGGGGCTCAACGAGGAGATAGTCAGGGAAATCTCCTGGATGAAGGGCGAGCCCGAGTGGATGACCGATTTCCGCCTCAGGTCCTACAAGCGCTTCGGTGACCGCCCGATGCCATGGTGGGGTGGTGACATGTCGGGAATCGACTTTGACAACATCTACTACTACATCAAGCCGACCGAGGGTCAGGCCGACGACTGGGACGATGTACCCGAGTCGATCAAGAACACGTACGAGAAGCTGGGAATCCCCGAGGCGGAGCGTAAGTACCTCGCAGGGGTAACGGCTCAGTACGAGTCAGAGGTCGTGTACCACCGCAACCGCGAGGATCTTGAAGAGCAGGGGGTCATCTTCTGCGACATGGACACCGCCCTGCGGGAACATCCCGAGATCGTCAAGGCCTGGTTCGGTCGGATAATCCCACCCAACGACAACAAGTTCTCGGCCCTCAACTCGGCAGTCTGGAGTGGCGGTTCTTTCATCTACGTTCCGCCAGGGGTGAAGGTCGAGATGCCGCTTCAGGCCTACTTCCGTATCAACGCCGAGAACATGGGTCAGTTCGAACGGACCCTCATCATCGCCGACGAGGGCTCCGAGGTTCACTACATAGAGGGCTGTTCAGCACCCGTCTACACCACAGACTCGCTCCACTCAGCAGTCGTTGAGATCGTCGTCCGGCCTTCGGCACGTGTCACCTACACCACCATCCAGAACTGGTCCAACAACGTCTACAACCTGGTCACCAAGAGGGCACGGGTCGAGGCCGAGGGCCACATGGAGTGGATCGACGGGAACATCGGATCACGCCTCACCATGAAGTACCCGGCGGTAGTGCTGGTGGGACCCAAGGCCTCCGGTGAGGTTCTCTCGGTCGCCTATGCCGGAGAAGGCCAGCATCAGGACGCCGGAGCCAAGATGACCCACGCCGCACCCGAAACCACCTCCAAGATCGTCTCCAAGTCCATTTCAAAAGACGGTGGCCGCACCAGCTACCGCGGCCTCGTGAGGATCGAGGACGATGCCTACGGCTGCAAGAGCCACGTGCAGTGCGACGCCCTGATCCTTGACGACGAGAGCATCTCCGACACCTACCCCTACATGGAGGTTGGAGCCGCCGACGCGGTCGTGGGCCATGAGGCAACCGTCTCCAAGGTTGCCGATGACCAACTCTTCTACCTGATGAGCAGGGGCCTCACAGCCGAACAGTCCATGTCCATGGTCGTGAACGGCTTCATCGAACCCATCACCAAGACGCTTCCCATGGAGTACGCGGTCGAGTGGAGCCGGCTGATTGAACTGCAGATGGAGGGGTCTGTCGGCTGATTGCCTGCATCGGCTAGGAATACCTTCCATGCCGATGCGCGAGAACTGCACGCACTTCGAGAGCCGTAGTTATCCCAACGGCGACACCGTGCGCAAGTGCGACCTTGACCTTGCACCAGAGGCCCCTTGGCGTTGCCCTGCTGACTGTGTTTCCTTTCAGAGGCGGCGAATTGACGTGAACTGGAGCCACGGTTCGCTGGTGACACCTACGACACCGGACGAACCACCGGGTCTGGGTGACGACGACAGCATTGCCGCATTGCTGGATGCTGCCGAGGAGATAATCAACGAGGCCGCGCCCGGAGTGCTGGCCGACCTGGATTCTGATCGAGGGTCTGCCGGAAAGCTCAAGAAGCGCCTCCAGCGTGGCATCAGGGGAAAGAAGGGCAAGAAGGGCAAGCGAGGCCGCAGGTAGCGCCGCTTCCTTCGGGCCCGGGCACGCTGTGGCTCAGCGTCCCGGAGAGAGCCTTACCTCGACAAGAGCCGAGAGCGGAACGTGAAGCATTGACCCGTCGTCGGCCCGCAGCATTGCCAGGTCCTTGCCGAGGCGCTCAAGGGTTCCGGTCTGTGCGGCTGTGGAACCTGCAACCACGATGGTCACATGAGGTTGGTCGCTGAGGAGGCGCTCCAGAACACCGTGCAGGTCGGTGTCGCCGGCGGGGGTGGGACGGTCGCCGACCAGGTCCGTGTCGGTTCCGAGGCGGAGGTAGGCGATGGACGTAAGTGCAAGCAGGCTCAACCCGCCGTCGCCGAGGCGCAATCCGATGAAGTCGGTGCCGACCACCTCAATGTGGCCGTTTCGGTGATCTCCGCTCGAGAGCGACACGCCGACGGAATCGCGTCTTTCGGCCAGGTCGGTCAACAGTCCCTGGAGGTGGCTGGCCTCCTCAGAGCGTTGGCGTAGCCAGGCCTCGTGTCCGAGGCGGCGGACGGCCTCTTCGGCACCCGCTTCGGCAGCGAAACGTTCCAGTGCCTCGGTTGTTGGTTCGCTCACCGTGTCCGGGCTGATTCCGCCAGATTGTTCCGGTTGTGAGCGGCCATCATCTGCGACCATGAACCGAGGGTAGCCG
>JACNLA010000037.1 GCA_014381745.1 Actinomycetota bacterium | reverse complement strand
CTCACCGACTTCGGCATCAACGCCGCCATCATGGGAATGGTCGCCCACGGCCTGATCACCGGAATGCTGTTCTTCCTGGCCGGTTCCATAAAGGACCGCTACCACACCCTCGAGATCAGCCGCCTCGGTGGCCTGTTGGTCCAGGCGCCGCGAATGGGTTGGATATTTGGCATCTGTGTCATGGCCTCGTTGGGCCTTCCCGGCCTGGCCGGTTTCTGGGGTGAGTTCCCCGCCATCCTGTCCACCTACAACCCTGCCAACGGGCTGCCCGTGGAGACGTTCCGCACCTTCATGGTGGTGGCTGCGATTGGGACGGTTCTGGCGGCCGGCTACCTGTTGTGGCTGCTCCAGCGTGTTGCCTTCGGTAACCCACCTGAGGAGTTCGCCGACAACCCCGAGATCGTCGACGTGTCCAGGCACGAGTGGCTGGCGTGGGCACCGATCCTGGCCCTCATCGTGGCAATCGGCGTCTACCCGAACCTGGTGTTCCGTGTGTCTGATGGAGCGGTCGACGCCTCTCTGAACGACTGTCTCCAGGTGAACGCCGCCGAGTTGACCGAGGCCGAGGCCGATGCTCTGGGTTGCGCAGCCGTCTACGAGGTCGGCGGTAGCGGTGGGCACGACGACCATGCAGCGGCGGGTAACTAGGGGTGGGTCCCCAACTTCTGCTCCTGGCGTTTGAGAGGCCCGCCCTCGACTGGCACGCCCTCGCGCCCGAGATAGTGCTGCTCAGCGTCGGTGCTCTCGTGACGCTCCTCGACATCGTCTTCCTTGAAAAGGCCCGGCCGATAACGGCAGCCGTGGCTGGTCTGGGCCTCTTGGCCACTGCCGTTCCCCTGTTGACCCTCGCCGTGGACGGAACCGACAGGGTCATGTTCGGCGGGGCCTACGTGGTCGACGAGTTCTCGCTGGTCATGAAGGCCATCTTCATCCTGGCCGGGTACTTGGTGATCCTGTTGTCGACCAACTACGTCGCCGAGGGCGAGTTCTGGGAGAACGAGTACTACGGGCTGCTCCTGGCATCGGTAATGGGCATGGTCATGATGGCGTCGTCACGTGATCTCATCTCGCTGTTCGTGGCCCTTGAACTGCTGTCCATACCCGCCTACCTGATGGTTGCATGGCGCAAGCGCGACATGCGCTCCACCGAGGCAGGGCTGAAGTACTACCTGATGGGCGTGTTCGCCTCGGCCGTGATGCTCTACGGCATGTCGCTGCTGTTCGGCGTCTCCGGGTCCACGCTGCTCGCCGACATCAACTCGGCTGTGACCGCCGGGGGAGCGTCGGTATCGGTCGTCACCCTCGGCATCGTGTTCGTGGTGGCCGGATTCGGCTTCAAGGTCTCGGCGGCACCGTTCCACACCTGGGCCCCCGACGTCTACCAGGGTGCACCCACCCCGGTTACGGCATTTCTCTCCGTCGCTTCCAAGGCATCCGGTTTCGTGGCGCTCCTGGCGCTGGTCTTCGTCGGCTTCTACGGACGCCCCGAGGTGTGGGAGCCACTGGTCTGGATTTTGGCTGCGCTGTCGATGACGGTCGGCAACCTGATCGCCCTGCGCCAGACCAACATCGTCAAGATGATGGCCTACTCCGGGGTGGCCCAGACAGGGTTCATGATCGCCCCCCTGGCCGTAGCCGGCCACAGCGTCGCCATGGGCGACCAGGCGCTCTCCGCGACCGTCACCTATCTGGCCATCTACGCGGCCATGAACCTGGGAGCGTTCGCGGTGATCATCTCCCTTGCCCGTCGGACCGGGTCGGCTGAGATCTCCTCGTTCGCCGGAGCATTCCGGTACGCACCCGCCCTGACCGTCGCAATGACGATCTTCCTGGGGTCCCTGGCCGGCATCCCACCGTTGGGTGGATGGTTCGCCAAGTTCGAGGTGTTCCGGGTGCTCACCACTGCCGGAGACCTCTGGGGCTACGCCCTGGCGGTTCTAGCAGCGGTAAATGCAGTCATCGCCCTCTACTACTACGCCTCGGTGCTGCTCCGAATGTGGGCCGACGACGTTCCCGATGAGGACATGTCGGCCGTGCCCATGACACCGTCGCTGGTCTCAGCCCTCGTCATGTGCGGCGTCGTGACCCTGATCTTCGGTGTCCTTCCACAGGTCGTGGCCCGCTTCACAGACGTCAGCCTCCTGTCCCTCGGGGGCTGACATCCCAGGCCAGACCGAAGGCGGGCTGGCCCAGCGGTTGGACGAACGCATTCGAGCTGACGGTCCTATCAGCTTCGACGAGTACGTGGAGGCCTGCCTCTACGATCCGGTAGACGGCTTTTATGTAACCGGAGGAGCCGCTGGCCGCAGGGGGGACTTCATCACCAGCCCCGAGGTGGGACCACTGTTCGGGGCCGTGCTGGCCCGATGGATGGATCAGGTCTGGGAACGACTCGGCCGGCCCGGAGGCTTTGCCGTGGTGGAGGCAGGTGCCGGAACGGGGGCCCTCGCACGGTCGGTCTTGGCGGCTGGCCCGGAGTGCCTCGTGGACGGCCGCTATCTGGCGGTGGAGAGGTCTGATGTCCTCCGCTCAAATCACCCGGAGGGTGTCGAATCCCTCACCGATCTGCCGGTCGGACCGGTGGTTGGTGTGGTCGTTGCCAACGAGCTGCTCGACAACTTGGCCTTCGGCCTGTTGGCCGCTGCTGATGGCACCTGGAACGAGGTGTGCGTCGATGTCGCCGCCGGCGACCTCGTCGAGAGGGTCACCGTGTCCTGCGACCCACCCGTCCCCGTCGAACCTGTTGATGGCGCCAGAATTGCCGTCCAGACAAGAGCGTCCACATGGGTAACAGAAGCCCTGTCGACCCTGGACCGGGGTTCGCTGCTGGTGTTCGACTACTGCACCACCACTGCCGAGATGGCCGGACGGGCGTCAACTGAATGGCTGCGCACATATGTGGAGCATGAGCGGGGAGGGGCACCGCTCGACTCGCCGGGACGACAGGATGTCACCGTCGAGGTGGCGATCGACCAGCTACCTGCTGGAGCATCCGCCATGAGCCAGACAGACTTCCTGGGCATCAACGGAATCGACGGCCTTGTCGAACAGGGCCGCCTGACCTGGTCCGAGCGTGCCCATCTGGGAGACCTCGAGGCCATCAGGGCCAGAAGCCGAATCGTCGAGTCCGAAGCCCTGACGGACCCGGCGGGTCTCGGAGGGTTCACGGTTCTTGAGTGGACCGCCGGCCCCTGACACCCACCAACCGACTGACTATCGTCCCCACTGGCGTGCGAACCGGAACGACGGGAGAGGAACGGCAATGAACGAGCCGACAATCGAGGACTACTACGTAGAGGACCGCACCTTTCCGCCCTCACCGGAGTTCACATCTGCGGCCCTGTTGTCAGACGACTCCCACTACGCCGAAGCCGAAGCCGACTATGAGGCGTTCTGGGCACGACAGGCACGCGAGCTGCTCACCTGGGACGAGGACTTCCACACGACCCTCGAGTGGGACCTTCCGTTCGCCAAGTGGTTCGTCGGCGGGAAGCTGAACCTTTCGGTCAACTGCCTCGACCGGCACGTGGACGCCGGCTATGGCGACCGGATCGCCTATTACTGGGAGGGCGAGCCGGGAGACACCCGTGAGATCACCTACTCCAATTTGTTGGACGAGGTTTCCAGGTTCGCAAACGTCATGAAGGGCCTCGGCCTCAACAAGGGTGACCGCGTCGCCATCTACATGCCGATGATCCCCGAGCTACCTGTGGCGATGCTGGCCTGCACCAGGATCGGGGTCGTCCACAGCGTGATCTTCGGCGGCTTCTCTCCCGACTCCATCGTGGACCGTTGCGAGGACGCCGAGGCCCGGCTGGTCATCACCGCCGATGCCGGCTACCGGCGGGGTGAGCCGTCGGCACTGAAGGTGAACGTGGACTCCGCCCTCGACACGGGTGCAGCCTCGGTCGAACACGTGGTCGTCGTGAACCGCTGCGACACCGAGGTCACGATGGCCGACGGGCGCGACCTCTGGTGGCACGACCTGATGGCAGACGCGTCCCCCGACTGCCCCGCCGAACCCATGGACAGCGAGCAGCTGCTCTACCTGCTCTACACCTCGGGCACCACGGCCAAGCCCAAGGGCATCATGCACACCACCGGCGGCTACCTGACCCAGGTTGCCTACACCCACAGGTACATGTTCGACCTGAACCGGGAAGAGGACGTCTACTGGTGTGCAGCCGACATCGGCTGGGTGACCGGCCACAGCTACATCGTCTACGGGCCGCTCACCAACGGGTGTACATCGGTCATGTACGAGGGAACCCCCGACACCCCACTGCCTGAGCACAGGAGCGGCGACCGCGGCCAGTGGCCAAAGGACCGCCTCTGGGACATCATCGAGCGCTACGGCGTGACACAGCTCTACACGGCACCGACCGCCATACGGACCTTCATGAAATGGGGCGAGTCCGAACCTGACGCCCACAATCTGTCCTCACTGCGGGTTCTCGGAACGGTTGGCGAACCGATCAACCCCGAGGCCTGGATGTGGTACCACGAGAACATCGGCGGTGGCACCTGCCCGATCGTCGACACCTGGTGGCAGACCGAAACGGGCGGCCACATGATCTCGCCCATGCCCGGTGTGACCACGACTAAGCCCGGCTCGGCATGTCACGCCATTCCCGGCGTGTTCGCGGAACTGGTCGATGACGCCGGCGAGGTGGTGGAGCACGGGGGTGGCTACCTGACCATCTCGCGGCCGTGGCCCTCCATGCTGAGAGGAATCTGGGGCGACCCCGAGCGCTACCACGACACCTACTGGTCCCGGTTCGAGGGCCGGTACTTCGCCGGCGACGGAGCCAAGCTGGATGACGACGGCTACCTGTGGCTGCTGGGTCGGGTCGACGACGTCATGAACGTCTCGGGTCACCGCATCTCCACCGCCGAGGTGGAATCAGCGCTCGTGGACCACCCGGCAGTCGCAGAGGCCGCGGTTGTCGGTGCAACCGATTCGATCACCGGCCAGGCGATAGTCGCCTACGTGATCCTGCGTGGATCCCACGTTGCCTCAGACGAACTCGGCGAGGAAATCCGAGGCCACGTGGCCGTAAAGCTGGGCCCCACAGCCCGGCCGCGTGCCGTGTTCCTCGTGCCTGATCTGCCCAAGACCCGCAGCGGCAAGATCATGCGTCGCCTGCTCCGCGACGTGGCCGAGGGCCGCGACCTGGGCGACACCACAACCCTCGCCGACTCCGGTGTCGTCGACGAGATCCGCACCCGGGCTGCTGAGTCCAGCCACGAGGACTGAGCCCTGTCCGGGGTCCGCTTCGAACGTGACGGCAGGCCACCGGCTGGACCGGTTGTGATCGTCGATGTCGATGGTGTTCTCTCCGACGCCTCCGGGCGGCAGCATTTCCTAGATGGGCCCACCAAGGATTGGTGGGCGTTCTTTGAGGCATCCATTGACGACCCTCCGATTCCGGAGTCGATCCGCCTGGTCGAGCATCTAACCGAGAATCAGACGGTCGTCCTGTTGACCGCCCGCCCATCCGGCTCGGCAGACACCACCCTGGAATGGCTGGAGCTGAACGGTGTCAGGTGGGACCTCTTGGCCATGCGAAACGAGGACGACCACGGCAGCTCGCCCGAGGTGAAGCGGGCGATCCTCTCCGAGTTACGCAGCGATGGCTATGAGCCGCTCCTGGCCATCGATGACGACCCCGGGAACCTGATCATGTACAGATCCGAGGGCGTGCCCACCGTCTACGTCCACTCCGGCTACTACGACGCCTGACCTTTGCTCGCTCCGCGTGTCGTGGGTTCCCGGGCGGTCGCCGGTAGGGGGCGGGCGATGTCCACGGTGGGAATGTCGGGCGTACGCTTGGGTTTCCTGACTCAACCCCGATCCCCGAGGAACCGATGATCAACACCACCAAGACCTTCGCTCTGCTGGCGCTGTTGGGCGGCCTCTTCATCGTGATCGGTGGCGCCATGGGCGGCAACGGCGGAATGGTCCTGGGCATGATCATCGGGCTCGTGGTCGTCGGAGCCTCCTACTGGGGCAGCGACCGCATCGCCATCGCCTCCGCACGGGCCGTTCCGGCCGACCCGGCAGACCATCCCGACTACCACCGCGTGGTCTCCGAACTCTCCGCCGCCGCCGGCCTGCCGATGCCGAAGCTCTACATTTCTCCCAACGACCAACCCAACGCCTTCGCCACCGGCCGCAACCCAGATCACGCAGCGGTGGCGATCACCCAGGGCCTCGTAGACCGCATGAACTGGTACGAGATCCGCGGGGTGCTGGCCCATGAGCTGATGCACATCCGGAACCGCGACATCCTCATCGGGTCGGTGGCGGCGGCGGTTGGAATGGCCATAACGATGATCGCCCGCATGGCCATGTGGGCGTCCATTTTCAGCGGTGGTCGTGACCGGAACCGCAACCCGATCGGTGACATCGCACTGGCAATTCTTGCCCCGATCGCCGCCGTGATCATCCAGGCGGCGATCAGCCGCAGCCGTGAGTTCCAGGCCGACGCCTCCGCAGCAAGGCTGATGGGCGATGGCGAGCCGCTGGCCCTGGCCCTGGAGAAGCTGGAGGTGGCTGCCGCACGGATTCCATCCGGCGTCAACCCGAACCAGGCCTCGTCCTACATCATCGACCCTCTCAAGGCTCAGGCCGTGGGTGGGCGAAAGCGCAGCAGGCTGTTCTCGACCCACCCGTCAACCGAGGACCGCATCGATCGCCTCCGGGGCGGATCCTGGCGGTCAGGTGACACGATGAGCGGCGGGCCGATCTCCTAGTCGCGGAAGTTGGTGAACTGGAGGGGCAGGTTCAGGTCAGCTGCCTTCAGAGCAGCGATGACCTCCTGGAGGGCGTCACGCTTCTTGCCGTTGACGCGGACCTGATCTCCCTGAGTCTGGGTCTGGATGCCCTTGATGCCCAGATCCTTTACGAGCTTGTTGATGGTCCGAGCTGAATCGCTGTCGATTCCGGCCCGGAGCCCGGCAGCCTGACGTGAGCGGCCACCGCTGGCCGATTCGACCTGGCCCCAGTCGAGGGACTTGAGCGACACCTTGCGGCGAGCCAGCTTCTCCTCGAGCACTACAACCAGCGCCGCCAGGCGATCCTCGGTGGAGGACTCAAGCGTTATAGCGCCGTCGCCCAACTCCACGTTCGAGTTGGTTCCCTTGAAATCGAATCGGGTGTGGATCTCACGCGCAGCCTGGTCCACGGCGTTGCGTACCTCCTGGAGGTCGATCTCTGAAACAACGTCGAAAGAGGCCATGGCCGAACCATAGCGACGCTTCACGACGTACCGACAGCCGGTGGCTGGGCCCGAGGTGGCCGGTATCATCCGACGCTCTGGGTCGGTGCCCGAGTGGCCAAAGGGAACGGGCTGTAA
>JACNLA010000032.1 GCA_014381745.1 Actinomycetota bacterium | reverse complement strand
CGTCGTAGACGGCGAGGGCGTGGCCCCCGTTGTCCATCCAGTGCTGGCCCATTGCACATCCGGCATAGGGAGCCAGATACTTGAACGGCGCCGGCTCGGATGCCGGGGCAACCACCACGACCGTGTACTCCATGGCACCGTGGGCCTCGAGCACCGCCACGTTTTGGGCGACGGTGGAGGCCTTCTGGCCGATTGCCACGTAGACGCAGTTCACGCCCTGACCGGCCTGGTTGATGATTGTGTCGATGGCGATCGTGGTCTTACCGGTCTTGCGGTCGCCGATGATGAGCTCGCGCTGGCCACGCCCGATCGGGATGAGCGAGTCGATTGCCTTGATGCCGGTCTGCATCGGCTCGTGCACGGGCTTGCGACCCATGATGCCCGGCGCCTGGATCTCCATGCGGCGCTGCACCGTGTTGGTAAGCGGGCCCTTGCCGTCGATCGGCTCCCCCAGCGCGTTCACGACCCGACCAAGAAGGCCGTCCCCGACAGGCAGGGACAAGATGTCGCCAGTAGCACGAACCGTCTGGCCCTCTTCGATGTCGTCAACCTCGCCGAGCACCACCGCACCGATGGCATCCTCATCAAGGTTCAGCGCCAGACCGAAGGTGCCGCTCTCAAACTGGAGCAACTCGTTCACAGCAGCGTCGGGCAGGCCCGACACACGGGCGATGCCGTCGCCGACCTCGATCACGTGGCCGACCTGGCTCTGTTCGAGGCTGGGCTCAAAGCCAGCCAGGTTCTTTTGGATCGCAGCGGCTATGTCTGCCGTGTCAATCGTGAGTTCAGGCATGTTCTCTCTCGTCTCGTGTACGTATGTGTCTTCCGCTGCTCAGCGGAAGCTCTCTCGGAGCTGGTTGAGGCGGCGTCGGACGCTGCCGTCGATGATGTCGTCACCTATCTCGGTCACCACACCGCCCAGTACGGACGGGTCGATGACCACCTTCACCTCGACCTCTTTGCCGGTTGAGGTGTGGATGGCGGCCTCGAGCCTGCTGCGCTGGTCGACGCTCAGGTCGATTGCCGAACGGACCGTGGCGACAGCCTTGTTCCGGGACGCTGCACTGCGCTCCACCATGGCGTCGATGATGGCCGGCAGGTCGGCGGCGCGGCCGGCTGCTACAACCATCGAGACCAGAGCCGACGTTGTTGCCGAGGCTCGGCCGTCGAGCAGGTCCTCGACGACCTGTTGACGGCGTGCGGCCGGAACCGCCCCATCGGCAAGCATTGCCCGCAGGTCGTCGTTTGAACCGAGTGCCTGGGCGAACTGGAACAGCTCGTCCTCGACCGCGGCCAGGTTGCCCTCGGCCGCCGCAACGGCGAACAGGGCGTCTGCGTAGGCGTCAACCCGAGGATCAGCCATTGCTCCCGGCCACCTCGTCGATGTAGGCGTCGATCAGGCGGCCCTGGACCTCGGCGTCGAGGCTGGACTGAACCACCCTCTCGGCCGCACCCAGGGCGATACCGGCAACCTCGGCGCGGAGGTCGGCGATGGCCTGCTGGCGAGCTGACTCGATGTCGGCAGCAGCACGCTCGCGCATGTCAGCGATGTCGGCCTCGGCACGGGCCGACAGGTCGGCCTTGAGCTGGTCGGCAGCACCACGAGCCTCGTCGATCAGCCTGGAAGCCTCACCCTTGGCGTCGCCAAGACGAGCCTGATAATCGGCCTCCACGGCCCTGGCGTCGATCTTGGCCTGCTCAGCGGCATCTAGGTCGCTGGCTATCCGCTCAGCGCGGGCGTCCATCGCACCCTTCACAGCCGGGAAACCCTTCTTGGCCATGAAGAAGAACAACAGACCAAAGGACAAGGCGCCCCAGATGATCTCGTTGGTCTCGGGGAGGATCGGGTTAGGGGCCTCGAAGCACTTCTCCAGGTCCTTTTGGACCTCTTCGTCGTGCAACGTGTGCTCGAGATCGCCGTGGTTCTCCTCAACGGCCTCTGCGAGGTGCTCGGCCATACAGCCGCCGACGCTCTCGCCGGAAGCTCCGGCGGGGCCGGCAAGGGCCACGAGGCCCAGCACGGCGATCAGCGGTGCCGCAGCCAGGCGGTTCCGTCGTTGGCTCATGGGTTCAACTCTCTCTCGGGTCGATTGTGTCAGTTGGTCGTCTGGTCCGAATCCGCCGACTGCCTAGGGCAGCAGCAGGATGAAGACGACAAAACCGATCAGGGCCAGCGCCTCGGTGAAGGCAATTCCGAGGAACATGGTCGTACGCGCCATACCGGCGGACTCGGGTTGGCGAGCCATCGCCGAAATGGCATTGCCGACCACGGTTCCGATACCGATGCCCGGGCCGATGGCCGCGAGGCCGTAACCGAGCCCGGCGCCGATGGCCTTGAGGCCCTCGACCATTTCACCGGCTGCCGTCTGCGCCAAAACGTTCAGCACTTGGATTCTCCTGTGTTTGATTTGTTGTCGAGCCGGAGTGTCCGACCCTCTTGGTTATTGAACTTGCGGGTAGAGCCTTAACGCCAACTGCGGATCAGTGGGCTGGGTGCATCGAGCCGCCGATGTAGACGGCCGTCAGGATCGTGAAGATGAAGGCCTGCAGGACCGACACCAGGATCTCAAAGCCCGTCATCAGCACCAGCATGGCGAAGGGTCCGACGGCTCCGATGTAGGTGGAGCTCCAGAGAACCTGGGTGAGCACGGCGAACGTGACGAGCAGAAGGTGGCCTGCGACCATGTTGGCCCAGAGTCGGATTGCCAGCGAGAAGGGACGAACCACGAACGTGGACACCAACTCGATGGGCGTCACGATCAGGTACAGGGCAACCGGTACGCCCGGCGGGAAGAGAGAGTTCTTGAAGTAGCCGCCCAGGCCCTGTGACCTGATTCCGACGAAGTTGTAGATGACCCAGACAACGATGGCCAGCGTGATCGGCACGGCCATGCGGCTGTTGGCCGGAAACTGGATGCCGGGGATCACCTCGAAGATGTTCGAGAACATGATGAAAAAGAACATCGTGGTGAGGAACGGCATGAACTTGCGCCCCTCAGGGCCGATGGTCTGCATGACGACCGAGTCCTCGATGAAGTCGATCCCGGATTCGGCGACGTGCTGAATTCCTGCCGGCACGAGGGACTGCTTCGGGCGGCCGGCCAGGGTGAAGATCACACCGGTGATCAACACGGCGGCCAGGTAGACGAGCACGGTCTTGTTGACGGCGTACGCCGTCCCCGAGAAGAAGATGTCGGGCCACTCGAAGAGGTGGCTGACCGGAGGAAATTCGAGCGCTAGCACGTTCACTTGGAGTGGTTCTCCTCTGGAGTGACCTGTGGGACGGGTTGGGGCATCAACCCCGGGAAGGCCAGCGACGCCGAAACGTGCCTGGTCTCCCAGGTGAGTAGGCCCAGATGGGTTACGAGAAGGGTGATTGCGAACGGTACGGCAGCGAACCAGTCGCCGCTGCCCTTGAGCACCACGGCGATAACGGCGAGTGCGCCGAGACGGATGAGGTAGCCGAACAGGACCGCTCCGTAGAGGGCGTTCAACGAGATGCTCACGGCACGGGTGATGATTGCCGCACCGATCAGGAAGTTGGCGACCACCAGAGCAAGTGCGATTGCCGACGATGCAGCACCGGTAGCCCCCCAGCCGATTGCACCTACAACTACGAATACCGGTGCGACCCAGACGGCCCTTCTGGCCAGGTCACGCGCTATGTCGCGTTCCGGGGTGACCACAGTGGCGTCAGCCACGAGGGAGGAGGTGTCGGCCATGCTCAGGAGCCCGCCAGCCATGCGGCGCGGCGCTCGGCCGCTGCACGATCCATCCGGTCGCTGTAGCTGCGGTACAGCTTCCAGGTGGCGTAGCCGGCTGTGACCAGCGTCAACGAGATCGTGAACACCGGAAAGAGGTTCAGTTGGCGATCGATCAGCCAGCCCAGGAAGCCGAAGATGGCCGGCGTGACCGCAAGCTCGAAGGCCGCTGCGAGAGCATCGCCGAAGCCCTGCTCCAACTCGCGCGTTCCGACCTGTTGCATCCGCAGATCCCTCCGACCGGAATGTCTCCGGTCACCATCGTTGCCCCCGCGACGACGGCCGTCTGGAGCGCTTGTGAATCTAATCACCAATGTGGGGAGCGACAACCTGACCTTGGTGTGACGGATGGCCGGCTTAGCCTCGACCCCCCGGTGGGTCGTCAGGCGACCCAGCTACCGCTGATCCACTCAACCTGGGATGAAACACGGTGAAGAGGAGCAGGCAGACAGCCGCAATCCCGATGGGGACGATGGCGTCACCAGACCCCGTGTAGGTGGGCCACAACACGAAACCCGACAGCAGCGCAGTCCACGCCCAGAGAATCGAGACGGCCCGCCGGTGCCCGTGACCCAGACGGAGCAGGCGGTGGTGCAGATGGTCCTTGTCTGCATGGGTCACACGGATGCCGCGGGTCGCAGCACGGCGAACAATGGCGAAAGCCATGTCAAACAGTGGGACACCCAGGATGAACAACGGAATGAAGATGGGTGCGAAGAAGAAGAACGCCTGACCGCTGAACACCGCATCGGTGCTACCCCCCACCGACATCGTCGAGGCCGCCATGAGCAGGCCCAGCAGCAGCGCACCGCCGTCGCCCATGAATATGCGCGCCGGATGCACGTTGTGCGGAAGAAAGCCGATGCAGATTCCGACCACCATCACCGCTATCAACGCACCCGGACTGTTCCCGCTCAACACGCCCGCATCGCCCAGGCGGATGGCGTAGAAGAGAAAGGTGGCGGCGGCAATCGCGACAATCCCACCCGCCAGACCGTCTAGGCCGTCGATCAGGTTTACGGCGTTGGCAATGAGCACCACCCACACCACGGTCGACAGGGCCGACATGTTCGACGAGAGGATCACCGTCTCAAAGAACGGAATGCGCAGCACTACAAGCGACACCCCGACAAGGCTCAGGACCGCCCCCGCCACGACCATCCCGGCAACCTTTGCCGAGGCCGACAGAGGCGACATGTCGTCGATCACCCCGACGGCGCAGATCACCGCCGCAGCTGCCAGAACGCCGAGCATCTCGGACGGCTCGGCGAAAACCATCGAGAAGTCACCGATCAACCAGGCGGTGAGAGCACCTACGAAAAGGCCGAAAAGCATCGCTGTGCCACCAAGGGTGGGCGTCGGTGACTCGTGGACGTTGCGGTCATCGGGCGCCACGAGGACACCGGATCGGATGGCGAGGCGCCGGACCACCGGTGTGGCCACCCCGGTGGCTACCGCTGCGGCACCACCGACCACGACAAACGCGAGCGCCCCCGGCAAGACGTCAGCCCCAGATGCCCGGTGTCATCAGACCGTTAACCCCCGTAGGGCGTGAACCGGCCACACAGTTCGACCACCTCGGAACGAACGGCCTCGATGGCCGCATCGTCGTCGACGCTGCTGAGTGTTCGTGCGATGAGGTCGGCAATGACGACCATCTCGGCCTCGCCCATTCCCTGGGTCGTCGTCGAAGGCGTTCCGATTCGGACACCGCTGGTAACGAACGGAGAACGGGGATCATCTGGGACCGTGTTCTTGTTGAGGGTTATACCCGCTCGATCAAGCACTGTCTGGGCGACGGCACCAGTGAGGTCCGCGTCGAAGGTCCGCAGGTCCACGAGGAGAAGGTGGTTGTCGGTACCGCCCGACACCATCCGGAACCCGTGTCCTGCCAGGGCGTCGGCCAGAGCCGACGAGTTGGCCACGATCTGACGCGCGTAGTCGGCAAACGACGGATCCGCCGCCTCGCGGAACGCCACGGCCTTTGCGGCGATGTGGTGCTCGAGCGGCCCACCCTGGGAGCCGGGAAACACGGCCTTGTCGACGGCCCTTGCATGCTCCGAGGTGGCGAGGATGCAGCCACCGCGCGGACCACGCAGGGTCTTGTGCGTGGTGAAGGTGACGATGTCGCAGTACGACACCGGGTTGGGGTGCACACCGCCGGCGATCAGCCCGGCGATGTGGGCGGCATCAAACATGAGCAGCGCCCCGACCTCGTCGGCAATGGCGCGGAACGGCGCCGGATCGATGATCCGTGGATAGGCGGTGGCACCTGCCACGATCATCTTCGGCCGGTGTTCCCTTGCCCTGTCGCGCAGCTCGTCGTAGTCGATGCGCTCATCGCTCTTTGTCACGCCGTAGGAGACGAAGTTGTAGAGGATGCCGCTGGCGTTCACCGGCGACCCGTGTGTGAGGTGGCCTCCGTGGTCGAGGCTCATGCCGAGCACGGTGTCGCCCGGCTCCAGCAGAGCCTGGTAGACGGCCATGTTGGCGTTGGCCCCGGAGTGGGGCTGAACGTTGGCGTGGTCGGCGCCGAAAAGGGCCTTGACCCTCTCGCGGGCCAGGTCCTCGACCTCGTCCACGTGGACGTTGCCTCCGTAGTAGCGCTTGCCGGGGTAGCCCTCGGCGTACTTGTTCGTGAGCACCGAGCCGCTGGCCCCGAGAACCGCCGGTGAGGCGAAGTTCTCGGACGCAATCAACTGCAGCGTTGTGTTCTGGCGCTCGAGCTCCTGGTCGATGTAGCCGAACAGCTCGTCGTCTCTTGAGGTGGGCCAGGTCATGTCGTACCGCCTGTGCTCGGGTGGCCCGGTCGGGGGCCATGGTTGTTCGTGCCCGTGGTCGGGCTGATGGGGCGAGAGGCTATCTGCCCCGGGCCGACAGCGAGGGCGCTCACCGGCCTGAATCCGGTCGGGTAAGGGCTGAGGCCAGGGCATCGGCTGCCGGATCCGGTGGAGCCCCGACCCGCCTTCCGACCACCAGGCGGCGCTGCGCGACCGGTTCTGACCTGGCGGGCGCCATCGCTCCCGTTCTGACGGCACTCCCGACCGGCGGCAGCACCGTCCATCCCAGGCCAAGGCGCACCATCTCGCGGAGCACCTCGGGCTGGTTCGACTCGGCTACAACCTCAAAAGGCGCACCCACCGCTGCCAAGCCTGTCGAGATTACGGCGCGGGTGTTCGAGCCCGCCGGGAACGTGACCCACGGGCCCCACTCCGCCGGGGGCCTGCGGCTCTCACCTTCGGGGGCGTAGACGTGCAGAGGTTCATCGAAGCAGTGCCGAAACGAGACACCGTCGGGCGTGTTCGCCGGCTGGACGCAGACGATGAGATCCAGATCCCCGGCGACCAGACCGTCGATAAGAATGCCCGAGGGGGCGACGGTGAGGCGCAGGTCGACCTCGGGCTGGTTCCGGTGGAAGGAGCGGATCGCCTCGGCCCTGTGCTGGACGGCGACGGCGTCAATGGTGCCCAGCCGAACCAGCCCGGATGAGCCGGAGCGCTGGGCCATCGACCAACGGGCCAGATCACGCGTCTCGGCCACGACCCGGCGGGCATGGGCGAGCACCTCGTCGGCCTGGGGCCTCAGCCGGGTATGGCGGCCGCTTCTCTCAAAGAGAGGCAACCCGACACGACGCTCCAGTTCGGCGAGGCCCTGAGTGAGCGCCGACGGGGTGACGCCGAGGGATGCCGCCGCTGCGGCACGGGTGGGGTTGTCGGCGGCGGCGACCATGTACTCCAGCTGCTGCACGGTGAGGTTCGGCAGGCTCACAGCCCTGGTCAACGAGTTGTCTGGTGACATTGCAGAATCCTGTCTGGATATTCAGTAACTCTGAATCTAGCAACTCTTTCATTTGGATCTGCTTATGCTTTCGACCATGACAGAACCAACCACCATCGCCCCGGCGACCGGCCGCCTCGGAATCCTCACCCCCGGGCTCGGCGCCGTCTCATCCACCTTCATCGCAGGCGTCATCTCGGCCCGCAAGGGCCTGGCACCGCCCATCGGGTCGGTCAGCCAGATGGCCCACATCCGACTCGGCGCCCGCGACGAGGACCGCAACCCCCTGATCCGCGAGTTCGTGCCCCTGGCCGAGCTGGACGACATCGTGTTCGGCGGTTGGGACCCCATCTCAGCCAACGTCCTCGAGGCCGCCCGCACCTGCGGCGTGCTCGAGGAACGCGACCTGGCACCCATCTCCTCCGAACTGGAGGGCATCGTGGCCATGGACGCCGTGTTCGACCAGCGCTGGGTCAAGAAGCTGGAGGGCACCCGCGTAAAGACCATGACCTCCAAATGGGAACAGGCCCAGGCCCTCATCGACGACATCGAACGCTTCCGCACGGAAAACAACTGCGACCGCCTTGTGATGGTCTGGTGCGGTTCAACCGAGGCCTACCAGGAAGCCAGCGCCGTCCACGACACCGTCGCCGCCTTCGAACAGGGCCTCAGGGACAACGACGAGAACATCTCCCCCAGCCAGATCTACGCCTACGCAGCACTCTCAAGCGAGGTCCCGTTCGCCAACGGAGCACCCAACCTCTCCGTGGACCTGCCCTGCATGCTCGAACTGGCCGCAACCCGCGGCGTACCGATCGCCGGGAAGGACTTCAAGACCGGCCAGACCCTCATGAAGACGCTCCTCGCCCCCGGCTTCAAAGCCCGGATGCTGGGCCTTCGAGGCTGGTACTCAACCAACATCCTCGGCAACCGCGACGGTGAGGTCCTCGACGACCCGGAGAACTTCAAGACCAAGGAGGTCTCCAAGCTGGGCGTGCTCGACACCATCCTCCAACCCGAGTCATACCCCGACCTCTACGGCAACATCGACCACGTCGTACGCATCAACTACTACCCACCCCGCGGCGACAACAAGGAGGGCTGGGACGCAATCGACATCTTCGGATGGCTGGGCTACCCGATGCAGATCAAGGTCGACTTCCTCTGCCGCGACTCCATCCTGGCCGCACCCATCGTGTTGGACCTGGCCCTGTTCCTTGACCTCGCCCACCGGGCCGGCCAGTCCGGGGTACAGGAGTGGCTGTCGTTCTACCTGAAGGCCCCCCAGGCCGCTGGCGACGCCGACGCCGAACACGACCTGTTCATCCAGCAGACCAAGCTCAAGAACACCCTGCGTGAGTGGATGGGTGAGCAGCCCGTCACCCACTCAGAAGCCGGCTGAACACGGCCCGGCCACCCTGTCGGGTCCTGTCAGCCCGGAGCGACCGGGATCGGCCCGTACCTGCGTTGGGCAGCCTGTTTCGACACGCCGAGCATCGCACCAATTGCCGACCACGTTCCCCCCGAGGCCCTGGCAGCGCGAACCGCCTCAGCCAACTCGTCGTCGACCTGATCCCGGCGATCAGCAAGAGTTGCAATCACCCGCAGATACGCCGTGTCTGCCTCCACAAGATCCTCAGTGTCAACACGCTCAGCCCAGGCCTCAAGGGCCCTGGCCCGCTGTGCTCGGGCAGTACTCATGGCTTCAACCATCCTCTCAGGAACTTGCTACGGGCAGGCATGGCGTGGATCACGGCTGTCCCCTCCTCATCGACTGCCACGCCCACCTCCAGCGGTTGGGCCGCTGTCGATGGACCTATGAACAGCGTGACCGCGGGGTCATCGGTCTCGAACGCTCGCCAGTGGTTTCGTAGTGCGTGCAGCATGTCATCGTCGGGGACACCGTGCTCGCGGGCGCTCGCCTCTATGTCCACCAGTACACGCTACCGGCGCGGTTCCCTGTCGTCAACATATGTTGACGACAGGGTAAGGAACACGCTCAGATGCGGGCCTGGTGGCCCTGCCAGTACTCGTCCTTCAAGAGGCGCTTGTAGAGCTTGCCCGTGGGATGCCTGGGCAACTCATCGCGGAAGTCGACGCTGCGCGGGCACTTCACGTCGGCCAGCTGGGACCGGCAGAAGGCAATCAGCTCACGCCCCATCTCGTCACCCGCCGCCGCCGGATCCACCAACTGAACTACGGCCTTGACCTCCTCACCGAACTCGTCGTTCGGCACACCGATCACAGCCACATCAAACACCGCCGGGTGCATGGTCAACACGTTCTCGGCCTCCTGGGGATAGATGTTCACCCCGCCCGAGATGATCATGTACGCCTTGCGATCCGTCAGGTACAGGAACCCGTCCTCGTCGAGACGCCCCACATCACCAAGGGTGCTGAGGTTCCCGGCCAACCTGGCACCAGCCGTCTTGTCAGGGTCGTTGTGGTACTCGAACTGCGAGTCGCTACGGAAGTAGACGCCGCCCTCCTCGCCCACCGAAAGCTCGTTGCCGTCGTCGCCGACGATGACCACCTCGCCGATCAGCGCCTTTCCGACAGACCCCGGATGCTCCAGCCAGTCGAGCGAATTGGTGTAGGTGAGGCCGTTGCCCTCGGTCCCCGCGTAGTACTCGTGGAGCACCGGACCCCACCACTCGATCATGGAGCGCTTCACCTCCACCGGACACGGAGCAGCCGCATGAATTGCCGACACAAGCGACGAAGTGTCATAACGGGCCCGCACCTCTTCGCCCAGCTTGAGCATGCGCACGAACATGGTCGGGACCCACTGGCTGGCATGCACGCCATGGGCCTCGATTGCAACAAGGGCCTCCTCGGCATCAAACTTCTCCATCACCACGATCGTGCAACCCAGCCTCTGGTAGCCGAGACAGAAGCGCAGCGGAGCCGAGTGGTACAGCGGCGCCGGCGACAGGTACACCTGCCCCTCCTCGGCACCGAACATGAACCTGGCCATCATCGCTATCGGGTTGACCGTGCCCAGAGGCGCACCCGACATCGGCGACTTGATGCCCTTCGGCTGGCCGGTTGTGCCAGAGGAGTAGAGCATGTCCTGACCCTCAACCGCTCCCGGGAACGGGTCGGCCGACTGGGTCGCAACTGCATCCTCGAACGACTCATGGTCAGGTAGCGGCCCTCCCATGGTGAACCGCACCTCTACGTTCGGCGTTGCATCCACGACCTCGTCGACGGCATCGGCCTTGTAGGGCGACGTCACAAAGACCCTGGCACCACAGTCATCGACTATGTAGGCGATTTCATCAGCCATGAGACGCGAGGAGATGGCCGTGTAGTAGAGGCCCGCGTAGTGGGCACCCCAGGCCAAGGCAAGGAACTCGATGCGGTTCTCCAGACAGAACGCCATGTGGTCGCCGGGCTCAAGACCCAGACTGCGGAACAGGTTGGCGATGCGGTTGGCCTCGGCATCCAGCTCGGCAAACGTCATGGTCTGGCCGGTCGAGTGCATGACGATGGCCGGGCGGTCGGGGGCCTCGGTCGCCCAACGGCCCGGGTGTTCAAGTTCGGGCTCAGCTACCGGTTCAGTTCCCAGATCGCTCATGGACCCGGAGAGTACCGCCGGGTTGGAGTCGACGACTGATCGGAGCCGCAACGGTCGCATGCGAGGTGTCACAGGTCGTGCGTACCCTCGTCACACGATGACCGCCAGCTTTACCTTCACCTCCTACGGCGCTGAGGCCACCGCCGCGCTCGGTGATGCCATTGCGGCGGCAAAGGGTGGCGACCCGTTGGCACCGGTAACCGTGGTGGTTCCATCGAATCTGGTGGGCGTTGCCGCACGCCGCTCGCTGGCAGCCGGCCCGGGCGCCGGCGGAGTGGTCGGGCTTGCCGCCGTCCGCTTCGAGACCCTCCTGGGCCTGGCCAAGCTGCTTGCCGGCTCGACCCCTGCCGACGACCAGCGTCGCAGGGTCTCAGACCCCGTCGTGGGTGCCGCCGTACGCACAACCCTTGCCGACTCAGCAGACCTGCTCCGCCCCGTCGCACACCACCCGGCCACCGAACGCGCCCTGGTGCGGGTACACCGTGAGCTGAGGGAGCTGGACGACTCCTCCCTCGACACGGTGGCAGCCACCGGCCCCCAGGCCAACGAGGTGGTCAGGCTCCACCGCCTCATCAGGGACCGACTGGCCAAGAAGTTCATCGACGAAGTGGACCTGCACCGCACGGCCGCCGGCATCGACCGCAACGATCCCCTCCTGGCGGAGTTCGGTGTCCTGATCGTGCACGTTCCCGGCCGCACCCCGACCTCGGGGATCGACCTGCTTGCCGCCCTCGCAGCCTCCCGGCCGCTGACGGTCATCGCTGCCCGCACCGGCGACGAGGCCACCGACGAACCCGTCCGCCACCTGGTCGAGCGGCTGGGCGGAGCCTTCCCATCTTCAGCACCTACCCCGATGACATCAGACCTTGCCGTGCGGTCGGTAGCCGACCCCGACGAAGAGGCCAGGGTCGCCGTACGCGAGGTCGTCGCCGCAGCCGCCACAGGCACCCCGTTCCCCCGAATGGCCATCGTCCACCCCGGCGGAGACCGCTACGCCAGGCTCCTCCACCAGCACCTGAAGGCAGCCGACGTGCCGTTCAACAGCGTGTCAGGCCGCCGCCTCGACGAGTCGCTGACCGGCCGGACCCTCAAGGCACTGCTGGACCTCAACGACCACGACTTCTCACGGACTGCAGTTATGGCCCTGGCGTCATCGGGGGCGGTAGTGGGTGCCGACGGCAACGCTGTGCCTGCCGCTGCATGGGAGCGCCTGGCCCGAGAAGCCGGCATCGTCGCCGGGGCATCGCAATGGCGCTCACACCTCGAACGACTCATTGCCGACCGGGCCGAGCGTCTAACCGACCTGGTCTCACAGGGTGCCGAAACCAGCCGCACAGAGGCAATCGACAAGCAGATCCGACAAGCCCAGTCCCTTCTCGAGTTCGTCGGGGAACTGGTCGACAGCGTCGATCCTGCCACGGTGCCGGGCGACTGGCCCGGGCTGGCTGGCTGGGCTGTCGGCATGCTCGAGCGCTACCTGGGTTCGGCCGCCGATCGAACCGGGTGGCCCGACGACGAGGTCGCCGCCCACACGCGTGTCGTTGACCTGGTGAGAGGCCTCGGCAGCCTGGGTGCCATCGAAACCCGGCCCGGCCCGGCGGCCTTTCGCCGTGCCGTCGGCGACGGCATGGACCGGGACACGGAACGGGACGGCCGCTTCGGAGACGGTGTGCTGGTGGGCGGGTTCGGTGTGGTCACCGGCCTGGACCTGGACCGCGTCGTGGTCATCGGCATGGCCGAGGGCACCACCCCCACCCGACGCCGCGAAGACCCACTGTTACCTGACGCCGCCCGCCTGGCAGCCGACGGAGCCCTCCCGGTGCGTACCGATCGTCTGGCCGACCTCCACCACAGCGTGCTGGCAGCCATGGCCTCGGCACGCCAGGAGCGCATCCTGGTGTTCCCCCGGGGCGACCTCGGCAAGAAGAACGAGTGGGTGCCGTCACGTTGGCTGCTCGACCAGGTCGAAGCTGTGCTGGGCTCACGACCTTCACCCACCGAGTTGGAGAACCTGGACAAGCCGTGGTTCTCCTCATCACCTTCGTTCGTGGGCTCACTCGAGCGCCTCACCTCCCCCGCCGACGAACAGGAGTACGCCCTGGCCGAGCTGCTTCGTGAACGGCACCGCGGCCTCCCCGTAGACACAGCCGACCGCCGCAGCCACGACAGCGTTCTCGACCGCGGCATCGACCTGATCCGAGGTCGCCAACAACCGGTGCTGACCCGCTACGACGGCAACCTTGCCGGAGCAGCGATTCCCTCGCCGGCCGGCGGGCACACCCTGCTGTCAGCCACCCGGTTGCAGACCTGGGTGCGCTGCCCACACGCCTACTTCATGGAACATGTGCTTCGGGTGGGTGTGCCCCACGAGCCACAGGACGACGAGGGCATCACCGCAATGGACCGGGGCACCCTGGCCCACGAGGTGCTCGACCGCTTCATCGCCGAGAACCTGGGAACCGGCGACCTTCCCGCTCCTGGCACAACCTGGAGCAACGCTCAGCGACAACGGCTGGCCGAGATCTGCGACGAGGAGTTCACCCTGGCCGAGGCCAGGGGGCTGACCGGCCGTGGCCTGTTGTGGCAACGGGACTCCGAAAGGCTGCGCCGCCACCTGGACTCCTTCCTCGTCGACGACCACAAATGGCGTGCCGAGCACGAGACCACCCCCGTTGCAGTAGAGATGTCCTTCGGATTGGACGGCAGCGCCCCCCTGGTGCACGTCCTGCCCGACGGCCGCAGCCTCAGGTTCCGGGGCCGCATCGACCGGGTCGACACGAGCGCCGACGGCACCATCCACGTCATCGACTACAAGACCGGCCGCAAGGGCAGCTACACGAAAATCTCAGAAACCACCCCCGACGACCGCGGCCAGTACCTGCAGATTCCCGTATACGGCCTGGCAGCCAGGGCCGCTGTGGGAACTCCAGAGACCGAGGTTCACGGCCAGTACTGGTTCATCACAGACGGCGGGGAGCAAATCGGCCACACCCTCTCAGACCCCGTGCTGGAGCGCTTCGACACCGTGCTGACCACCATCATCGACGGCATCGAAAACGGGCTGTTCCCAGCCCGCCCGCCCAAGAACTCACGTTTCGGTATCGGCTGCGACTACTGCAACCCCGACGCAATGGGCACCGATCCCGTTGCCACCTCATGGGAAACAAAGCGGGTCGACCCGCTGCTGGAGCCGTACCGGCGTCTCATCGGCGACCTCGACGAGGTGGCAGGTTCTGTGATCGACCTTGGTGACGACAATGCCTGAGACCTCCGATCAGGCGGCACGTGACCGCATTGAAACTGACCTGGGCTCCACCCTGTTCGTCGAGGCCGGCGCCGGAACCGGCAAGACAAGCGCCCTCGTGAACCGAATCGTGGCCCTGGTGACGAGTGGCGTGGCCATGGAACACATTGCCGCCATCACCTTCACCGACCGGGCTGCAACCGAACTACGCGACCGTGTGCGTCGCCGCTTGGAACACCTGGCCGACGCCGGTCCCCACACCGATCTGGCAACGGCCGCACTTGTGGAGCTGGACGGCGCTGCCCTGTGCACGCTGCATGCCTTTGCACAGCGGATCCTCATCGAGCACCCGATCGAAGCCGGGCTACCACCTGCAGTCGAGGTCATGGACGAGGTCGCCTCGCTCGTCGACTTCGACGAGCGCTGGGGATCGCTCGTCAAGACCCTCTTGAGCGACCCTGACATGGCTTTCACAATGCTGGCAGGCTTGGAGCTGGACATCAGCCTCGACCACATCCGGACGCTCGCCCACCGATTCGACGAAAACTGGGACCAGGTCCAGGAGCGCCTCACCACCACTCCCGAACCCCAACCGATCGACATTTCTGTCCTGCTGGATGCGCTTAGCCCCCTCGCTGACCTCGCCGACCACTGCGTAGAGGACACCGACAGGATGGCCGTCCAGTTGGGTCGGGTCGAGACCTACGCCACCGCGTTGGCAGCGGCAGCCGACGACCCGCTAGCGGTCATCCGCCTACTTGGGGACCGCAAGGTGGTGTCCACCAACTCAAGGCTCGGCAACCAGAAGAACTGGCCCGGTTCGGTCACGATCAACGATGCCCGCGAGCAGATGCAGGACGCCCGGGCGCTGATCGACTTCGAGGTGGCGATCCTGACCGACCAGGTGATTGACCGAATCGTTTCCGTCGTGGGTACCAGCGCCGTGGCAGCGGCTTCACGTCGCCAGAAGCAGGGACAGCTCAGCTTCCACGACCTTCTCGTGCTGGCTCGACGTGCCCTCGCCAACAAAGAATCCGGTCCGGCTGTTAGGGCCGCCCTGCACGACCGCTACCGCCACCTGCTGCTCGACGAATTCCAGGACACCGACCCGCTCCAGATTGAGTTGACAGCCCTCATCGCCGACCATGAGACCATTACCGACGACTGGCGGCAGCTTCGGCCACCGCCCGGGTCGCTGTTCTTCGTTGGTGACCCCAAGCAATCCATCTACGGCTTCCGACGGGCCGACATCGCCCTCTACCTGGACGCACACGAGGCCTTCGGCAAAGACGGGGTCCGTCTTGAACAGAACTTCCGCACCACCAGCCCCATCCTGAACTGGGTAAACGGGGTCTTTGGGCGTCTCATCCAGGAAGAGCCCCACGCTCAACCGGACTACGCCCCACTCACCGCCACCCGGCCCACGGCCGGCGTCGGTCCGGCAGTGTCGCTTCTGGGGTTTGACTCAGACCACCATCGAAGCGCCGGAGAACTCCAACTCGACGACATCAACGACGTGGTTGCCGCGGTCACAACCGCCCTCGCCGACGGCTGGACCGTGTGGCATACCCAGCCCAACCCTGACGGTGGTCTACCCATCGAAGGCTGGCATCCGTGCACACCGGGCGACATTGCCATCCTGGTGAGGAGCCGCAAGCCGGTGGCCCGCCTGGCAGAGGCCCTGACCGATGCCCGAGTGCCACACCGGATCGAGGCCGGTTCAAACCCCTGGGCGGCCGCCGAGGTGAGAGATCTGCTGATCACGTTGCAGGCCATCGATGACCCGACCGATGAGCTTGCCCTGGTTGCAGCACTGCGGTCGCCGCTTTTCGGCTGCGGCGATGACGACCTGTTGGCATTCCACATTGGCGGAGGGATCTGGGACCATCAGAATCCCGGGACAATCGGACTGCCGGCAGACCACGTAGTAGTCGAGGGAATGGGCTGGATGTCAGAACTGCACGACCGACGCCCATGGGCCGGAGCCGCCGACATGGTCGAAAAGGTGGTTCGAGATCGTAGGGCCATGGAGTTGGCGTTGTGTGGCCCCAGGCCACGTGATGCCTGGCGGCGCATCCGGACCTTCCTCGACACCGCCCGCTCCTTTGGCGAAGCCTGCGGTGGCGACCTGAGGGCATTCCTTACATGGTGCAAACTCCACACCGCCGACGAGGTGCGCCTGGACGAGGTGATTCCACCCGAACCCGACGACGACGCCGTCCGCATCCTGACCACACATTCGGCCAAGGGCCTGGAGTTCCCAATCTGCGTCCTCACAGACCTGGGCACGAAACCACCGTCCGGAGGCCACCAGGTGGCCTTTCCGAACCGACCCGACCCCGGCTCTGGTGACCTGCTCTCAGGCACCGGCATCGCTGTTGCGTTCAAGAAGGATCTGGTCAACGCCGCCCACCGTGCACACGCCGACACCCGCCTCCGCCTCGATCACCTGGAACGACTGCGCCTTCTCTACGTAGGCGCCACCCGCGCCCGCGACCACCTCATCGTGTCGCTGCACCGGAGCCCCCCCAAGAAGGACCCCGAGCACCCCGTCAACGTGACATCAGCCGAGGTCCTGCACGGGGCGGCGTCTGGAATCGGGCCCTCAGAGACCGTCGTCCACCTGAAACCGACCCTCCACTCGCTGCCGATGCCCCCAACTCCTGACACCGCGCCCATCCCTGACTACGAGGAGTGGCGCTCAAACTCAGACAAGGTCAGGGTCGAGGGTGCACGCAGGCGCACGGTGGCCGCAACCACGATCGCCACCGAGGCCTCACCCGTCACCGACGACGAGGCCGAGCTGGCCCGCCAGGGTGAAGCCGGCCGCCACGGCACAGGGGTTGGGCGCGCCGTGCACGCAGCCCTTGAGTTGGTCGACATGGCCGGAACCGGTGCAACCGAGGCCAAACGGGCGGCCCTAGCCGAAGATGTCGACCCAGACCTCGTGGCGACCATGGTTGCCGACGCCCTGACCTCACCATCAGTGGCCGAAGCAGCCCGATCCGAGCACTGGCGGGAACTGTTCGTGGCTGCTCCACTCTCAACCGACCTGCTGCTCGAGGGCTACATAGACCTCGCCTACCGAACCAATGACGGTCTTGTGGTCGTCGACTACAAGACCGACGCATGGCACCACGAACACGACCTGTCCGTCAAGGTCGCCCGCTACCGACTACAGGGGGCCGCCTACGCCCTCGCCCTGCAGAAGGCCACGGGAACCCCCGTGTCGCGCATGACCTTCTGCTTCCTCGGAAACGGCGGCGCTGTAGAACGTGACATCGTTGACCTCGACGCCGCTATGGCCGAGGTCGAAGCCTGGGCAGAGGCAGCTGCTTCAGCGAACTCTGACAGCAACTGACACATCTGTTTCCACCTCAGATGGTCGCCATGACCCACACCCGAACCACACATACCGGCCCAAGAGGGTGGGACTTGCTGTCGGATCGGCAATCATGTGGGGCATGGTGCAGATGGACGACGACACAAAGCAGGCTCTGCTGCTGTTCAACCGGCGGGCAGCTGCCGCCGAAGCAGTAGCGGAAACGGCCCGACGCCTAAAGAAGGCAGCCAAGGCCAAAGACGAGGCGGCCGATGGGTTGAAGGCAGCCCAGGACGGTGGCGGTGGGGCCGAGGTGGTAGCCGAGGCCGAGGCAACGTGGCGCACAGCCGTAGAGACGTGGCAGATGATTCGGGACGGGAAGGAGCCTGAGCCCGAAGAGGAACCCAGCGGCCCCGACGAAGATGCATCCGACGAGGTAGTGGCCGAAGAAGAAGCCGAACCCGAGGCAGAAGCCGAACCCGAGGCAGAAGCCGAACCCGAGGCAGAAGCCGAACCCACCGAAGAAACCCAGCCCGAGGCCTCCTAGGGCCTACCGGTGGGTCCCGGAAGTTAGGGTCCCGCCCGTGGATGCCTCCACAATCCCAGAGTTGGTCGATGCGGCCGCTGAACGATTCGGAGACCGTGAAGCCGTAGTCGACGGCGACACCCGCTGGTCCTTCGCCGAGTACCGGAACGAAATCCACGGCATCGCCGCGGCACTCCTGCGACGTGGCATCAGGCCCGGCGACAGGATTGCCGTGTGGGCCCCAAACTCGGCGCGGTGGGCGGCAGCGGCGCTGGGAATCCACTGCGCCGGCGGCGTCCTCGTACCGTTGAACACCCGACTCGCGGGAAGCGACGTGGCGGCCCTGCTGGACCGCACCTCCACCCGCCTGCTGTTCACGGTCACCGACTTCAGAGACTCCGACTTCGTGGCGATGCTCGCCTCTGTCGGCGATCAAAGAGTCGAAGAAACCATCGTCATGAGCGGCCCGGTTCCCGAAGGCTGCACAGGCTGGGACGCCCTCGCTGCCGACATGTCTCAGTCGCGAACGCAACCGGCGTCAGTAGACCCGAATGACCTCTGCCACATCCTCTTCACGTCGGGAACCACCGGTTCCCCCAAGGGCGCCATGCTCAGGCACGAAGCTGTCTGTCGTTCGTACAGTTCATGGAGCACGGCGATCGGTCTACGTGAGGGCGACCGCTACCTGGCAGTCAACCCCTTCTTCCATACCTTCGGCCTGAACGGCGGAATCCTGGCCTGCCTGATCACTGGGGCGACGCTCGTTCCTCTGGCGGTGTTTGACGTGCCGGCCGTGCTGACCTGCGTCGCCGCCGAGTCGATCACCGTTCTGCCCGGTCCGCCAACCATCTACCGGTCGATCCTGGACCATCCCGATGGCCTCAATGCCGACACCTCGACGCTGCGGCTGGCTGCAACCGGTGCAGCACCGGTTCCAGCCGAACTGGTCAGGGGCATGCGGGACCGGCTCGGTTTCACGACGGTCGTCACCGGATACGGGCTGACCGAGGCCTCAGGCGTCACCACCACCTGCCACCATGACGATCCACCGAAGTTGGCGGCTACGGGATCAGGACGGGCACTGCCGGGAACAGAGGTGAGGGTGGTCGACCCCGAGGGCATACCGGTGCCGGCCACCGAAACAGGTGAGGTGGTCATACGGGGTTACAACATCATGGCCGGATACCTCGATGACGACGCGGGCACCGCCGCAGCCGTTGACAACGAAGGCTGGTTGCACACCGGCGACATCGGAAGACTCGACGAAGCGGGCAACCTGTCGATAACCGACAGGCTCACCGACATGTTCATCAGCGGTGGATTCAACGTGTACCCGGCAGAGGTCGAGGCGGTGTTGCGCCTCAACCCGGATGTCGGCGAGGTAGTGGTGGTAGGCGTACCCGACTCCCGTCTAGGCGAGGTCGGAATGGCATTCGTGGTGCCGGCATCAAATGTCTCCACCAACCCCGATGCGATCAGGAACTGGGCCCGGGTGGAGTTGGCGAACCACATGGCGCCCCGCCACGTCGAGGTCATCGACTCCCTGCCGACCAACCCGGGAGGCAAGGTGTCGAGGTCCCGCCTACGCGAGATCGGAGCGGAGACCCTGACCACCTGACAGAGAACCCGTGATCCACCCGCAGGGCGCTTCTCAGCAGAGCCCGCCGGCTCACCAAACGGCGTGCCCCACACCGATACCCTGCTGACGGTCATGTCCAGCCAGCCGCCAGCCGAGCACGCATACCCACAGGTGGGTAAGGCCGACTTTCCGGCTCTTGAAACCCGGATCCTGGAACGCTGGGATACCGAGGGAACCTTTCAGGCATCGGTAGATGCCAGGCCTGCGGACGACGAGTTCACCTTCAACGATGGCCCGCCCTTCGCCAACGGCCTTCCCCACCACGGACACCTGCTGACCGGTTACGTGAAGGACGTCGTACCCCGCTACCAGACCATGCGCGGAAAAAAGGTCACGCGCCGGTTCGGCTGGGACTGCCACGGACTACCGGCCGAAATGGAGGCCGAGAAGGAACTGCCTGTTGCCGGCAGGGCCAGCATCATCGAATACGGAATCGAGGCATTCAACTCCCACTGCCGCTCGTCGGTCCTGCGCTACACCGACGAGTGGGAAGAAACCGTCACCCGCCAGGCCCGCTGGGTCGACTTCGAACACGACTACAAGACCATGGACCGCGACTACATGGAGTCGGTCATGTGGGCCTTTCGGCAACTCTGGGACAAGGGCCTCGTTTACGAGGCCTTCCGAGTCATGCCCTACTCATGGGGTGCTGAGACCCCGCTGTCCAACTTCGAGATCCGCCTCGACGACGCAACCAGGCCCAGACAGGATCCGGCCGTAACCGTTGGCTTCGATCTCGAGCCCGCCGACGGCGACCCCGGGCCGATGCGTCTGCTGGCCTGGACGACGACACCATGGACCCTTCCCTCGAACCTGGCCATCGCTGTCGGCCCTGATGTCACCTACTCGATGCATCGCAATACCGACGGAACGGTGCTCGCCCTCGGGGCCGAAGCCGTGGAGCGGTACGCAACTCAGCTTGAGGGAACCGAAGAGGTCGGCAGGCTCACGGGCAACGACCTGATCGGTCGCACCTACAAGCCCCTCTTCGGATTCTTCGCCGATCGCACCGACGCCTTCAGGGTGCTGGCAGCCGACTTCGTGGACGCAGCCGAGGGGACCGGCGTGGTGCACATGGCACCCGGCTTCGGCGAAGACGACCAGACCATCTGCGAGGCGAACGACATCCCAATCGGGCGGGTGGTCCCCGTCGACGATCAGGGTTGTTTCACCAGTGAGGTGGCCGACTGGGCAGGCATAAACGTGTTCGAGGCCAACCCCGACATCATCCGGGCCCTCAAGGAGAGCGGCCGGGTCTTCCGCCACGACACCTACGAACACAACTATCCCCACTGCTGGCGCACCGACACACCGATCATCTACAAGGCCATCTCCTCGTGGTACGTGAAGGTCACCGACATCCGGGACCGGATGATCGAGCTGAATACCGAGATCAACTGGGTGCCCGGGCATGTCCGCGACGGTCGCTTCGGAATGTGGCTGGACGGGGCCAGAGACTGGTCCATCAGCCGTAACCGGTTCTGGGGCTCCCCAATCCCGGTCTGGAAGAGCGACAACCCCGAATATCCCAGGACAGACGTGTACGGCAGCCTCGACGAGATCGAGGCCGACTTCGGGGCAAGGCCCGACGACCTGCACCGTCCGTTCATCGATGACCTGACCCGGCCCAACCCCGACGACCCCACCGGGAACTCAACAATGCGTCGGGTACCCGAGGTGCTCGACTGCTGGTTCGAGTCGGGCTCGATGCCGTTCGCCCAGTTCCACTACCCGTTCGAGAACGAAGCCTGGTTCGAGGACCACTTCCCGGCCGACTTCATCGTGGAGTACATCAACCAGACCCGCGGCTGGTTCTACACGATGCACGTCCTGGCAACAGCACTGTTCGACCGGCCCGCATTCGAGAACGTGATCTGCCACGGGATCCTGCTTGCCGAGGACGGCACCAAGCTCTCAAAGAAACTGCGCAATTACACGGAACCATCGCTGGTGTTCGAACAACAGGGCGCCGACGCTCTTCGTTGGTACCTGATGTCTTCAAACATCTCCCGGGGCGGCGACCTGCGCATCAGCGACACCGGCATCACCGACGTGGTCAGACAGGTGCTGCTGCCAGTCTGGAACGCGTACAGCTTCTTCACGCTGTATGCGAACGCCGACGGCTACCGGGCGCAGTTACGTACCGACTCCGACCAGTTGCTGGACCGCTACCTGCTTGCCAAGACCCGCTCAATGGTCGAGGCGGTCACGGTGCATATGGACGCCTACGATCTTCCCGGCGCAACCGCCGAGATCCGGGGGTTCATCGACGCCCTCAACAACTGGTACATCCGTCGCAGCCGCGACAGGTTCTGGGCAAAATCGTCCGACATCAATGACGACGACAAGCGCGACGCATACGACACCCTCTACACGGTGCTGGTCACCTTCTCCAGGGTGGCGGCGCCGTTCCTGCCGATGGTCATGGAAGAGGTCCACACCGGCCTCACCGGCATGGCCAGCGTGCACCTCACCGACTGGCCCGATCCCACCCACCTGCCGGCCGACCCAGACCTGGTGACGCGCATGGACCGCATCAGGGACGTTGCGTCGACCGCTCTGCGCCTGAGAGAGGACAGCGGCCTCCGGGTGAGGCTTCCGCTCACCTCGCTCACCGTCGCCGGAGCTGACAGCGAGACGCTCGACGGCCTTACCGACCTGCTGGTCGACGAGGTGAACGTGAAGGCCGTAAGCCTGACAGACGATCTTGAGAGCCACGCCACGTTCACCCTCCGCCCAGACGGAAAGCGTCTGGGCCCACGTCTGGGTGGCGACGTCCAGGCCGTGTTCGGAGCGGCCCGTGCCGGCGACTTCTCGCTGAACGACGACGGCACGGTGGACGTCGCCGGCCACACCCTTGAGCCAGACGAGTTCGACCTCGCCCTCGAGTCGCCGGAAGGCGTGACCGCCGCTGCCCTGGCGTCAGGCGATGCGGTGGTCGTCCTTGACACCGAGGTAACACCCGAGTTGGAAACCGAAGGGCTGGCCCGCGACGTGGTCCGTCAGGTTCAACAGGCTCGACGTGACGCTGACCTGGTCATCACCGACCGAATCACCCTCTGTCTCGATGGTGACGAAGCCGTGATGGACGCGGTCCGTGCACACAAGGCGTACGTGGCGGGACAGGTTCTTGCCGTCGACCTGAGGGTCGGCGAGGCTCACGAGGATGCCACCGCCACACTGGTCGAGGGCCTTCAACTGCAGATCTGGCTGACCTCAACCTGACCGGGAACATCGCGCGCTGAGCGCGAGCAGCGGCCCTTTCGCCCAGCTCGCAACCACCGACAGTGCGCTGCCGGAGAAAACCTCCGGGGCTCGGAGGGATTCACTTGACAACGGTGTAATTACATGCGTGCAATTCGTTGTCCGGACGATGCTTCGTTCCCTCCCCTTCAGCGGCGATGGACCCAGCGACCCCGGGACCACGAACACCAGAGCGCACGGCCGGGACACCCGGCGGGGACAGAGAGGGAACACAGATGGCGTTGACCGAGGACCGCCTCGACAGCATCGGCACAGACAGCCAGGCCGGTGGTTCCAACATGCGGGTACGAAAGCGCAACGGAGACCTTGAACCTGTTGACGTAAACAAGATCGTCCGGGCAATCGAACGCTGCTCCGAAGGTCTCGCCGGAGTCGACCCGATGCGCATCGCCACGCGCACCATCTCAGGCCTCTGCGACGGCGCAACAACCGAGGAACTGGACGAGCTCTCCATCCGGACCGCTGCTGCCTTCATCGTTGAGGAACCCAACTACTCGCGCCTCGCCGCCCGCCTCCTGGCGACCGTCATAGATAAGGAGGTCCGCAACCAGGACCTCCACTCCTTCTCACAGTCGATTGCCGCCGGCCTCGATCAGGGCCTGATCAGCGACGAGGTGGCGGCCTTCGTGGCAGACAACGCACGCAAGCTGAACGACACCATCTTGGACGACCGCGACAACCTGTTCGAGTTCTTCGGCCTCCGAACCGTCTACGACCGCTACCTCCTGCGCCACCCCGAAAGCCGCCAGGTCGTGGAGACCCCCCAGTACTTTTTCCTTCGGGTGGCCTGTGGCCTGTCCACATGCCCCGACGAGGCCATCCGCTTCTACCGGCTGATGTCCTCGCTGGAGTACCTGCCGTCAAGCCCCACTCTGTTCAACTCGGGGACCACCCACCCCCAGATGTCCAGCTGTTACCTGCTCGACTCCCCCGAAGACAGCCTCGACGGGATCTACCGGCGCTACACCGACATCGCGCAACTCTCCAAGTTCGCCGGCGGAATCGGCGTCGCATGGCACAGGGTCAGGGGCAAGGGCTCGCTCATCCGAGGAACCAACGGCCTCTCAAACGGGATCATCCCCTGGTTGAAGACCCTCGACAGCTCCGTCGCCGCCGTCAACCAGGGCGGTAGGCGCAAGGGAGCTGCGTGTGTCTACCTCGAGTCCTGGCACTCCGACATCGAGGACTTCCTTGACCTCAAGGAGAGCACCGGCGACCACCAGAGGCGCACCCACAACCTGAACCTTGCCAACTGGATTCCCGACCTGTTCATGGAACGCCTCGAAAAGGACTGGGTGTGGTCGCTCTTTGACCCCAAGGTCGTACCGCACCTGACCGATCTCTACGGTGATGAGTTCAAGTCGGCCTACCTGAAAGCTGAAGAAGAGGGCCTCTTCGTCCGCCAGGTTCCCGCTCGGGAGCTCTACAGCAAGATGATGCGAACCCTGGCCCAGACCGGTAACGGCTGGATGACCTTCAAGGACGCATCAAACTCGAAGTGCAACCAGACCGGCACCCCCGACCGGGTGGTCCACCTGTCCAACCTCTGCACCGAGATCCTGGAGGTCACCGACCAGGACGAAACCGCTGTCTGCAACCTGGGTTCCGTGAACCTGGGGTCACTGGTTCAGGACGGCTCCTTCGACTTCGACCGGCTCGGCGAGGTCGTGCGTACCGCTGTCCCCTTCCTGGACCGCGTCATTGACATCAACTTCTACCCGACCACCGAGGCCGCCACCTCAAACTCGGCCTGGCGACCGGTCGGCATGGGCCTGATGGGCCTCCAGGACGTCTTCTTCAAGTTGGGTCTGCCGTTCGACCATCCCGATGCCCGCACGCTTTCAGCACGGATCTCCGAGGAGATCTACTTCAACGCCCTGTGGGCATCCACAGAACTGGCTGAGGCGGCCGGCCCGCACCCCAACTTCGACATCACCCGTGCTGCCGGCGGCGACCTGCAGTTCGACCTGTGGGGCGTGGAACCAACCGACACCGAACGTTGGGTGACGCTGCGCGAACGCATCGCCAAACACGGTCTACGCAACTCGCTCATGATCGCCATTGCACCCACGGCAACCATCGCCTCCATCGCCGGTTGCTACGAGTGCATCGAACCCCAGGTCTCCAACATGTTCAAGCGGGAGACCCTCTCCGGCGAGTTCCTCCAGATCAACCGCTACCTGGTGCGCGACCTTCAGGAGCGTGGCCTCTGGACCGAACAGACCACCAGCGCCGTCAAGAAGGCCGAGGGGTCCATCCAGGACGTGACCGAGATCCCCGACGACCTCAAGGAGGTCTACCGAACGGCCTGGGAGATCCCGATGCGGTCGCTCATCGACATGGCAGCCGACCGGGGCGCCTACATCGACCAGAGTCAGTCGCTGAACCTCTTCATGGAGTCACCCACAATCGGCAAGTTGAGCTCCATGTACCTGCACGCCTGGAAGTCGGGCCTCAAGACCACCTACTACCTGAGGTCCAGGCCGGCTACCAGAATCAACAAGACGACCACCGGCAACGAGCCGGCTCCCGGCGAGCCTGCCGCCATAGACAACGGATCGGCAGCGTTCAGCGATGCCGAGGCTGTGGCATGTTCCCTGGAGAACCCCGAGACCTGCGAGGCGTGCGACTGATGGCCCTGGCCGAAACCAACATCGAACCGTTCGGCGAACAAGCACCAGAAGAGACCCTTGGACAGGTTCCGTCTGCAGCACGCGGCAACCTCCTGGATCCGGGCTTCGACCTCACGCTGCGCCCGATGCGCTACCCGGTCTTCTACGAGATGTACCGCGACGCCATCAAGAACACCTGGACAGTCGACGAAATCGACTTCTCAGACGACCTGGTGGACCTGGACCGAAAGCTGCTTCCACCCGAGAAGCACCTGGTGAGCAGGCTCGTGGCATTCTTCGCCACGGGCGACTCCATCGTCTCCAACAACCTGGTACTCAACCTCTACCAGCACATCAACGCCCCCGAAGCACGCATGTACCTTTCGCGGCAACTCTACGAAGAAGCCCTCCACGTCCAGTTCTACCTGACGCTGCTCGACAACTACATCCCCGACCAGGACGAACGCGAGGCAGCCTTTGCCGCCATTCACAACATCCCATCGGTCCGAAAGAAGGGCGAGTTCTGCTTCAAGTGGATGGACTCCGTCCACGACCTCGACCAACTCGACACCGACGAACAGCGCAAGACGTTCCTGTTGAACCTGATCTGCTTCGCCGCCTGCATAGAGGGGCTCTTCTTCTTCGCCGCCTTCGCCTACGTCTACTTCCTGCGTTCCAAGGGGTACCTGAACGGTCTGGCGTCGGGCACCAACTGGGTGTTCCGTGATGAGAGCTGCCACATGAACTTCGCCTTCGAGGTGGTCAACACGGTGCGTGCCGAACAGCCGCACCTGTTCGACGACGACCTCCGCTCACGCATCCAGACAATGATGGACGAGGCAATCGACTGCGAATACCAGTTCGCCGAGGACCTCCTGGGCCAGGGGGTTCCGGGTATGTCCACGGCCGACACGCGCACCTACCTGGAGTTCGTGGCCGACCAGCGCCTTGCCCAGCTGGGCCTCCCCAAGACCTACGGCGCAAAGAACCCGTTCGGCTTCATGGAACTCCAGGACGTACAGGAACTCACCAACTTCTTTGAGCGCACCGTCGCCGCCTACCAGGTCGGCGTCGAGGGCGACGTGGCCTTCGACGAGGACTTCTAGGAGCCTCGCTCGTCTGAGCCGCCGCCGTCCCGGTCACCCCGACCACGGCGGCGCACTGCCAGAACCCCGCCGAGAACTGCGATGCCGGCGGCTAACGCCACTCCCGTGCCTCTCCGGCTGGATTCGCCAACCGTGTCCTGCTGCACCGACGCTGCCAAGGTCTCAACCGGGCGGGGAACCGTTACCGCCGGCACGGTCGTCGTCACAAGGGTGGTCGGGAGAGTTGAGGCCGCGGTCGTCGTCGCAACCGCTGGAGGGTCACCTGCAGCTGAAGCGACAGGCACGGAGGTGGGAGAAGCCGGAATCTCCTGCACCGCTGTGGCAACCCCGCGGAACGGTCCCGTCACCTCATAGGTGACACCAACCATCAGACCCTCGGGAGCATCACCCCAGTCGATGTCTGCAATGACATCACGGGTAAGACGGCTGCCGGGGCCGCGCAGGGAGCTGAAGTAGAGCCTCTCCCCAGCCGGATCAAAGCAGGGCCCGGTCACCTCAGACAGCCGATGGGTGGGGTCGGCGAACCTTGCAAACGGTGCCACATCACCCTCAGCCCCTATGAGAACCAACTCCATGTTCCCCCGGTCCTCGGCGACGAAGAGATCCGCTGAGGCCGGGGCCACGGTGAGGCCGGCGATCCCAACGAGGGGTTGCCGGTTGCCGATGCCATCCCAGACGACCAAGTAGCGCTGGTTCACCAGATCCAGGGCGTGAACCCGATTGTCGAGGCTGGTCGTGAACCAGACCCAGCCATCCCGGTACCAGATCCCACCCCCGATCGGAGTGACGAACGCTCCCGGAACCTGCCGGCGCGCAGGGGTCCCACTGCCCGTGGGATCGGTCACCGCTTCCCACCTGACGGTGCTGCCAGCCTCCAGGACCATCGCCTCCAGATGGCCCGCTGACAGGTCCCCGCCTACCTCGGGCGTGAACCGGTATAGGAGGCCGTCGCGTTCCGCCTCGGTCATGTAGACAACACCATTGGTCGAATCCACGGCCGCGGAGCCGTGCGAGCGATGACCCATCGCCTCATGTGCGACACCCGGCCTGGCCCCGGTCGGGTCGCACTCCCAGATGAGGCCATCGCCGTCGAAGTCCTGCTCACATGAGAGCCAGGTCCCCCACGGCGTGGGACCGCCATCCCGGTTCGAATGGCTGCCCTCGAGTATCCGGTAGGCGTCCTGAACGGCACCGGACTGGTCGAAGTGGATGGCTGAGGCTCCGCCCATTGGCCGCCACGGGGTCAGATAGTCGTAGACGACGCTGTTGCAGGCGTAGTACCAGCCACCGCCGTCGTCGTCGGGGAATGTGGCTGCACCGCCCGGGAAGAGAGGCCACTCGTAGCCCGTACCACCGACCGGGTCACCGCTGACCGCCACCACACGTGACAAAAACCCCTCGGGCAGGATCAGGCCATTGTCGTCCGGTGATCTCCCGTCAATCGCACCGTACGGGCCGGGACCGGGGTCCGTTGCCGCCGCGGCACCGCCACGTGCCGACACACCCGCCGCCAACGCAACTCCGACGCCGCCTCGAAGAAATGTCCGTCGGTCCAACCGACCGCCAGGACCCATTTGACCCTCAGGGAGTAGCCGGTGGAAGGCCACCGAATGCGTCAAGGAGAGTGTCGGCCGCAACCGAAGGCGTGATCACGCCGTCAAGGACACCCGCCTCGAGCTCCGGCAATATCTCCAACACCGCCGGATCGTCCCTGACCGCGTTCAATAGACGGTCCTCGAGGGTGGACCACATCCAGGCCAGGCGCTGGGTCCGCCTGTTGTCATCCCACTCTCCGGATTCCGTGAGGGCCTCCCGGTGGGCGGCTACCTGATCCCAGATACCAGCCAGGCCCTCTCCGGTAATGGAACTGCATGTCACAACGGGTGGTGTCCACGAGGAGGTTCCCGGACTGGTCAGGCGCATCGCAGCCGAGTAGTCACGTGCTGCAGCCCGTGCGTCAGCCATGCCGTCGCCGTCGTCTTTGTTGACGGCGATCATGTCGGCCAGCTCCAGCACCCCCTTCTTGATTCCCTGCAGTTCATCGCCCGCACCGGGGAGCATCAAGAGCAGGAAGAAGTCGACCATCGAGGCAACGGCGGTCTCCGACTGGCCGACCCCCACGGTTTCGACAAGCACCACGTCAAAGCCGGCGGCCTCCAGCAGCAGGATCGTCTCGTTGGTTGAGCGCGTCACCCCTCCAAGGGTGCCCGAGCTCGGGGACGGCCTCACGAACGCATTCGGATCGTTGGCAAGGCGCTGCATGCGGGTCTTGTCACCCAGGATGCTCCCGCCTGTGACGCTGCTGGTGGGGTCGACCGCCAGCACGGCCACCCGGTGACCTGCCGTGGTCAGATGAATTCCAAGAGCCTCGATGAAGGTGCTCTTCCCGACACCGGGGACTCCGGTAATGCCAAGCCGGTGCGCGTCTCCGGTAGCCGGTCCCAGCCCTGCGAGGAGCACACGCGCATCCTCTCTGTGGTCGGGCCTGCTTGATTCGAGCAGCGTTATTGCCCGACCAATTGTGGCGCGGTCACCCGAAAGCACCCCGTCCCGGAGCGCTGCAAGGGGGCCTTCCAGCCTGTCGCTCATCCCAGCTTTCCGAGCAGCTCGACGGCTGCGTCGGCGATGACAGTTCCCGGCGGGAAGATTGCCGCGGCACCCGCAGCCATCAGATCTTCACGGTCATGGTCGGGAATCACCCCACCCACAACGATGACGATGTCGTCTCGTCCCAGTGCCGATAGTTCGCTCCTCAACTCGGGTACGAGGGTCAGGTGGCCAGCAGCCAGGGAGCTGACGCCGACCACGTGCACATCGTTTTCCACTGCCTGCCGCGCTGCCTCGGCCGGTGTCGAGAAAAGGGGGCCTATGTCCACATCAAAACCCAGATCGGCGAACGCCGTGGCAATCACCTTCTGCCCGCGGTCATGGCCATCCTGGCCCACCTTCGCCACGAGGATTCGCGGTCTGCGACCCTGTTCGACCTCGAACGCGTCAACCAGCGAGCGCGCCCGGGACACCTGTTCGCTGTCGCCCACCTCGCTGTTGAAGACCCCAGAGATGATCTTGACCTCCGCCACATGTCGCCCGAAGACCTTCTCCAGGGCGTAGCTGATCTCGCCGACGGTAGCCCGAGCCCGGGCTGCGTCGATTGCTGCAGCCAAGAGATTCCCCGCGCCGGAGTCAGCACAGGCGGTCAGCGCGTCAAGGGCAGACACGCATGCGCCCTCGTCGCGCTCGTCCCGCAACCTCTCGAGCCTGGCTATCTGGTCGGCCCGCACCTGGGCGTTGTCCACCCTGAGCACCTCCAGCGGTGGCTCTCCCTCGGGTCGATATCGGTTGACACCAACCATTACCCGACGTCCCGAGTCGATGCGGGCCTGGGTGCGTGCCGCGGCCTCCTCGATACGCAGCTTGGGTATCCCAGCCTCGATCGCCCGACCCATACCGCCGCTCTCGGCCACCTCGGAGATGTGCTGCATGGCTCTGGCTGCAAGGTCAGCGGTGAGCCTCTCGACGTGAAAGCTGCCGCCCCAGGGGTCCACCACCCGGCATGTACCGGTCTCGTGCTGGAGGAAGAGTTGTGTGTTGCGTGCGATCCGGGCAGAGGCGTCGCTCGGAAGCGCCAGGGCCTCGTCGAGGGAATTGGTGTGGAGCGACTGGGTGCCTCCCTGGGTGGCGGCCATCGCCTCGATGCAGGTGCGCGCAACGTTGTTGTACGGGTCCTGCGCGGTGAGGCTCCAACCAGAGGTCTGACAATGGGTGCGGAGCGACAGGGAACGGGTGTCCTTCGGGGAGAACTCCGACATGAGCCTCGACCAGAGCAGCCGGGCGGCGCGCAGCTTGGCGACCTCCATGAAGAAGTTCATGCCGATGCCCCAGAAGAAGCTGAGCCGTGGCGCGAAGTCGTCCACATCCAGGCCGGCTGCGATCGCGGCGCGTACGTACTCGATACCGTCTGCCAGCGTGTAGGCGAGCTCCAGATCAGCGGTGGCTCCCGCTTCCTGCATGTGGTAGCCGGAGATGGAGATGCCGTTGAACCGGGGCATCTCGGCGCTGGTGTGGGCGAGGATGTCTGAGACGATCCTCATCGACGGTGCCGGTGGGTAGATGTAGGTGTTGCGGACCATGAACTCCTTGAGGATGTCGTTCTGGATGGTCCCGGTGAGGCGATCCTGTGAGACGCCCTGCTCCTCAGCCGCCACCACGTAGAGGGCAAGGATCGGAAGTACCGCTCCGTTCATGGTCATGGACACGCTCATCTGGTCCAGCGGAATCCCGTCGAACAAGGTGCGCATGTCGAGAATCGAGTCGATGGCGACGCCCGCCATGCCGACGTCTCCGCTGACCCGTGGGTGGTCGCTGTCATATCCCCTGTGGGTAGGAAGGTCGAAGGCCACAGAGAGACCCTTCTGCCCTGCCGCCAGGTTTCGGCGGTAAAAGGCGTTGCTCTCCTCGGCTGTAGAGAAGCCGGCGTATTGGCGGATGGTCCAGGGCCGGCTGGCGTACATGGTCGGGTACGGGCCCCTTACAAACGGTGGAACACCGGGCCAGGTGTCGACAAAGTCCAGGTCGGCTATGTCGGCGGCCGTTGAGAGGGGAGGCACAGAAATCTGTTCTGGCGTCTCCCAGACACAATCCGCCGCGCCGCGGCCCGTCTCCCTGACGAGTTGGTCCTCCCAGTTGGTTCCATGGCCGGGCTCCGGGGTACCGAGGGCCACCGTGGTGAAGTCCGGGATTGTCACGGTGTCACCGGTCCTTCAAAGAGACCGGCCGGTCGGCGTAACGGAAGGGGGCCGGTCGGCACGGGAACAGGATCGGCGCGGACCAGCGGTGTCTCGTCAGGATTCGGATACGCCGACACACCTGTGACCACCTCGTCGCCCGCTATCAGCCCTGCCTTCCTTGCCGCCCATGCCGACTCCGCCTCAGAGGCAATCCGTCCGCCTGCAACTGCCTTGGCCATTCCACCATCGGCCTCGATCGAGACGAACCGGTCCCATGCGGCCCCGGCCAGACGCTCGGTCAGATCCTCGACGTACAAGGAACCTCCGGCAGGGTCGACCATGCGGGCCAGGCTGCTCTCTTCCAACAGGAGCAACTGGGTATTGCGGGCCATCCGGCGACCGAAGGCATCGGGGCGCCCGACAGCGCTGTCGAAGGGGTGCAGGGTCACCGAGTCGGCTCCCGCGACCCCTGCGGCGAAGCCGGCGACCGTGACCCGGAGCATGTTCACCCAGGGGTCGACACGCGTGACCATTGCCGCCGAGGTGAGTGCCCTCTGGACCTGGGCCCGGCCCGATCCCCCGGCCCCACATGCAGCCGCAACCCTGTCCCAGCAGCGCCGAGCCGTTCGAAACATTGCGATGGTCATGAACTGATCCGCCGTCGCTGAATAGGTGAACGCCATTGACCCCAGCGCGTCGTCGACCGACACCCCGTCTTCCTCCATGGCACGCAGGTATGCGACGCCCGTGGAGAGGGAGCAGGCCAGCTCCCATGCCGGCCCCAGGCCGGAATCCGAGTACGGCGATGAATCTACTGAAATCGCCCGGACACGGTCGGACTCGACAACTCTGGCCACCAGCTCGGTAAGGGATCCGTCCACCTCCGGAGCTGTCCCATGACGGGCGGCCACTCCGAGTGGGTCGACACCAAGGTCGCCGGACCTGTCGGCTACGGGGACACCCCGCTCCTCCCAGAGATCGACCAGCCAGCCCGCCGACTCGACACATCGTGGACCCGGAGTCAGGGCGACCGATGCCATCTCAAGGTGAACCCCATCAAGGGTCGAGCCCAGGTCCGCTGCGTCGTCGAGACCGATCGCAACCGGATCCAAAAGCACCGATGTCGACCCGTTCTCCAACTCATCGTGCACTGAGGCGTTTGCCTCTACCGGCCCGGCATCCAGTACCAGTGCCCTCACATCCCAGCCACCAACGAGGCCCACCGCAGCAGAGCCACCCCTGGTAAACGGGCTTACTCCGGGTACCCCCGGTGCTGCTTCAACTGCTTCGGGGTCATCGGACCGGTAGAGGGCCCTGATGGGAATGCCGTCAACCGTTGTGCTGGTGAGGGACTCCACCGGACTACCGCCCAGCGACTCCTCGGCCAACGCAAGCCACAAGGCCCGATCAGTGGTCTCCACATCGCCCACCTGTGATGGAAGGCCTTCGTATGACATGCCGAGATGGTAGGTGAGGCCCGCCCCGACGGTGGAAGCCGTGTGACCCATGACCAAGAAACATGCCATCACCGGCAGCATGCGGATAGTCCGGGTGTGTGAGACTTCACTCCCGTGACCGGAACTTCCTACGACACAACGACAGGGCATCCCCGCCGCTGGCTCATCCTCGGCATCCTGAACCTGTCGCTGGTCATGATCGTTGCGGGCGTCAGCTCGCTGAACCTGTCCCTACCCTCCATCCAGCGGTCCCTGGGGGCCACGGGCGTCCAGTTGGTGTGGATCAACGCCGCCTACGCACTGGTCTTTGCCGCCCTGCTTCTGCCAGCCGGCGCCCTTGGCGACCGCTTCGGGCGACGCGGTGCACTACAACTCGGTCTGGCCGTATTCCTGGCCGGTGCCATCCTGGCAACCCGGAGCACCAGCGCTGAACAGATAATCCTCTGGCGCTGCGTCATGGGCGTTGGTGCAGCGTTCACGATGCCCGCAACCCTCTCCATCCTGACCGCCGTGTTCCCACCCGAGGAGCGCTCCCGGGCGATAGCAATCTGGGCCGGCTTCGCCGGAGCCGGTGGTGCCATCGGCCTCCTGTCGGCTGGCCTGTTGCTGGAGTACTTCTGGTGGGGCTCGGTCTTCTTCGTGAACATTCCGATCGCCCTGGTGGCGTTGATCCTCGTCACGCTCGTGGTACCGACATCCCGGGACTCCCAGCGTCGTCCCCTGGATCCTGTCGGCGGCATTCTCACCGCAGGCGGCCTCACAGGCCTCGTCTACGGGCTCATTCAGGGGCCCGAGTTCGGCTGGTCGGATCCGATCGTCATCGGCGGGCTGGTAGCGGCCGTCGTGCTGTTGACAGCGTGGGTTCTCAACGCCCGCCGTCAGGCGAACCCGATGCTGGACCCGACCCTCTTCACCATTCCTCGCTTCGGCCTGGCCAGCCTCACCATTACCGCCGCCTTCGCAGTCATGTTCGGGATGTTCTTCGGTCTGGCGCAGTACCTGCAGTTCGTCATGGGCTACTCCCCTCTCAACACCTCCCTTCGGGTGATCCCGTTCGCCCTTGGCATGATTGCCGTCGCACCACGCGGACCGCGCCTGGTTGAACGCTTCGGTGCAGGAAGGATCATGGGTACCGGCCTCCTGTTGGCATCTGCCGGCTGCATCGTCATGTCGTTGCTGTCGGCCGGTTCGCCGTACCTGCACGTGCTGGCTGGGATCATCCTGCTCTCCTCGGGAATGGCTATGACCTTCCCAACTGCCACCACCGCCATCGTGGGTTCACTCCCACTAGACAAGGCAGGGGTGGCGTCGGCGGTCAACGACACGACGCGTGAGGTCGGGGCAGCCGTCGGCATCGCTCTGCTGGGGACCCTCCTCTCCGCCGGCTACCGGCGAGACCTGGGCGACACCCTCGACTCCCTGCCCCTACCTGCTGAAGCACTGGAGGCTGCCCGCGATTCCATAGGTGCAGCCCTCCACGTGGCCCAGAGTGCACCCGGCAACGCAGGCGAGACCATCGCCACTGCGGCCCGCTCGGCCTTCGCCAGCGGATATTCGCTCTCGATGATCGCAGGTGCGGCGATCATGGCGACGGTCGGCATCATCCTCATCGCCAGGTTCCCGGACTCCGACTGACCCCCTCGGACCTGCGATGATGCGCCCATGCGCATCACCACCCTCCTCAACTACGCCACCGATCCACTCGCTGCGGCCGCACAGGCTCGAGAACTGGAGGCGGCCGGCGTTGACTGCATCTGGATTCCGGAGGCCTATGGCTTTGATGGGGTGAGCCTCCTTGGCTTCCTTGCCGCCAGCACCGACACCGTGCAGTTGGCCAGCGGCATCTTGAACACCTACAGCCGAACCCCGGCGTGCATTGCCCAGACCGCTGCCGGCCTCGACTCCCTGTCGGGTGGCCGCTTCACCCTCGGCCTGGGCGCCTCAGGGCCACAGGTGATCGAGGGATTCCATGGAATGCCCTACTCAATGCCGGTCACCAGAATGAAGGAGATCATCTCGATCTGTCGCATGGCATGGCGCCGCGAACCGCTGGTCCACGAGGGCAGGGTCTTCACGCTGCCCCTGCCACCCGACCAGGGAACCGGCTTGGGCAAGGCCCTCAAGATCATCAACCACCCGGTGCGGGCGGACATACCGATCTACATAGCTGCGCTGGGTCAAAAGAGCGTGGAGGAGACGGCGGCAACCACCAACGGTTGGCTGCCGTTCCTCGTGTACCCGGAGCGAATGGACCAGGTCTGGGGCGATGCCGTCAGGGCGGGCATGGCCCGGCGGGAACCGGATCTCGGGGAGTTCGACATCGTTGCCGGTGGCCTCGTAGCCATCGGTGACGATGCCGCCCAGTTCCGCGACTACGCCAGACCCATGGCTGCCCTCTACATCGGAGGCATGGGTGCCCGTGGAAAGAACTTCTACAACGATGTCTGCCGCGACTACGGGTTCGCTGACGAGGCGATCGCCGTACAGGACGCCTACCTGGACGGAAGGCGGGAGGATGCCGCCGCTGCCCTGCCAGCTGACCTGATCGAGAACACGACGCTTTGCGGCGACGAGGCCTACATCGTGGACCGCCTCGCCGCCTACAAGGAGGCCGGTGTGACATCTCTGAACGTCAACCCCATCGGCGGCGACCCGGCCCAGGTGCTCGGAAAGCTGCGCGAGCTGGCAGAACACGCCTGAGCGTTCCCGGCGATCAACCCACCTTGTCGAGAGGATCGATCTTCACCCCGGTCAGAAGCAGTTCGGTCAGGCGGCGTGGCGACTCCCCCAGCCAAAAGTTGAGTGTCAGGCGCCGCGGGTGACGGACATGCCTGCGGCCTGCCGCTGTAGCGGAAACGACACGCCCTGCCAGGCGCTCGGGTGTGGTCTTGGGTATCAGCTGAAGTTTCTGGAACCGGTTGTTGGTTCGCTGCACACTGGGCGACGCCGACTCGACCGCATCCCACATGCGGGTGTCGACGGGGCCGGGGGCCACGAGGGTCGTCGAGATCGGCGTTCCCTTCAACTCGATCCGGAGGCTTGCAGCAAAGTTGTTGAGGCCGGCCTTGGTGGCGCAGTAGGGGCCCATGCCAGGGAAGCCGGCGGTACCGGCCAGCGAGGACATGAACACGATGGCACCACGGCTGCGATCGAGCATTCCCGGAAGCACCCGACGGGTCAGCACCATCGGAGCCTCCAGGTTCACACGTGCGGCTGCCCGCACCGAGTCCGGGTCGACCGTGGCTACGGGATCGACCGTCTCGATTCCTGCGTTGTTGACCAGAACGTCGATCGGACCATGGGCGGCCTCGACCGCGGCAACCAGACCGTCGACCACGTCGGGATCGGACAGGTCGGCCACATGTGCCGTGCCACCGATTCGCTCTGCTACATCAGCCAGGTCTCCCACCGACCTTGCCGCCACGATCACCGAGGCCCCCGCTTCGGCGTATGCGGATGCCAGTGCGGCACCTATCCCCCGTGATCCGCCGGTTACCAGTACCCGTGCCCCCTTTAGATCCATGCCGGAAGAACGTAACAGCCGGACAGGAGCAGCGATGATGCCGGCAGGTACGGTCCCCGTCCATGTCCGACGCCATCAGCCCGTTCACCATCGAGGTCGACGAAGCTCAGTTGGTAGACCTTCGTAGCCGCCTGCACGACACCCGCTGGCCCGACCAGATCCCCGACACCGGCTGGGACTACGGGTGTGATCTTGCCTGGCTGAAGGAGCTTGCGGTCTGGTGGGCAGACGACTTCGACTGGCGCAGCAAGGAAGCCCGCCTCAACTCCCTGGAGCACTTCACCACGGAGATCGACGGCCAAAACATCCACTTCATTCACCAGCGCTCCCCGCACACCGAGGCCCTGCCGCTGCTGTTGAGCCACGGCTGGCCGGGTTCAATAGTCGAGTTCCAGGACGTCATCGGGCCACTCACCGACCCGACCAACCACGGGGGCAGGGAAGAGGACGCCTTCCACGTGATCGCACCGTCACTACCCGGATACGCCTGGTCGGGGCCGACCCACGAGCGGGGTTGGGGCGTTGAGCGCACGGCCCGGGCCTTCGCCGTCCTCGCTGAGCGCCTCGGCTACGGGTCCTACGGAGTCCAGGGTGGCGACTGGGGTTCGCTCATCTCACGCCAGATCGCCCAGGTAGACCCTGACCACGTCGTTGGCTGCCACGTGAACATGATGACCGCCGGCCCACCCGGCAACGACGATGACTTTGCTGACATCACGCCACTTGAACAACAGCACCTGGACCGTGCCACCTGGTACATGGCCGAGGACAACGGCTACTTCCGCATCCAGGAGACGAGACCACAGACCCTCGCCACGGGGCTCAACGACTCACCAGCCGGCCTTCTGTCATGGATTGGTGAGAAGTTCCACGGGTGGACACACCACGACGGCAACCCGTTCAGTGCCGTCGACCGCGACACGCTGCTCACCAACGTGTCCGTGTACTGGTTCACCGGGACCATCAACTCGTCAACCCGCATCTACTTCGAGACCATGAGGGCACCGTCTCCCACCCTGGGAGCCACCGGCGACGTTCCCCTCGGGGTCTCGACGTTTCCAAACGAGTTGTTCGCCGCCCGACGCCGCTGGGTCGAGGCCGCACACAACCTGACCTTCTGGGCCGACCACGACGCAGGTGGTCACTTCGCCGCCCTCGAGAACCCGGAAATCCTGGTTGCTGACATCAGGGAGTTCTTCAGAGGGCTCCGGTGATGGGCGGCCACGACGAGATCCAGATCGCCACGACATGTCGCGGCAGCGGGCCCAGCCTGGTGTTCACCCACGGCTGGGCAAACGACCGTTCGGTCTGGAACCCGATTGCAGATTCCCTTGCCGATGACCACGCCGTCACCACCTGGGATCTACGGGGTCACGGTGAGAGCGACACTCCGCCACCAGGCAACTACTCACGCCAGCATGCCCTGGGCGACCTCGCCACCGTGCTGGACGACACCGAACGGCCGACCGTGCTGGTCGGCCACAGCCTGGGTGGCTACCTGTCACTTGCCTACGCGCTCGAACACCCCGACGATGTCTCCGGTCTGGTGCTGGTCGCCTCCGGTCCAGGGTTTCGCAAGATCGAGGCCCGCAACGAATGGAACGAGGCCGTGCTGGCCAGCATGAAGAAGCTGGACCTTCCACCTGGCGTTGAGGAACTCTCGATGCACGTGGACTCGATGGTCATCGACCGGTTGACTGAGATCAAGGCCCCGGTGCTCATCGTGTTGGGTGAACGGGACAAGCGGTTCGCCGCCGCGGCGGGTCTGTTCCAGAGAGACCTAGATGTGCGCGACACCGTCATGATCCCCGAACAGGGACACATGGTCCACGTCAAGGCGGCACACGCCTGTGCCGGCGCCATCCGCTCGTTCGTGGCAAACCTGGAATGACCATCGACCCGCTCGCCGGAATGGTCGACCTTCCGGGGGGAACCTTCCTGATGGGGAGCGACGACCCCCTCGGCTACCCGACCGACGGCGAGGGCCCGGTTAGAGAGGTGCTGCTCTCCCCCTTCCACATCTCGGCGACGACGGTCACCAACGACGAGTTCGCTGCCTTCGTGGACGCCACCGGGCAAAGCACGACCGCCGAGTCAGAGGGCTGGTCGTTCGTGTTCGCCGGACACCTGCCCGACGACTTTCCCGAGACCCGTGGGGTTGTCAGCGCTCCCTGGTGGCGCCAGGTCTTCGGCGCGAGTTGGTGTCACCCGACCGGACCTGAATCGGACCTGACCGGCCGAGGCGACCACCCCGTCGTCCACGTCTCGTGGTTCGACGCCGTGGCCTTCGCCGGCTGGGCCGGCGGTCGGCTCCCAACCGAGGCCGAGTGGGAGTTCGCCGCCCGCGGAGGGCTCGAGCAGGCAAGGCTTCCATGGGGTGACGAGCTCTGCCCTGACGATGAACACCGCTGCAACATCTGGACCGGAACCTTCCCGGTCGAGGACACAGCCGAAGACGGTTATTCAGGAACCTGCCCGGTGGACGAATTTGAGCCCAACGGCTTCGGCCTCTTCAACTGCTCGGGAAATGTGTGGGAATGGTGTGCAGACCACTTCTCCTCACGCCACCCCGCGGAACGGCCCCTTGTGGACCCGACCGGCCCGTCGATGGGCGTCGACAGGATCGCAAGGGGTGGCTCGTTCCTGTGTCACGACAGCTACTGCAACCGGTACCGGGTAGGGGCGAGGCTAGGCAACACTCCCGACAGCTCGACAGCTCACCAGGGCTTCCGCCTGGCTGCCTGACCACCACCAACCCCGCCACCCGTACGCTTACCTCCATGGGCCTGCGCAGCGAGGTAAACGTCGGTGTCACCACTGCCGCCCCCGACGAGTTCAAGCCTGCCCGGGTCGGCGCCATGGAAGTCTGGCCGCCGGTGGTGCTGGCGCCCATGGCAGGGGTCACCAACGCCCCGTTCCGGACGCTGTGCAGGGAACTCGGTGCAGGCCTCTTCGTGAGCGAGATGATCACCGCACGTGGGCTCGTGGACGGCAACGCCAAGACCGTCCGCCACAGCCGTTTCGAACCCGACGAGTCACCGCGCAGCATTCAGCTCTACGGCACCGAGCCCGAGAGCATGCATCGTGCCGTCCGCCTCCTCGTGAACGAAGACAGGGTCGACCACATCGACCTCAACTTCGGCTGCCCGATGCCGAAGGTCACCCGCAAGGGAGGCGGTGCCGCCCTGCCGCTCAAGCCCCGTCTGTTCGGGTCAATCGTGGGGGCTGCCGTGGGAGCTGCCGGCGATGTTCCGGTCACCGTCAAGTTCAGGAAGGGCACCGACGACGGGCATCTCACCTACCTGCAGGCCGGTCAAATAGCTGAGGATGTGGGGGTGTCGGCTCTGGCTCTCCACGCCCGCACAGCCGAACAGCTCTACTCGGGCGAGGCCGACTGGTCGGCGGTGGCATCGTTGAAGGAGGCGGTGACCTCAATTCCGGTGTTTGGCAACGGTGACATCTGGGAGCCGTGGGATGCCCTGCGGATGATGCGCTCGACCGGCTGTGACGGCGTGGTGGTGGGGCGGGGCTGCCTGGGGCGCCCATGGCTGTTCGGCGATCTGGCTGCCGTGTTCGGAGACTCCCCCGCCTCGGGCGGTTCGGACACCAACGACCCTCCAGACCTTGCGGGTGTGGCTGCGACCATGTCCCGACACGCACGGCTCCTCGTTGAATGGGCGGGACCACGCGGAATCCGGGACTTCCGCAAGCACACGACCTGGTACCTAAAGGGCTACCCGACGGGCCCGGCGGCCCGACGGGACCTCAAGGCCATCGACTCACCCGACGATCTGGACCAGCTGCTCAGCGAGATGCTGGATGAACTGGGAGGCGGGTTGCCGATCGATCCGGCATCGCTGCGGACGCCACGCAGCCACCGCAGCGGACCTCAGCGGGTCGTCCTGCCCGACGGCTGGCTGGACGATCCCGATGACATGACACCTCTTCCGGCCGAGGCCGAGGCCCTGGTCTCCGGAGGGTGACCTGATGACCCGGCAACTGGTGCTGGCATCCGGCTCGCCGCAGAGGCTGACCCTTTTGCGTGGTGTGGGATTCGACCCGGAGGTGAGGGCCCCCCCGGTGGATGAAACCCCGCTGCCCGACGAGGACCCTGCGGCGATGGTCGAGCGGCTTGCCCTCGCAAAACTGCACTCGGTTGTCGTGGCCGGTGAGACCGGAATCGCCGCCGATACGGCGGTTGTCGTGGACGGGAGGGTCCTGGGTAAGCCGGGGACTCCTGACCGGGCCAGGTCGATGCTGATGATGCTCTCGGGCCGGACCCACACGGTCGTGGGTGGAATCGCCGTCCGGTCGGGTTCCAACGATGCATCCGGTGTGATCACGACCCGCGTTACGTTCCGGGATCTCACCGATGAGGAGGTCAACGAGTACGTCTCCACGGGCGAGCCCCTGGACAAGGCCGGTGGTTACGCCATCCAGGGTGGCGGAGCGAGGTTTGTGACCGAGGTGGACGGCTGCCGTGACAACGTGGTTGGACTCTCAATCGGAGCGGTCATGGAGCTGCTCAGCGTGTTGGGCGGTCAGCCACCGCCCCGATCCGGTGGCTCCAGCCGCTGATCAACGGTCAGGTACCGGCCCGATCCCAACAGGACCACCACCAGCCCGGTGATGGCCGCCGAGCCAAGAATCAGGAACAGCAGGGCCGCCTGCACCATGGCGGCATCCAGTGGGTCGACCCCTGCCAGGACCAGCCCGGTCAGGGCTCCCGGGATGAACACGAGGCCGACAGACCTGGTGATCTCAATCTGTGGGAGAAGCGCCAGACGCAGGGCATCGGCGGCCACGTCCCTTACGGCCCTCCTGTCGTTGAACCCCAAAGCCAACATCGCTTCGATCTCTCCAGCCCGGTCCCGAATCCCATCAACCAACCTTGTAGCCGCAACGACCACGACCTTCAGCGAGTTGCCGACGACCATTCCGGCAACCGGGACGAGCACCCTGGCCTCCAGGGGCATCACACCAAGGCCGAACACGACACCGAGGCTCACACCGAGGCCCAGCATGTAGCCCAGCGCCGTCATCCAGAAGAGCCCCGGGAGTCGGCGCTCCCGTCGTCTGGCGCTGGTGGCGGCAAACGGCACGAGGCCCACGGCCCATAACCACGCCCAGACGATGTCGGTGCCCGGATCCAGAATCAAGCGAAGAGCCAGCCCTGCGATCAACAGCTGCAATATTGATCGGATGACCGCCATCAGCAGGTCGCGCTCCAGTCGGAGGCTCCGCATGAAGGAGATCCCCACGGCTGCTGCCACGAGCAGGAGGGATGCGGCCAGGCCCCACGGGCCGATGTCCACGTCGGTCATGGGGCGAACCGTAACCAGCGGATAAGCGACAGGCATCAGGAGCCCCGGCAACTCGCTTTGTGGCGAGAGGGAAACCACCTCTAGCCTGTTAGGCATGGTGAACATTGGAAGAGCTGCTCCGGTCGACCCGACCCCGGTCAGCCTGACCATCGACGGGGTTTCGGTTGACTACGGAGGACCCGCTGTCCTGTCCGATGTGTCGCTGAAGGTGACACCGGGTGAGATCCTCGCCCTACTCGGCCCCAGCGGTTGTGGGAAGACGACGCTGCTACGTGCCATCGCCGGCCTGGAACGACCGACAACTGGAAGCATCTCCCTTGGTGCCCGGATCGTGAGCGGTCCGGGTGAGTTCGTGCCACCGGAACGACGCCGGATCGGAATGGTGTTCCAGGACTGGGCACTGTTTCCCCACCTGGACGTGGCGAAGAACGTCGGATACGGCCTACCCCGCGGGGAACAGAGCGCCGACCGGATCAGGGAGACCCTGGACCTTGTCGGCCTTGAGGCCGTGGCCGACCGAATGCCGGGGACGCTCTCCGGAGGCCAGCAGCAACGAGTGGCCCTGGCGCGTGCCCTGGCACCGCGGCCATCGGTGCTTCTCATGGATGAGCCCTTTTCCAACCTGGACTCGACCCTGCGCTCCCAGGTCCGCACGGAGATCCACCACCTTCTCGTCGAACTTGGTGTCACCACGGTGTTCGTCACACACGATCAGGACGAGGCCTTCGTCCTGGGAAACCGGGTGGCGGTACTCCATGACGGTCATGTGGCCCAGGTTGGGAGCCCCGACGACCTGTACCGTCGGCCGGCCCACAGGTGGATCGCCACGTTCGTCGGCGAGGCGAACCTGTTCCCGGTAGAAGGCCCCTGCAGCGAGACCGGCGACGGACCGACATGTGTCACGCCCATTGGCCGAGTGCCGCTCATCACTGACTTGACCGGACCGACCGAGGTCATGTTACGTCCGGAGGACCTGGCCGTGAGCCCGGGCGATGACGGTGTGATCAAGTTGGTCGAGTACTACGGCCATGACGCCATGGTGCTGATCCAGATGGACGACGGAACGCCCGTCAGGGCCAGGACCGACGCCGGCGTGAGCCTCCAGCGTGGCGACCGGGTTGGCGTGACATACGACGGACCAGGCGTCTTCGCCCTCTGAGTTGGATTACCTCTCGTTGGTTGTTAGGTTTCCTTAACATCAAGGAAATCAACCATGGAAAGACCCACAGACAATGTTGAACCGACCTATCCACATCATGAACCACCTGATCCCGGTGCTGTTGGTGCTGACCCTCGCAGCCTCAGCCACCGCATGCGGTGGCACTGACGACGGCCAGACGCTGACCATCTACTCGGGACGCAGCGAAAAGCTGGTAGGACCAATCTTCGCCGAGTTCGAGGCCGTCACCGGAGTAACCCTCGAGGTCCGCTACGGCTCTTCGAACGACCTTGCGCTAGCCATCTCCACAGAAGGCGAAAAGACCTCCGCGGACATATTCCTCTCAAGGAGCCCCGGACCGGCCGGTTTCCTTGACGATCAGGGCATGTTGGCGCCAATCGACACCACCGTCCTGGAGCAGGTCAACCCGACCGACCGCTCACCCGATGGCACCTGGGTCGGCTTCGCCGGCAGGGCACGAGTTCTGGTCTACAACATCGACGAGGTGGAACAGGTCGACCTTCCCAACTCTGTCTTTGATCTGACCGGCCCCGACTACCGCAACCTGGTCGCCGTACCCGGCAGCAACTCGTCATTCCAAGACTGGTTCACGGTGTTCCGCCTCCGCAACGGCGATGACGTGGCCGTCGGGTGGCTGAACGACATGGTCGCCAACGGGGCACGCTTCTACCCCAAGAACCGCGCGATCGTCGAGGCCGTGGGCCGCGACGAGATCCGCTTCGGACTCGTAAACCACTACTACAACCATCAAGAGGTTGCAGCCAACGGTGACGCTCAGCGCTCCGCCAACCACAGCTTTGCTCCAGGTGACGACGGTGGGCTCATGATCATCGCCACCGCTGCGATCCTGAACAAGAGCGACGAGAAGGACCTGGCCAACCGGCTCCTGACCCACCTGCTGAGCGACTCCCAGCAGCGCTACCTGACCGACACCGTGTTCGAGTATCCACTGGCGATCGGAGTCGAAGCCGCCGAAACCCTCCCTCCGGCACCCGCTGACACGGTCGGCGCCGTCGAGATCGCCGATGTGGCAGCAGAGTTCACCCGGACCATCGAGATCATCGAAGCCAGCGGGGTCCTCGACCAGTGAGGTTGGACCAGTGAACGAGGACGGGGTCGCCCGACACCGGGCGGGTGCCGGGCGACCTCCTCGTGCGCTGGTAACGGCAAACCTCGCAATTGCTGCCCTCTTCGCAATTCCGGGCGGCTACGTCATCTGGCGGACAGCCACCGCAGGCGGAGGCCAGCTTGCAACCATCGCCTCCAGGCGAACCCTCGACCCGCTCTGGCGGACGATCCAACTAGGTCTTCTTGTCTCCGTGGCTGCCGCAGTCATCGGCACCGGCATGGCGTGGCTGACCACCCGCACCGACCTACCGATGCGGGGATTCTGGAGAATCGTCGTCCCCCTACCGCTCGTCTACCCCAGCTTCGTGGGAGCCGGCGCACTCCAGTCGGGCCTCACCCCCGGTGGAATCGTCCACGACCTGGCCTCTGTCGTCGGCCTCAACGTGGACCTGCGGCTCAGCGGCCTGTTCGGTGCCTGGTTCGTCCTGACGCTGTTCACCTACCCGTACGTCTACCTGCCGGTCGCCGCCCGCCTCTCCACGCTGCCCACTTCTCTGGAAGAAAACGCCCGACTGCTGGGTGACCGACCCGTTCAGGTATTCAGGCGAATCGTGCTGCCACAGGCCCGGACCTCGATCGCCGCCGGCTCCCTGCTGGTGTTCCTGTACACAGTGAGCGACTTCGGAGCGGTCCACCTGATGCGCTTCGAGACCCTCACACAGACAATCTTCCGGACCAGGCTGTTTGACCAGGACCGCTCCTTCACGCTCGCCCTCGTGCTGCTGGTGTTGGCGCTCGTCGTGGTTGCCGCAGAGAGGACGATCGCAAGACGGGGAAACCGAACGCAGGTGGTCGGCGACCGACCCGCTCTTTTGGTGCCGCTCCGGCGATGGTCGGCCCCATCACTCGCCATCTGCACGCTGGTGGTAGGTCTGGCGCTGTTCTCACCGGCGGCCTCGTTGGTCGACTGGGGAACTTCCGGCTGGACACGTCAACTGCGTGGTGGCGCCGGCCTGCGCCTGGGAGCCGACGACATTGTCGGCCCGATGTGGAACACGGTGTGGATCAGCGTCGTAGCGGCCGTCCTCGCAATAGCCGCCGTCCTGCCCGTCGCCTACCTGCTGACCAGACACAGGACACGAGTGGGCGGGATGATCAACGCAGTTGTGGTAGCCGGCTTTGCCATCCCCGGTCTGGTCGTCGCCCTGTCGCTCATCTTTTGGACCCTGCACGCCTCACCGTTCGAGTTCCTGATCGGAACCCTCCCGGTGCTGGTATTCGCCTACGTCGTCCACTTCGGTGCCCAGGCTGTTCGGACGGCTCAGGTTGCAGTATCCACGGTCCCCCGTCGCATGGAGGATGCCGCCCGGCTGCTCGGCGCCGGGCGCCTACGGCGCCTCAGGACCGTCGAGCTGCCCCTCATGGCTCCCAGCCTTGCTGCCGGCGGTGGCCTCGTGATGCTCTCCACCATGAAGGAACTGCCGGCCACTCTCCTTGTGTCACCAATCGGATTCCGGACCCTGGCAGTGGAGATCTGGAACACCTACGAGGCGTCGTACCTTCCGGAGATGGCCCTACTTGCCCTCGTCCTGGTTGCGATCAGCGCCCTCATGACATGGTTCCTGATCGTGCGTCGCGTCAATTACCTGGCCTGATTCCGGGCCGCGCCGACAGTTGGCGGCTTAGCCCGCCGTCACCAGAATCCGCTCGGCGGCGAAGACCCCGACCCCCAGGTGATTGCCGGCTATCTCCACGGTGACCGTTCCGTCAGGCGATGCAGCCGTGACGGTCCCCCGGTTCCCGGGAATCAGGGCCGACTGTTCCAGGAAGTCCAACATCCCCTCGGTGAACTCGAGTTCCTCGGTGATGCGGCTCACGGTGAAAGCCTCACCGACCCCAACCTCGACAAGGTGACGGGAATCCGGTGCCTCATAGGAACTACCCGGAATGGGATTTCCGTGTGGACAGGTGGTCGGCTCACCCAGCAACTTGTCCAGAGCCGATTCAACCAGCGGGGAGATCACGTGCTCCCACTTTCCGGCCTCGTGGTGTGCATCGGTCCATGACAGACCAAGGAGGTCTGTCAGAAACCGCTCGGCCAGGCGATGGCGGCGGACCACCGAAACCGCAAGATCCTGACCTTCAGAGGTGAGGGAGATGCCAGTTCCCTCGGTCGACACGAGGCCTTCCTTTTCCATCTTCCGGATCATCTCGGAGACCGCCGGTCGGCTGATTTCGAGGCGGTCGGCAATGCGGGCCTGAATGACGTCAAAGTCGTCCTCTGCCAGTTCGTAGATGGTCTCGCAGTACTCCTCGAAGGCTGGGTGGTACTCAGGTGTGCTGTAGGCCATGTACCCCAGTGTATGTCCGTGTGAGGGTTGCCTAACGATGGCGGCTGTCCGCCTCGCTTCCGACACTCCTCGTGGGACACACTTCGGGCATGGCCCTCGACCCGCGCTCCCCGGTGATCGTCGGCGCAGCCCAGGTAACCGACCGCGTAGACGATCCGACCGTGGCACGGTCCTCTCTTGACCTCATGGAGGAGGCACTTCGCTCTGCCGAGACAGACGCTGGTGGTGCCGAGGCCGTTCAACACCTCAACGCCATCGGGGTGGTTGGCGGCCTCTGGAGATACACCGACCCGGGAAGGCAGTTGGCGGCACGGGTTGGAGCCGACCCGAAGGTGACCCTGCTCACCTCATGGTCCGGCCACAGCCCCCAGATGCTCCTCAACCACCTGGCTGCCCGCATCCAGGCGGGCGACATCGAATCGGCCGCTGTGCTGGGTGGTGAGACGAACCGCAGTCGACGGATGGCCAGAACCAGAGGGCTGGAATATCGGCGCGACTATGACACGACGCTTGCGCCGGCAGAACCGTTCGGAGATCCGCTGGTGATGGCCACCGACCATGAAGAAGAGCGCGGCGTGGACGCCCCCGTATCCATCTACCCGTTGTTGGATTCGGCCATCCGCTACTCGCGCGGCGAAACTATCGCCGAGCACCGCTCCCGCCTTGGCGTCCTCTGGGCCGGCTTCAACCGGGTCGCCGTGAACAACCCTCATGCTGCCGTCCGGACACCAATGACAGCCAAACGGATCGTCACCCCCACCGATGCCAACCGCCTGGTTGGCGCTCCCTACACCGTCGCCATGAACGCCCACAACAACGTGGACCAGGCCTCGGCAGTGCTCCTCATGTCAGCGGAGCGAGCCTCAGCGGCCGGCGTCCCGAGGGACCGCTGGGTGTTCCCCATGTCGGGCAGCAGCGGCCTCGACACGGAATGGATCAGCGAAAGGTGGGAACTTCACAGGGCACCGGTCCTGGCCCTGGCCGGAGAACGCGTTCTGGAAGCCGCTGATGTAGACGTGGATGATCTGGCCCACGTGGACCTCTACTCATGCTTCCCTTCCGCGGTACAGATCTCAGCAACAGAACTGGGGATAGATCAGGACCGGACCCTCACGGTCACAGGTGGCCTCACGTTTGCCGGTGCGCCCTACAACAACTACAGCGGCCAGGCCATCGCTGCCATGGTGGACCGCATTCGGGAACAACCCGGGATGGGCCTCGTCCACGCCAACGGCGGCTACGTGACCAAGCACGCCTTCGGCGTGTACGGCGACCGGCCGCATGGAGAGCCCTACCGGAACCTGGACGTGAACGACGAGACGCGTTCCCTTCCCAAACGGCCGACCGACCCGAGTTTCTCGGGGAAGGCAACGATCGAGGCCTACTCGGTGCTTCATGGACGGGAAGGGGTTCCGACCCATGCGCTGGTCGCACTGCGTACCGGAGCCGACGCCCGCGTATGGGGCACGACAAGAGATTCGACGCTCATGGGTGCCATGCTCATCGAGGAACACATAGGCAGGATCGCCGAGCTGTCACCCGACGGCGTGGTCTCCGTCTGAAACAGCCCGGAAGAGGTCGACCAGTGCAGACGCCCATCACCGACATGTTCGACATCGAGTTCCCCCTGATGGCGTTCAGCCACTGCCGCGACGTGGTGGCCGCAGTATCAAAGGCCGGCGGGCTGGGCGTACTCGGCGCAGTCGGACACAGCGACGAGGGCCTGGAAGTGGACCTGGCCTGGATCGAGGAGGAGATCGGTGACCTTCCCTACGGTGTCGACCTGATCGTGCCAGCCAGATACGCAGGCGACGGCGACGGCGGCTTCAGCATGGAAGACGTGTTCGCCCTCATCCCCGACGGCCACCGCGACTTCCTTACCGACCTGCTGGAAAGGTACGGGGTTGCCGAAAACCTCGATGACCTGCCCGAGGGATGGGCGGGCCGCTCCGTGGACGCACCCTTTTCGGCAAACCGGGCTGCTCGGCAGGTCGACATCGCCCTCGCCCACAGGCCCTCGCTGATGGCCAACGCCCTTGGCCCACCACCGCCGGACATGATCGAACGCTGCCACGAGGCCGGGATGAAGGTTGCAGCCCTGGCTGGAACCCGGGCTCACGCCGAACGGAACGTCAACGCCGGGGCCGACATCATCATCGCCCAGGGAGCCGAGGCGGGTGGCCACACCGGCGAGATCGGAACGATGGTCCTGATTCCCGAGATCGTGGACGCCATCGCACCGGTTCCCGTTCTGGGAGCCGGCGGCATCGGCCGAGGCCGGCAGATGGCAGCAGCCATGGCCCTCGGGGCGGCCGGCGTCTGGTGCGGCTCGGTCTGGCTCACCACCGAGGAGGCCGAGACCGACCCCACCGTAAAGAAGAAGATGCTTGATGCCGGTTCCAGCGACACGCTCCGGTCACGCTCACTTACCGGAAAACCAGCCCGCATGCTGCGAACCGCCTGGAGCGACGAATGGGACAGGGAGGACACCCCGGACCCCCTGGGCATGCCCCTCCAGCCGATCCTCACAAACGAGGCCCAACAGCGAATCAACAGGGCCGCCCACATAGAGGGGTCAGGCGCCGAGAAGCTGGCCACCTACTTCGTGGGTCAGATTGTCGGGACCATGAACAGGTCACGACCGGCAGGTCAGGTGGTAATCGACATCATCGAGGAGTTCATCGAGGCAACCGAGAGCCTCGCCCGCCAGCTGGAGGTCTGAACCGGCTGGGTATCTGGACCGGCGCCTAACCGACCTTCGTGAAACCGATGAGGCCGCCGCCGTCGACAACGAGGGCCTGGCCGGTCATCCAACCCGAGGCCTCAGAGGCGAGGTAGAGGGCAGCGTTGGCTATGTCCTCGGGCTCACCGAGGCGCTTCAGCGGATACGCCTGTGCCACCTGCTCGCCACGGCCCTCGTCCCAGAGAGCCCTGGCGAAGTCGGTCTTGATGAGGCCCGGACAGACGGCGTTGACGCGTACACCCGGCGCCATCTCAGCAGCCAGCTGACGGGTCAACTGCACAAGAGCCAGCTTTGTGATGTCGTAGGTGCCGAGGATCGGGCTGGTGGCAAAGGCGCCTACCGACGAGATGTTGATCACGTCGCCACCGTGTTCCTTCATCCAGGAGTTCCAGCACAACTGTGTCCAGACAAGGGGTGCCGTGACGTTCACCTGAAAGGTCTTCTCCCAACGGGGAATGTCGGCATCTATGACCGGACCGGCGTACGGGTTCGTCGCTGCGTTGTTCACCAGGATGTCGACTGCGCCGAACGTTGAAATGCTCGCTTCCACAACCCGCTCGGCATCCTCGGCCAACCCGACGTTGCCAGCCTCAAAAGCCAGGTCTCCACCGGTCTCCTCGGTCAGCTCGGCCACCGCCGCCTCACAGGCGTCTGCCTTGCGGCTGGTGATCATGACCCTCGCACCAGCCGCAGCCAGGGTGCCGGCGATTGAACGCCCAATGCCTCTGGAGCCACCCGTGACTATCGCTACCTTGCCGTCAACTCGTATGTCCATGGGCGGCGACCCTAGCCAGCCTGCACGGTCGACCCGGCAGTCAGAGACCCCGGAACAAACTCAGTTGACCTGACGCTCGTGGCCCTCCCAGAAGGGGTCACGCAGCTCGCGCTTGAGGATCTTGCCCGACGGATTCCTTGGGATCGCCTCGACGAAGTCGACGGACTTGGGGCACTTGAAGCCGGCCAGCCGCTCCCGGGCGAAGGCCAAAATGTCACCGTCGGTAACGCCGCTGTCTGGGACCGGTATCACGAGGGCCTTACCGACCTCGCCCCACTTCTCGTCGGGCACCCCGATGACCGCAATGTCGGCGACGCCCTCGTGTGCCATGAGGGCGTTCTCTATCTCGGCCGGGTAGACGTTCTCGCCCCCCGAAATAATCATGTCCTTCACCCGGTCGTAGATGAACAGGTAGCCGTCCTCCATGTAGGCGGCGTCACCGGAGCGGAACCAGCCATCGCCGGGGAGGGCCTTTGCCGACTCCTCGGGCATCTGCCAGTACCCGGACATGATCTGCCCTGACCGGATCCAGACCTCGCCGACCTCACCATCGGGCAGGCGGTCACCGGTGTCGGGGTCGATGATGTGGATCTCGGTACCGGCAATCGGCTTGCCGGCAGACCGCAGGAGGTTCTGTCGGGGGCCACCCGGGTCGTGATCCTCGGGAAGGAGCTGGGTGACGACCCCGGTGGTCTCGGTGAGGCCGTACACCTGCGAGTACTCGCAGCCGAACATCTTCATGGAGTTGACGAGCACGTCCTCGGTGATGGGTGAGGCCCCGTAGGCGATCGTATGCATCGAGGAGAGGTCGACTCCCTCGCTCGGGACCATGCAGAAGAAGGCCAGAACGGCCGGTACGAAAAAGGCGTGGGAAATGCGCTCCGATTCAATGAGCTGAAGGCCTGCCACCGGGTCGAACTCGCGCACCAGAATCGAGGTGGCACCGCTGCCCATACCGAAGAACGCCCAGCCGCTGCCGCCGATGTGGAACAACGGCATCATGACCATGCTCCTGGCATCCTCGTCCATCTCCCAGTCCACGTTGTTGAACGCTGCGTTGAAGTTGGAGTTGGTCAGTTGGGCGCCCTTGGGCATTCCCGTGGTTCCGGAGGTGTAGAGCTGCATCGACACGTCGTCGGGCTGGGGGTCATGGACGTCTGTCTCAGCCGAATGGGCGTTGCGCCACTCGTCATATGAGATGTGGGTCTCGTGGGATCCGATAACGACTATCCGTCGCACGCTCACCAGGTCGGCCTCGAACGCAGCAAGGTGCTCGGCCAGGTCCTCGTGGATGACCAATACACCGGCCTCGGCGTCGTTGACGATGTAGGCCATCTCGGGTGGAGCCAGGCGCCAGTTGACGGCCACGGTCACGGCGTTGATGAAGCCGCAGCCGAACGCCAACTCGAAGTACTCGGGCCCGTTCTTGTCGATGTAGGCGATGCGGTCCCCGGACCCGACACCCTCGGCTCGCAGGGCGTTGGCCACCTGCCCTGATCGGTCCTTCATCTGGGACCAGCTGATGTGTTCGTCGCCGTAGACGATCATGTCGTCGTCGGGCTTCTCGGCCGCTCCGGTAAGGATGATGTCAGCAATACATGTGAGTTCTCGAATGTCCATGGCAGTCGAACCTACACCCGACTGATTGTGCAGTCACGGGCCGGGGCTGCCACACTCGGCCACATGGCTGAGGAGTCCGGAATCCGTCTGGTCCTAGAACCCGGCGACGAGTACAACCACGAGCCCGACCCGGTCTCCAACTACAACGAGTCGATGTATTTCAACGTGGTCGACCACCTGACGGGCGTCGGCGGCTGGTTCCGCCTGGGCAACCGGGTGAACGAGGGCTACGCAGAGATGTCGTGCTGCGTGTACCTACCCGACGGCCGGGTGGGGTTCATGTTCAAGCGACCACGGATAGAGACCAACGAGGTATTTGACGCCGCCGGCATGCGCTTCGATGTGGAGGAGCCGTTCAACCGCCTGCGGGTGCGCTACGAGGGGCCCGTATGTCTTCTTGAGAACCCCGCCGAGATGGCCGAACCGAAGTTGGCCTTTTCGACAAACCCGATCGTGGACTGCAGCATCGACCTCGCCTACCGCGGAATCTCACCGATGCTTGGCGGCAAGCCGGTCGACGCCGTGACCGGCGAAGAACCGTCACAGGAGGCAACGCAGTCCTTTGCCAAGGCCCACTACGAACAGCACATGGCGGCTACCGGCTTCATTCAGATCAACGATGAGCGCTTCGAGGTCAAGGGTCTGGGCCTACGGGACAAGTCCTGGGGAGCCCGCTACTGGCAGGCCCTTGCCTGGTACCGCTGGCTGCCGCTTGTGTTTGACGAGGACTTCGCCATGGTCATTTCGCTCATCAGCCGTGACGGCGCTGCCGCCCGACCCGGCGGCATGGTGCTGCACGGCGACAGGTACCACGAGATCACCGATGTCACGATCGACACCAACTGGGACGACAACTGGTATCAGACCGGGCTGATCGCCACGGTCACGACCGACGAGCGCACCTACGAGGTGGTCGGTGACGTGGCCTCTCTGATCCCGCTACGAAACCGCCGCACCACCCCCGACGGCGACGAGTTGCTGACCCGTATCACCGAGGGCCTCACCCGGTTCACCTGCGACGGCCACGTGGGCTGGGGACTGTCCGAGTACCTGGACCAGATGGTCGAGGGCCTCCCCGTGGGTGCAGTTTCGTAGGTTCCGCTTCTCTGTCATACATGATAATATTTACTGTATGACACTCCTGAGCGTCAGGCTGGACGACGAGGTATCAGACGAGATCGACACCTGGTCCCACTACCTCGGTGTTTCAAGATCCGACCTGGTCCGCGATGCCCTGCGCCACCACCTCGTAACCCTGACCGGCGAGCGGGACTCGGAAATCTGGGAGGAACACCCGCTGGACGAGAACGATCTTCAGCTCTCCGATATTGCGGACCTCGGACCGACCGAGGACTGGTCGGACTGGCACGATGCAGCGGGGTGAGGTCTGGTTCACCGCAACGCCGGGCGGTGACCGTCCCGTCCTGGTGCTCACACGCGACCCGGTCGCCGACCGGATCGGTCACGTGGTCGTTGCGCTTATCACCAGAACGAGGCGGGGCCTGGTCTCCGAACTCCCCCTTCGCACCGACATCGACGGCATTCCCACCGACTGCGTCGTCAACTTCGACAACATCCACACGGTCGCACGGGACGCCTTCAGACGACGTGTGACATCCCTGTCGGCTGCCCGGATGAAGCAGGCCTGCTGGACCCTCGAAGCCGCAATGGGCTGCTGAGAGGATCCTCTCAGATCAGCTTGGAGACAGTGGCGCCGTCGAAGCGCTCCACGGACATACCGGTCACACCGAAGCCGGCCATCGCCCCCTGAAACTCGGCCATGTGCGCAGACCCCATGTGGGCGCTGAGCGCCTCGTCGCTGTCCCACTTCTCAAAGATCCGGATAAGGCCCGCCTGCACCGGGTCAATGCTGAGCACGTAGTCGATGCAACCCTCCTCGGCATGCGTCGCGGTCATCATCGGCACGATCGCAGCCACGGCATCGTCGCTGCTGGCCGGGTCGATGTTGATGGTTCCTGCAATCACGATCATCGTCAAACCTCTGTCGGGTCGGGTGAAGGGTCGCCGGAGCGTAACGTCGGTCCCAGTGGAACACAGAAGCGGACGAACACCCAGATGACCGAGAACCTCGTAGCCGGTGCTGACGGTGTCGTGCGCTGCTGGTGGCCCGGTGGGCACGCCGACTACCTCGCCTACCACGACGACGAGTGGGGTCGGCCCACGACCGACGACACCCGCCTGTTCGAAAAAATCTGTCTGGAGGGATTCCAGGCGGGGCTGTCATGGCTGACAATCCTGCGCAAACGCGAGGCGTTCCGGGCCGGGTTCGCCGGGTTCGACCCGGCGATCGTGGCCGGGTTCGGCGATAGCGACGTGGAGCGACTGCTGGGTGACGCCGGCATCGTGCGCCACCGCGGCAAGATCCAGTCCACTATCAACAACGCCGCAAGGGCCCTTGAGGTGGCCGACGAGTTCGGCTCCCTGGCCGCCTACGTCTGGTCGTGGGAGCCGACCGACGACGGTCGGGGGGCCAACGACCCGATCCCGGCCACCACGTCCGAATCCACGGCCCTCAGCAGGGACCTCAAGAAAAGGGGGTGGTCGTTCGTGGGACCCACCACCGCGTATGCCTTCATGCAGGCAATGGGCATGGTCAACGACCACCTGCCCGGGTGTGCCTTCCACGCCGTCGTGGAGACCGAGCGCGCCGCCCTCACCCGCCCAACCTCATGAGCGCCAGTCTTCTTGATCGGTTGCCTGGGGGCCCTGACCCCGACGAGTTGCTGGAGGGGTTCGTGGCATGGACCACCGAGGCAGGGCTTGAGCTGTACCCGGCCCAGGAAGAGGCGATCCTGGAGTTGCTGGCCGGAAACCACGTAATCCTGGCCACCCCCACCGGCTCGGGGAAGTCGCTGGTGGCAACCGCAGCCCACGCAGCTGCCCTGGCACGGGGTGAACGCAGCGTCTACACGGCACCCATCAAGGCCCTCGTGAGCGAGAAGTTCTTCGCTCTGGCCCGCGACTTCGGCTCAGATAACGTCGGAATGGTCACCGGCGACGCCTCGGTCAACCCGGGGGCGCCGATCATCGCCTGCACCGCCGAGATCCTGGCCCACAGGGCGCTGCGAGAAGGCCCGTCGTGCGATGTCGGCCTCGTCGTCGCCGACGAGTTCCACTACTACGCCGACCCGCAACGTGGCTGGGCATGGCAGGTCCCCCTGCTGGAGTTGACCGACACGCAGTTCCTGCTCATGTCAGCGACCCTGGGACCCACCACCCGGTTCGAGACGGACCTGTCAGAACGAACCGGCAGACCCACGGTTACCGTCGCCGGCTCACAACGACCGGTACCCCTCACGTTCGAGTACCGGGAGACCCCCCTGCACGAGTCCATCACCGAGTTGGTGGACTCGGACCGGGCACCGATCTACATCGTGCACTTCACACAGAAGGCCGCCACCGACAAGGCCCAGGACCTGTGCAGTCTGGACGTTGTAACCAAGGAGGAAAAGGTCCAGATCCGTGAGGCAGTGGGCGGATTTCGCTTCGACACGCCAATCGGCAAGGACCTGCGTCGTTTCATCGGCCACGGGATAGGCCTGCACCATGCCGGCCTGCTCCCCCGCTACAGGCTGCTCATCGAGAAGTTGGCCCAGGCAGGCTTGCTGAAGCTGATCTGTGGAACCGACACGCTCGGCGTCGGAGTGAACGTGCCGATCCGGACGGTCCTGTTCACCCAGCTGTGCAAGTACGACGGCTCCACCACCCGTCTGCTCTCAAACCGTGAGTTCGCTCAGGTCGCCGGGCGGGCGGGACGCCGTGGTTTTGACGACGAAGGGCACGTCTGGGCCCAGGCACCCATCCACTGGATCGAGAACCGCCGAGCCGAAGCCAAGGTGGCGGCCGACCCGTCCCGCAAGAAGAAGTTGGTAAAGAAAAAGCCACCGGAACGCGGCTACGCGCACTGGAATGAGGAGACCTTCCAGAAGATGCTGACGGGCGACCCGGAGCCCCTCGACTCCAGCTTCGACGTGACCCACCAGATGGTCCTAAACGTGCTGTCACGGCCCGGCAACGGTGGCGCCGACCTGCGACGGCTGCTCACCGACAATCACGAACCGCGCAAGCGTCAACGCCAGCACATACGCCGGGCGATCGGCGTATACCGCTCGCTGCGGGATGCCGGCATCGTCGAGGAACTGGATGAACCTGACGATGAGGGCCGACTGGTCCGCATCGGCGTTGACCTTCAGGATGACTTCGCCCTCCACCAGCCGCTCTCACTGTTCGCCCTCGAGGTGATCCCCGAACTTGGGGACGACGGGCCCGACTCGTCACCCGAACAGCACGCCCTGGATGTCCTTTCCGTGGTCGAGTCGGTGCTCGAGAACCCCGGGGTGATCCTGGCCGCTCAGGTGAATCGGCTCAAGACGGAGCTGGTGAACCGGCTCAAGATGGAGGGCGTCGAGTACGAGGAGCGCATGGAGCGCCTCAACGAGGTGAGGCCTCCCCGCCCCCTGGCCGAGTTCCTCTACGGCACGTTCGACGTGTTCCGCAGCCACCACCCGTGGGTCGGCGACGAGAACGTCCAGCCCAAGTCGATCGCCCGCGAGATGTACGAGCTGGGTTTCAACTTCAGGCAGTACGTGGAGCACCACGGGCTCAAGCGCTCCGAGGGGGTCGTGCTGCGCTACCTGACCCAGGCCTACAAGGCGGTCGTCCAGAACGTTCCAGACGAGGAGAAGACCGAGGCCCTGAGGGATCTGGAGGCCTGGCTGGGAGAAACCGTGCGCCAGGTCGACTCCAGCCTCATCGACGAGTGGGAGAAGCTGCGCAACCCCGACCCCGATGACACCGCTCCGGTTGAGGGCGCCGAACCCGAACGCCCCGACGTGACCACGTCGGTGAGGGCCTTTCGCGTGATGGTCCGCAACGAGGTCTTCCGGTGGGTGCAGCTGCTGTCCCGACGCAGCGGCGAGGCCACCGAGAACCTTGCCGAGGTGCCCTCAGCGGGTGATGCCTCCTGGACTCCTGATGCCATAAGGGAGGCGATCGGCCCCTACTGGGACGACCACCCGGTGATGCCGACAGACAGCCACGCAAGGGGTGGCGAGTTCTTCGTGCTTGACGATTCCGGCAACGATGGCTGGGCTGTCACACAGACCATCGCAGACCCCGACGGCTTCAACGAGTGGGTGCTGGAAGGCCGGGTTGACCTCGCCGCATCGCGTGAAGAGGGGCGGGCGGTGGTCGCGCTTGCCACCATCCGGCGCCTCTGACCCTGTCCTGACTCCTAGAAGCTGCGCTCCACGGCGAAGCAGGCAAGGCCACGTATCTCGGCGTCAACCTCAGAAGGCATCGCCAGGGCGTCCAGCGAGTCGAGGGCGGATTCAAGCCGGCTGGCCGCCTCGGCCTCGGTGCGCTCCCTGCCACCGGCAGCCTCGATGATCGCAGTCGCCCTGGCAACGTCGTCATCGGTGAGATCGCCGGGCTTGTTGTAGATGTCGGCAAGGTCGGCCGCCCCGGTCGCACCGCCGGAAAGAACCACTGCAACCGGCATCGACTTCTTGCGCTCCCTCAGATCGTTTCCTGCTGCCTTACCCGTCACCTCCGGATTACCCCAGATGCCGAGGACGTCATCGACGGCCTGGAAGGCCACACCGAGCTCTTGTCCAAAGGAGTCGAGTGCCTCAACGGTTGTCTCCGTTGCGCCGGCCAGCACGGCACCGATTGACGCTGCACAACCCAGGAGGGCACCCGTCTTGTCTGCCTCCATTGACAGGCAGTCATCAAAGCCGACAACCGGCAGGTCGTCGAAGGCCATGTCGGCGGCCTGCCCGGCCAGCATCGCCGAGGTGGCCCGAGCCAGGCGGACAGTTGCGGCGACCCGCTCAGAGGTGGGATCCGCCAGCAGGACCTGGAAGGCCAGGTTGTGGAGTGCGTCACCGGAGATGATGGCGTCGTCGGTGCCGAATGCCGCCCAGACGGTGGCCCTGTGCCGCCGCTCCACGTCGCCATCGATGATGTCGTCGTGGATCAACGAGAAATTGTGGACCAGCTCGACGGCTACAGCCCCCGGAACGGCGACCTCGCCCGGGGCACCAACGGCCTCGGCGGACAGCACCGCCAAGGCGGGCCGGAGCCCCTTTCCGGCCCCTACCGCCGACGGAGAGCCGTCGGCCTCCGCCCAGCCGAGGTGATACCGGGCCGGCAGACCCAACTCGGAACAGAGACCATCGACAGCCCCTTCCATGACCGGCTCCACCAGGAGCCGTGCCCGCTTCAGGATTTCGGGGCCGCTCATCTCCCCCGACGATCCTGGAGGAACGGAAACTCGGCGCGTACCTCTGCAACCAGTGACGGATCCACATCGGCCAGGAGCACGGCCTCTTCGCCCGGTTCTGCGTCAGCCAGAACCTCTCCCAAAGGGTCAACGATGAGGCTGTCACCGGAATAGGAGAACCGTGGGTCCTCTCCGACACGGTTCACCCCAACCACATAGGCCTGGTTCTCGATAGCCCTCGCACGCAACAGCGTCATCCAGTGCTCACGTCGACTTGAAGGCCAGTTGGCTGGAACCAGGTACAGATCCGTCGTTTCGGCGACGTCCCAGAAAGCCTCAGAGAAGCGCAGGTCGTAGCAGACGAAGAGGCTTACACGGACGCCCTCGATGGTCACGGTTACCGGCCTGTCACCCGGCCGGTAGTGGTCACGCTCTCCGGCATAGGTGAACGGATACATCTTGTCGTAGTGGTGGAGGGTGCCATCGGGGCCGGCCAGGACGAACCGGTTCACCGGCATCAACTCAGGCTCGTCCCTCACAGGCACCGATCCGGCGGCCCAGAGACCGTGCTCCTCGGCCTGTTGGACAAGGAACCCGATGCTCGGTCCGTCCGGCGGTTCCGCAATGCGTTCGGCGGCCATCGAGAACCCGACAGGGAACATCTCGGTCAGGACAACGAGGTTGGCGCCCTCGGCTGCCGCGCCTGCGATCAGGTCCGCGAGGTGCGCGTGGTTGGCGACACGATCCTCCCAGACCACGTCGTGTTGGACTGCTGCAACCTTCATCAGGAGGACCCTCCCATGCCTGCCAGCCGTTCTGCAGCCTCGGCGAGCACCTCAGGCCTCTTGCAGAAGGCGAACCGGATGAGATGTCGGCCGGCATCCTCGTTGTCATAGAACACGACGCTGGGAACAGCCACAACGCCACAACGTTCCGGCATCGACATGCAGAATTCCACCCCGTCCTCGGCACCAAGGGGTCGGATGTCGGCCGTCACGAAGTAGGTGCCCGCCGTTGGAAAGACCCCGAAGCCCGCACTGCGCAGTCCCTCGCTGAGAAGGTCACGCTTTGCCTCGAGGTCGTCAGCAAGTTGTGTGAAGTAGTCGTCGCCCAGTTCCAGCGCCGTTACGAGGGCGTGCTGGAAGGGCCCCCCGCTCACATAGGTGAGCGACTGCTTGGCCGTCAGCAGGGCCGACACCATCGCCTCGGGTCCGCTCGCCCAGCCGACCTTCCAGCCGGTGAAACCGAAGGACTTACCTGCCGACGAGATGGTGAGGGTGCGCTCCCACATTCCCGGCAGGGTCGCCAACGGGATGTGGCTGCCTCCGTCGTAGATGAGGTGCTCGTACACCTCGTCGGTGATGACAAGCAGGTTGTGCTCGACGGCCACCCGTGCAATCTGTTCCATTTCGTGGGCACTGAACACCTTGCCGGAAGGATTGTGGGGGGTGTTGACGAGGATCAGGCGGGTGCGTGGCCCGACCGCGGCTTCCAGCTCGGCCACGTCGAACGAGAGATCCGGCTCGCGCAGCGCAACCACGTGACGGTGCCCGCCTGCCAGTACGACCGACGTGGCGTAGTGGTCGAAGTAGGGCTCGAACATGATGACCTCGTCGCCGGGTTCGACGAGGGCAAGCATCGCTGCGGCTATCGCCTCTGACGCTCCGGCGGTGATGAGCACCTCGGCCTCGGGGTCCAGGTCGATGCCATAGAAGCGCCTCTGGTGGTCGGCGACCGCCTGACGCAGAGACAGGATTCCGCGACCCGGCGGGTACTGGTTGTGGCCTGCTCGGATGGCAGCCACGGCTGCCTCGCGGACCTCCTCAGGTCCGTCGGAGTCGGGAAACCCCTGACCAAGGTTGATGGCACCGGTCCGGTCCGCAAGGGCCGACATCTCGGCAAAGACGGTGATCCCGAATTCGCGAAGACGCTCGACCAGGAACCGTCGCGGCTCGTTCACAGGGTTGGTGCCTGTCCTGCTACCGACCTCAACGGGTCAGGCCGTCTGGATGGCCCGCCAGACCCTCTCGGGTGTGAGCGGCATGTCGATGTGCCTGATGCCCAGATGCGACACGGCGTCGACGACCGCGCTCTGCACAGCAGCTGTTGATCCGATGCTTCCGGACTCGCCTATGCCCTTGGCGCCCAGCGGGTTGCGAGGTGACGGCGTCTGCGTGAAGGTCCGCTCGTAGCTGGGTACCTCCATCATCGACACAGCCGAGTAGTCGGCCAGGTTGGTGGTCTGGGGGTTGCCGTCCTCGTCGTAGCTGAACTCCTCCATAAGGGCCTGGGCGACCCCCTGGGCTAGGCCGCCGTGGATCTGGCCGGCCGCCAGAAGCGGGTTGACCAGGGTGCCGGCGTCGTCGACGGCGACGATGCGGTCAATGACGACATGGCCCGTTTCGGTGTCTACCTCGGCGACAACGATGTGGGTTCCAAACGGGAACGTCGCACCCTGCTGCTCGTGGTCAGAGACTCCGGTGAGTACCTGGTCTGAGGCACCTGCCAGGTCGGTCCATGATCTGCCGACTGCCGGGGTGCCGGCCACGTGGAAGGTTCCGTCGTCCAGGACGATGTCGGCCACCGCCGCCTCCAACTGGTCGGCGGCGGCCTGGCGGGCAACCTCGACAAGCTTCTCGGAGGCGTCGGCCATTGCCGAACCGGCCAACTGCACCGACCTTGACCCGCCGGTGGTGTCCCCCGAGGGGACGATGTCGGTATCGCCGTGGAAGACCTCAACCTGGTCCATCGGGACACCCAGTCGGTCGGCGACAAGCATCGCCCACGTTGTGACGTGGCCGGTCCCGATCGGCGTGGAGCCCGTGATTGCAAGGAAGGTCCCGTCGGGCCGCAGACGGACCTCGCCGTACTCGCTTCCGCCGAAGCCGGTGATCTCGACGTAGGTGGCGACACCTATTCCCATCTGGTGGCGGTCACCAACCGCGCGGCGACGCTGCTGTTCGGCCCTCAGCGAGTCGTAGTCGGCGGCCTCAAGAGCGGCATCCAGAGCCGCCTCGTACTCACCTGAGTCATAAGACGTACCGGTTCTGGTGGTGAACGGGAAGGCATCGGCGGGAATCAGGTTGATGCGCCGCACCTCGGCCGGATCCATGCCGATCTCGGCTGCAAACATGTCGACCGCACGCTCCACCGCAGCGGTCGCCTCTGGACGACCGGCTCCGCGGTAGGCGCACAGAGGTGCGGTTGTGGTCGCAACCGACCTGGCCGAGAACTCCACCTCTGCGATGTCATAGACCCCACAGGCCAGCTGCCGTGTGAACTCGGGCAGGAACGGCCCCCACTTGGGGTAGGCGCCACAGTCCTGAACCACCTCGAGCCGGTACGAGGTGATGCGTCCGTCGCGGGTTCCGCCCATGGTGACCCGCTGGTTCTGGGCCCGTCCGTGGACGTAGCCAATCAGGTTCTCGGTGCGGCTCTCGGTCCAGCGAACCGGCCGGTCTGTGAGGCGCGCCAACTGCGCCACCATGATCTCCTCCTCGGAGACCATTCCCTTGGCACCGAAGCCACCGCCGATGTCCTTCACCTGGACCCTCACGTCTGACTGCTCGAGTCCAAGAGCCCTGGCTACGTCATCACGGTAGTTGTGGCCTCCCTGTGAGCTGGCCCAGCAGGTGACACGACCATCTTCGAACACGGCTGCGGCGACACGTGGCTCGATGGACACGGCCGCCACACGGCTGTTGACCAGGTCGGCCTCCACGACCGCTTCGCAGGTGGAGAAGTCGACGGACTCGGCGGCGGGGATCTCCCAGACCAGGTTGTGACCCAGCTCGGGGAACAGGACGGTGTCGCCGGCCAGGGCATCGTCCAGGTCGACCACGGCGGGCAGCGGCTGAATGTCGGCCCAGATCGCCTCGGCCGCATCGGCCGCCTGATAGGCGGTTTCGGCCAGTACCACAGCCACCGGTTCTCCGACGAAACGGACCCGGTCCCGTGCCATGTAGGGACGTGCCATCTCGGACGGGTAGAAGCCCTTTGGTGGCTGACGATCGTCAAGGCCGATGTCGGCTGCCGTGTAGACGGCAACCACGCCGGGCATTGAAAGGGCGTCGGACACGTCCACCGAGAGGATCTCGCCATGGGCCGCAGTCGAACGGACAAAGTGGGCGTGGAGGGCTCCCTCGAGAGCCACGTTCCCGACGTATTCGCCCCTGCCGCGCAACAGCGTGTCGTCCTCGCGTCTTAGTACGGCGTTGCCGAGAATCGAGGTGCCGGTCTGGGTCTGGTTCATCATCACTCCACGGGGTATCGGTCGACGAGGTTACGCGCTATCACCATTTTCTGGATCTCACTTGTCCCCTCACCGATGATCATCAGGGGTGTGTCGCGGAAGTACCGCTCCACGGGGAACTCTGTCGTGTAGCCGTTGCCGCCGTGGATGCGCATGGCGTCGGTGGCTATCTCGAATGCTGCCTCGGAGGCGAACAGCTTGGCCATACCGGCCTCGACGTCGACGCGCTCCCCCGCGTCGGCCAGGCGGGCAGCGTCGTAGGTCAACAGGCGTGCAGCCTGCAACTTGGTGGCCATCTCGGCCAGCATGAACGAGATGGCCTGATGTTGAACTATCGGCTTGCCAAATGTCTCTCGCTGCTGGGCATAGGCGATGGCGGCCTCGAATGCCGCCTGGGCGACGCCGACCGCACGGGCGGCCACGTTGATGCGCCCAAGTTCAAGGGCAGAGAGGGCGTAGCCGCGCCCGTGGCCGAGGCCCTCGTCTCCGCCGAGCAGATTGGTGTGCGGAACACGGTGGTCGACGTAGGACATCTCGACCGTCTCGAGGCCGCGGTAGCCGAGCTTGTCGATTTTTTTTGAAACGGTGATGCCCTCGAAGGACTCGCCGGGGTCCTTCTCGACGAGGAAGCAGGTGATGCGGTCGTCGGGCGTGCGTGCCAACAGCATCACCAGAGATGAGCGCATGCCGTTGGTGACCCACATCTTGGTTCCGTTGATGACCCACTCGTCACCGTCACGTTCGGCCCGGCAACGGATGGCGCCCGTGTCGCTTCCGGCATCCGGTTCCGAGAGCGAGAACGCCGCCCGGAAGCTGCCGTCACACATCCGGGGCAGGAAGCGTCGCCGCTGCTCGTCGGTACCGAAACGACCGATCATGGTTGCGGCGATCTTGTGGGTGTTGAGGATGCCGGCCAGGGACATGTAGCCGCGGGACAGTTCCTCGATGATCCGCGTGTAGGTGGTTATGTCGAGGCCCAGGCCGCCGTACTCCTCGGCGATGGTCGCACCGAACAGCCCGAACTCGCACATCTGGTCGAACATGGCCTGCGGGAACTCATCGGCGGCCTCGAACTGGGCCACGTTGGGAACCACATCGCGTTCTATCCAGGCCCTGATGGTCCCGACTATCTCGTCGGCCAACTCCCGGTCAGTCGCCATGCTCTCCCCTCCTTCGTCGCAACCCGCGAACAGTACCGTCGCCGACCACCCGACACGCTCCCGAGCACGAACGCAGGGAAGGACGGCCAACCTCAGGTTGCCCTACCGACTATCGGGTTCACGGCGAGCACCTGGGTTTCGGCAAGTCCGGCATTGCGGTGGACCAGCGCATCCACGTAGACAGGATCCTCAGTAAGCGCGAGGAAGCTCCTCATGTCCGGATACTCGATAACGGCGACCTGGTCCCAACGACAGTCGGAGGGGCCGATGGCGAGGGCCTCTACCGGACCGAACGTGACCACACACCCGCCGAGGTCCGCTACCCGTGCGACGGCTACCAGCCCGTAGCGGGCATACGCCTCCTCGCCCGTCCCGGTCGGTCCGTCCCAACCCTCCGGGTATTCCGCAACCTCCCTGAACCGGAGCAGGTTCACCATGTGAACTGGGCCCTCATGGCCAAGCTCCAACAGGACCCTGAGTTGTTCCCGGCTGGGCTCGATCGGCGACGTGTCACCGTCGCCTGCATGGGAAAGAAGGTCGTTCATGATTCGTCCCCAGGGTCGTGGTGCTGGGTGGCGGGTAGCAGGTAGTACCAGAAGTAGAAGTTGGCACCCTGTTCCTTCATGACCACCCGGGCACGCTGGATGACGTCGCCGGCAGCTGTGTGACCCACGAACCAGGATTCGGCCTGACGGGCTCCGGGAACCGCCTCGGTGAGCGACAGAGCCGCCTCCTCGTAGTAGTTGCGTACGTCCGCCGCGGCCTTGGTGGGGTCTCCGGGAAGGCCGACCTCCTGCCACGGTTCCCCGGCGGCGACTCGGGCAAAGAGCCCTACGACCCCGGGAACATCCTCGGCGGTCACGACCTTTCCGACGGTTGAGCGACCGTAGGTGTCGGTGCTCCGCTTCCATGCCGGGAGCAGGCCCCTGGCCTCAGCCTCGGCGGGGTGAACGTCGCCGCTGTCGGCGGGGGGAATCGTGCACACCAGAGGTGCGTCAGAGTCGTCGGTGATCTCCTCGGGAAAGTCAACGAGAACCGGCCCCTCCGGTTCATCCAACAGGGCGAACGCGGCGTCAAGGACGCTTCGCTGGAATGCCGGATCGCCGGGGTGTCCCAGCGGTCGTCCCAGGGGGAACTCGCAGTGGAGTGCACGGGGCGGCCTCGTGGTCTCCGCCTGCTGGCGGATGAGCGACAGTGCAACCGTGGCGATTCCGGCTTCTTCAAGGACCGATGCGAGCGTACCCACGGTACGCGTGCACAGAGGTCAAACGGGTGTGAGCAGGACCACGTCGACGCCGTCGTCCAGCAGGGCACGGGCGGCGGCTGGCCCTGTATCCAGCCTGATGGTCTCGAGGGTGTGGTCGATTTGTGCACCCATGAACGAGATGTGGACGTCGGCCACCGAACCGACAACGCCCTCAGCGGCCATCTCGTCGAGGCGGTCGATCGGCAACACGACGTTGGGGTCGACGATCCAGCCTGTCCTGTCGAAGTTGGGGCTGTAGTGCGACAGCACGAGGTCATCTCGGTCGCCCGACAGGACGGTGAACGACTGGTCGCCGGGATTCCAGTCCGGGTCACCCTCAGACCTCAGCCCAGCCGTGGTGACCACGGCCACGCGGCTTTCTGAAAGCGGGCGCGGGGCGGTCCATGGAACCTCGTCGAAGACGTAGCCCTCCAGATCGGCCAGCTCCCGTCTGATCAGCTCGTCGCCCATGGACTCCGTCTCCTCGTATCTGCGGCGATTATCACAGGCTGGCAACACCGTGAACGAGGCCGGCGATCTGCTCTTCGAACACCTGTAAGACTGCGAGGATGACGAGGGCCCCCTGGGGAAGCCAACTCCGGCGAACCGAAACCGCAATGGTGGCAAGCATCGACTCGCTGGCCACCCGGGCCGGAGTAGACGTCATTGCTGCTGGTGGAAACGCCGTCGACGCAGCTATCGCCACAAACGCCGTGCTGTCGGTAACTGCACAGCACATGTGCGGGCTGGGAGGAGACCTGTTCGCCCTGATCCACACCGGCTCAGGCCCGCCAGCATGTCTCAACGCATCCGGAAGGGCTGGATCAGGTGCGGACCTTGATGGGCTCCTGGCCGACGGCCTTACCTCCATGCCCCACCGCGGCGACATCCGGTCGGTTCCAGTTCCCGGGTGCGTGGACGGATGGTGGGCGCTCCACCAGCGGTTCGGGTCCGTGCCCCTGCCGGACCTTGTGGCCCGGGCCGTCAGCCTTGCTGAGAAGGGCTTCACCGCCTCGCCACTGCTTGTGGAGGCGGCACGGGCGGTGCAGGACATACCGGGTGGTGACGACTTCGCGGGGTTGTCCACCGCCCGGGATGTCGTGACACGCCCCGGTGTCGCCTCGGTGCTCCGCGCCTTCGGCTCGGGCGGGCGAGACGCCGTCTACAAGGGGCGGTTCGGAGACGAGTTGCTTGCCGTCGGCGACGGTGAGTATTCAATCGCCGACCTTGATTCCCCGGGTGCCACCTGGGTGGACCCACTCGGTACCGATGTCTGGGGGCACCGGGTCTGGACGGTTCCACCCAACTCGCAGGGCTACCTGTCCCTGGCTGCTGCCCGGATAGCTGAGGGGCTGGACCTTCCCCCGGAGGACGACCCACTGCGTGCACACCTTTTGGTTGAATCGGCACGCCAAGCCGGCTTTGACCGACCCGACGTCCTGCACGAGCACGCCGATGGTCCCTGTCTCGTCGGCGATGACCGGTTGGTCCCACGCCGCGAGGCGATCACACCGGACCGGGCGGCGGCCCTGGGCGATTCCTGGCACGAGGGCGACACCATGTACATGTGCGCAGTCGACGGCAAGGGCATGGCCGTATCGCTCATCCAGTCGAATGCAGACGGATTTGGCAGCCACCTGACCCTGCCGGGTTTGGGGATATTTCTCCACAACCGCGGTCTGGGCTTCAACGTGGACCCCGACCATCCAGCCGGCTACGGGCCCGGACGGCGTCCACCCCACACGCTGGCTCCAGCGCTGGTCGCACACCCCGACGGTCGTCTTCGGGCCGTGCTGGGAACCATGGGTGCCGACGCCCAACCTCAGGTGGTCCTTCAGATGCTGGTGAGGCTGCTGTTCGATGGAGCCGACGCCGGACACGTGGTCGGTGGTGGCCGATGGATCCTGGCTGGCGGGTCCGGATTCGGCACGTGGGACGATGTCGACTCGGTGGAGGTCGTGGTCGAAGAGCATGCACCCGCCGGCTGGGCTAGCGGCCTGGCTGACAGAGGCCATCGTGCACGGGTCGGAAGGGCCAACTTCGGTCATGCCCACTGCATCGAGGTGGTCGACGGCGGTCTCAGCGGTGCAGCCGATCCGCGCTCTGTCGTTGGCGAGGCTGCCGGTTTCTGATCCGTCTGAATCGGGCACCGGTGCCGCCGACGGGGCATGATCAACGGGTGAGCGCTGAGAGGAAGACCTACCGGACCTTCGTGGTCGAACGTCGGCTGGCGGTCACCCGCCAGGTGGCGTGGGACACGCTCCACGAGATGATCCTGGCTGGAATCGGCGAATACACAGCCGACGGGACCCCAGCCCCACACGGCCTGGATGCAGTTCTCGAGTTCCGACTGGGTGGCCTTGATCTGACAGAGACGGTCATCTCCTTTGAGCCACCCTGGCGACGTGTGTACGAACTCTCTGGTGCACCGGTTGGCCTGTACCAGGGCACGACGGCCTTCGTTGACGAGGGCGACGCCTGTCTCATGTCCTGGTCACTCGTCATCGACCCGCCGGCCGACGGCTCCGGCGACGCCTTCATCGCCGACGCAGAACGCTTCATCACCGGGTTCGTCGACCGGCTGGCAGCCGTGGTCGAATCTGGGAACCGATAGACGACGGAGGACCGGATGAAGATCGCCATCAACGCCTCAGCAGAACTGCTGCACGCCGACGTGGGTCGGCTCAGAGAGCATGCGGCAGCGGCCGCCGAGGACGGTTTCTCGGGGTGGTGGCTGGCCCAGACCGGCCTCATCGACGCCCTCACGGTCTTTCCTGCGGTCGCTGATGCGGCTCCGGGGCTGGAGTTCGGTACAGCAGTCATCCCCACCTTCCCCCGACACCCGACCATGCTGGCCGGCCAGGCTCTGACCACCCAGGCGGTGCTGGGCGATCGCAACCTCGTGCTCGGAATCGGGCTGTCCCACAAGCCGGTCATCGAGGGCTACCTGGGGCTGTCGTTCGACAAGCCAATCCGCCACCTCATCGACTACCTGGAGGTGCTGATGCCGATCCTCGCCGACGGCCGCGCCGACTACGACGGTGAGGCCTTCACGGCGCACTTCGAATCGACCCGCCCCACCGAACGCGCTCCTTCTGTGATGGTCGCGGCCCTTGGCGAACAGGCGCTGCGCGTTACCGGTCGGCGAACCGACGGGACGATTCTCTGGATGGTCGGTCCGCGCACCATCGAGGAACACATCCGGCCCCGAATGAACGAAGCGGCGGCCGATGCCGGCAAACCTGAGCCGCGGATTGTCTGCAGCCTCCCCGTGTGCGTAACAGACGACGCCGACGCCGTCCGTGAGGCGGCAGCTCAGATCTTCTCCATCTACGGGGAACTTCCCTCCTACCGGGCGATGCTCGACCGGGAGGGTGTCGACAACCCCGGCCAGGTAGCCGTGATCGGCTCCGAGGACGAGGTGACCTCACAGATCGCCGAACTGGAGCGGGCCGGGGCCACGGACTTCACCGCCCTCGAGTTCGGGCGTTCCACCGATGAGTTCGCCAGGACGAGAGCGCTACTCAAGAGCCTCCTCTGACCAACTGGGTAACCGAACCGGCTACCGGCCGATCGGGTAGGCGGTCCGGTCACAGATAGGTCGCAGGGCGAAGCTGGAGACCATGCGGGCCACACCGGGTAGCTGGGCGAGGTGCGTCCTGTGCAGCGCTTCGTAATCAGATACGTCGCTGACGACCACGTGCACGAGGTAGTCGAAGTCCCCGGCCATGAGGTGACATCTCATGACCTCTGGTCGGTCTGCTACAGCCGCCTCGAACGCGTCGAGCGTGGCCTCGGCCTGACCGACGAGGGTTATCTCGACGAATACATCGGTTCCGAGACCGACAGCCGAGGGATCCACAAGGGCCACGTAGCGGTCTATGTAGCCGCCCTCCTCGAGGCGCCGGACACGGCGCAGGCAGGCTGACGGGGAGAGGTGGACCTCTTCGGCAAGGTCCACGTTGGCGATCCGGCCGTCCTGTTGCAACAGGTCCAGGATGGCACGATCCACACCATCAAGAGCTTTCTCTGCATGTTCCATGCTCATCAGCCTAGTTTCACACAACCATATTGTGCTCATATGACTACTTGCGCCCATCTCCGCAATCCGACAGCGTCAATTCTCCCCTAGCGTTCCTCCGATCAGGAGGCCAGACAGCCTGCTTCCACAACCACTCACATGGGATAGGTGCGATGGATATCGGAGTACCCGCAGAGATCAAGACGGCTGAGCGACGGGTCAGCCTCACACCTGGCGTCGTAGGCGAGCTGACCTCCCGAGGCCACAACGTCGTCGTCGAGAGCGATGCCGGGCTCGGCGCAGGATTTGGTGACGCCGAGTACAAAGAGGCCGGAGCAGCCATTGCGGGAAGCGCAGACGAGGTCTTCGACACTGCGGAGATGATCGTCAAGGTGAAGGAGCCACAGGCAGTGGAGCGCGCACGCCTGAAGCCCCACCACACGCTTTTCACCTACCTTCACCTGGCTGCTGACCGGCCCCAGACCGACGACCTTCTGGCCAGTGGTGCCACGTGCATCGCCTACGAAACCGTCACCGATGATGCCGGACGCCTGCCGCTGCTGGCGCCGATGTCGGCGATAGCCGGGCGCATGTCCATCCAGGCCGGCGCCCACGCCCTCGAGGCCACCCAGGGTGGCGCCGGTCTTCTGCTCGGTGGGGTTCCCGGTGTACGACCCGGGAAGGTGGTGATCATCGGCGGAGGCGTCGTCGGTGAAAACGCAGCCGAGATGGCGGTCGGCATGGGTGCCGATGTGACCGTGCTGGACCGAAGCCCTGCCGTGCTCGACGCACTCTCCAAGCGCTTCGGCAGCCGGGTCCGAACCGTCTTCTCAACCGGCGCCGAACTTGAGGCCTCCGTCCTTGACGCAGACCTCGTGATCGGCGCAGTCCTCGTAAAGGGAGCCAAGGCGCCACGGCTGGTAACACGCGAGATGCTCTCCCGCATGCGCGACGGCTCTGTGCTGGTCGACGTCGCAGTGGACCAGGGCGGCTGCTTTGAGACCACCCGGGCCACAACCCACACCGACCCAACCTTCGTCGTCGACGGCATCGTCCACTACTGCGTCGCCAACATGCCCGGCGGAGTACCCCGGACCTCGACGCTGGCGCTCTCAAACGCCACGCTCCCGTTCACGCTGGCGCTTGCCGAACAGGGAACCGATGCCGCCCTGCGTGGCAACCCGCACCTGCTGAACGGCCTCAACGTCTGCGCCGGCGTCATAACCGACAGGGCGGTCGCCGACACGTTCGACCTCGACTTCGTTGCTCCCCTCGAGGCCCTCAACCTCCGCTAGCTGCACCCGGGTCTACCGGTGGGTCGACCACCGGTAGCGTCGACACATGGCTGATCCCCCAAGCGACGTGGTTGTCGTGGGTGGTGGAATCATCGGCCTGGCGACCGCCGACGCACTGCAGTTGCGCCTGCGAGGTATCGGCGTCACGGTTCTCGAGAAGGAACCCCGGGTGGCCTCGCACCAGACCGGCCACAACAGCGGGATCCTCCACGCCGGGATCTACTACACGCCGGGCACCCGTAAAGCGGACCTGGCAGTCCGGGGCATCGACAGCATGGTCGACTTCTGTGTCGACAACGCCATCCCCCACGACCGCTGCGGAAAGCTGATCGTGGCGACCGCTGACGAGGAGGTCCCGCGTCTGGATGCCCTGGCCGCACGGGCAGCCGCCAACGGAGTACCGGTGTCTCGACTCTCCCCTGATGCAGCACGTGAACTGGAGCCGCACGTAACGTGCGTCGCTGCACTTCATGTGCCCTCGACGGGGCGGGCCGACTTTGTAGGCGTGGCAAACGAGTTGGCTCGCCGGGTCATCTCACGAGGTGGGTCGATCATGACCGGCACCGGGTACCGGAGGGCTACACGCACAGGTGGCACTTGGAATATCGAAACCTCAGGTGGATCCTTAGGTTCCAGGTATCTGGTCGGCTGTGCAGGCCTGCAAAGCGACAGGGTCGCCCTCGGGTCTGGAACGAATCCGGGCGCAAGGATCGTTCCCTTCCGGGGCGAGTACCTCGACGTGACCGGCACCTCGGCCGATCTCGTGAGGGGCCTCATCTACCCGGTGGCGGACCCACGCCTCCCGTTCCTGGGGGTCCACCTGACACGCGGGCTTGACGGTCATGTCCATGCAGGACCAAACGCCGTCGTCGCACTGTCCCGGGAGGGCTACCGCTGGCGTGACATTTCCCCCCGCGACCTGGCATCGACCCTGTCATGGCCGGGTTCTCTCAGGCTGGCCCGCCGCTACTTGCGTGTCGGGCTGGCGGAGTCAGCCAGGTCGCTCAGCAGGCGACGATTCGCTGCATCGGCCCAGGCACTGGTTCCCGGATTGGACCCACACGACCTGCACAGGACCGAAGCCGGGGTCAGGGCCCAGGCCGTCGACGTCGGTGGGAACCTCCTCGACGACTTTCACCTGGTCGGTGGAGACATGTCGCTGCACGTGGTCAACGCTCCGTCTCCGGCTGCCACGGCCTCGCTCGAAATTGGTCAGTTGGTGGCATCCAGGGTGGCCTCCGAACTGCCCAGACGCTCCACATGATCTGACAGGCCAAGAACTTGGGACGTCATGGCCCAGCTTCAGGCGCCCCCATGTACGCTCCCGCGCGCAATCGGATGCGTGGCTGAGCGCCACCCGGAAACTCCAGGAGCAGACACATCCATGAGTGAGAACAAGCAGTACGACGCCGTGATCATCGGCGCAGGAATTATCGGTGCGGCAGTGGCATTCGAGTTGGCCAAGAAGGGCTACCGGACGCTCAACGTGGACAAGCTGCCAACCTCGGGTTACGGCTCCACAAGCAACTCCTGCGCCATCGTGAGAGCCCACTACTCGACCTATGACGGTGTGGCGATGGCCTACGAGGGCTTCGGCTACTGGAAGGACTGGTCGGGCTATCTGGACTCCGACGATGAGCGGGGCCACGCCATCTACATGCAGTCGGGAACCGTGTTGTTCATGCTCGAGGGAGGCCACCACGAAAAGGTGCTGCCCCTCTTCGACGATGTCGGTGTTCCCTACGAGGTCTGGGACAACGCCACCATGGCCGAACGGGTGCCGTTCTTCGAACACGGCACCCACGGTGAACCGACACGGCCCGAGGACGACCGCTTCTGGGCCGAGCCAGAAGGCGAGCTGGTCGGCGGCCTCTTCACCCCTGACTCGGGCTACGTGAGCGACCCGCAGTTGGCGACCCACAACCTGCAACGGGCAGCCGAGGCCAAGGGTGGAAACTTCATCTTCAACGCCGAGGTGACGGCTGTCCGCCAGGTCGACGGCCGGGTCGCCGGTATCACGCTCGCCGACGGAACCGAGGTCGATGCCCCCATCGTCGTGAACGTTGCCGGACCGCACTCGTTCGTCATCAACAAGATGGCCGGTGTCTACGACTCGATGAACATCAAGACAAAGGCACTACGCCACGAGGTGCACCATGTGCCGTCACCGGCGGGAATCGACTTCGAGAGTGAGGGCCTCCACACCTCCGACTCGGACCTGGCCATCTACGTTCGACCCGAGTCGGGCAACAACATCCTCATCGGCTCCGAGGATCCGCCGTGCGATCCGCAGGTCTGGGTGGACGATCCCGACGACTACGACAACGTCGTCTCAGACGACCAGTGGAACGCCCAGGTGCTACGCCTTGCCCGGCGGATGCCGAGCCTCGGGGTGCCCAACGAAAAGAAGGGCATCGTTGACCTCTACGACGTGTCCGACGACTGGATCCCCATCTATGACCGGACGGATCTGGATGGCTTCTACGTGGCCATCGGCTCGAGTGGGAACCAGTTCAAGAACGCACCGGTTGCCGGCTACTGCATGGCCGAGTTGATCGACGCTGTCGAAAAGGGCCATGACCACGATGCCGACCCGCTGGTGGTCACCGGCCTGTTCACGGGCCTCGACATGAACATGGGCTTCTACAGGCGCAACCGTGAGATCAACCCCAACTCCTCATTTTCGGTGAACGGCTGAGGCGGGACCTGCTGAAACACCGGTTGAGGCCTGTTTACATGGTCCTCAGAAGTTGATACACTTCTTATCAGGATTTCTCAGTGACATACGCTGAGAATATCAAGATGAGAGGTGCAACGAATGCCCCAACCGGTCGACCAGACTCCCGAAAACACCCCCACACCCCTCGATGTCTGGGGTCGAGACCTCACCGCTGAAGCCCGCCAGGGAAGCCTCGACCCCGTGATCGGCCGCGACGACGAGATCCGTCGGGTCATCCAGGTCCTGTCGCGCCGACGCAAGAACAACCCCGTCCTCATCGGTCAACCCGGCGTCGGCAAGACAGCGATAGCCGAGGGCCTCGCCTCACGCATCATCGAAGGCGACGTGCCGGGCTCGCTCCGCGACCGTCGCGTAATCGCGCTGGACCTCCCCTCCCTCATCGCCGGCACCTCACACCGCGGCGAGTTCGAGGAACGGCTGAAGGCCGTGCTGACCGAGGTCGACGAATCCGACGGCGAGATCATCACCTTCCTGGATGAACTACACACCGTTGTCGGAGCGGGCGCAGCCGAGGGGGCCATGGACGCCGGAAACATGCTCAAGCCGATGCTGGCCCGTGGCCGCCTCCGCATGATCGGAGCCACCACCCTCGACGAGTACCGCAGACACGTCGAATCCGACCCGGCGCTCGAGCGTCGCTTCCAAAAGGTCATGGTCGAACCGCCCGACACCGACGAGACGATCGCAATCCTGCGCGGCCTCAAGGAGCGCTACGAGGTCCACCACGGTGTGCGCATCCAGGACGGCGCCCTCATCGCCGCCTCCATCCTCTCGGACCGCTACATCACAGACCGCTTCCTGCCCGACAAGGCCATCGACCTGATGGACGAGGCGGCCAGCCAGCTGCGCATCGAGATCGACTCGGTGCCGACCGATATTGACATCATCGACCGGCGCCACCGCCAGCTTGAGATCGAGCGCCTGGCGCTGGCCGACGAGTCAAACGACGAGTCAAAGGCACGTCTCGAGGTGCTCGACGCCGAGTTGACCGACCTGGAACAGCAGCTCTCGACCCTGAGAGACAAGTGGCAGACCGAGAAGTCGGCCATCGACGACCTCCGATGCCTGAAGGAGGACCTCGAGGGACTTGCCCAACTTGTCGAACGCGAGGCTGACCTGGAACAGGCGGCCGCTCTCCGCTACGGACGCATCCCAGAACTTGAACAACAGATACTGGAGGCCGGCGAGACCCTTGCAGCCTGCCAGGGCGACGACCCGATGCTCCGCGAAGAGGTACAGGCTGAGGACATCGCCCGGGTCGTAGGAGCCTGGACCGGCATCCCGACCACCCGGCTGCTGGCCAGCGAAGCCGACCGCCTCGTACACCTCGAAGGCGTGCTCTCAGAGCGTGTAATCGGCCAGAGCGATGCCGTCTCAGTAGTGTCCAATGCCCTGCGCCGGAGCAGGTCAGGCCTTGCGGATCCGGGCAGGCCCCTCGGCAGCTTCCTCTTCCTTGGACCCACCGGTGTCGGCAAGACCGAGCTGGCCCGCACCCTCGCCGACTTCCTGTTCGACGACGAACGGTCCCTCGTGCGCATCGACATGAGCGAATACCTCGAGCGCCACTCGGTCTCCCGCCTCATAGGTGCCCCTCCCGGCTACGTCGGCCACGAGGACGGCGGACAACTGACAGAGGCTGTCCGGCGTCGCCCCTACTCGGTACTGCTCCTGGACGAGGTGGAAAAGGCCCACCCTGACGTGTTCGACGTGCTGCTGGCACTGCTGGACGACGGCCGCCTCACCGACGGTCAGGGCCGGACCGTGGACTTCTCCAACACCGTGGTGGTAATGACCTCCAATCTGGTCGGAGATCCGCTGGACGTGTTCAAGCCCGAGTTCGTGAACCGGATCGACGAGATCGTGCGCTTCAACGAACTCCGACCAGCGGACCTTCGCCTCATAGTTGACCGCCAGCTGGACGTCCTAGCCGAGAGGCTCACCGAGCAACGCATCACCCTTGACGTGGATGCCGAGGCCCGGGACCTGCTCGCCGAGGAGGGCTTCGACCCCGCATTTGGTGCCCGCCCACTGAGGCGCGTCATCCAGCGCCGGGTGGCCGACCCGCTGGCGATACGCCTCCTTGACGGCGGCTACGGCGAGGGAGACACCGTCATCGTCGGGGTGGCCGAGGATGAACTCGTCCTGAACTAGCCGTCAGGTGCAGCCGCCGCCTGTTGTCAGGCCTCGACCACCTGGGTCTTGAACATCTTGTCGGTGACCCGCTGGTTCTCGTCGTCCCAGAGAGGCCACAGGTAGTCGATCAACTGGAAGACGTTGATGACGCTGTTGATGAGACCTGGAACGATCCAGCGACCTAGGCCCTTTGCCCCGCCAGGGGCCTCGCCCGTTCCGATGTCTACCAGCCTGATGCCCAGCCTGTTCTTGCCGGGTGTCGTACCGGTGATGCCCTGGCGCCAGCCAAACTTCCAGCCGGCCCACACCATCACAGCGACGCTGGCTCCCACCCCGACGGCGAAGAGCAGCCAGCCGACACCGGACGATCCGCTGTCGGCCTCATCGACCAACGCGAACACCAACCCGACGGTGACCATCACCATGGGTATAAGGGCAGCCAGGAGAAAGATAAGAATGTCGAGGATCAGCGCCTTGGCACGACACCACCATCCGGCGGGAACAAGGGATGCCGGGTCGGCGGCGGGGGTTGAAGGTGGGGCGGGGTTGAAATCGGTCATCTCGGGAACTCCTGTCCTGTGCGTGGCGCCATTGGCACCCGGGTCAGAGGGAAGTCACTTCAACCAAGGATACGGGCCCTACCCGGCTTCCAGTATCTCCGCAGCCAGATCCACAAGGTCCTGCTTCGAGTGGCCCTCATATCGCTCGTCGGCGAGCTCCGCATAGGCCGCACAGAGGGTGTCGCAGGCAGGCCCCTGAATCAGATGATCGGCCATGTCGAAGAGGATCCCGTCCTCCTTGGCTATGTGGGATGTGATCAGGGCGACGAAGTTCGAAGACGCCGTCCGGAGATCCGGCTCCGACCCGCGGATGCCCGCTCGTACCTGTTCAAGCAGTTCCACCATGGCCTGTACCAGCGCACGGCCCTGTTCGTGCTCGTAGAGCATCACCGCTATCGGTCCGGCGTCACGGGACATACCGTGGGCCTCCAGCGCGGGGAAAAGGAGGTTCTCCTCCTTGGAGTGGTGGCAGGCATCGGCAAAGAGTCGAAAGAAGGTCGTGCACCCCTCCACGGTGTCAACCGCAGGCGGCCCACCGGGCGAGTCGATCGCGAGCACCCTGCTGAGGGCATCTGCCACCGACAGGATGAGCTGATGCTCCTCACGGAGCAGGGCAGTCGGTGAAGGGGGTCGGTCAGAAGGCATGCCGGGGCAACCTAGGCCCGGTAGCAACTTGGCGACAACGTTGCCGGTATTTCACGAATGGCGCGACAAGTCGCTCGACGACGCACTCCTGGAGTGTTGCTACATGGTCGAATCCCCTGATTTCGAGACGGTTGCACGCTGGCGCGAGTCCGGCGGCAAGGTGGTCGGCCACTTCCAGGTGGCCTTCCCGGAAGAGGTCGTGCACGCCGCCGGAATGCTCCCCTTCAAGATGCGAGGCGCCCCGCTGGAACCAAACCTCGCCGACTCGCGCTTCGGTTCCTACCTCTGCTCGATCCTCAAGACCTCACTCGAACTGGTCCTCGACGAGAGGATCCACCTGGACATGTTCGTCTCCCATCCCATCTGCGACACCGCCCGCAACCTGGCAACAATATGGGGACGCAATTTCGACTATCCGTGCCAGATCCTCTACCTCCCCCAGAACCCGAACTCGGCCGGAAGCGTCGAGTACCTGCGCCACGAGTACGACAGGATGAGGAAGATCGCCGAAGACGTATCCGGTAGGGCAATCACCGACGCCGCAACTGAGGTTCGCCGTCAGTTAGAGACGCCTTATTCGATGCGCAGGCCCGAGAGGGCACGGGCAATCACCAACTGCTGGATCTGCTCGGTGCCCTCGAAGATGTCGTAGATCTTGGCGTCCCGGTGCCAGCGCTCCACCGGGTGGTCGGTTACGTAACCGGCGCCACCCAGTATCTGCATTGCCCTCTCGGTTGTCCAGACCGCCACCCGGCCCGCCTTCAGCTTGGCCTTGGAACCCTCGGCCTCGACGAAACCACCCTGCCTTGCCAACCACGCGGCACGCCAGACGAGCATGCGGGCAGCGTCGATCTCGGTTGCCATGTCAGCCAACATGAACGAGATTGCCTGATTCTGGATAATCGGCCGACCGAACTGCACCCGCTCCTTGGCGTAGTCGCGCGAGTACTCAAATGCCGCCCGTGCCACACCAACGGCCTGTGCGCCGACCGATGGCCTTGTCGACTCGAAGGTCTGCATGGCCGCCTGTGAGTTGCCTCGTTTGCCCTCCCTGACCCGAGCCAGACGAGCGTCCAGCTTTTCCTTTCCGCCAAGCAGGCAACTGCCGGGCACCCTCACATCATCCAGGATGACCTCGGCTGTGTGGCTGGCCCGAATGCCGTGCTTGGAGAACTTCTGGCCCTGAGAGAGGCCGGAGGTCCCCGGTGGAATGACGAACGAGGCATGGCCCCGGCTCTTCAGTTCAGGGTCGACCACCGCCACGACCACGTGGACGTCGGCGATGCCACCATTGCTGATCCAGGTCTTTACACCGTTGATGACCCACTCGTCGGCAGCCTCGTCGTACACCGCCCGGGTGCGAATGGCAGACACATCTGACCCTGCGTCCGGCTCCGAGGCGGCGAACGCCCCCAACTTGACGTCATCGGCGCTGCCGTAGCACTGCGGCACCCACTCCATCACCTGCTCCTGGGTTCCGGCAGCGGCTATTCCCGCGGCGGCCAGGCCGGATCCCATGATGGCCATACCGATACCAGCGTCGCCCCAGAAGAGCTCCTCGATGGCCACGATCAGGTTCAGGCCGGTGTCGTCGTTGAACATGCCGTCAGCCAGAAACTCCCACCCGTAGAGGCCGATCTTGGCTGCCTCCTGAATTATCGGCCAGGGGACCTCCTCGCGGCGATCCCACTCCTCGGCAGCCGGACGAATCACGTCGACGGCGAACTCATGAACCCAGTCGCGCAACTGGACCTGGTCTTCGTTCAGCTCAAGGGAGAAGTCGGCCATCCCGGGATCCTCGCAGGTAGGAGATTGATTGTCCGCAGACGCTACCGACCGGTAACCGTGGCTTCCTCACCGGCCGGCTGTCCTACCAACAAGATGGCCGTCGCTGCAAGGAGAGCACCGACCAGATATGGCGCACCCGTCGCGACCTGTCCGAAGAGGACACCGGCGCCGAGAGGCCCCACAATCCGTCCGAGAGCACCGGCGCTCTGCTGGAGGCCCAGCGCAGCGCCCCTTGCATCTTCTCCGACGGTTTCGACCGTGGCTGCCGACAATGTCGGGCCGAACAGTCCCTGGCCAAGGACCAGCAACAACAGGGCCACCGTCAGGCCGACCCACGCCCCACCGAGTGCCAGCACGAGCATCCCGCACGACACGAACAAGAGCGAGATCCGTAGGGCACCGCTGGTACCGAGGCGATCATTTGCAGGCCCGACAAGTCGCGTGTGAACCACAACCATGACCAGACCGATCGAGGCGAACAGCCCGTAGATGGATGGGTCGTCCAGTTGCGGGAAGCGCCGATCCACCAGCATGGCGAAGGTCGACTCGAAGCCGGCGAAGCCGGCCATCCCGACGAATGCCAACAGGGCCAGTCGCCTCATCGCCGGGCCGGCACCGCCCAGCGCTGCCAGCGGTCCCAGATGGTGGGCGTCAGACACAGCACCGACCCGGGACCCGGACGGCAGGCGCACCAACGCCACCAGGGCGTTCAACGCTGCAAGGCCGGCCGCCACGTAGAACGGAAGCTCCCGGCTCCCCAATGCCGCCAGAGATCCGATCAGCGGCCCGATCACAAACCCGAGGCCGAACGCCGCCGCCAGCAGGCCGAGCAGTCGCGGACGGTCCGCCGGCTCGGCCAGGTCGGCCACCGCGGCCTGACCGACCGCGTATGAGGACCCCGACGCCCCGTCGAGAGCCCGCCCAAGGAAAAGGACCCACAGTGCTCCGGCCAGGCCGGTAACGAGGCTCCCGGCCGCCGACCCGACTAGGGCGACGATAAGTACGGGCTTGCGCCCGATCCTGTCAGAGAGGCGACCCCAGAGCGGGGCCGCAGCCATCTGGGCAGCCGAGAAGGTAGCCAACACCGCTGTGGCGACAGCTGGGGAAGCACCAAAGTCCTCCGCATAGAGAGGTAGGACAGGTATCACAATTCCAAAACCGACGAGATCCATGGCGACCGTGGTCCACACGACCCAGAATCCCGGCGGTCGCCTGCCTCGATGATCGGAGCGCTTCCCCACGGCGGCGCAGGCTACCTGTCGGTTGACGGCCTGCTCCTCCCCGTTGGTCTGCAGGAGGCCCGGGGTACACCGCTAGCCTCTGACCGCCATGACTGACCCATCCGGATCAAAGAGAGCGATCCCCGACAAGCCGACCCTGGAGGGTCTTGAGGCACGCTGGGATGCCGTCTGGGAGGCATCTGGCACCTACACGTTCGACCGCACTAAGGACCGCAACCAGGTCTTCTCGATCGACACGCCACCCCCGACGGTGAGCGGCTCGCTACACGTGGGCCACGTGTTCTCCTACACCCACACCGACACCGTCGCCCGCTACCGACGCATGCGCGGCGACGAGGTCTTCTACCCGATGGGTTGGGACGACAACGGCCTGCCGACCGAACGCCGGGTCCAGAACTACTACGGGGTCCGCTGCGACCCGTCGCTCCCCCACGACCCGGCCTTTGAGCCGCCATCTGATGCCGGTGACCCGAAGGCCATCAAGAAGCGCCGCGAGATCAACATCAGCCGTCGCAACTTTGTGGATCTGTGCCACAGGCTCACCGCCGAGGACGAAAAGGCCTTCGAGGAACTCTGGCGCCACCTTGGCCTCTCGGTGGACTGGTCCCAGACCTATGCCACGATCGACGAGCGCAGCCAGCGCCTGGCACAACGGGCCTTCCTCGGAAACCTGGCACGCGGCGAGGCCTACCAGATGGAGGCACCGTCGCTCTGGGACGTCACGTTCCGAACGGCAGTGGCCCAGGCCGAGCTGGAGGACCGCGACAGGCCGGCCGCCTACCACCGGCTGGCCTTCCACAGGCCCGACGGTTCTGACCTGCACATTGCAACCACCCGCCCCGAGCTGCTGGTCTCGTGTGTGGCCCTTGTCGCCCACCCCGACGACGACCGCTACAAGCCACTCTTTGGCCAGACGGTCACCACCCCGGTGTTCGGTGTGGAGGTACCCGTACATGCCCACGAGCTGGCCGATCCCGAAAAGGGAACCGGCATCGCCATGATCTGCACCTTTGGCGACACGACAGACGTCATCTGGTGGCGCGAGCTTGACCTACCGGTGTCGGCGGTCATCGACCGGTCGGGCCGCTTCACGGCCGAAGCCCCGGCCTGTGTCGAGACCGAGGCAGGCCTGGCTGCATACGAACGACTAGCGGGAAAGACCGTCTTCTCCGCACAGGAGGAGATGGTCGCCATCTTGAACGAGACCGGCGAGGTCGTCGGCGAGCCGGAACCGATCACCCACCCGGTCAAGTTCTTCGAAAAGGGAGACAGGCCGCTCGAGATCGTGACGAGCCGCCAGTGGTATATAACCAACGGCGGCCGAAACCCCGACCTCCAGGCCGCCCTCATCGCCCGTGGCGACGAGATCACCTGGCACCCGCCCTACATGCAGGCCCGCTACACCAACTGGATCGAGGGCCTCAACGGCGACTGGCTTATCAGCAGGCAACGCTTCTTCGGGGTGCCGTTGCCGCTCTGGTATGCCCTCGACGAATCGGGAGAACCGGTCTACGACGAGCCGATCACCCCCGATACGACCGACCTCCCCATCGACCCGTCCAGCGACACCGCTCCCGGCTACAGCGAGGAACAGCGAGGCCAACCCGGTGGCTTCATGGGCGACCCCGACGTGATGGACACCTGGGCCACCTCGTCGCTCTCCCCCCAGATCGCCTGTGGCTGGGACGGCGACGACGACCTCTTTGCCCGGACCTACCCGATGGACATGCGCCCTCAGGCCCACGACATCATCAGGACCTGGCTTTTCTCGACCGCTGTGAGATCCCACCTCGAGGAGGACGTCGCCCCCTGGCGCCACTGCGCCCTGAGCGGCTGGGTCCTAGACCCGGACCGAAAGAAGATGTCCAAGTCCAAGGGCAACGTGGTGACACCGATGGGCCTGCTGGAGCAGTACGGCTCAGATGCCGTGCGCTACTGGGCGGCCAGCGGGCGGCCCGGAACCGACACAGCGTTCGACGACGGAAAGATGAAGATCGGGCGGCGTCTGGCCATCAAGATCCTCAACGCCAGCCGGTTCGTGCTGGGCTTCGGCACCGACTCCGACCAGCCCGTCACAATCGACCCTTCCCTCATCACCAACCCGTTGGACCGGGCGATGCTGGCCGGACTGGCAGATCTCGTCGACGAGGCCACATCGGCCTTCGATGGATTCGACTACGCCCGCTCGCTGGAGCGCACCGAGACCTTCTTCTGGTCCTTCACCGACGACTACGTCGAGCTCGTGAAGAACCGTGCCTACGAAGGTGACGAGGAAGGTGCTCAGTCCGCCCGCAACGCCCTCCGCATGGCGCTGTCCACGATGCTGCGCCTGTTCGCCCCGATCCTTCCTTTCGTCACCGAAGAGGTCTGGGCCTGGTGGCAGGAGGGCTCCATCCACCGACAGTCCTGGCCCGACGCCGACGAGATCCGTACCGCGGCTGCAGGTGCAGACAAGGTGACAGCCGACGTCGCCGCGGCTGCACTGGCCGAGCTACGCAAGCACAAGACCAATGCCAAGCGCTCGCTCGTCACCCCTGTCGTGGCTGCCACGATCACCGACACCACCGAGAGGTTGGACGTGTTGCGACCGGTTCTGGCCGACGTGGCTGCCGCCGCACGTGCCGAACACCTTGACCTGGCCGAAGGACCGTCGCTCTCGGCCGAGGTCGAATTGGAAGCGGCGCCCGAATAGCACCTGCCGGGCGGCGCGCTGTCAGACTGCCGCCATGGACACTCCCGCATTTGAACACCTGCTGATCACCTGTGACGGCAGACGCGCCACCCTCACCCTGAACCGCCCCGACAGCCTCAACTCCCTCACCAACGAGGTGATGGCCGAGATAGTCGCCGCTGCCGACTGGTTCGACCATCAGCCGGACCTGCGCGTGGTCGTGGTGGACGGTGCCGGTCGTGCCTTCTGCGCCGGCTTCAACGTGAACGAGTTCAGGGACGACATGCCGCAGTCTCCGGCCGGGGGCCGCATTCCCGCCGACACTGGTCGCCTCATGGCCGACGCCCTGGAACGCACGACACCTGTGCTCATCGCCCGACTCCACGGCCACGTGGTAGGTGGTGGCCTGGTGCTGGCAGCGGCATGTGACCTCCGCGTCGCGGCTGATGACTCCAACTTCTTCATACCCGAGGTGGACCTGGGCATTCCGCTGGCGTGGGGAGGCATCCCGCGTCTGGTCCGTGAAATCGGACCGGCCCTCACAAAGGAACTCGTTATGACCTGTCGCCCCTTCGACGCCGCCGAGGCGAAGGCGGCCGGCTTTGTGAACCGGGTGGTGCCCGCAGCCGAGCTGGACGCAGCGGTCGACTACCTGGCTGAAGAGGTTGCCTCCCGGCCACGCCTGGCGGTCCTCGCTACAAAGGCCCACGTAAACGCTGTCACCAGCCAGATGGTCGGCACCGGCCGGGCGTGGTCCGACGGTGACGGTCTCGGTGCTGCACTACGTGATCCAGAGGCACGGGCAGCCCAGGCCGCCTACCTGGGGAAAATACAGGGCGCCAAACGCTCATAGGGGCTGACAGACCAGTGACCGTCGCCGACCGCATCTTCGTCAACGCCGGCTTCAACACGCTCGACCCGGCCCACCCCACCGCCGAGGCGCTCGCCTCGTGGCAGGGCCGAATCCTGGCCGTCGGCGACAGGCACGATGTCGAGGCCTTCTCCGGATCGGGAACAGAGACCGTCGACCTCGGTGGGGCAACCGTTCTTCCGGGGTTCATCGAGACCCACATGCACCCCCTCCTTGCCGGAGTGCAGATGACGGCCCCGCAGATCGGCACGCCGCCGTGCCGGTCGATCGCGGAGGTTGTCGTCGCCCTGCGGGAATGGGCCGACAAGACACCTATGGGTGAGCCGATTCAGGCGTGGGGTTACGACGACAGCCTCATCGACGACAACCGACACCTGACGCACCACGATCTGGACGAGGCGACCACCAACCACCCTGTTCTCATCCGCCACATCTCCGGGCACCTCTCGTACGCAAACTCGGCGATGCTGGCAAGAGCCGGTGTTGACGACTCTGTCGATGATCCACCCGGCGGTGCGTTCATCCGCGATGCAGAGGGTCACCTAACCGGCGAAATGCACGAGACGGCCAACTTCAACGTGGCGTCCTCGATCCCGCCGGCCACCGTTGACGAGTTGATTGCCGGGGCGAAGGCCATCTCGAACCGCTGCCTTGAGCGCGGCGTCACCAGCACCACCGACGCCGCTGTCATGTACCCGACCATGTACAGCGCCTACCAGCAGGCAATCGAGTCAGGTGACCTTCGCATACGGGCACGGCTGTTCCCGATGTGGAGTACAGCCGACCAGATCCCGTTCCGTACGGGCCTCGGTGGTGACCGGCTCTCGCTGGGGGCGATGAAGTTCATCAGCGACGGGTCAATCCAGGGGTACACGGCCTGTCTCTGCAAGGGGTACTACGACCGCCCCGACGTCATGGGAACCGAGGTCATCTCCGCCTCCGAGCTGATCGACCTCGTCACGGATGCACACCTGAAGGGCTGGCAGGTTGCCATCCACACCAACGGCGACCAGGCGATCGACAACGCACTGGATGCCATCGAGGCTGCCCTTGAGAACACACCCAGAGCCGACCACCGTCACCGCCTGGAGCACGTACAGATGGCCAGAGAGGACCAACTCGAGCGCATGGCCAGGCTGGGTGTGCTGGCATCGGTCTTTGCCAACCACGTCTGGTACTGGGGCGACCGCCACCGCGACCGCTTCCTCGGCCCGGAGCGGGCCGAGCGCATCGATCCCCTGGCCAGCTTTGCAGAACACGGCATCCCCCATGCGTTGCACTGCGACGCCCCGGTCACCCCGATAGATCCGCTGTTCACGATCTGGACAGCGGTTACCAGGACCACCCGCGATGGCGACGTGCTGGGTCCACAGCAGCGAGCAAGCATCGAGGCCGCCGTTGCCGGCTACACCAGCTCAGCGGCCTACCTGAACATGGAGGAACACGAAAAGGGAACCCTCGGGGTCGGCAAACTGGCAGACCTCGTGGTGCTCGGCGACGACCCCTTCACGGTTGAGCCAGACGCAATCAGGGACATTCCGGTTCAAGCGACCGTCGTTGGTGGCTCCATCGAGTTCTCTGCCTGACAGTTCAGCAGCGGATCTGGTCGCCGGGCTTGTCAGGTGCCGGACGGTGAAGCACGGCACCGGTGAGGGTGATTACCGCCACCTCGCCGTCGGCAACCCCCTCGCCATCGAGGAGCATGCTGTAGTCACCGGGCTCGGGCGCCGGAAACACCAGGGTCAACGGTGCAGGGGTAGCCAGGTTGGCCAGGGTGCCTGTGCCGGGTGTGCAGCGGATCGCCTCGCCGTCCCAGACCACGGGAACGTGGACGATCTTCGGGGTTCTGTCACCACCCACGGTCACCACGAACGCCGCGTTGCCGTACTCGACGAGCCGCTCGGGAAGTTCTTCAGAATCGACTGGATGACTCATGGTCGAACACTAACCGCCGACAGGTGACCTGCGAAAATCAACCGGAACTGGACTATGTGCACGTTTTTTCACTAGATTTCCCTGCATGCACACGTTCAAGATGGGAGAAGCAGCGCACCTGCTAGGAGTCAGCCCTGACACGATCAGGCGCTGGGTCGACGCAGGCCGCCTCACCGCAAACCGGACCGAAGGCGGCCACCGCCTCGTGGACGGCGCCGACCTGGCCCGACTGGCACAGGAACAAGCTGAGGATTCCGGAGGGACCGGCGCCACCCTGTCGGCACGCAACCGCTTCACCGGGCTCGTCACGAAGGTGCAGCGTGACGGCGTCATGGCACAGGTCGAGATCCAGGCCGGCCCGCACCGCATCGTGTCGCTCATCTCCGCCGAGGCGGTCGATGACCTGGGCCTCGAACCCGGTGTGCTGGCCGTTGCCATGGTGAAGGCAACCAACGTGGTCGTGGAACGGCCCCGGTGAGGGGTCTGTTCGTGGCTCTCCTGTTCGCCTCGACTCTCTCGTGTGGAGGGCGGACGGGAGACGACCTCACCGTCTTCGCCGCCTCATCGCTGGCCGACGTGCTCCCCGATCTGGCTGCGGAGTTCGAGAACCAGACTGGAACCACGATCACCGCAGTGTTCGCAGGCTCAAACCACCTGGCTGCCCAGCTGCGCGACGGTGCGCCCGCCGACGCGTTCCTGACGGCCGACGCCCAACTACTCGAGCAGGTCGAAGCTAGGGAGCGACCGCTCGCCTTCGCCGCCAACCGGCTTGTTGTGGCTGTGCCAAGGGGAAATCCGGCAGGGGTTTCAAGCCTCGTAGACCTGACTCGAGGCGACCTGCGGGTGGTCATCTGTGCTGCGACCGTTCCCTGTGGAGCCGCCACCTCGGAGATGAATACGATCATCAACGCCGACTCACACGAGACCAGCGTCCGGGCGGTGCTCTCCCGACTCTCCCTGGGCGAAGCCGACGTGGGCATCGTCTACGCCACAGATGTGGCCTCGAGACATGATGTCCAGAGCGCCTGGAACCAGCCGGAAACCTGCCCCTGCGTGACCTACACGGCGGGCGCCATGACCTACCGGGCACTTCCGTTCCTGGCGTTTCTGGAATCGCCTTCCTCTCAGGAGATCCTCTCCATGCACGGGTTCGCCACCGAGGCGCCTGGCTGATGCGCGCTCCACGCCCGGTCCTGGCCACCGCAACGCTCGGCGTTGGATTCATCGCCCTTCCGGTGGTCGGCCTGCTCCAACGCACCCCCTGGTCATCGCTTGACGACCTGTTGAGCCGCGAGAGCGTCATCCGGCCCCTCCTGCTGTCGCTACTTGTGAGCGTCATCGCAGCACTGGTCACGGTGCTGCTCGGGACTCCGCTGGCCTGGACCCTCGCCAGGGTCGACATGCCCGGCCGGCGCATCATCAGGGCATTGATCCTCCTCCCCATGGTGCTGCCACCCGTTGTCGGAGGCACCGCCCTGCTGTTCGCACTCGGTCGACGTGGCCTCGTCGGCCAGTGGCTTGAACGGTGGTTCGGCCTGACCCTTCCGTTCACAACCGCCGGAGCGGTCGTGGCTGCCGTGTTCGTGTCGCTGCCGTTCTACGTGATCGCCGTCGAGACCGCCCTCGAGTCGAGCACCGACGACCTGGAGCAGATGGCAGGCACCCTGGGAGCCGAGCCCATGAGGGTGCTGCGCCGGATCACGCTTCCCCGGCTCCTTCCCGCCATGGGAGCCGGAATGGCGCTGGCCTGGGCACGGGCCCTGGGCGAGTTCGGCGCCACCATCACCTTTGCAGGCAACCTGCCTGGTCGCACCCAGACCCTCCCGTTGGCCACCTTTCTGGCCCTCGAGTCAGACCCCGAGGAGGCCCTTGCCCTCAGCCTTGTGATGCTCGTCGTGTCGCTGGCAGTGCTCATTCCAATGCGTGACCGGTGGCTTCCAGGTAGAAGGCCGGAGCAGTGAGCGCAATCCACCTTGCCGGCACGGCACACACGGGCGATCTGGAACTTGAGGTGGGCCTGAGCGTCGAACCAGGTGAGACGGTCGCCCTCCTGGGTCCCAACGGCGCAGGCAAGACGAGCCTGCTACGCGTCCTCACGGGCCTGCTGCCGCTGAGCAGCGGGCACCTGAATCTGTCCAACCATGCAACAGACATACCCGAAGCAGGGGTGTTCGTGGAACCACACAGGCGACCCATCGGATGGGTCCCCCAGGACCGACTCTTGTTCCCACACCTCACCGTCAGACAGAACGTCGGTTTCAGCCCGCGCTCCACACCGGAGCGCGTCGGGCAGCTCCTCGAGTCGCTTAGCATCTCCGACCTGGCTGCGAAGAGGCCCGATGAGTGCTCCGGCGGCCAGGCCCAGCGGGTGGCGCTGGCGCGGGCTATTGCCGCCGAACCAGAGATTCTTCTGCTTGACGAGCCCTCAGCCGCCCTGGACATCGACTCAAAGCACCTGATCAACAGCCTCCTGGAGGACCATGGCGACCGGGCCACCCTGCTGGTGACACACGACCCTGTCGAAGCAGCCACCATGGCCGACCGGATCGTCATCCTCGAAAACGGCCGGGTAACCCAGTCGGGAAACCTGGCTGACGTACGAACCAGGCCGCTAACCCGCTACGCGGCCTCCCTTGCAGGGTTGAACACGATCGCCGCCAGAGCCACTGGGAACACGGCCACGACAGAAGACGGTGTCGTGGTGGTTCTCGGCGAGCCAGCCAGCGGACCGGTCCAACTGGTCGTTCCACCCGTTGCCGTGGCCCTCCATCGCTCTGCGCCCGATGGCAGCCCCCGAAATGTGTGGGAGGCGACCGTCACCGAACTCCAGCCAGCCTTCGACCGGGTGCGCGTCGTGCTGACCGGCCCCCTCCCCATCGTGGCCGAGGTAACCCCGGCATCCGTCGATGCGCTCTCACTGGCTCCCGGTGTCACCGTGTGGGCCGCAGTCAAGGCAACCGAGATCAGCGCGCACCCGGCGTAGCCTCAGGTTCATGACAGACGAGAACGCTCCCGGATCAGCCCTCGACCGCTTCCGACTGGACGACAGGGTCGCCATCGTCACCGGAGCAAGCTCCGGCCTCGGCGAGCGGTTTGCGAAGGTACTTGCCGGCGTCGGAGCCAGGGTGGTCCTGACCGCACGTCGCGCTGACCGCCTCGAGGCGCTCGCCGCCGACCTGCCGGATTCGCTCGTCGTGGCCGTCGACGTAGCCGACCCCGACGGACCCCAGCACCTCATCGACACGACCATCGACCACTACGGACGCCTCGACGTGCTCGTCAACAACGCCGGCATCTCACGGGTACTGCCCGCTGTCGACGATGACATCGAAGGCTTCCGCCGTGAGCTCGAGGTCGACCTGATCGCCCCCTACGAGCTGGCCCGACGGGCCGCACGCTGGTGGATTGCCAACGACCACCCGGGCGTTGTGGTGAACCTGGGTTCGATCCTCGGCGAGGGATCAGGCGGCAGGCTACGGGTACCCGGCTATACGGCTGCCAAGGGCGGCCTCCACAACCTGACCCGTGAGCTGGCGACCCAGTGGGCCCGCAAGGGCATCCGGGTCAACGCGCTGGCTCCGGCCTGGTTCGAAACCGAAATGAACAGCGACGACATGTTCCACGACGAGTCAGGCATCGCATACGTTGAGTCCGGAACCCCGATGGGTCGGGGCGGCATGGCCCACGAGCTGGACGGTGCGCTGCTGCTGCTGGCCTCAGACGCCGGCTCCTACATGACGGGGCACATACTGCTGGTCGACGGGGGCTGGACTTCTGTCTAACCATCTCCTCACCAGCTAGGCCACCGCCGGGCCTTGTTCGCTCGCTAGATGCTCGCTCATCAAGACCCGACGCTGGCCTGCCCCACACAACGGAAGTCACCAACCCCCTCTCCGTTTTGCCAAGGTCGAGACCCGACACTGGCCTCTCCGACACAAGGGGCAGTCACCAACCCCCTCTCCGTTTTACCAGGATCAAAACCCGACGCTGGCCTGCCCCACACAACGGAAGTCACCAACCCCCTCTCCGTTTTGCCAAGGTCGAGACCCGACACTGGCCTCTCCGACACAAGGGGCAGTCACCAACCCCCTCTCCGTTTTACCAGGATCAAAACCCGACGCTGGCCTGCCCCACACAACGGAAGTCACCAACCCCCTCTCCGTTTTGCCAAGGGTGCGGACCGTCGAGCTCGCCTCGACGGCCGTACCCGGCGATGGCCCCGGTGGAGAGGGCCGACCAGAAGCCCGGCTAGAGCCCGAGGGCGTCTTTCAGAAAAGCCAACTGAACCAGCAGGAGGTTCTCGGCGACCTCTTCCTGGGGCGTCATATGGGTCACGCCCGAGAGCGGCAACACGCTGTGAGGCCGACCGGCCTCCAGCAGGGCCCGTGACAGGGCGAGGGTGTGGGCCGCCACCACGTTGTCGTCAGCCATGCCGTGGATGAGGAGCAGCGGCCGGGTGAGCGACGCTGCCCCGGCGCACAGGTCCGTCAACTCGTAGGCCTCGGGGTGGGCCTCCGGGTGGCCCAGGTAGCGCTCGGTGTAGTGCGTGTCGTACAGACGCCAGTCCGTAACGGGAGCCCCCGCCACCGCGACGTGGAACACGTCAGGGCGTCGCAGAACCGCAAGTGCCGCCAGGTAGCCGCCGAACGACCACCCCCTGATCGCGACCCGCGACAGGTCCAACCGGTTGTCCTCAACTGCGAGAGCCTCGAGGGCCTCCACCTGATCGTCGAGCACCGGCCCGGCAAGATCACCGGCCACGGCCCGTTCCCAGACCGGACCGCGCCCCGGCGTGCCCCGTCCGTCAGCGACCACCACGGCGAAACCCATGTCGGCAAACCACTGTGATGTCAGGAACTGGGAACGGGTCCGCTGAACACGCTGTGCGTGGGGCCCACCGTAGGGGTCGACCAGAACCGGCAGGGGCGAACCGTCGTGGTCGGTGGGAAACAGCACGGCTGACCTGATGCCACGCTCACCGACGACGTGAAAGTCGGGGGTGGGTGTCACGAGAGACTCCTCGGCCAGCGAGGCCACCAGGTGACCTGAGACCTCAAGCGACGTCCCGCCCATGCCTGACCGCGACACAGCCACGACGCCACCGCCGACAACAGCCGAATGCACGCCACCGCCACCTGACACAACCTCAACCGAACCGTCACGTCCCACCCTGACGACATCCACGTCGACCGGATCGGTTGAGGCTGAGACCAGCACACCATCGTCTTGAATGCCCAGAACGGACCTGATCTGGAGACCATCGGACGAGAGCGTCTCACCGTTGATGACCAGGCAGCGTGTGTCACCACGATCCTCGACGGTCAGAAGCGAACCGTCCCACCACCGAGGGGTTCCGGGAACAAGCTCAACCCAGTGATCGTCGGTGACCCTGTAACGCTCTGTGACCTGGCCCGTCACCTGATCCACCGTCAGAACCACCAGGGTGCGCTGGTCGCGGGTCTGCACCGTGAGGGTCAGAGGTTCGCCCGAAACCCAACGCACGCCGGCCAGGTACTCGAACTCTGCATCCGGTCCACCGCCCCAGTCGACATCGGTGGCTGATCCGTCGAGGGAGACCAGGGACAGCGTCACCTCGGCGTTGGTGCTCCCTGCAGCCGGATAGCGAACCTGACGTGGCGGCGAACCCGGATCCACCGGCGATGCGATCCACCACCGGTCGACTCCCGCAACATCGACACGTGCCGCCAGGATCTGCTCGCTGTCCGGAGACCACCAGTGGCCCCGGGTGCGGCCCATCTCCTCGGCGGCCACGAACTCCGCCGATCCCCACGAGACCGTGTCGGTCGCTCCGCCGATGAGACGATGGTCCCCGACCGGTCCGGTTGTCCTGATTCCCCGACCTGAGACATAGGCAACCGACATGCCGTCAGGTGAGATCCGCGGGTCGTATGCGTCGCCTGAGGATGACATCTCCACCACGCGGCCGTCGCCGGCCAGGTCTACGAGGAAGACCCGGCCACCTAGAGCGAAGCAGGCACGCGAAAGATCGGGCAGCGTGTCGTAGGCAACAATCCCTGAACCTGTCTCGCGTGCCCGCTCCCTGCGCGCCTGCTCGGCGTCGGGCACCCCTTGTGGGTCGCCCGAAAGCAACACCTCCGGGTCCGCCACCAGCCGCTCGACTCCTGTGGCCGGGTCCAGCGACCAGAGACAGTTGACCGGATCGTCGCCACCGGCTGAGCGAAGGAACAGAACCCGGTCGCCATTACCGGAGACGGAAACACTGCGCGGCGAGCCACAGGTGAACCGACGCGTACGCGCCGACTGCCTCGGAAAGGTGTCACCCACCCGGGCCCGCTTCAACCGGCTCCAGCCTTGCCGTGAAGTGCCTCAACCATGGTGCCTGCTCCACGATGCGGTATCCACCGATCGATCCCGCCCTGGCGGCCACGTCGAGCACCACCTCGGCCACGTAGTCAATGTGGCTCTGGGTGTACATCCGGCGGGGAATAGCGAGGCGCACCAACTCCATGCCTGCAGCCTTCTCGGTGCCGTCCTCCATGGGAACGCCGAATGCGAGCGACCCCAGTTCGACTCCGCGCACGCCACCCTCACGGTAGAACTCCACAGCCAGGGAGTGCGCCGGGTACTCGTGGGGTGGGATGTGTGGAAGAAGTGCTCTGGCATCTACGTACACGGCATGGCCGCCAGCCGGCTGAACGGTCGGTACCCCACCTGCCAGGACCTTCTCGGCCAGGTACTCCACCGACCGCGTCCGGTAGCGGAGGTAGTCCTCGTCAAGCACCTCCTCGAGCCCCTGGGCCACGGCCTCGAGGTCATAGCCGGCCATCCCCCCGTAGGTCGGAAAGCCCTCGGTGAGAATGAGGAGGTTGCGGGACTCGACTGCCAGGCGTTCGTCGTTGAGTGCAAGGAAGCCACCGATGTTGGCCAGACCGTCCTTCTTTGCCGACATCGTGCACCCGTCGGCCAACGAGAACATTTCCTGTGCGATCTGCTTCGGCGTCCGGTCCGCGTAGCCCTCCTCGCGGGTCTTGATGAACCAGGCGTTCTCGGCGAAACGGCAGGCATCCAGGAAGAACGGGATCTCATACTCATCGCAGATGCCGCGAACGCCCTTCAGGTTCGCCATCGAGACAGGCTGTCCGCCAGCAGCGTTGTTGGTGACCGTCACCATTACAAGCGGTATCCGGTCGGCGTCGGCCTCAAGCGAATCACGCAGCGCATCCAGGTCCATGTTGCCCTTGAAGGGCGCAACGTGGGACGGCACCAACCCGTCGGCATGAACAAGATCCCTGGCTTCGGCACCTCGGTACTCGACGTTGGCCCTCGTCGTGTCGAAGTGGCTGTTATTGACGACGACCTGTCCCTCATCGACCATTGCCGAAAAGAGGATCTTCTCAGCGGCACGCCCCTGGTGGGTGGGAATCACGTGGCCAAAGCCCGTGATGTCCTTCACCACCTCCTCAAACCTGAAAAACGACCGACTCCCGGCATACGACTCGTCGCCCAGCATCATCCCGGCCCACTGCTTCGTGGACATAGCGCCAGTGCCGGAGTCGGTGAGAAGGTCGATTATGACCTCCTCGGCCCTCAACCCGAAGAGATTGAAGTCGACCCTCCTCAGGGCCTCTTCACGCTCATCTCTTGAGGGCATCGAGATTGCTTGGACGGTGTGAACCCGGAACGGTTCGATGATCGGTCGCTTGCCCACTGCTGTTCTCCCCTGTAATGCCCCACCGGGGCGAACGGTACAGGGCCGGGTTGGTTCAGGAACGCGGCTTGAACCAGAATCCAGCCGTGCAACTTGGACTTGTCTGGGGCTACTGGGGTGCCCGACCACCATCCGATCTGGTGTCATTGACACAGGAGGCGGAGAGGCTCGGGTACGACACGGTTTGGAGCGCCGAGTCGTGGGGTTCAGACGCCTTCTCACCCCTCGTCTACCTTGCCGCCCACACCGAGCGCATCAGGTTGGGAACCGGCATCATCCAGATGGCTGCCAGGACCCCGACCGCCACGGCGATGCACGCCGTCACCCTGGACCACCTCTCCAACGGCAGGCTGATCCTGGGCCTCGGTGTGTCCGGACCCCAGGTGGTCGAGGGCTGGTACGGCCAACCCTCCAATCGACCCCTGGCCCGTACCCGAGAGTACGTCGAGGTCCTGCGATCGGCATTCGCCCGGGAGAACCACCTCTCCTACGACGGCGAGTTCTACCAGCACCCCTACACAGGCGAGGGTTCCCAGGGTCTGGGCAAGCCGCTCAAGGTGATGACGCACCCCCTCCGATCCGACATTCCGATCTTCATCGGCGCCGAGGGCCCGAAGAACGTCACCCAGACCTGCGAAATAGCCGATGGTTGGCTGCCGCTGTACTACTCCCCCTACCGGCCCGAGGTCTACGCCGACGACATTGCCGGGCGTTCCGACGACTTCGAGATCGCCGTCTACGTGGTCCTACAGGTGACCGACGACGTCGAGGCGGGCCTCATTCCGGTCAAGACCAGCATCGCCCTCTACATAGGCGGTATGGGGGCCAAGGGCCAGAACTACCACACACGCCTGATGGCAAGAATGGGTTTTGAGGAAGAGGCTCTCCGCATCCAGGACCTGTTCCTGGCGGGGAAGCGTGAGGAGGCGGTGGCAGCGGTTCCAACCGAGTTCGCCGATGAGATCAGCCTGGTTGGACCGCCCGAGAGGATTCGTGACCGGCTACAGGTCTGGGAGGAGAGTCCGGTCACCATGTTGAACGTGTCGACGCGCAGCCCCGACGACCTGGGACAGGTCGCCGAGATCGTCCTGGGTTGAGCCCGTTTCCACTGTCCGGATGAACCCCCGTTGACTAGCGTGCGCGCCATGTCGGGGGATAGTGAGGTCAAGGTACGTGCGGCTGTGAGCCGTGGCGTGGGCATGGTCACGTCAATTGAAGATCTCCTCCTGGCGGCGCCCGGTCCCGGGGAGGTACGTGTCGCCATCGACGCCTGCGCCGTCTGCCACTCGGACCTCATGTTCCTCGACGGTGGCTGGTCAATCGACTTCCCGGTGGTCCTGGGCCACGAGGCGGCCGGCCGTGTCGTGGAACTTGGCGAGGGCGTCGACAACGTCGCTGTCGGTGACCGGGTTGTCGTGTCACTGATCCGTGCGTGCGGTGCCTGCCGGGCCTGTCGTCGCGGTCACGACGTCGCCTGCACAGGCGACCTCGCCCTCCGAAATCGGAGCCCACTGTCAGACCTCAACGGCAAACCGGTGACCCACGGCCTCGGAACTGCGGCTTTCGCCGAGCAGGTGGTCGTCCACCGCTCCCAGGTGGCGTCGTTCGCAGACAGCGTGCCGGCCGAGGCGGCAGCACTCCTCGGCTGCGGGGTCCTCACAGGGGTGGGGGCTGTCACCAACACAGCCCGAGTCGGCAAGGGAGATTCCGTGGTCGTAATCGGATGCGGAGGGGTCGGCCTGAGCGTCGTGCAGGGGGCCCGGCTCGCCGGTGCCGATCCGATCATCGCCGTCGACCCCCTGCCTGCCAAACAGGAGGCGGCCCTCAGGTTCGGTGCCACCCATTCCACCGGGCCAGACGGCACCACCGACAGGTTGGTCGAGGCGACCGGTGGCCATCTGGCGGACCACGTGTTCATCACCACTGCGGCACCGGGAGCCTTCGCTGGGGCAACCAGCATGTTGAACCGGATGGGGGCCCTGGTGCTTGTCGGGATCCCAGCCGAGGGAGTGACAGTCGAGATCGACCCGGGCGTGCTTGCCGTGGCAAACCAACGGATCCTGGGTTCCAAGATGGGCACCGCCCGCCTTTGCGAGGATGTTCCCCGCCTGATCGGCCAGTACCAGGCTGGTCTCCTGGACCTGGACGGCATGATCACCTCGACGCACAGCCTCGACGACATCGACACGGCCTTCGACGAGGCACGAAGTGGCGAGGTCATCCGAACGGTCGTCGTCTTCGACCACGCCGACAACGTGAAGGACCCCTCCGGATGAAGGTTGTCGACGTAGAGACCTTCGTTGTCGGCAACCCGCCGCCACGCCACGGTGGCCGCTATTTCATCTTCGTGACCCTCACAACAGATGGCGGGGTCAAGGGTGTTGGTGAGGCGTACGTTGCGACCGTTGGGCCCCACATTGTCGCCGAGATGATTGAGGATGTCGCCGAGCGCTTCCTCGTGGGTGAGAGCCCCTTTGACATCGAGTCCTTCTGGCGCCGTTCTCTGGGAAGCGGATACTCCCTGCGACCCGATCCCACCCTGTGTGGGGTGATCAGTGCTCTGGAGATCGCCTGCTGGGACCTCATCGGCAAGGAGACCGGCCGCCCGGTCCACGACCTTCTGGGTGGGCGGGTGCACGAGGGCCTGCGTTCCTACACCTATCTCTACCCGCAGGGCGAGGACGCCTACGCACCCAAGGACGGACCAAACCTCTACACCGATCCTGAGTTGGCGGCAGAGCAGGCGGTTCGCGAGGTGGAGCGCGGCTTCACCGCGGTGAAGTTCGATCCGGCCGGTCCCTACACGGTGTTTGACGGCCGCCAGCCCTCCCTCGAGCGCCTAGACCTGTCAGAGCGCTACACGGCGGCCATCAGGGATGCCGTCGGCGATCGGGCCGACCTGCTGTTCGGCACCCACGGACAGTTCACCCCATCAGGTGCGCTGCGCATGGCCCGACGTCTCGAGTCCTACGACCCTCTCTGGTTCGAGGAACCTGTCCCACCAGATGATGTCGAGGGTATGGCAAGGGTGGCCGCCGGAACGACGATTCCGATAGCCACGGGCGAACGACTGACCACCACTTCCGAGTTCGCATCGGTGCTGCGTGCGGGTGCCGCCTCGATCCTGCAACCCAACCTGGGAAGGAGCGGCGGGATCCTGCAGGGAAAGAAAATCGCCTCGATGGCCGAGGTGCACCAGGCCCTGCTTGCACCCCACTGCTACTGCGGGCCAGTGGTTGCCGCCGCGAACATCGCGCTTGCAACCTGTTCACCCAACTTCCTGATCCTGGAGTCCATCGACGACTGGGGTGGCTTCCACGCAGACCTGCTGGAAACCCCCATCAGGTGGGAGGACGGAATGGTCATACCGTCCGGCGACCCCGGGCTGGGCGTGGTGCTGAACGAAGACGTTGCCAGGGCCCACCCCTATGAGGGTGACGAGTTGCACCTGACCCCGGCCCTCGACCCCCAACCAGCCTCGGAGAACCTGCCGACCTGAACCGCTTCAGGCGACGATTGCTGCCCAACGGTAATGTGTTGACAGGTTCCCGCATTCCGGTATTCTGCCGCCAACATGAACTCCGTGCAGAGCATCGAACGTGCCCTATCCCTCATGGAAGAGGCCGCTCGCCAGCCCGGTGGCCTCGTAGACCTGGCACGGCGGACCGACCTTCCGGTGAGCACGGCAGCGCGCATCCTGGGCACGCTCGAGGGAGCCGAGGCGCTCAAGCGCGGTGGCGACGGCTCGTACCGGATCGGCTCGCTCGTGCGCAGCATGGGCGAGTCTCCTGACCTTGGAACCGACCTCCTTACCGCTTCTGAACACCACCTGTCAGCAATGGCGGCCGACCTCGACGAGGCGGCCTGCATCGCGACGGTTGTCGGCCACGACGTCGTGACCGTGCGCCAGGTCGACTCACCAAAGCCCATCCAGGCCGAGAACTGGACCGGCACCCGGGTTCCCCTGCACGCCGGATCGGCCGGCTTCGTGATCCTGGCAACATGGACCGAAGAGGAAGTGGAGGAGTTCCTCGTAGGCAACCTGCCCTCGTTCACCGACAACACCGTTGTAGATCCAGATTCCCTCCGGTCGTTGATCAGTAAGGTCCGACTCAGACGCGTCATCTGGACCCATGGCGAGTACGTGGATGGTCTCTCGAGTTGTGCTGCAGCAATCCTGGATGCACGCGGCAACTCGATCGGGGCCCTCTACACCTACGGGCCCAGCTACCGGTTCCCCACACCCGACACAGGTGGGGACATCGCAGCACAGGTGCTTAAAAGGGCCGACCAGATATCGGCAGATCTCGGCTACAGAAACCCAGGTGGTGGTTCCCGATGACACGGCGCGGAAGGAGCGCAAGGGAAGGTGCACGGTCACGAACCCGAAACGTGGCTGCAGACCAACCGCCGTTCGAGCAGCCCCGGATGCGCCTCGACCCGATCAGGGCCGTCTCCGACGACGAGCTGGAGTCAATCCACCAGGCATCCCTACGGGTCCTGTCGGACACCGGCATTGACTTCCTCGACGAGACCGCCCGCCAACAGCTCTCCGAAGCAGGTGCCGAGGTCGACGGAGACAGGGTCCGCTTCGACCCTGACCTGATCCTGAACCTGGTCAAGACAGCTCCTGAAGAGTTCACCCTCCACGGGGTGCGCCCCGAACGAAACCTCACCATGGGCGGAAAGTTCATCACCAACACCTCCGTGGCCAGCCCACCGTTTGTGACCGGCCTCGGCCGCGACCGGCGCGACGGGAACCGCGACGACTACCGCAACCTGTTGAAGTTGGGTCAGGTACTCAACATCATCCACACCTCGGCCGGCTACCCGGTTGAGCCCATGGACATCCACCCTTCGGTGCGCCACCTTCACGCAACCCACGACATGTTGACGCTCTCGGACAAACCGCCCTTCGTCTACAGCCTCAGCAGGCAGCGCAACATCGACGCCATAGAGATGACCCGCATCGCAAGAGCCGTCGATGATGCAACCATCGACGAGCAGGCTTGCATCATCTCGGTGATCAACGCCAGCACACCGCTTCGCTACGACACGGTCATGCTTCACGGCATCCAGGAGATGTCAGCCAGGAACCAGGTGATCGTGATCACGCCCTTCACCCTGGCCGGCGCCATGGCACCAATCACCGTTGCAGGCGCTCTGGTCCTCCAGAACGCCGAGGCCCTTGCCGGCATCGCCTACACCCAGGTGGTCAGGCCCGGTGCGCCGGTCATCTACGGCGGCTTCACCTCCAACGTGGACATGCGCTCAGGTGCCCCCGCATTCGGCACTCCCGAGTACTGGCAGGCGTGCCTGATCGGGGGCCAGTTGGCTCGGCGCTACGGCCTCCCATACCGGTCCTCGAACGTGAACGCATCCAACAGCGTCGACGCCCAGGCCGCGTACGAGAGCGTGTTCTCCCTGTGGGGGGCGGTCATGGGTGGGGTAAACCTGTTGCTCCACGGGGCCGGTTGGCTGGAGGGTGGCCTGCTGACCTCCTACGAGAAGATGGTCATCGACGCCGACACCCTGAACATGGTGGCTGCCATGCTCAAGCCGATCACCGTCGACGATGCCTCGCTGGCCGTTGAGGCGATCGCCGAGGTAGGGCCGGCAGGCCACTTCTTCGGTACCGCCCACACCCAGGAGCGCTACACCACCGAACACTTTGCTCCGATGGTCTCTGACTGGCGCAACTTCGAGAGTTGGGACGAAGGAGGCCGTGTCGAGGCGCACCAGCGGGCAGAGAAACTGGCCCGTGAACTTCTCGACGCCCACGAGGAGCCGCCCATGGACACCTCCGTTCGTGCTGAACTCGGCGACTTCGTCGCCCGGCGGGTAGCCGAGGGCGGCGTAGAGACTGACTACTGAGCAGTACGAATCCACAAGGAGCCAGACAGATGAAGCAGCAGACGCAGGTGGTGGTAATCGGCGGCGGCGTCGTCGGGTGCAGCGTTCTATACCACCTCACCAAGGCCGGCTGGACCGACGTGGTACTCGTTGAGCGAAAGGAGCTGACCGCTGGATCCACCTGGCATGCGGCAGGTGGCATGCACACCATCAACGGTGACCCGAACGTTGCAGCCCTGCAGCGCTACACGATCCAGCTCTACAGGGACCTCGAGGAGGCCTCGGGGCAGCCGTGTGGAATCCACCTCACAGGCGAGCTGATGCTCGCAGAGAATGAGGAGCGTATGGACTGGCTCCGCATGGTCCATGCCCGCAGCCGCTACCTGGGGATGGACACCGAGCTGATCTCGGTTGCCGAGGCGAAAGAGCACCTCCCCTACATGGAAGAAGAGTTCTTTGTGGGCGCCATGTTCGACCCGGTAGGCGGCCACGTGGACCCCTCGGGCGTCACCCACGCATATGCGGCATGCGCCCGCATGGCCGGGGCCGAGATCTACCGGAACACCTGGGCCGAGGACATCGTCCAACGCGCTGACGGCACCTGGGACGTGGTAACCGAACAGGGCACCATCAACGCCGAGCACATCGTGAACTGCGGCGGCCTCTGGGCCCGCGAGGTTGGGCGGATGTGTGGAATCGAACTACCGATCCTGGCAATGGAGCACCAGTACCTGCTGACCGAGGAGATCCCCGAGCTGAGGTCATGGCTGGATGCGACCGACGGGCACGGCCGCGGCGCCGTCGACTTCGGAGGCGAGATCTACACCAGGGCCGAAGCCGGTGGCCTGCTGCTCGGCACCTACGAGCAGGCCGGTGTCCCCTGGCAGACCAAGGAGACCCCATGGGACTTCGGATCCCAACTGCTCTCTCCCGACCTGGACAGGATTGCTCCCTCGCTCGAGGTGGGATTCGCCCACTTCCCGATTTTCAACGAGGTCGGAATCAAGCAGGTCATCAACGGGCCGTTCACCTTCGCCTCCGACGGCAACCCGCTGATCGGACCCATCCGCGGCCAGCAGGGCCACTGGGTGGCGTGCGGCGTGATGGCCGGGCTCAGCCAGGGTGGCGGCGTGGGACTGGCCATGGCCAACTGGATGACAACCGGCGACCCGGGCTTTGACGTCTGGGGCATGGATGTAGCCCGATACGGCGACTGGACCACACCCGCCTACACGCGGGCCAAGGTGCAGGAGAACTACAGCCGACGCTTCCGCATCTCCTTTCCAAACGAGGAACTCCCAGCGGGTCGCCCGTTGTTCACCTCCCCCATCCACGGTCGCCTCACCGACGCAAACGCCGTCTGGGGCGCCTACTACGGCCTAGAGACCGCTCTGTGGTTCCAACGGCCCGGAGAAGACCCGGTCGAGGACGTCACCTTCCGACGCTCCAATGCCTTTGACGTGGTCGCCGAAGAGGTCAGGGCCGTACGTGAGGGCGTCGGAATGATCGAAACCACAGGCTTCGCCAAACACGAGTTCACCGGCCTCGGTGCCAGAGCTGCACTGGAGAATCTCATGGCCAACCGCATCCCAGCTGAGGGTCGCATGGCCCTGACCCCGATGCTGAACCACAAGGGAATGCTCATCGGAGACTTCACAGTTGCGGCACTTCCAACGGTTCTCGGAGATGACGAGCGGTTCCTGGTGCTCGGGTCCGGCGTGGCCGACGGCTACCACAGCCGCTGGTTCACAGAACACCTGCCAGGCTGCGATGGGCATGTCACCTACAGGTCCCTTGGCAACGAGCTGACCGGGCTCTCCATTGCTGGACCGTCGTCCCGGGACCTGCTGGCATCACTGGCCGAGGAGGACGTGTCAGGCGAGGCGTTCCGGTTCCTCGACATCCGCCCGATGTCGCTCGGCATGATCCCGGCGCTTGTGGGCCGCATCACGTTCACAGGCGACCTCGGCTATGAGATCTGGGTACCTGCATCCCTCCAGGCTCCCCTGTTCGACATGCTCATGGAGGCAGGTGCGGGACACGACCTCCGGCTCTTCGGCCTGAACGCACTCAACAGCATGCGCTTCGACAAGAACTTCGGCGGTTGGGCCACCGAGTACCGACCCATCTACACGCCGTGGGAGGCGCGCATGGGCGTCTTCGTGAAGTTGGACAAGGGCGACTTCATTGGCAGGGAGGCTGCCGCCGCAGCCAGCGAAGCTGGCCCCGATCGGCTTCTGACAGCCTTCACCGTTGATGTCGACGATGCAGACGTGATCGGAAACGAACCGATCTGGCACGACGGAGAGGTTGTTGGCTGGGTCACGTCCGGCGGCTATGCACACTGGTCCCAGGCCTCCTGCGCCCTCGGTTACGTACCTACCTCTCTTGCTGAGGCTGACGAGGGCTTTGAGATCGAGGTCGTAGGGGTAAGACGTTCAGCCAGCCGCATTGCCGAGCCGCTGTTTGATCCCACCGGTTCGAGAATGCGCAGCTAGGAGACGCAGCAAGGCGATGGGAGCTCCCGGAACGAAGCCGGAGAACCCGAACGACCCACTTGTGCGACGTGCGGCGACGATCGGCAACCGGATCGTCATGGGACCCGGAGAGCCGGCCGTCTCCGAATGGGCTGCTGTAGGGCTGGAACTCCCAGACCTGGATGCCATGCAGCGCTACCGCCTCGCTCGTATCCAGGAGAGGCTGGCGGTCGAGGATGTGGCCGGGGTGCTCCTGTTCGACCCCCTCAACCAGATGTACGCCACCAACTCGCCGAACATGCAGATGTGGTTCACACACAACCATGCCCGTTGGGCCTTCGTAGCGACCGACGGCCCGATGATCCTGTTCGACTACCAGGCATGCGAGTTCCTTTCAGCCCACAACCCGTTGATCGATGAGGTTCGCCCGACAACCACATTCACCTACTTTCCGGCAGGCACCCGGGTGGACGAGCGTGCTGAGGAGTTCGCGGTCGAGATCGCCGACCTGGTCCGCACCCACGGCGGTGGCAACAACCGGCTGGCCGTTGACGTGATCCCGCCCGCCGGGTCATCTGCCCTCATTGCCGAGGGCCTGGTACTTACCGATGGAATGGCCGTGATGGAGCGGGCACGGGCCGTCAAGGGCCCTGACGAGATTGCAGCCATGCGGTGTTCTGTCGAGGCCACCCGGATCTCATGTCTGAAGATGTTCGAGGCCATGGAGCCGGGAATGACGGAACAGGCGCTGTGGGCGGTTCTGTGGGCCGAGATGCTGGCCCGTGGCGGTGAGTGGATGGAGTGCCGCCTGCTCGTGTCAGGGCCCCGAACCAACCCATGGTTCCAGGAGTGCAGCAGCCGCGTGATCGAAGACGGCGACTTCGTGGCCTTCGACACGGATCTGGTAGGCGCCTACGGGATGATGACGGACATATCGCGCACCTGGATATGCGGTGATGCAAAACCCACAGCGCAACAGCGACACGTTCACGAACTAGCCGTTGAGCAGGTCACCCGCAACATCGACCTCCTCACACCCGGGCGCACATTCCACGAACTGGTGCACAAGTCGTGGATGCCTTCTGTAGACGACTACCGGCACTACTCCTGCCTGTACCACGGCGTCGGCCAGTGCGACGAATGGCCAGACATCAAGTTCCCCGAGGACTGGGACGCCGGCGGCTACGACGGTGTGCTCGAGGCCGGGATGGTCCTGACCGTCGAGTCCTACGTAGGGGCCTACACCGGCGGACAGGGAATCAAGTTGGAGAACCAGGTTCTTGTCACCGACAACGGGCCCGAGAACCTCTCCCCCTGGTCGCTGGACCTGGATTCCTTCCACATTCTGTAACCCGGCCGACTCTGGATACACACATTGCTACCGGTACCCTCATGCGGTCCGTTCAACCATGCTGGAGAACCCAATGAGCAAGCTTTGTGAGGGTCGCGTCGCAATAGTCACCGGTGCAGGCCGCGGCATCGGAAGGGAACATGCCCTGATGCTGGCCGAGCAGGGCGCCAAGGTCGTCGTCAACGACCTCGGAGGCGACGAGGCAGGCGGTGGCGCCGACCTGACCCCCGCCCAGGAGGTCGTGAACGACATAGCGTCAATGGGTGGCGAGGCCGTCGTCAACGGCTGCAACGTTGCGGATTTCACCGCTGCCGGCGAGATGGTGCAACAGGCACTCGACACCTGGGGTCGGCTCGACATCGTCATCAACAACGCCGGCATCCTGCGGGACCGGATGGTGTTCTCCATGTCCGAAGATGACTGGGACTCTGTCATCGCCGTACACCTGAAGGGCACCTTCGCCCCCACCCACCACGCCGCCACCTACTGGCGCAACCATGTAAAGAGTGGCGGAGAACCCTTCGGGCGCATCATCAACACCGCTTCACCGTCAGGCATCTACGGCAACGTGGGCCAGACCAACTATGGCGCCGCCAAGGCCGGCATCGCCTCCTTTTCGATAATTGCAGCCCAGGAACTGGTGCGCTACGGCGTGACCGTCAACTGCCTGGCCCCCACCGCCCTCTCAAGGCTCACCGAATCGCTCATGGGTGGAGAGGAAAACATCTCCGAGTCGGCGAAGGAAGCCATGTCACCCCGCTGGATCGCCCTGATCGCCACATGGCTCTGCAGCGAAGAGGCCCAGAACGTGACCGGCCGTGTGTTTGACATCCGCGGCAAGCACCTCGGTATCGCCGAGGGCTGGCACCTGGGGCCGACAGCCGAACAGCCCGACGAACCCGGCGAGTTGGGCTCCCTCGTGGAGGACCTCATGAAGGCGGCGCGGCTGAACGCCGACATGTCAGGCGGGGACCATGAGGGTCCCGGCTTTCCTTCCCAGAGTCTCTAGCCCTCAACCCTTCTGACACGGTCCGGGACGTCGCCGGGCAGCGCTCGCTCGCAGACTGCGCTCGCTCGTCGCCACCCGACACCGTCCTCTCCAGCCTTTCGGCTGATGGAGGACCGTAGACACAGTCTCCAGCCCGAACCTCCCCTCCGGTCTGGATCTACCAACTGGCGTTCAGCGCTTTGCTCTGGATAGGGGTTAGTGGCCCTTAAAGTCTGCTTCGCGCTTTTCGATCCAGGCCAGGCCGGCCTCTCTGATATCGCTCGTTGCGAAGTTGACGCTCTGGGAGAGCCCCTCGGCCTCCAGCGCCTGCCCCATTGAGGATGCCGCTCCGTTGTTCAAGAGCGCCTTGCTCATCGAGAGTGCCAGAGGCGGGCCTGCCGATATTCGGGACACGACGTCGTCCACGTGTGCATCCAGTTCCCCTTCGGGAAGCACACGGTTGACCAGGCCGATCCGATCGGCCTCCTCGGCATCGATGACCTCGGCGAGCAGAGCAAGTTCCTTGGCGCGGTGCAGGCCGACCCTTCTGGGCAGAAGCCAGGAACCCCCGAAGTCCAGAGACAGCCCCCGCCGGGCGAAGATCTCTGAGAACCGCGCAGTATCCGCGGCGTAGACCAGGTCACAGCCAAGCGCGATGTTGAGACCGGCGCCGGCAGCGACGCCACGCACCTTTGCCACGACCGGGTGTTGCACATCGTGCAGGGCCATTGCGGCCTCCTTGATGCGGCGCATGTTCCTCAATGGGACAACCGGGGTCTCACCCGAAATCCGGTCAGACTGCCCTGACACGTCGGCGCCGGAACAGAAGTTCCCGCCGGCACCCGTGATCACCACCACCCGTAGGGTGTCGTCGTCGTTCGCCGCCCGACAGATACGCCCAAAGTCCACGAACATCTCCGATGTCATGGCGTTCATGACCTTCGGCCGGTTGACGGTGACGGTCAGGACCGACCCGACCCGGTCAACGAGCAGGTCGTCGGTGCCCTCGATCATGGCGGGACCCTAGCCCCGGCCGACGCGTCGACCCAAAGGCGGCCAGAATGTCGCCAAGGAGCACAATGTCAGGCTGTTGCGACCTCAACATCGTCGTAGGTCTTGTCCCGGCGAAACTCGGTAAGAATCTTCTTTGAGGTCACCGTAAGGATGGCTCCGGCGAACATCGTCAGGAAGGCCCCGGCACCGGTAACCACCTTCAAGTCAGAGACCCTGGCAAGGCTCGCGATCCAGATGATTCCGATCAGTGTCAGGCCACCGCCTACTCCAGCCACCGCAGCACTCCATCTCCATCGACGCTGCTCATCCAAGCCCAACAGGCCGGACGCCGGCACCGTAAGGGCGGCTCCAATGACCGAAACGACGATGGCCAGTTTGGACAGGCCCCCACCATCGTCGCTGAAGCCATCGGTCGTCACCTTGGCGTTCTTGCGGAACTTGTTACGGAGTGAGGTGACCTTGCTGGTGTTGGTAGCCGCAAGCGCGGGGTTCAGCTTGGCTTCCTCACGAAGTATCTCCATCTGCTCCAGAATTTCAGGTGGAAGTTCAGATCCCGGGCGTTCGTCAAAGGTCCAGCCCGAGTAGCCACCGACAACCACCAGCACAACGACAAGTACCCCAGTTGCCATTCGACCCCATCCCACAATCCGATCAAGGGGACGGAACGCTGAGTAGGGGGCTGTCTGGAGGGCCAGCAGGGAGCCAACAAGCATGACGGCACTAGCCAAAACTGCCACCAGCACTCCAGGCCCGCGGCTATAGGCCTCAACATCCATGTGGGGTGAAACAACCCAGTAGGTAACCGAGGCGACCAGCATGCAGGCCGAGGCGATCACCATCGCATCGGCAGAGAACCAGCGCGAGCCGGACCTGATAGACACGGCCGCGACAATGCCGATAACCAGCGCGGCAATAATCTGCGTGTCAAGGAAGACAGCGGAGTCGCCGACGCTCCCCAGGATCAGCCACCGCATGAGAACCCCGGACAGAACCCCGGTTGTCAGGGAGATCCTCTGGTCAAACCGCTGACCCACCAGCACGTAGACGACCGCTGCGGCAGCCAGCGCAACGAGACCCCTTACAGCCAGCAGGCTGGTGACCGGTGATACGACCAGGCCAACCAGCGCTATGACCAGACCAGCGCCGAGGTTGTTCCAGGTGTTTCTGGACGCATCAAGCAGGTTGTAACGATCCAGAGCGAACACGGCACCAGCAGCGATTGCCGCCACGGCTACAGCCAGAATCTCTGCTGCCAACCCGGCGGGCGTCTCAAACCAGAATCCAAGGACGCTGGCGGTGAGGGCCCAGACGCCGACAGCACGCCAGTGGACCGGTACCGAGGTCTTTGCCAGTCCAAGCACCAGGGCCAGAATGGCTGGTACGGCAATCGACTCTATTGCCACTGCCCAGACAGACTGTGCCTCGGATCCGGCAAGGTTGGCAAGCGTTACGTAGCCATCGAACTGAGCAAAGATCGGGAATACAAATATGGTGGCAAAGACTCCGACGGCAGCCGCCACCAGGCCACCAGGCCCAAGAAGACGACCAATCCCGCCAGTCCAGAACAGGCATGACCCGGCTGCCATGATCGCGAAGAAGCCCATGAACAAAACGACTATGCCCGCCCAACTACCCCCGGAGGCCTGGTAGCCGTTGAAGGACTGGCCAACCAGGTCGATGTCGACCGCACGCGAGTGGCTTGAAAGCAGGCCGGCATTGCTGCCCCAGGTCATCAAGGTGGAGATGACAGCAGCCACACCACCCAGTCCCACGATGGCCATGCCGATGCGTTCCCGTCCTGTCGAAACTACCTCGTGCTCGACATGAACGGCCTTGCTGGCCTTTAGGTCCTCGGTCTCGGCCGCCTCGATCTTCCTAAGGAGTTCCTCCGGGTCACGGCGTTGGCTCATGGCCTCTCTGATCCGCGTCAGGAGACTGGCGCCGCCCTCCTCAGGCTGAGAAAGGCGGTCAAGCACAACGGCAACGGTCCACAGGGCGAGGCCGGAGGAGATTCCAAGCCCCACGTCGAGATTCTGGACAGCCCGGAACACAAGCAGACCCAACCCTGAGGCTCCCATGATTGCAGCGATGCCAACCATGGCGATCGCCAACATGAGGGTCTGGTTGAGCCCCGCCATGATCGATGGCTTGGCCAGAGGCAACTGGACATCGGTCAAGACGCGAAGTTCGGTCGCCCCATAGGCCCTGCTGGCCTCCACCACATCCTCAGGGACATGTCTGATTCCCAGGTTGACCATGCGCACCAGAGGGGGCAGGGCGTAGATCATTGTCACCATGGTTGCCGGGACCACGCCGATGCTGAAGAAGAACACAAACGGCACCATGTAGACAAAGGTGTGCACGGTCTGCATGGCGTCCAGAATCGGTCTGATCACGTTCCACGCGGAGTCCACCCGGGCGCAGAGGACCCCAAGTGGTATCCCGATAAGAGCGCAGAGCCCGACGGCTACGAGGACCATGCCAATGGTGCGCATGGTCTCCAACCAGTACATGGAGCCGAGAAGGCCGCACATGACCAGACCTGCTCCCGACATGAGGCCGACCTTGGGGGTGCGAACCAGTGAACCCAGGACAACGGTGAAGATGACTACCAGATACCAGGGAATGACCAGAAGGAAGTCGTTGACCATGTTCTCGAGCAGAAAGTCGAAAGGCCACTTGACAGCGCTCAGAAACCACTCGGCGTTGAGGTCAAGCCAGTCGACCATCTGGTCGAACCAGTGGCCGATGGGCAACTGGAACTGGTCTAGGACGTTGGTGTCTGACAGCCCGACGTTTTCTGCACGGCCCGTCCAGTCGCCGGTCTCGGCAGCAAGGATCCAATGGGCGAAGCTCACAGGAAGACCTCCCTCTCGAAGCCGTCTACCAACTGCTCGACGCGGCCCATCTCCTCCATGATCTCCTGTGGCTCGAGCTCGCCCACGAGAAGTCCTGCATCATCAACCACCGCGATCGGGATACCTCTCCCTGCCGCCGCGTAGTTCTCATTGAACCGTGCCGCTGCAGTGGTCGTGTCGAAGTCGGTCCGCAGAACCGAAGCCAGGTCCGTAGTGCCATGGGCGAGGGCCGTCGCTGCATCGGTCCTGGTCAGCATGCCGGTCGGGTGACCGTCGGTGTCACATACAAATCCACCCCGGCGTTCCCCCAGTGCGTCCAGGCACTCGGTAAGGGTCCGATCCTCATCGAGGAGGATCGCCGGGTGCATGATCTTCCCAACGTCGATGACACGGCCCTGATCAACATCCTGCACGAACTCCGCCACGTAACCGTCGGCCGGCTGGGTGAGGATCTCCTCGGGTGTGCCTATCTGAATGACCTTTCCGTCGCGCAAGATGCACACCCGATTGCCTAGCCGTAGCGCCTCATTGAGATCATGGGTGATGAAGAGAATTGTCTTGTGGAGCTTGGACTGGATGGCCATCAGTTCATCCTGCATCTGGCGTCGGATGAGAGGATCGAGGGCGCTGAAGGCCTCATCCATGAGAAGGATGTCTGGATCGGTGCACAGCGCCCTAGCGAGGCCGACACGCTGTTGCATGCCGCCCGAGAGTTCCCTCGGGGAGTTGAAGGCGTAGGCCTCGAGACCGACCATGGCCAGAGCCTCTATGGCGGCCTCGTGACGATCATCCTTCTCGACGCCCTGAACCTTCAGGCCGTATGCGGTGTTGTCGATCACGTTGCGGTGGGGGAAGAGCGCAAAGTGCTGAAACACCATGGAGAGCTTCTCGCGGCGGAAGGCCTGCAGCGCCGCTCCTTTCAGCTGCTGAACGTCGATCCCCTCCACGATGACCCGACCATGGGTCACATCATGAAGTTTGTTTACGGTTCGAATGGCTGTGGATTTGCCGGAACCGGACAACCCCATGACCACGAAGATCTCGCCCCTGTTGACCGAGAACGAGATGTCCCGCATGCCGACCACGTGCCGGGTCTGACGCTGCACCTCGTCCTTGCCCACACCAGAGGAACACAGATCAAACGCCCGACCCCGCGGGTTCGGGCCGAAGATCTTGTACACGTTCTCAAGTGCAATGATTGGCTCTTCGTCCGACATTCGTTCCCCCATGGTGATGCGGTACCCGCCTACGGCCAATCGTCCCTACGAGCCGAGATGTCCCAGTCGCGAGGACCAAGGTAACACGACGGTTTCAACCGTTCCAGAGGCTCCCGGCAGGCGGCAAAGACCCGAGATCGGTGTGGAGGCCGGGCCCTGCGGGCCCGGCCTCCACACCGATCCAGTTACCCACCCCCGATCAGGGGGCGGGGAACCGAGTCAACTATTCAACTGAATCAACCAGCCGCCGCCTCGGCGATCCATCCCGCCACAGCATCGGCGTTGTCGGCCATCCAACCCGTCGCCAACTCGACGACATGGGCTTCTGAACCGTCACCATCGGTCTGGTCGACCTGCAGGAACGAAAGGTCCAGAATGGACGGCTTGACCAACGGCAGCAACCTGCGCATGAACGGGTTGGCATCCAGCACCGACGTGTTCGCCGAAACCTGAATGTCTGCGGCCGACCAGCCCAGCTGACATGGCTGCGTGCACATGTCGGCGCCGAAGGCGGTGAAGCCACCTTCTTGCTGGTGGTTCTCGCCACCTTCCTTGCCCAACGGGTTCGAGTCATCAAGCACCGCTTCAACGGACAACCAGAGAACGTTGTCTCCAGGCACCAGAATCGTCAGGTAAGAAGCCGGCGACCAGGTGTAGATAATTCCCGGCTCATCATTGTTTACGCGGTTCACCATCTCAGCAAACATTGCGTCGTAGTCAGCCTTGGTTTCCACCAGGTTGTCCCACGGCTCAGTGCCGTTACCGAAAGCAATCTGGTTCTCGATGATGTCGTCACAGGTCCACGACTCCGGGCAACCAAGAATCTCGCCCTTGCCGTCACCATCGGTGTCCAGTGCGCCGTAGAGCGCCGGATCACGGTTGATCTGATCCATGGTCGAGATGTTGTTGGCCTCAGCCCAGCTCTTGGTGATCAGGAAACCCTGCACACCAGAATCCTGGAACAGGCCAGGCACGGCCTCTACGTGATCACCAACGATCGAACCATCGGTCAACTCGTTCTCGTACCACGAGAAGTGACCCGGGTACCAGCTGTTGGCCCACAGGTCACAAGTGCCCTCAGCCATAGCCGTGTAGCCGTTGGAGGGGCCCAACTCGATCACGGAAGGATCAGAAACCGAGTAACCAGCCTGCTGAAGGACCTGCCGCACGATCTCAGACTGAATGTAAGCAGAAGCCCAGTTCGCACGACACATAGTCAACTCCACACCCGTACCGGGCGTCAGGTTTACCGGAGCCGCCGCCTCGGCGATCCATCCCGCCACAGCATCGGCGTTGTCGGCCATCCAACCCGTCGCCAACTCGACGACATGGGCTTCTGAACCGTCACCATCGGTCTGGTCGACCTGCAGGAACGAAAGGTCCAGAATGGACGGCTTGACCAACGGCAGCAACCTGCGCATGAACGGGTTGGCATCCAGCACCGACGTGTTCGCCGAAACCTGAATGTCTGCGGCCGACCAGCCCAGCTGACATGGCTGCGTGCACATGTCGGCGCCGAAGGCGGTGAAGCCACCTTCTTGCTGGTGGTTCTCGCCACCTTCCTTGCCCAACGGGTTCGAGTCATCAAGCACCGCTTCAACGGACAACCAGAGAACGTTGTCTCCAGGCACCAGAATCGTCAGGTAAGAAGCCGGCGACCAGGTGTAGATAATTCCCGGCTCATCATTGTTTACGCGGTTCACCATCTCAGCAAACATTGCGTCGTAGTCAGCCTTGGTTTCCACCAGGTTGTCCCACGGCTCAGTGCCGTTACCGAAAGCAATCTGGTTCTCGATGATGTCGTCACAGGTCCACGACTCCGGGCAACCAAGAATCTCGCCCTTGCCGTCACCATCGGTGTCCAGTGCGCCGTAGAGCGCCGGATCACGGTTGATCTGATCCATGGTCGAGATGTTGTTGGCCTCAGCCCAGCTCTTGGTGATCAGGAAACCCTGCACACCAGAATCCTGGAACAGGCCAGGCACGGCCTCTACGTGATCACCAACGATCGAACCATCGGTCAACTCGTTCTCGTACCACGAGAAGTGACCCGGGTACCAGCTGTTGGCCCACAGGTCACAAGTGCCCTCAGCCATAGCCGTGTAGCCGTTGGAGGGGCCCAACTCGATCACGGAAGGATCAGAAACCGAGTAACCAGCCTGCTGAAGGACCTGCCGCACGATCTCAGACTGAATGTAAGCAGAAGCCCAGTTCGCACGACACATAGTCAACTCCACACCCGTACCGGGCGTCAGGTTTACCGGAGCCGCTGCGGCTGCGATGTCGCCTACCTGGGTTGCTCCCAGGGGTGCGTATTCGTAGACGACGTTGGCTGTTGAGGCGTCGTAGTCGGCGATGTCGATGTTTTGGATGACGGTGATCTTTGATGACGAACAGTCACCAAAGGCGTCACAAGACATCGTGCCGATCAGACCCGAATAGCCCGTGACACCGTTGAGGTATTCACGCACA
>JACNLA010000025.1:35126-110566 GCA_014381745.1 Actinomycetota bacterium | reverse complement strand
CCGCTTGTGCGGGCCCCCGTCAATTCCTTTGAGTTTTAGCCTTGCGGCCGTACTCCCCAGGCGGGGCACTTAATGCGTTAGCTACGACGCGGAATCCGTTGACTGGATCCCACATCTAGTGCCCAACGTTTACGGCGTGGACTACCAGGGTATCTAATCCTGTTCGCTCCCCACGCTTTCGCTCCTCAGCGTCAGTACCGGCCCAGAGTGCTGCCTTCGCTGTTGGTGTTCCTCCTGATATCTGCGCATTTCACCGCTACACCAGGAATTCCACACTCCTCTACCGAACTCTAGTCACAGCAGTATCAAGTGGCGTCTCGAGGTTGAGCCTCGAGTTTTCACACCTGACTTACTGAACAGCCTACGAGCCCTTTACGCCCAATAAATCCGGACAACGCTTGCTCCCTACGTGTTACCGCGGCTGCTGGCACGTAGTTGGCCGGAGCTTCTTCTGCAGGTACCGTCATTTTCGTCCCTGCTGAAAGAGGTTTACAACCCGAGAGCCTTCATCCCTCACGCGGCGTGGCTGCGTCAGGCTTTCGCCCATTGCGCAAGATTCCCTACTGCTGCCTCCCGTAGGAGTCTGGGCCGTGTCTCAGTCCCAGTGTGGCTGATCGTCCTCTCAGACCAGCTACCCGTCGATGCCTTGGTGAGCCGTTACCTCACCAACTAGCTGATAGGCCGCGAGACCCTCCCGAAGCGCCGGAGCATTTCCTCACCTGGCCATGCGACCTGATGGGGACATCCGGTATTAGCCCGAGTTTCCTCGAGTTATTCCAGTCTTCGGGGCAGGTTTCTCACGTGTTACTCACCCGTTCGCCACTCACTCATGTGACCCGAAGGTCGAGTGCGTTCGACTTGCATGTATTAGGCCCGCCGCCAGCGTTCGTCCTGAGCCAGGATCAAACTCTCCGTCGAAATCTCGGGTACTCGCCGCCGAAGCGGTGCGTACCGTCGAATCAGTGGTGCGACACCGCCAAAAGGCGATGCCGACGCGAGTTTGAGGTCGCCCCGGACACCAATCCTGAGCGACCAGGCACAGGGCAATGATGGTCGACCGAAGTCGGCCACCGATTGTCCGTCAGTGCTATTGAAATTGTTAAGGGTCTGTCCAGTGACGACTCGCGATCGTCTGTGGACAGCCCGCACTGGCTTTTTCGTCCTCTATTCCGATTTCAAGGAACACATGGCAACCAGAAGTCGCCCGGCACACGCAACCACAAACGGTGGAGGCGGTGGTGCCCTCAGAGCGCATCATCGATTCGATCCGGAACCGGACCTGCCGATGAGGCGACCACCCACGCTAAGGCTGTCTGACCGAATGGTCAAGCCGCCGGTGGGCAGGGCAACACTAGCGGTCACCCCCCTACTCCCCAACCCCTCGCGGGCGCAATTTCGCGCCAATCCTGAGGCACCTCACCCGCGGTGGCAGATCGGTCAGGAAACCACCAGGAGGTGGCGGTTGCGTCTGCCCTTCTGGAGCAGCACGAAGCGGCCATCCATGATCGAACCGGGCGCCAGAAGCGAGGCCTCGGCATCCTGCCTGACGCCGTTCACTGATACGCCTCCGCCCTTGATCGTGCGCCTGGCATCTCCCCTGGAACTGCAGAGGCCGCTGGCAACCAGGGCGTCAACGAGCGATTCGTCGCCGTCCAGGTCTCCGGCTGAGACCGTCGACTCGGGGACGATGCCCCTCAGCGCCTCAAGCACCTCGATGGTTGGTGGCTCGTCGCCGAACAGGCCCACGGCAGCGAGGCGGGCCCTGGCGGTCTCGTCGGCCCCGTGAACGAGCGTGGTGACCTCGTCGGCAAGGCGGTTCTGGGCAATGCGTTCCTCGGGGGCGGCGGCGTGTGCTTCCATCACGCCGACCACCTCAGGCAGCGCCACCAGGGTCAGCTGCAGGAGGAACCGCTCGACATCGCGGTCATCGACGTTCAAGAAGTACTGGTGCAGCTCGTAGGGAAGGGTGCGTGCCGGGTCCAGCCAGACGGCCCCCTCGGCTGTCTTGCCGAACTTGGCCCCATCGGCCCGGGTCACCAGTGGAACCGTCAGGCCGTGGACGGGAGCCGCTGAGCGACGACGCACAAGGTCGATCCCGGCGGTGATGTTTCCCCACTGGTCTGAGCCCCCCACCTGCAGCTCGCAGTCGTGGCGGGCGTGAAGCTCGTAGAAGTCGTTGGCCTGCAGCAGCATGTAGCTGAACTCGGTGAATGAGATTCCCTGGTCGCCGGCCAGACGAGTCCTGATGGAGTCCTTACCGAGCATGGTGCCGATGGTGACGTGCTTGCCGACATCGCGCAGAAAGTCCAACACATCGACACCGACCGTCCACTCACGGTTGTCGGCCAGAATCGCCGACGTCTCATCAGGTCCATCGAAGACCAGAAATGCCCGCAGCTGAGCCGCCACGGCAAGGACGTTGCGGGTCAGCTCATGCCCTTCGAGAAGGTTCCGCTCCTCGGAGCGACCGCTGGGGTCGCCCACCATTCCGGTTGCTCCGCCTGCAAGGGCGATGGGTCGATGACCTGCGTCCTGGAACCGACGCAGCAGCAGCAACGGCACGAGGTGACCGATGTGGAGGCTGTCAGACGTCGGGTCAAACCCGCAGTAGAGGGTTACGGGACCCTCGGCCAGCCTGTCCCTCAGCGCATCAAGGTCGGTGCTGTCGTGCACCAGCCCGCGGGCTGCCAGGTCGTCGAGTATCCGGGCTCCATCCACGTCCACCAGTATGCAGCCCCGCTGACGCCTCAACTGCCCATCCCTCGGTCAGAATGTAGGAATGCCGAGAGCCACCAGCCCGTTAGCCCGCGCCATCGGCGCCGTGCTGGCCCTTTCGGCGATCGCAACGGGCTGCTACCGCTACGAGACGCCCAAGTTCGAGATCACGATCCCCGAGACCGCCGAGTCCTCCACGATCGTGGCCGCCGACGGCACCCACATCACCACGATGGTGGCACCCGAGAACCGCACCAGCGTGCGCCGCATTGACGAGATCCCCGAGCTGCTCCGCCAGGCCGTCATCTCAATCGAGGACGAGCGCTTCTACATACATGACGGCATCGACCTGAAGGCCATCATCCGTGCGGCCCGCACCAACTTCGAGGCCGGCGGCATCAGCCAGGGTGGCTCCACGATCACCCAGCAGTACGTGAAGTTGGCGATCATTCGCAACACCGAGAAGACAGCCAGCCGCAAGCTCGAGGAGATCTGGTACGCCACCCGCCTCGAGGACGAGTACGGCAAGGACTTCATACTCCTCCAGTACCTCAACACCGTCTACTTCGGCCACGGCGCCTACGGCATACGGGCGGCGGCCCAGACGTATTTCAACAAGGACCTCTTTGAGGTGAGCCTCCCCGAGGCGGCATTGTTGGCCGGCATCATCCAGCTGCCCGGTCGCTACGACCCGCTCCTCAACTACGAGAAGAGCCTCAAGCGCAGCCACATGGTCCTTGGCCGAATGCTGGCCAACGAGTACATCAACGTCGACCAGTACAACGCCGCCGTCGCCTCGCCACCCATCACCGAGGAGTACACGGCCCGCCTCGAGACCCGCTACCCGGCCGGCCACTTCATCGAGGAGGTCCGCCAGTGGTTCCTCGAGAACCCGGAATTCGGTGCCACCCGCGGTGTGCGTGAACAGCTCCTCTTCGAGGGTGGCGTCCGCATCGAGACAACCCTCGACGTTGATCTTCAGGCAGCGGCCGAAGCATCCGTAGAGAAACACCTCCCGGACGGCCGGGGGCACCCAGATGCCGCCATCGTGACCATCAACCCGCAAAACGGCCACATCCTGGCCATGGTCGGCGGCCGCGACTTCTTTGCCGACAGCGCCGACGCCAAGTACAACCTGGCTATCGGCCTCGGCAGACAGGTCGGATCCTCCATGAAGCCCATCGGCCTCGCTGCGGCACTTGAAGCCGGCTGGAGTGCTACTGCCTCGTACCCGGCACCCAACGTGGTCGAGTTCGAGATCGCAGGCACCATTGAGGAGAACCGTGTCTGGCGCGTCACAGGCGGGGTCAACGGCCACGCGGGCCTCGAGGCCCGCTTCGAAGAGGGCCTGGCCGCACTCGAGAAGTACCAACGCAGGGAGGAACACATAGACGTTCCCCCCGACCACGTGGAGACCGTGAGGGTCTGGGCACGGGGGTCCGAACGCAAGAGCCGGGAAGAGTCCGTCCAACTGGCCTCATGGATCAACAACCGTCGATACGAGTACAGCCGCGGCGAGCTCTTCAGCTTCCGGATCGAGGCACTCGAAGCCGTTCCCGGCTGGACCTGGGAACCACCCGAAGGTGAGGCCCTCATGCCACCGCCTGTAGCCGAGTCAGTAACCCTCATCCGTGGGGTACGCAGCTCCTACAACACCGTCTACGCACAGCTCAACATCGAGATGGGCCCACACAGGGTTGTGAGCCTTGCCAGGCGCCTGGGCATGGAGTCACCCATCCAGGAGGTCAACTCCAACGTGCTCGGCACCTCCAACACCACCATGTTGGACATGGCAACGGCGTACTCCACCTTCGCCAACCGCGGAGTCCACATCAAGCCCACCTACGTGACACGTGTAACCCGCTCAGACGGAACGGTTCTCTGGGAGTGGGAGCGCGAACAGGAGCGTGTCCTGGACGCCCGCCTCACCGACCAGTTGGCGTGGATCCTCGAGGGAACCATCACCCAGGGCACGGGCCACAGGGCCGACTTCGGCCGCCCAGCCGCCGGCAAGACAGGCACCACCCAGAACTACGCCGACGCCGTCTTTGTCGGTTACACGCCACAGCGCACAACCGCCGTGTGGGTCGGCTTCCCCGAGGCCCAGATCCCCATGGTCCCGCCGACCACCGACCGCAAGGTCTACGGCGGCACCTACCCTGCCCTCATCTGGAAGGACGTCATGGAGGCCGCCCACGCCGAACTGCCGGTCGCCACTTTCCCGGCACCCCCACCATCGTCCACCACCACCACGACGCGTCCTCCCCTCGAGGCCGTCCCCACACCCGAGCTGGTAGGCCTGACACTTGACAACGCCGCCCTGATGCTCTCCGAAGCAGATACAGGCATCAGGATCGTGACCGTGGTCCGCGTCGAGGTCGAGGGGTCCGAACCCGGCATCATCATCGGCCAGTCGCCCGGCATCGGAACATCCATCAGGCCCGACGGCTCAATGCTTGTCGAGGTCGTCGTGGAACCGGCCGTCGTCGAGACGGTGTCGGTCCCCGACCTGATAGGACGCCTGCTCGAGGACGCAGCCACCGCCCTCACCGCAGAGACCCTCGGCTACGAGACAACAGTGGTCGACGACCCCGACGCCCCAGAGGCCCCCGCCGGCTTTGTCTGGTGGCAGGACCCTGTAGCCGGTACCGAGGTAGCTCCAGGAGTAGTCGTGTCGATAAGGGTGTCCCAGTGAGCGACGACAACCGCCGCATCACGCCTGGGCGGGTGTTTCTGAGCCTCCTCGTGTTCGCCATGGCGTGCATGTGGTTCTACGCCTTCTTCCTCGCCCGCTCCGGCAACCCGGACCGCCTCGATGACATCTCGTGGGCTGAGGCGGCCGATGTCCGCTGTGTCGAGATGCTCGACGACATGTCTGGAATCAGGAGCGCCTCGCAGGTGGCCAACCCCGGTCAGCGTGCGGAGGACCTCGACGAAGCCACGGTCCTCCTTGCATCCATGGTCGCGGACCTGAGGCTCATCAAGCCGCGCACTGCCGACGACGGCCGCCTCATAGGTGCATGGCTGGACGACTGGGACACCTACCTGGCAGACCGCAGTGCCCATGCCAAGCGGCTCCGCACCGAGGGAGATGTACGACCGCTCATGTCTGCCCTGCCGAGTGGAACCGGCAGCATCCAGGAGCGCATGAACGGCTTTGCCAGGGTGAACGACATGGATGCCTGCCTCGACCCTGGAGACCTGTAGGGACCTTCGCTAGAGAAGGCCCGCCGATTCAAGCTCGGCCAGGCGGGCCAGGGCCCTGTCGGTGAGGCGCAACAGACCGGTGTCGACGCCTAGTGAGTCAAGGTCGCTGCGATCCACCCACTCGAGGCCCTGTGACTCGTGGTTACCGACCGGGACCGAGCCTGGAGGTGAAAGCACCAGGAAGCGCACGTCATGGTGTTCGTGGGCGTCCTCAGCCGGCGGGTCCACAATGTGCACGTCAAGGTCCACGGGCGGCTCACACACCCTGAGACCCTCGATGCCGGTCTCCTCGGTGGCCTCACGCAGGGCCACACGGGCAAGGTCCCCGTCGCCGTCAGCGTGGCCACCGGGCTGCAACCAACGCTGCAGCTTGGTGTGGAACATGAGAAGAATGCGTCGGTCAGCAGGATCCACGACGAGTGCTGAGCCGGTCAGGTGACCCGGACGGCAGGCGCGGACAAGTGCATCATCGTGGTCGGCCAGCAAGGCGAGAATGCGGTCGCGTTCCAGCCCCGGCGGACCCGAGGCGACCACGGTGGCCGGCTCAACACCGGTGCGCTCCAGCAGGTCTGAGAGCAGTTTTGGCCCTGCGGTCACGACAGGGTGGCCAACCGTGCCCTCTGGGCATCCAGCAGTTCGGCGAACTGCTCCCTCTGCACGGCTACCGGTTCGGGGCCGGCTCCACCGGGTGTGGTCCTGCGCCGCACGGCCGCTCCGGGCTCCAGCAACGCAGCAGCATCGGGCCCCAGCCGCTCGTCGGCTGTCACCAGGTCAGCGAGGGGAGCCTCGCCGGCCAGCGCAGCACGCACGTGGGCGCCGACCACGCCGTGGGCCTCCCTGAAGGGCATGCCGGACACAACCAGAAACTCGGCCAGGTCGATCGCTGCGCCGAACGGGTTGTCGGCGGCCTCGGCCATCTTGTCGGTCCGCATCTCGAGCGTTGAGACGAGGCCGTCCATTGCCAACAACGTCAACCTCACCGTGTCACAGGAGTCGAACAGCGGCTCCTTGTCCTCCTGGAGGTCCTTGTCATATGCAAGCGGAAGTCCCTTCAGGGTGGCCAGCAGACCGGTCAGGTTGCCGATGAGCCGGCCGGCCTTGCCCCTGGCGATCTCGGCGATGTCCGGGTTCTTCTTCTGGGGGAGCATCGACGAACCCGTGGAGAAGGCGTCGTCGAGACCCACGAAGCCGAACTCGTCTGTTGACCAGAGGATGATCTCCTCGCCAAGCCGCGACAGGTGTACGCCCAGAAGCGCCAGAGCGAACAGCGCCTCAGCCACGAAGTCCCTGTCGGACACGGCGTCCAGTGAGTTCTGGAACCGGGCCGAGAAACCAAGGTCGGCGGCTACGCCGTCAGGGTCCAGCGGTAGCGACGAGCCGGCCAGGGCGCCGGCACCCAGCGGTGACACGTCGGTCCGACCAACCGCGTCCAACAACCTGTCCACGTCCCGTCCCAGAGCCCATCCGTGGGCCAGCAGGTGGTGTGCCAACAGAACCGGCTGGGCCTGCTGCAGGTGGGTGTACCCGGGGAGGTAGGCATCGCCGGCCTCGTCGGCCCGCTTAGCCAGGGTCGCCTGGAACCGGCCTATCAGGGCTGCGATCTCCAGAAGCTCCCGCTTGGTCCAGAGCCGTACGTCGGTAGCCACCTGGTCGTTGCGGCTCCGGCCCGTGTGCAGCCTGGCGCCGGCGTCGCCTGCCAGCTCTGTGACCCTCCGCTCGACAGCGGTGTGGATGTCCTCATCTGACACAGCGAAGTCAAAGGAGCCGTCGGCCAACTCGGCCTCGGTCGTGTCAAGAGCCGAAGCCACGGCCGCAGCATCGGCGTCGCTGATGAGGCCGACCCGGGCCAGCATCGCCACGTGGGCCCGCGAGCCGGCGATGTCCTCACTAAACATCCGCCGGTCAAAGGGGAGGCTGTCGTTCAGGGCCTGCAGGGCCTCGGCGGGGCCGTCCTCGAACCGCCCGTGCCACAGGGTTGCCATCAGCCCTGTCCTCTCGAGTCAGCCCGCGCCTGCCTGCGCGCCAGGGTCCGCAACCGCAGAGCGTTCAGCTTGATGAAGCCCTCGGCATCAGCCTGGTCATACGCTCCGTCGTCCTCTTCGAATGTGGCGATTGCCTCGTCAAATAGCGTGTCCTCGGACTCCCGGCCGACGACCTCGACGTTGCCCTTGTAGAGCCGCAGCCTCACCCGACCGTTGACCCACTGCTGGGACTGGTCGATGGCGACCTGGAGCATCTCCCGCTCGGGGCTGAACCAGAAGCCGTTGTAGACCATCTCGGCGTAGCGGGGCATCAGGTCGTCCTTGAGGTGGGCAACCCCCCTGTCCAGCGTGATCGACTCGATGGCCCTGTGGGCCTTGAGCAGGATGGTTCCACCAGGAGTCTCATAGGCACCCCGGGACTTCATGCCCACATACCGGTTCTCGACTATGTCGGTGCGACCCACGCCGTTGGCACCACCGACACGGTTCAGCTCAGCCAGCACCGTGGCAGGCGTCATGGCCGTTCCATCGATCGCCACCACATCACCCCGCTCATAGGTGAGGTCCATGTAGGTGGCGTCGTTTGGGGCCATCTCGGGGCTGACCGACCAGCGCCACATCTCGGTTGTCGGCTCGTTCCATGGGTCTTCCAGCGGCCCACCCTCAAAGGAGATGTGGAGCAGGTTGGCGTCCATCGAGTAGGGCGACTTGGTGCCCCGCTTCATCTCGATCGGGATGGCGTGCTTCTCGGCGTAGTCCAGAAGGCTCTGTCGTGAACCCAGGTCCCACTCCCGCCACGGGGCGATCACCTTGATGTCGGGGTTCAGTGCGTAGGCGCCCAGCTCGAACCGGACCTGATCGTTGCCCTTGCCGGTGGCTCCATGGCTGATTGCGTCGGCTCCAGTTTCCGCGGCGATCTCGATGAGCCGCTTGGCGATGAGCGGCCGCGCTATGGACGTGCCCAACAGGTACTCGCCCTCATAGAGGGCGTTGGCCCTAAACATCGGGTACACGAAGTCGGCGACGAACTCCTCGCGGAGATCCTCGATGTAGATCTCCTTCACGCCCATGGCCTCAGCCTTGGCCCGTGCAGGTTCGATCTCCTCCCCCTGCCCGAGGTCAGCGGTGAAGGTCACGACCTCGCAGCCGTAGGTCTCCTCCAGCCACTTCAGGATGATCGAGGTGTCCAGACCGCCCGAGTAGGCGAGCACCACCTTGTCTATTCCGCTGCCAGTCACGGTGTACTCCGTTCAATGTCCATCTCGTTCATTTCCAGTCCCCTCAGAGCCCTGCCAGCGCCCGCAGATTACCGGCCAGGTCGGTGCCGGTAGTGCCGTCGACGGCAACCACCAGCACGGTGTCGTCGCCACCGACGGTGCCGGCAACCTCGGGTAGGCCCGTCCTGTCGAGCGCTGATGCGACCACGTGGGCCGACCCGGGCGGGGTCCGCAACACAACCAGGTTGGCCGATGACACGACGTCGACCACCCACTCGCCCATGACCCGCCTGAGCTGGCTCTCAGGGGCAAAATGGTCAGCGGGAAGCTCCGGTATGGCGTAGACGCTCTCTCCACCTGGAACCCTCACCTTTACGGCTCCAAGATCCTCGAGGTCACGCGAGACCGTGGCCTGGGTAGCGGTAAAGCCCTCAACGGCCAGCAGGTCAACCAGTTGGGGTTGGCTGGTCACGGGGTGCTCCTGGAGCAGCAGCGACAGCCTGTGCTGTCTCTGGACCTTGCTCATGTCGCCGTCTCCCCTGCCTCGCCCAGAAGCCAGGCCAGGAGACCCCTGGCCGCGTGCATCCGGTTGGCGGCCTGCGGCCAGACCCGACTGGCCGGACCGTCGACGACAGCGTCGGTGACCTCCTCGCCCCTGTGGGCGGGAAGGCAGTGCAGGAACAGTGCCTGTGTGCCGGCGGCCCCCATGAGGGCTTCGTTCACCTGGAAGCCCTCAAAGTCGGCCAACCGTTTCACCTTCTCATCCTCCTGGCCCATCGAGACCCAGACATCTGAATAGACCGCGTGGGCTCCCTCGACGGCCTCCTCGGGCCGGTCGAACTCCTCGAACACGATGCCGGCGGACGCCAACCTGTCCCGGTCCACGTCTCCCAGCCTGTAGCCGGCGGGGCCCGTGAACCGGACCTCCATGCCGAGCATCCCGGCCCCGAGCGCCAGGGACCGGAACACGTTGTTGCCGTCACCCACGTAGGTGAGGACCCGGCCGCTCAGGTCGCCGAACTCCTGTCTCATGGTGAGAACATCGGCAAGCGCCTGCAGCGGGTGCGCACCGTCGGACAACATGTTCACGACCGGAACCACGTCGACGGCCGCCATGGCCTCGACGGTGGCGTGGTCGAACACCCGGGCACCTAGACAGCCGTGGAAACAGGCCAGGGTGCGGGTCACGTCCTCGACGGACTCCCTTACCCCAAGCCCGACCTCGGCGGCCTGGATGTACATGGGATGGCCGCCCAGTTGCACTACCGCCATCTCCATTGAGTTGCGGGTCCGGGCCGATGGCTTTTCAAAGAGCAGGGCCATGCCAAGACCATCGAGCACCTGCGGGGGCGACGGGTCGACTGCCAGGTCCAGCACCCGCTGCAACTCACCAACTGAAAGGTCGTCTATCTCAAGCAGGTGCCTCATTGGCTCGCCTCCGCTCCGTTGTCTGTGGTCGGCGGGGTTTCCAGCACCCCTGCCAGGATCGCCACGCCCTCGGCCAACTCTGTGCTGGTCACCGTTAGAGGGGGGGCGAACCGAAGGGCCGTCGGGGTCACGCCGTTGACCACCAGCCCGGCCTTCAGGCACGCAAGGGTCACCTCGCCGGCGGTTCTCCCGGCAAGAGCCGTCTCGTCAAGCTCGGCCGCCAGGAGCATGCCCATGCCCCGTACGCCGGTCACGCCGGGCAGCGCCTCGAGCAACTCCGTCAACTCGGCGCCCTTCTCCACGGCCAGAGCGGGTGCATCGATCTCCTCCATCACCCGAAGGACCTCTAGTGCGGCTGCAGCAGCCAGGGGCTGTCCTCCGAACGTTGAGCCGTGGTCTCCCGGCCTAAAGGCTGCTGCGATCTCCGTTGGTGCCCACACGGCCCCGATGGGTACGCCGTTGCCGAGAGCCTTGGCCACGGTCACGATGTCGGCCCGTATGCCGTGGTGGTGAAAGCCGAACCACTTTCCCGTCCTGGCCAGGCCGGTCTGCACCTCGTCGATGATGAGCAGGATTCCCCGCTCGTCACAGAGTTTCCGGATGCCGACGAAGAACTCGGTGTCGCCCGGGTTTACGCCGCTCTCGCCCTGCAGGGGCTCGAGCAGGATGGTGCCCACTGTCGGGTCGATGGCAGCCTCGAAGGCAGCGAGGTCGTTCCACGCCGCGTGCCTGAACCCTTCCGGCAACGGCTGAAAGGGCTCGTGCTTCTCCGGCTGACCGGTGGCTGCCAGGGTCGCCAGGGTGCGGCCGTGAAAGGACCGGAAGGCGGACAGCACACCGTGGCGGCCCCTTCCCTGGTGCTTGCGTGCCAGCTTGATGGCACCCTCGTTGGCCTCGGCGCCCGAGTTCTGGAAGAGCACCTGGCCGGGTTGGGTCTCGCCGGTCCCCGACCGAATCAGGGCGTCCAACCGGTTGGCCACCTCCACCTGGGGCTCGGTTGCGAACAGGTTCGACACGTGCAGCAGGGTGGACGCCTGGTTGGCCACGGCCGAAGCGATCCTGGGATGGCTGTGGCCGAGGCTGGTAACGGCCAGGCCGCACAGGAAGTCCAGATACCTCCTGCCATCGGAGTCGAACAACTCGGTGCCAGAACCCCGGACGAAGGTGACGACCGGCCGTCCGTAGTTGGGCATGATCGGGCAGTGTCCGGAATCGTCTGACCCCATGGCCTCGGCGTGCGTGTTGGTGGTGGCGCTCACGACAAAGGCTCCCCCGCCGGCAGAACCATGGTGCCGATTCCCATGTCGGTGAACAGTTCCAGCAACAGCACGTGTGGCAGCCGACCGTCGACCATGTGGGCTGAACCCACACCGGCCCTCACGGCGTCTATGCAGGCCTGGGCCTTGGGGATCATCCCGCCGCCGACGGTTCCGTCGGAAATGAGTGCCTCCAGCGCATCGACGTCCAACCGTGAGACCCGGCTGTCGGGGTCATCGACGTCTGACCGCAGGCCGTCGACGTCGGTGAGGTACATGACCCGCTCGGCTCCGAGGGCACCAGCCAGTGAGGCAGCCACGGTGTCGGAGTTGATGTTGTAGGCCTGCCCCTCGGAGTCGGCCCCAATGGTGGCGACCACCGGAATCAGGTCCTCGGCCATTACCCGTTCAAGGATGGCCGGGTTCACGGCGGCGACATCACCCACGAATCCCAGCTCGGGGTTCCGCTCCGATGCCTCGATCAGGGATGCGTCCTCGCCCGAGAGCCCCACGGCAAGTGCCCCGTGCACGTTGATGGCTGACACGATCTCCCTGTTCACCCTGCCGACCAGAACCATCCGGGCAACGTCCAGGGTGTCGGCGTCGGTCACCCGCAGGCCCTCCCGGAACTCGGATTTGAGGCCCAACTTCTCCAGCATCGCACCGATCTGGGGACCACCGCCGTGCACCACGACAGGCCTGATTCCGACCGAGTGCATGAGCACTATGTCCTCGGCGAACCGGGCAGCCAGGTCAGCATCGACCATGGCGTTCCCGCCGAACTTGACCACGACGACAGACCCCCGGAACCGCTGGATGTAGGGAAGGGTCTCGACGAGCACCGCTGCGCGCCGCTCAGGTGAGAATGCCTCGGGTGTGTTCATCTCGTTCATTTCCAGGTCTCCCGTATGGCGGATCAGGAGGTCCGCATGTTCTCGTCGATGTAGGCGTGGCTTAGGTCGGTGGTGACCACCTTGGCGCTGCCGCTGCCCTGACCCAGATCCACCACCAGGTCCAGTTGCCGACCGGACATGTGGTCTGCCAGGGCAGTTGCCTGATCCTCTGTGGGTTCGACGGGCTCACCCAGTTCGTAGACCGGGGTACCGCCGTAGGTGATCGTGAGGGTGGAAGGGTCAAATGCGATTCCGGCCGCTCCCATTTCAGAGGCGATCCGTCCCCAGTAGGGGTCTTCGCCGTACCAGGAGCACTTGACCAGCTGACAGTTTGCGGTGTCGCGGGCGGCCTTGACTGCCTCGGCGTCTGTGGCTGCCCCGGTCACGGCCAAAAACACGGTCTTGGTTGCACCCTCTGCATCGTTGGCCATCTGCACCGCCAGATCAGCGCAGGCCTCGTTCAGGGCAGCCCCCAGCATCGCCGGGTCGGTAGGCCCGGCGATGCCGTTGGCAAGCAACAGGACGGTGTCGTTGGTTGACTCGGCTCCGTCGACTGTGAGGCAGTTGAACGAGCCTGCAACCGCTGTCTGAAGGAGGGCCGTGGCAGTTGGTGCATCGACCTCGGCGTCGGTGGTTAGCACGGCCAGCATGGTGGCCATGTTGGGCTCGAGCATCGCTGCACCCTTTGCGATTCCGCCCACCGAAAAGCCCTCTGCCTCCACGAGCGTCGTCCGGGGAACGGTGTCGGTGGTCATGATGGCCGTTGCAGCAGCCTGGCCGCCGTCGGGGTCGAGCGTGGCGGCCACGACGGGTATTCCGAGCGTGATCACATCCATCGGAAGCGGGTAGCCGATCCAGCCGGTGGAGCAGACGAGGACCTCGGCGCTCGCACACCCCAGCTCGGCGGCGGTGAGCGCACACATCCTCTCTGCGTCGGCCAGACCCTGGGCACCTGTGGCGGCGTTGGCGTTGCCGCTGTTGAGAACCACGGCGGCAGCCCGTCCACCGGTGGCGGCAAGGTGCTCCCGGCAGACCAGCACGGGTGCTGCCGTCATCTTGTTCGAGGTGAACACCCCCGCTGCCGTCACTGCAGAACCGTCTGCGGTGGCGACCATGGCAAGGTCGTCGGCACCCGAGGGTTTCACGCCACAGGCCGTTCCTGAGGCCACGAACCCGGGAACCGCCGTGACGGTCACGGGTACATACCCACGGTCGGGAGGCCCGTGGCCTCGTCGATCCCGGATGCGATGTTGGCGCACTGGACAGCCTGACCAGAGGCTCCCTTGACCAGGTTGTCTATGGCGCAGACCACCACGAGCAGCCCGGTCCGTGGATCCACCCGGGCCGTCAGGTGGGCCGTGTTGGAACCGGACGTTGCCTTGGTGGAGGGAGACCGCTCGGATACCACGATGAAGCTCTCCCCCGCGTACGCATCGGCCAGGAGGGACAGGGCGCCGGCTGAGTCCATGTCGGAGGTGGGCCGTGCGTAGCAGGTGGCCAGGATGCCCCTGTTCATGGGAGCCAGGTGTGGCGTGAACAGCACCGAGACGTCGGCCGCCGCCCCGAGCGTGGAGCCGTCGGCTGCGGTGGAGATGGCCTGCTCGATCTCGGGTGTGTGCCTGTGTCCGGCCGGGTCGTCGGTTGTGCCGCCGGTGAGGCCGTATGCCGAGTAGTCCTCGTCGACGGCACAGAACGTGGTGCCGGGCTTTGGTCCCCTACCGGCGCCGGATACCCCGCTGGCGGCGTCCACCACGATGCCTCCGGGCTCAATGACGCCGGCCCGCAGGAACGGGGCAAGGGCCAGGGCGGCCGCAGTCGGATAACAGCCGGGCACGGCAACCAGCCGGGCACCGGGCAGGCCGGCCCGGAACAGCTCGGGTAGGCCGTAGGCGGCCTCGGCCAGGAGTTTGGGGGCGGCGTGGGCCTCGCCGTACCAGGTCGGGTAGAGAGAGGCGTCGGTCAGCCTGAAGTCGGCGCCCAGGTCCACCACGTGGCCGACCCGTCCGAGCAGTTCGGGAACAAGTGTCTGGGATGCGCCGTGGGGCAGGCACAGGAACACCACGTCGCAGCCGTCGAAGGCGGAGGGGTCGGCCTCTGCGTATGTGAGGTCGGGGTATTCGGCGGCCAGGCTGGGGTACAGGTCGGCCACGGCGGTACCGGCCTGAGTGTCGCCCGTGGCCACCACCACGTCAAAGGTGGGGTGGGCGGCACAGATCCGCAGCAGCTCGGCTCCCGTGAATCCAGAGGCTCCAAGTATCCCGACATTGGTCATCAGAGGATCATACAACATATTGCATGGTCATCCAACCTGCTGGTTAGGCCCTATTTCAGGCTGATTCCACCACCACCTTGCCGGTCACCTTTCGGTCGGCAATGTCCTGAAGCGCCCTTGAACCCTCATCAAAGGCGTACACGGGATGCAGCAGCGGATCGACGCTGCCATCCTCGGCCAGTGCCATGAGCGAGGCCATCTGGCGACCCAGGGACCCCGGATCACGCCCCACCGATGCCCCCCAGTGCACACCCACCACCGAGTAGTTCTTCAACAGCACATGGTTCATCGTCAGATCAGGAATGCCAGCGACGAAACCGATCACCAACAGCCGTCCGTTCCAGCCCATGCAGCGACGCACCTGCTGGAACATCTCACCACCAACCGGGTCGTAGGCGACATCGACACCCTTGCCGTCGGTCAACTCACGGACCCTCTCGACCAGGTCCTCGACCTCACGGTGATCGATCACAAAGTGGGCACCAAGCTCGGCGCACGCCGCCGTCTTCTCGGGACCGCCTGCCACAGCGATCACCGTTGCGCCGGCAGCCAGACCCAGCTGGATCGCCGCTGACCCGGTCCCACCGGCGGCACCGGTCACGAGCAGGGTCTCACCCTCTGCAAGCTGCGCCCGGTCGTGGAGGGCGTACCAGGTGGTGCAGTAGTTGAGCGGAATGGCGGCAGCCTTGACCGGCGACAGCGAGTCGGGCAGCACAAACGTGCGATCGGCCGACACCACGACCTGTTCGGCAAGACCACCGCCCATCCCCACTACCACCTGGCCCAACTCGAAGCCGTCGACTCCATCGCCCAAAGCCTCCACGGTGCCTGCCGTCTCGCCACCGGGGGTGAACGGAAGGGGCGGCTTGAACTGGTATTGCCCGCGACACTGCAACACATCTGGAAACGCAAGGCCCACAGCGCTCGTGGCCAAGAGCACCTCGCCCGGTCCCGGCTCAGGGGCCGGAGCCTCCTCGAGGAGCAGGTTGTCGATGGGTTCGCCTAGTTCGTGTATTCGCCATGTACGCATGGCGCCAGAACCTACCCGCAACCAGCGTTGCGGGCGTACGCGGAGATCAGCCCCGTAGAGATGCCGGCAGGTTCGCCTGAACGGCGTCTATGCAACCCTGGCGGACCTCTGACACCTCGGCATCTTTTAGGGTGCGGTCATCTGCCTGGAAACGCAGGGTGAAGGCCAGGCTGCGCCGCCCCTCCCCCACCGGCGCACCCCGGAACACGTCGAAGAGTGCCACGTCAACCAGCAGGCCGCCCGCGGCTTCACGCAGGTGGCGCTCAACCTCGGCTGCGGGTACGTCGTCATCCACCTCGAAGGCCAGATCGATGTCAGATGACGGGTAGCGGCTCACCGGGGCGTAAGGCTTGTCGCCGTGGGGCAGGCCCAGAAGGGTCTCAAGATCAACCTCGAACCACGCCACCCGCTCGGGCACGTCGAAGGCGTCGAGCACGCCAGGGTCGACCTCGCCCACGTGACCGACCACTGCTCCACCAACCTCTATACGGGCTGTCCGCGTTGGGTGCAGGCCGGGCGGATCATCGGCCACCAGCCCGTAGTTGCGGACGGCGAGCGCATCAGCCAGGGCGGACCACACACCGACCGCATCGGCGGCATCACGGCCGGCCAGGGCCACTGCGAGGTACTCGCGTTCGTCAGGCAACGGCTGGGGCTGGTCCGGCTGGCGGTAGACGTGTCCCACCTCGAAGATGCCGAGGCCTGTCATCCGGTGTGAGGCGTTGTAGGCCAACGTCGCCAGCATTCCGGGCCGCAGCGAGGCCCTCATTACCGACTCCTCGGCGACCAGGGGGTTGGTGACGGTGATGCCGTCGACCTCCAGGCCGGCGCGGGACAGGTCTCCGGGCGCCAGGAACGGAATGGGCATGACCTCGTCGAGACCCATGCCGATCATTGCGGTGCGGACCGTGCGCCTATCCACCTGCATCTGGGTGAGGGAACCCGTGATGGTGGACCGGGGTGTGGTGCGTTCTATGGCGCCATATCCGTGGATCCGTGCCACCTCCTCGATGACATCTATCTCGGTTGCGCTGTCGGGCCTAAAGCTGGGGATAATCACATCCAGATCGTCGCCGGCGGGCTCCGGAGCAAACTCGATGGAGCCCAGCAAATCGGCAATGCGGTCACGGCTCAGGTCGGTGCCGAGCATCTTGTTGACCCGGTCCGTTCGCACCCGGACCGGCTCCCGCTGCGGGGTCTCACCACGCTCGTCGACCATGCCAGGTGCCAGGGTCGCACCGCTCTCACCCAACAGCTGGGCAAAGCGCCGCATCGCCAGGTCTGCCACCTCGGGGTCGGCACCCTTTTCGAAGCGGGCCGACGCCTCGCTGCGCAGCCCCAACCTGCGGGCGGACGTGGCTATTGACATGGGGTCCCACCAGGCCATCTCCAGGGCCACCGATGTGGTGCCGTCGTGGATCTCGGTGGACGCCCCACCCATCACGCCTGCAATGCCGATGGCGGTGTCGTCGGCGTCTGCCACAACGCCATCTGCGGCCCTGAGGGTGCGCTCGATGCCATCAAGGGTCAAGATTGTCTCGCCCTCAACCGCCCTGCGAACCCGGAACGCCGACCCAGCCACGAGATCAAGGTCGTAGGTGTGGCTGGGCTGTCCCAACTCCAACATGACATAGTTTGAGACGTCGACGACGCTGTTGATGGGCCTCATACCCAGTGCAGTTAGGCGGTTAGCCAGCCACGATGGCGAGGGTCCGATCGTGATTTCGTCGAGCACCCGCGCAGCGAAACGTCCGCACAGCACCGGGTCCAAGACCTCGACCGACAGGCGGCCGGTTGCGTTGCCACCGGTCTCGGCAACCTCGGGCGAAGGAAGGGTGAACGGAGCCCCCTGACATGCAGCCAGGTCTCTGGCAACACCTGCCACAGACATGGCGTCGGGCCGGTTGGGGTTCACCTCGAGGTCATAGAGCACGTCGGAACGCAGGCCCATGGCCTCTACGAGCGGGCGCCCTACATCGAGGGTGCCATCCAGGAGCAGGATGCCGTCGTGATCCTCGCCCATTCCGATCTCGACCGGTGAGCACAACATTCCGTTGGACCACTCGCCGCGCATCTTGCGGCGGGCGATCTCCATGCCGTCGGGCATGACGGTTCCCAGCGTCGCCAGGGGAACCAGGTCGCCGACCGACATGTTGAAGGCGCCGCAGCAGATCTGTAGCGCCTCACCGTCGCCGGCGTCGACCTGGACGATTTGGATTCGGTCGGCGTCGGGGTGCGGGCCGAGCTCAAGAACCCGGGCGACCACGATGCCGTCCAGACCCTCACCCACGACAGACATGGACTCAACGGCCAGGCCAAGGGCGCTGAGCTGGTCGCCGATGACCGCCGGGTCGCCGTCGACCGGCGCGAACTCCTGCAACCAGGAGAGCAGGACCTTCATGTGGTGATCTGAGTCATTGTCGGGTTCCTAGAACTGGGAGAGGAAGCGGTGGTCGTTGCGGAACAGCTCACGCAGGTCGTCGATGCCGTGGCGCATCAGGGCCAGGCGGTCCAGCCCGAAGCCGAAGGCGAAACCGGACCATTCCTCGGGGTCGAGGCCCCCGGCCCGCAGCACCTCGGGGTGCACCATTCCGCAGCCGCCAAGCTCCAGCCAACTCCCGTCGGGGCGTTGAATGTCGAACTCGGCGGACGGCTCGGTGAACGGGAAGTACGAGGGGCGGAGGCGCGTGGTGAAGTCCTCGCCAAAGTAGGCGGTGGTGAACGCCTCGAGGGTTCCGGCCAGGTCACCGAAGGTGATGCCACGATCGACGACCAACGCCTCGAGCTGGTGGAAGACCGGCATGTGGGTGGCATCGGCGGTGTCGGAGCGGAACACCCTGCCCGGCATGATCGAGTAGAAGGGCGGCTCACCGGCCTCCATCACCCTGATCTGCACCGGCGACGTGTGCGTACGCAACAGGGTGCTCTGGGGCTCCCCGTAGTCGACGTAGAGGGTGTCGTACATGTCCCTGGCCGGGTGGCCGAGGGGAAAGTTGAGGGCACCAAAGTTGTGCCACTCATCTTCGATCTCGGGTCCCTCAGCGACCGTGTAGCCCATGCCCACGAACAGGTCCTCGAGACGGTCCCAGGTCTGGGTTACGACGTGGCGGTGGCCCAGACGTCGGCCCCGGTCGGTCTCGGTCAGATCCATGCGTTCGGCTTCGAGTTGGACGGCCCGGGCCGCTGCCTCCAGCTCGGTGCGGCGGGCGGCTACGAGACCCTCGATGGTCGCCCTGGCCTCGTTGAGGCGGCCACCCATCTCACGGCGCTGATCAGGCTCCAGATCGCCCAGGCCACGCTTGGCCATGGTTACAACCGACTTCTTCCCCAGAAGGTCGGTGTCGACTACCGAAAGGGCGTCAAGGTCGGCGGCGCCCCCGATTGAGGCTGAGGCGTCGGCCAGATGCTTATCGAGGTCCAGTTCCATCAGTGAACAATCAGAGCCGTCTGCGCCAGCCGGGTGGCGGACCCCCGCAGACTAGGGCACCCCCGCCCACACCTCAGCCCATTACCTGGTGATGTGTTCATCGGCCCGCTGCCTGCTGAAGGCCGTACAGAAGCACCGCCCCGGCGGCAGCCACGTTGAGGGATTCGACCTCGCCGACCGTGGGAACGGTGAGGGTTCCGTCACAGGCAGCAACCACCTCGTCGGCAAGCCCCCTGGGCTCGTTGCCGAGCAACACCGCAACCGGAGCGTCGGTCGGTACATCCTCGGGCGAAACACCGCCGTCGGGCACCGTCGCCCAACAGGAGTAGCCGCTGTCGGACAGGGCCGCCAACACAACAGGGATGACATCGTCGCCGGGGACAACAGCGAAGGGAACCCTAAACGTGGACCCGGCCGCCGAGCGGACCACCTTGGGGTTGTAGGGGTCGACGCCACCTGCGAACACGACGCCGTCCACGCCGAACGCCTCGGCCGTGCGAACCAGGGTGCCGGCATTTCCGGGGTCGGAGACCTCGGCAAGGACAAGCAGGGTTCCGCCACCGGCAGTCAGGTCTCCGCCGTCCACATGGTGCTCACACACCTCGGCTATAGCCGGCTGGGCCGAACGGGTGCTCGTAATGCCCTCGAACACACGGTCCTCGACAAGGCCACAGGGCACGCCCGACGCCTCGGCTAGGGCAACGATTCCGTCATGTGCTGACGACATTGGCACCAAAAGCTGTTCCAGGTCCAGGCCTGCCCGAATGGCCTGCTCCACGAGCATCGGGCCCTCGACCACGTACCGGCCCTCATCGCGGCGCAGGTCGCGGTCGCGCGCCAGACGACGCATGCGCTGGACGCGCTGGTTGCTGCCCGCCAGTTCAACGGTCATCGTCGGCTCCGCACTCCCGTGGCGGGCCGTACTACAGGTCGCCTACGCCCTCAGGCGGCCTCGGCGGCTCCAGCCACCTCAACCAGGGCCGTGAAGGCGCCAGGATCCGTAACAGCCAGGTCGGCCAGCACCTTGCGGTCCACCTCGACACCGGCAGCCTTGAGGCCGGCAATGAAGTTGGAGTAGTTGGTGCCGTTGAGGCGACAGGCGGCGTTGATGCGCTGGATCCAGAGGCGACGGAACTGGCCCTTCCGGGCGCGGCGGTCACGGAAGGCGTAGTTGCCCGAGTGCATCACCTGCTCGTTGGCTGCGCGGAAAGACCGGCTCTTGTTGCCGTAATAGCCCCTGGCGGACTTCAGCACCTTCTTGTGGCGCTTCTTTGTCTGGACGGCTCGCTTGACTCTGGCCATCACATGCTCCTTTTTCTACGTGGGGGAATAATCAGATTCCCGGCCGCCTGATGACGGCCGGAATACGTCGTGGGTTCAGATGCCGAGCCTGCGGCGGACGGCCTTCTCGTTGGTCTTGTGGACATCGCTCTCGCCGGACAGGCGACGCTTGCGCTTTGGCGACTTCTTCTCGAGGATGTGGCTGAGGTTGGCGTTGCGGCGCTTGAGGCGACCGCTGCCGGTCACCTTGATGCGCTTGGCGAGGCCACGGTGGGTCTTCATCTTCGGCATGTCTCGTCTTCTCCGGTCTGGGGGATTTCGTGGCCCTGGCGGGCCCTGTTCAAGAAATAACGGCTGTCTCATCCGGGTCGGTAGACCCGGCTGCCGTTTCGTCTGTCTCTGTCGTGTCTGCGGCCTGCGTGGCCTCTGCTTCGGTCGACGCTGCAGCCTCAGCCTCGGCGGCTGCCGCCTCAGCGACTGCTGCCGCCTCTTCGGCCACCGCCACCTCTTCGGCACGGCGATCGTCGGCGGCCTCGCGCTGGCGACGTGTCGCCTGCCCGGGCACGAGGACCATGGTCATGTTTCGACCGTCCTGCTTCGGGAAGACCTCGACACGCCCCACGTGGGAAACGGTTTCGGCCACCCTGTCGAGGATGCGACGTCCCAGCTGGGGGTGCTGCATCTCGCGACCGCGGAACATGATCGTCACCTTGACCTTGCTCCCGTCCGCCAGGAATGCCTCGACCTTTCGGGTCTTGGTATCGAAGTCACCGGGCCCGATCTTGGGCCGGTACTTCATCTCCTTGACCAGAATGTGGGTTGCCTTCTTGCGGGATTCCTTGGCCTTCTGGGACTGTTCGTACTTGAACTTCCCATAGTCCATGATCCGGCAGACCGGCGGGTTGGCCGTGTCTGCCACCTCGACCAGGTCAAGACCGAGGTCCTGGGCCATGTCGAGGGCTTCCGGCAGCGGCCGGACCCCGATCTGTTCGCCTTCTGGCGACACCAGCCGTACCTCGCGGGCACGGATGCGATCGTTGATCCGGGGTTCCTGGTTTGTCGGGGTTGCTATTGGTCCTGGCTCCTGTGAAGCACGCAGGCTCTCCTCCTGTGTGGTCGGTTGTGTCGACCGTCGCCCCAAAACGAGGAACGACGGGTGCCGGGAAGCCGACACCCGTCAGGGACCCCGCCGTTGCGTTCCCACCGACCTGGCCGAGGGAACACGCCGGTGGATCCGACGAGATGAAGACCCGGTCTCACCGAAACCGGCGGCCGGGTGGGGGGTGACCCCCGCTTTCCGTTCAGTTGTAGGGCCCTAGAGTACCAGCAAGGCCTCCCGACGGGAACGGGGTGCCTGCAACCAAACACCTGACACTGGAGCCACGACGACATGAGCACCCTCTGGACACCCGGCGGCGAACACCCCGTTGATCCCGACGAGCCGACCGCAGCGCCGGTCGACCCGAACCTCGGTGGCATACCCCCCGAGGACATGTCCCCCGAGGACCGGCAGAGGGCCGAGGACATGGCGAGGGACATGGCGGCCGTGCAGGAGCAGCTGGCATCAATGCCGGCGGCGGTGGTCGTAGCCAACCACGCCATGGGCCTCTACGAGCTGGCCGCCATCCACCTCTCAAAGAAACCCGCCAACCTGACCGAGACGGCGGTGGCCATCGACGCAATGGCCGGCGTGGTCGAGAAGTTGCACGGGCGCCTGGGCGAGGCCGAGGACACCCTCAAAGCCGCCCTCCACCAGATTCGCATGGCATACGTCAAGTTTGAGCAGGCTGCCAAGATTGCCGACACCGAAGACGAAAAAGAGTCCGACGAGAACGTCGTCGAGGCAGAAACCGACGAAGGCTGAGCCACCCGCCGATCAGTGGACGATCTTGGCCAGCGGTAGTTCCAGGATGTCGGTGGCGCCGTGGTCACGCAACTCAGGAATGAGCACGTTGATCTCGGACTTGGCCACCACGGTCTCCACGGCATAGCCACCACCACCGAACAGCTCGTTCACGGTCGGCGACTTCATTGCAGGCATCAGGCCGATGATGGCCTCGAGGGCGTCGGCCGGCACGTTCATCTTGACCAGCACCTTGCCCCGGGCCTCCAGCGTGCCCTGCAAAAGGGTGTGGATCTGCTCCATGGCGTGGCGCTTGTCGGGGTCGGCCCATGACTCCGGGTTGGCCACCAGCTCGGTGTAGCTGGTGAGGATGGTGTCGATGACCTTGAGACCGGCGGCCCGGATGGCCCTGCCTGTCTCGGTCAGGTCGACCACCACGTCGACGATGTCGGGCACCTTGGCTTCGGTGGCGCCGTAGGACAGGCGAATGTCGGCATCTACCGAGTGCTCGGCGAAGAACTGCCTTGTCAGCTCCGGGTACTCGGTGGAGACCCTCACCCCGGCCGGAAGGTCGGCAACCGAGCGGTACTCGGAGTCCTCGGGCACGGCCACGACGATCTTCACCGGACGGGCCGTGGCCTTGGAGTAGTGCAGCTCGCCCAGGGACTGGACGGTGCTTCCGGTCTCCTCGATCCAGTCGCGCCCGGTGATGCCCATGTCGAACAGGCCGTCGGCCACGTACGTAGGGATCTCCTGGGGGCGCAGAATCCGGACCTCGTCGATCCGGGGATCGTTCACGCTGGCCCGGTAGTCGACCGAGGAACTGCGTCGGACCGCCAAATCGGCCGACTCGAAGAGTTCCAGGGTGGCCTTCTCGAGGGACCCCTTAGGTAAGACGATGTTCAACACGGCGAAGAACCTACCCGGCGGCCGGCTGACTGCCGTGCTCTATTTACTGTCCAGGTCTGGGGTCTGGCACCATGTCGATTCTGAGGTCGTCGCCGAGGCGGGAAACGGCAGTGAACCTGCCCCTCGCCACATCGGCCATGGTGGAGCTTCCTGGTCCGGCCATCATTGGCACGCTGTCATCGCCACCCAGGATCGCCGGCGCCAGGTAGATGACGTAACGGTCAACCAGGCCTGCCCGGTGGAAGCGGCCGGCCACATCGGCGCCACCCTCCACGAGCAGCTGCAGCACACCGTCACCACCGAGGTCGGCCAGAAGGCCCTCGAGGGGACCCTCGTGGGAATGGGCAGGCTCGACCTGCGCCCCATCGGGTATCGCTCCGAGCACTACCCGCCTGGGATCTCGCGCACCGAAAGCCTCAGCTTCGTTCCAGTCGCGCACCGTCAGGCGTGGGTCATCGGCACGCACCGTTCCGGCACCTACGCAGATCGCATCGCTCTGTGCCCGCAGCCTGTGCACGTCCTGCCGGGCCTCGTCACCGGTGATCCAGGTACTGGACCGGTCGGTCGCCGCTATCCGACCGTCAAGGGTTGCAGCCAACTTGAGCACCACGTACGGGAGCCCGGTCCGGCGGTGGTGCAGGTACGGCCGAAGCTGCTCCTCGACATCGCCGACACCGACCCCGACCTCCACCTCGATATCCGCCTCGGCAAGTGCGGACACTCCACCACCCGAGACATCGCTGTCGGGATCGGCCACGGCTATGACGACGCGGTCGATGCCTGCCTCCACGATCGCTGTAGTGCACGGTCCCGTTCGTCCCTGATGACAACAGGGCTCGAGCGTCGTGTAGAGGGTGCCTCCCCGGGCCGCATCACCGGCTGCGGCAAGTGCCACCACCTCGGCGTGGGCACCACCGGGCGGTCTGGTCGCACCGGTTCCGACGACCCGGCCGGCAGAGACGACCACGGCGCCCACCCATGGATTCGGGGAACTGCGGTACCTGGCCTGGTCGGCCGCCTCAACGGCCTGGGCCATGAATGCGGCGTCGGTACCCACGATCGGGTCAGTCGGCAACTGGATGCGGGTCGGCGTTGTCAACCAGCAGCCTCACGGCATGGGGCACCACGTCAATGACAGCCTCGAGACACTCAATGCAACCGGCCGACGAGCCCGGTGTGTTCACGACGAGCGCAGCACCAATTGTGCCTGCGATTCCCCTTGAGAGGCGTCCCAACGGGTTCACCAGGCGCATCGCCTCGGCCAGACCGGGGGCCTCACGGTCGATTACAGCCCTCGTGCCTTCGGGGGTCAGATCGCGTGGACCAAAGCCCGTTCCACCTGTCGTGATGATCAGGCCGTGGAAATTTCTGGCCAGGCCAGCCAGCGCACCGGCCACCTCGTCCACACCGTCGGCGCAGACCTCTCTTCCGGCCAGACCCCAACCCTCGGCCTCGACCCGATCCACCAGCGCCGCTCCTGACCGGTCCTCACGGGTGCCATGGACGACGCCGTCGGAGACTGTCAGGACCTTTACCTGCATGCTCCCACCCGGTCGGGCATCATCGGACATGGCGACGAGGGTACCGGCGTGTCCCTCCGCAGGCTGAAACGGAGGTCCGCTAGTCTCGCCACGACGGGTCCCTGGCACCCGTTCAGGGAGGCAGGCAGCAATGGGCGTTGAGGCACTCGACGGTTTCGAGATCGGCCAGTTCTCCCACGGTGGCACCACGCGCACCGTGCTACGGGCCGGTCGCGGACCCGCCGTGATCGTCATGGCCGAGATGCCCGGCATCACCCCACGGGTGGCCGACTTCGGTCGCAGGGTGGTCAACATCGGCTGCACGGCCGTGATGCCATCGCTGTTTGGCACCCCCGGGCGCGAACCCACAGCCGCCTACACCCTCAAGAGCCTCGTGGGCGGCTGCGTTTCACGTGAGTTCACGGCACTGATGCGTCGCCACACCTCGCCGGTCACAGCCTGGCTGCGTGCCCTGGCGGCGTTCGAGCACGGTCGATGTGGAGGCCCCGGCGTCGGGGCCGTCGGCATGTGCTTCACAGGCGGGTTCGCCCTGGGCATGATGCTCGACGAGCGGGTCCTGGCACCGGTGCTGAGCCAGCCCAGCCTGCCGCTGCCCTTTGGGAAACGTCGCAAACGCTCCCTCGGAATATCAGACAAGGACCTGAACATCGTGCGTGACCGTGTCGATGCCGGCACCTGCGTGCTGGGGCTGCGGTTCTCCAACGACTCGATGGTTCCCTCAGAGCGTTTCGAGCGCCTGGCCGACGAACTGGGCGAGGGCTTTATAGGTGTCGAGATCGACTCCTCCCCCGGGAACCCCGATGGCATCGGCCCCCGTGCCCACTCGGTGCTCACCGAGGAGCTGGTCGACGAGCCGGGTCACCCCACCCGTGAGGCCCTCGACAAGGTGCTGGACCACCTGGGTAGCCGCCTGCTGCCCACCTGAGGCAGCCAGGCAGGCCTCTCAGGCAACCTCGTAGCGGAACACCGCCATCCCCTCGGCGTCGAGGTCCTGAGGCAGCAACATGCCACCTGAGCCGTGGGCTCTCCAGGGCTCTGGGAGCGGGCCTGCAGGAACGGCCCCGGTGGATTCACGGAACCTCTCGTCCACCCCGGTCGTCTCGGCAGCCGTAAGGGTGCACACGCTGTAGACCAGCATCCCGCCGGGCGCCACGAGCGGCAGTGCCGCCGTGAGCAACGCCAGCTGAATATCGGCCAGCTCGTCCACGTCGTCGGGTGTCACCCGCCAGCGCGAGTCGGCACGACGCCGCAGGACCCCCAGGCCTGAACAGGGGGCATCCACCAGAACCCTTTCAAACCCGCCGGGCCTGAAGGGCGGCCTGTTGGCGTCGGCGACCACGAGGCCCATCTCAAGCCCCAGACCCTCGGCATTGATCCTGACCAGGTTGAGGCGCCGCTGTCTCCTGTCGGCTGCCACCACGCTGGCACCCGCGGATGCGATAGCGGTGGCCTTGCCGCCGGGCGCTGCACACAGGTCGGCCACCCTCGCACCTTCAGCCAGACCGTCGGCCACGACCTCTGACACCAACTGTGAGGCCCGGTCCTGGTGGTAGCCGTCCTCCCTTGCTACAGCCGTTGCGGGTCGGTTCATCGCCTCCAGCGCCTCGACTGCGGCGGCCTCACCCAGGTCGGTGGTGAGGGTCTCGATAATCCAGTCCGGGTAGCTCAACTCAACAGCCCTGCTGGGCGGGTTCGGCTTGCTCTCCGACACACGGCGCAGGACGGCGTTACACAGGCCACGCACCCGGCGAGGAGCCACAGCAACGGTCGCCGAGACCGCGGCGTGTGCGGGCACTCCACCCCAGTGGAGTTGGTAGGCACCCATCCGCAACACGGTCCTCACACCCGGCTCAACCTCGTCGTGGAGGAACCTGTCGACCATGTGGTCACAGGCCCGCCGCATCCGGGTGGTGCCGTACACCAGGTCGGTCACGAATGCCCGGTCCCGACGGTCAAGATCGGTCCGGCCCAGGGCAGCGGCAAGGGCCAAGTTGGCAAACGCATTGTCGCGTTCGATCCTGCCCAGCACCTCGACCGCAACGCGCCTTGGGTCGTCGGTGCCCGTCTCAGCCAAGGTTCTCGCCCGGCTCGGCGCGGGCGCCGGCGAGCCACGCCGAAGCGGGCTGGCGGGAGCGGCTCTCAGGCTGGACCTCAACGAGGCGGAGCGCACCATCGCCGGTCACGACCACATCGCCATCGAGTGTTCCAGGCTGCCCGGGAACAGCCTCGAGGACCTCGGCGGACCAGACCTTGAGGCGCCTGTCGCGAAAGGTTGTCCAAGCTCCACCGACCCGGATGATCCTCCCCAGGTCAGCAGCAGGGCGGGACCAGTCCAACTCCAGATCGGCCTGCGTGATCTTCCGGGCATACACCGGGTCACCACTCTGGGGGGTCGGCACCCCGAGTCCTGCTGTCAGGGTCTCGACGAGCAGCCGGGACCCCTCATCGACCAGACGCCCCCTCAGCTCTGCGGCAGTCTCACTTGCCCCAATGGGCACCTCGGTCCTGGCATAGACGTCGCCCGTGTCCAACTCGACGTCGACGGCCATCACGCACACACCGGTCGTCGTATCTCCGGCCATGATCGCCCTCTCCACGGGTGCCGCCCCACGCCAACGGGGCAGCAGCGAGAAGTGCAGGTTCACCATCGGGACATCGGCCAGGAGGTCAGCCGGTATGAGGTGGCCATAGGCCACGACCACGCCCAGATCCGCCCCGCTCTCCATGACCGCATCCAGGTCGTGGGCGACCTGGAGGTCCAGGTCCAGAGCCGCTGCCTTGACGGGGCTCGGCGAGGGATCGGCCCCGCGGGAGCGGCGGCGGTCCTCTCCTGTCACGACGACGGCAATCTCGAAACCGGCCCGGTGAAGTGCCTGAAGGGACGGCACCGACGCCGCGGGTGTCCCCAGATAGGCCAGCCTTCGGGGATGCGCCGGGGGCGACGCGCTCAGAGCAATCGGAATCCACCCTCGGGGGCCGGTCGGCTGGGTACTGCTCCGAACAGCGTCAGGTCCCTCAGGGCCTTTCGGGCATCGCGTGCCTGGTCCTCGTCGAGGTGGTCGACCAGCAAGACACCGTCGAGGTGGTCGAGCTCATGTTGGAACAGGCGCGACTCGAGCTCATCGGCCTCGATGGAGACGTCGTTGCCGTCCAGGTCAACCCCGACAATGTGGATGGTCTTGGGCCTCAGAATCTCCCATGAGAGGCCGGGCACCGACAGGCAGCCCTCCTCAAAGAGCCACTCGCCGTCGGACTCCTCGATAACGGGGTTCACGATGGCGCCGGGACCCTCACCCAGGTCGTAGACAAAGAAGCGCTTCTGCACCCCGACCTGTGGTGCCGCCAACCCCAGGCCGGGGGCCTCATACATAGTGACAACCATCTCGTCGGCCAGACGCGCAAGGGCGCCGGTCAGCTCGGTCACCTCGGTCGCCGGCTTGCGCAGGACCGGGTCGCCGATGATGCGGATCTCCCGGGTGGTCACGGCGCAAGGCTACCGTTCGGGCCGTGGACGCCAGAGGAGTGACGCTGTGACCGGCGACCAGCAGTACTGGACCAGCCGCCCCGAAGTCGGGTCGCGCCCCGACCAGGTCAGCCTGCTGCTCCCCGACCTGGAGTTGAGCCTCGGCACCGACCGGGGCGTGTTCTCCGCCGAACGAGTCGACCGGGGCACCCGCTTCCTGCTCATGGAGGGTGCACGCCCACCCGAGGGCGCCGCCGAGTTGCTGGACCTTGGATGCGGCTACGGCCCCATCGCCTGCACACTGGCCGTGCGCAGCCCTGGCTCCCGGGTCTGGGCGGTCGACGTCAACGAGCGTGCCCTGGACCTGTGCCGCGACAACGCCGCTGCTGCCGGCCTCGGCAACGTGGTGGTGACCACACCAGACGACCTGCCCGACGATGTGGTCTTCGACGGCATCTGGTCAAACCCTCCTATCAGGGTGGGCAAGGCGGCACTCCACGACCTGTTGTCCACGTGGCTGGACAGGCTGGCGCCCGGCGGCAGCGCCCACCTTGTAGTGCAGCGCCACCTGGGCTCCGACTCGCTGGCACGCTGGCTTACCGACAGGGGCTGGAGTACCCAGCGACGTGCCTCACGCAAGGGTTTCCGCCTCCTCGACGTAGCTGCAAGGGAGGTCTAGAGCGTGAAGAACTTGGACAGCACAGGCCTCAAGCGCCTGCACCGTGAGTGGCGGCGACGCACAGAAACCGATGTGGCGCTGCTGCTCGACAGCGTGCAGACGCCCTTCAACGTAGGGGCCATCCTGCGCACGGCTGCTGCCTACCGGGTATCCCACCTGTGGCTGGCGGGGGCGACGGCCGCACCGACACACGCCAAGACCGCAAAGACGGCCCTGGGAACCGGCCGCTACCTGACATGGACCATCACCGAGACCGCCGAAGAGGCAGTGGCCGACCTGAAGGCGGCTGGATACGGCCTCGTCGGAATCGAGTTGGCTGATGGAGCAGTCCCGCTCCACGAGGTGGAACTCCCCGACAGGACCTGCCTGGCACTGGGCCACGAGGACCGGGGCCTCTCGGCCGTGACGCTCGAGGCCTGCGACAGCGTGGCGTTCATCCCCCAGTTGGGAAAGGTCGGCAGCCTCAACGTCGCTGCAGCTACGGCCGTCGCCCTCTACGAGGTTCACCGCCGCCTCTGGTAGCCGCCGCTCACGCCCTGGGCGGATCAACCTCGATTCGGAGCCGACCCTTCGGTCGCTCCACCGCGGCGAGCACCTCGGCGAGGCGGTCGTGCCCTGGCGCCCTCACCAGCCATGCACCGTCACGCGGACCCAACAGATCGACACCGTCCGGTGACCCCAGCGCTGTGATGAAATCCTCGGCAGGGGGTCCCGAGACCCGTGCCAGTGCCGACCACGGCGGCAGGTTCAACAGCTTCCGCCGGGCCGACTCGGCCTCGACAAGACGACCAGGGTCGGCGTGCAGCACAGCCTGAAGAACCTCGTGTTCGGGCATCCGGGTCTGGACAACGATCCGTCCACCGTCAGAGCGCCCGCCCACCAGCCGGGCCGCCCGGATCAACAGGGCCATCGCCTGTTCCGACGCACGCATCCGCGGGGCCAGAAGTTCCTGGTCAAACTCTAAGAACACGACCCTCGCCGCAGAACGGACACGATGCAGGACGGCCTCGGTACCGACGTAGACGGCGTGCCCGCCAAGACCCCCGTCGGGCATGTCGGTATCGCCGGTTACCTCGAGTACCGGCCTGCCGGCAAGTGCCTCCAGTTCCTCCCGGATCCGCGCCACCCCGGCTCGAAGGTTTCGGAAGCGTGTAGCCCCACAGTCGTCGCAGACCTGGGGGCGTCGCGCACCGTCGACGGGACATACCAGCATGTCCGCGTCCTCCTGGATCATCGGTGCCTGGTGCTCGGAGCAGCAGACGAGACCGCCACAGGAATCGCAGGCCAAGAGCCGGGAGCGACCCCTACGGTTCAGAACGCACACGACGGGATCGCCCTCGGATCCACGCAGAATGTCGACAAGGCGTTCGCCCAGAAGTCCCGACCTGACTGGATCGTCATCACGGCGATCATGCAGGTCAAGGGCCGGCCAGCCGTCACGTTCGCCCTCTAGCGATGGCACCATCAGCTCTCCCCACCTGAGGGCCTCGAGGCTGGGTGACGGTGAGGTCAGCACGCAGGGAACGCCGGCCCTTCGTGCCCTCTCGACAGCCATGTCGCGTGCATGCCATGTCGGCGCCCGCTCCTCCTGATAGGTCTCGTCGTGCTCATCGACCACAACGACAGCAGCCAGGTCCCCCACCGGAGCCAGAGCCGCCGAGCGTGAGCCGACCACCAGACCACCTGCCGCTGAGCGTGCCCACTCTCGCTGGGCAAGAGACACGGGCAGGCCCTCGCCGCGAAGGCGGAGAGCCAGCTGATCCGCCGCAGGGACCGTCGGCAACAGGATCAGGGCGTCGCCCTTCCTTGCCGCCTCAACGGCAAGCGGCAGCACGTCGGCACCAGGCGGAAGTCGTACTACTGAGCGCTGCACCTCGAGGGCACGCACGGCCCATGTGTCTGTTGCCGGAGGGACCGTCGGCCTGGCTGGACGTGGCGGCAGCGACTCCACCACATTCGGTGGCGATGCGGTACCCAGGAGGCCGTTGAGGCGACCGGCCCACCGGTGCGACGCCCAGCGGGCAAGGTCGATGACCTCAGGCGAGGGCCCCAGACCGCTTGCCTTGGCGAGGCTCCGTAACTCCACGCCAGCTGGCGGCACCACGTTGTCTTCAACGACCCAGCCACCGACCCGACGGCCGGCCAGGGCGATCCTGACCCTGCTACCTACAACCAGGCGATCACCACGACCATCCTCTGCCCATGCAGGTGGAACCAGGTAGTCAAAGCTGCGCTCGATTGCCGCCACGTCAGGCAGAACGCGTACGACGCGTGAACCGGGTGGAAGTTCAGGTGCGGCAGGAACCGGATCTGGTTCAGAGAGACCCAGGTCGAGGCGCCCCTGGTCGGCCATGCCGCCAGCCACCCCGTGTCGACTCAGCCCAGGCCCAGATGGGACCGCACGGCGTCGACCCTGTCGGTGGACTCCCACGGGAAGCCGTCGCGTCCGAAGTGCCCGTATGCCGCCGTGCGCCGGTAGATGGGCCGGCACAGGTCCAGGGCGTCGATGATTGCGGCAGGTCGCAGGTCAAAGACCTCGCTCACGCATTCGGAGATGCGGGACGGGTCGACTGTTTCTGTTCCGAAGGTCTCTACCCGGATGGACAACGGATGGGACATGCCGATGGCGTAGGCCACCTGCACCTCGCAGCGGGTGGCTGCCCCGGCGGCCACAAGGTTCTTGGCGACCCAGCGTGTGGCGTAGGCGGCGGACCTGTCTACCTTGCTTGGGTCCTTGCCCGAGAAGGCACCGCCACCGTGGCGGGCCATGCCGCCATAGGTGTCGACGATGATCTTGCGACCGGTCAGGCCGGCGTCGCCAACGGGTCCACCGACCACGAACCGGCCGGTGGGGTTGACGAGCACCTTGTAGTCGTCGTCGGCGAACTGCTCTGGAATGACCGGGCGAATGACGTGTTCGATCAGGTCGGGCCTGATCATGGAGTCACGGTTGATGCCGTCGTTGTGCTGGGTGGAGACCAGAACGGTCCGCAGCCGTACGGGGCGGTCGCCCTCGTAGTCGAAGGTGACCTGGGTCTTGGCATCGGGTCGCAGGTACGGGATGGTGCCGGCCTTGCGGATCTCGGCGTGGCGTTCGGCCATGCGGTGGGCAAGGTGGATCGGCAGCGGCATGAGCGCATCGGTCTCGCTGCAGGCGTAGCCGAACATCATTCCCTGGTCGCCTGCACCCTGGTAGTCGAACTGGTCCCCGGCACCGTCGATGCCGGTGCGGGACTCCTCTGACTTGTCTACGCCCTGGGCGATGTCGGGCGACTGCTCGTCGATTGCAACCATCACGCCGCAGGTGTTGCCGTCGAAGCCGTAGTCCTCGCGGTCGTAGCCGATCTCACAGATGGTCTGACGGACTGTTCGGGGGATGTCCACGTATCCCCGGGTGTGGATCTCGCCGGCCACCACGCAGAGGCCTGTCGTGATGAGGGTCTCACAGGCGACACGGCTGTCGGGATCCTCGTCTAGGAGGGCATCCAGAATGGAGTCGGAGATCTGGTCGGCCATCTTGTCGGGGTGACCCTCGGTGACCGACTCCGAGGTAAAGGTCCAGTTGTCGCTCACCTTGTCACGTCCTCTCCGGTGCCGGCTTCTGCAGTGGCTTCCGGGGCATTGTGCAGGCGATCAACGGCCGCATCCAACACAGCGTCGGCAACCTGATGCTTGCCGGTGAGGGGAACCTCGGCCGAACCGCCGTCCCGGTCGAGAAGCAGCACGGCGTTGGTGTCGTGCCCGAACCCGACACCCGGTGCCGAAACGTCGTTGGCAACGATCATGTCGATCCCCTTGGAGGCCAGCTTGGAGGCCGCATTCTGCCTCAGATCATCGGTCTCGGCTGCGAACCCGACCAGCACCTGACCAGACGACCTGTTCTCACCCAACTGGGCGAGGATGTCGGTGGTCCGCTCCAGCCGGATCTCAGGGGTGCCGTCGGCCTTCTTGAGCTTGGAGCCGGCAACCTCCACAGGCCTGAAGTCGGCGACCGCCGCGGCCATCAAGACGATGTCGGCGCTGGCTGCGTGGCCCATGACCGCTGCCTCCATATCGGCAGCGGTCTCCACGCCGATGACCTCGATTCCGAGGCGGTCCGGAGCGGTCTCGGGCCGGGTGGTCACGCACCTCACCTTCGCCCCACGGGCAGCCGCTGCCGACGCGAGGGCGTGGCCCTGCTTACCGGACGACCGGTTGCCTATGTAGCGCACGGGGCAGATCGGCTCCCTGGTACCGCCGGCGGTGACAAGCACCTCGAGGCCGGCCATGTCGCCACCGGCGACGGAGCCGTCACCTCCCAGAATCGAGTCAATGGCGGCCAGGATGTCGACCGGGTCGGCAAGGCGCCCGGCGCCGACGTCGCCGCCGGCCAGACGGCCATGGTCGGGGCCGACGATGGTGACGCCACGTTCTGCCAGCACAGCCACGTTCTCCTGCACTGATGGCTGCTCCCACATCTCGGTGTGCATCGCAGGGCACACCACCACAGGGGCACGGGTGGCCATCAGCGTTGCGGTGAGCAGGTCGCCTGATCGCCCTATGCGGTAGTCGGCCAGCAGGCGGGCAGTGGCAGGGCAGACGACTATCAGGTCGGCGCCCTGGCCCAGGCGGGTGTGGGGAACGGGGTGTTCCTCGTCCCACAGCGACACCTGGGTCGGCTCGGAGGCCAGCGCGTCAAACGTGGCACGCCCGACAAAGCGCATTGCCCCACCGGTCATCACAGGTGCGACGTGGGCTCCTGCGTCGACGAGGCGGCGACAGACCTCGATCGCCTTGTAGGCGGCGATGCCCCCGGTCACCCCGAGGACGATGCGGCGACCGACTAGTGCGCCCATATGGGGGTTAGCCGATCAGGCGCCTTCGTCAGCGGAGTCGTCGGACTCGGCGGACTCGTCGGACTCGTCGAGCGCACCCTCGAGCGGCTCGCCGTCGGCGTCGAAGCCCTCGATTTCCTCGGGCTCGTCGGGTGGCTCGATGGGAACGATCTTGCCGGCGTCCATCTCCTCAAAGGCTATGGACAAGGGCTTGCGGGCAGTTGAGGTGATCTGTGGTGGGATGGAGGCGCCAAGGCCATCGCCCAACTGGCCGAAGTAGGAGTTGATCTGGCGGGCGCGCTTGGCGCTCACGGTTACAAGCCGGAACTTGGAATCGGCCAGATCCAACAACCCCTCGATCGGTGGGTTGATCATGCTGTCGTGACGCTGCACTGTGCTCCTAGGGGTCTCTCTGCTGACCGGGATGCCACGCTTCGGGCGGTTCCCGGGTAGGCGGGCTCACACCGTCGTGTCGACCGGCTGTCCGCCCTTCGGACGGCCCACCACGGTACCAGAGGCCGTTCCGGTTGCCTCTGCACGACGGCACCTGTGAGATGCCCGTAGAGGCCCGCAAGCGGGGGCTTTTCGACTACCTGCGTGAGGCAATGAGGGCTGAAACCTCGTTGATCGCCCGGTTGAGGTCGTCGTTCACGATGGTCTCGTAGCCGAGTTCGGCTGCCTCGGTCCGTTCCCTCTCGGCCTCGACGAGGCGGGCCTCTGCCCGGTCGGACCCGTCTCCCCTCTCGATCAGTCGTCGACGAAGTTCGTCATCATCCGGGGCGTCTACGAAGAGGCAGAGTGCACCCGGGTCGGCGTCGAGCACCTGGCGCCCACCTGCCACGTCGATTTCGAGCAACAGAACGCCCTCGTCGCCAGCCTCTGGGACCGGGGTTCCGTAGTAGCAGTCCAGGAACTCGTTCCACTCGATGAACCCGCCATCGGCCCGGTGGGCCTCAAAGGCCTCCCTGTCCACGAAGACGTAGGCGTCGGGGGCATCGTCGGAGCGCCGGGCGCGGCTGGTCCAGGAGACGCTGAGGTGAATCGAGTCATCGGCGGCAACCAGACGCCGGGCAATGGTGCCCTTGCCTGCCCCGCCGGGTCCCGAGAGGACCACGATTAGCGGACCCATTTCGCCGGTCACCGGTCCGGTGTCGGCCACCTTTGTCAGGTCAGCCGAAGCGGGCCAGCAGTTCGGCGCGCTGCTGCTTGCCGAGGCCGCGGAGGCGGCGGCTCTCGCTGATGCCGATTTCCTCCATGGTGCGCCGGGCCTTCACCTTTCCCAGCTTGGGGAGAGATTCAAGAGCAGCCAGAACCTTCATCTTGGAGACGATGACCTCTTCGTCAGAGCGGGCGAGAAGTTCGGACATCGAGAGGTTGCCCATCTTGAGGTTCTGCTTGACCTCTGCGCGCACCCTGCGGGCCTCGGCAGCCTTGGCCAGCGCGGCCCGTCGTTGTTCATCTGTGAGTTGTGGTAGTCCAGCCATGGCCGGGACCATAGCGGTCCATTCGGGAGCCGCGTGCACCTCGGCGCGAACAGGCCGGGACGGGGTCAACTCAGGAGAGAGGCCACCAGTTCCTCGGCGGCCGCCACGGGGTCATCGGCAGCCGTGACCATGCGCCCAATCACCAACAGGTCGGCTCCATCCACAAGGGCGTCGCCGGGTGCAGCGACCCTGGCCTGGTCGTGGGTGTCTCCCCCGGGGAGGCGGATACCGGGAACCACCCGCACCAGCCTGTCGGCCCACGGTTCGGTGATCGCCAGATCGGGTGCAGCACAGATGATGCCGCCACAGCCGGTGTCCACGGCCAGGTCGCAACGGGCCACCAGGTCGGCTTCTGAGGCTGTGTCGTCGCTGGTCAGGATGGTTACGCCCAGAACCCCCGGTGCCGGCATCCCTGCGTTGGCTGCCCCCTCTGCGAGACCCTCGACGGCCGCGCACAACATGGACGGACCGCCTGAGGTATGGGCCGTCATCCACCGGGCTCCGAGGGAACCGACGACGCCTGCCGCCCTTTGGACCGTGTTGGGGATGTCGTGCAACTTGAGGTCGCAGAAAACATCGAAGCCGGCCTCTACGAAGTATCCGACCGAGGTGGGGCCTGCCGCCAGGTACAGCTCGAGGCCTACCTTTATCGTCCCGAAGTAGGGACGCAATGACGCAGCCAGACGCTTGGCCTCGATGAGATCGTCGACATCGAGGGCCAGGGCCAGCCTCGAGCGGATATCGACCGGTACGCGTTCGGGCTCGGGTTCCTCGCCACCCGTTTCCTCTGTGGTTTCCTCAGCCATGTGCACCTCCGACCAGATCCGCCACCTTCGTGACACCGTGATGATCGCACCACCGGCCGAGGTCCGCCAGCACCTTGGCCGGTGCGGCGGGATCGGCGAAGGTGGCCGTTCCGACCTGGAGGGCCGTGGCCCCCGCCAGCAGGAACTGGGCAGCGTCATCGCCGCAGGTGATACCACCCACCCCGATGATCGCAATGTCCGGGTGGGCCTCGTGAGTGTCGTAGACGGCCCTTACGGCAACCGGGCGGATCGCCGGACCGGAGAGACCGCCTCGGCCCGCTCCCAGCAGGGGTCGCCTGGCCTCTGTGTCGATGACCATGCCGAGGACCGTGTTGGCGATGGTGACGGCTTCGGCGCCCGCCGACACTGCGGCCGAGGCGATGTCGGGAAGGTCCGGGGTGTTGGGGCTGAGCTTGGCCCACAGGGGCCTCCCGGCGACCCGGCAGGCATCGACCACCTCAGTGGTTGCGGTGATGGAGTGTGCGAACAGGGACCTGCGGTCCTCCAGGTTGGGGCATGAGGCGTTCACCTCTACGGCAATGACCGAGTCAGGAGCATCGGCCAGCAGCCCCGCGGCGGCGGCATAGTCGGCGACCGTGTGGCCCCAGACGCTGACAACCACCCTGGCACCGGTTTCATCCAGTGAAGGAAGGTCGTGTTCAAGCCAGGCGGCCACACCGGGGCCGTGCAGTCCGACGCTGTTGATCATCCCCGATGGAGTGGCATGGACCCTGGGCGCAGGGTTACCTGCCCATGGCTCGAAATGCAGCGACTTGACCACGACGGCGCCGAGGCTGCTCAGGTCCAGATGTGCCGCCAACTCCGTGCCGTGACCGGCCGTACCTGATGCGGTCATGACCGGGTTGGGCAGCTGCAGCGACCCGACCCGCGTGGTCAGGTCAACCCTGTGCCCCCCGGAGCGAACCCTGCGCCTCATGTCGACCCCGGCCCCAATACGCCGCTGTGGTACTCCTGCAGCGTGCGTACGGCCAACGGGTACGTCCGCCAGTCGGCAAGGCCGCGGGCCGCAGCCAGGGCCGCCGATGCGGTGGTCAACAGGGGTATGCCCTCTGCGGCTGCCGCTCCCCTGATCTGCTCACCGTCGGCACGCGGGCCGCGACCTCTGGGGCTGTTCACCAGCAGTTGCACCGCACCCGAACGGATCAGCTCGACGGCATCGGTCCCCTCCTCGCCGATCTTGGCCACGACCTCTCGGACCTCGACACCGCCGTCCCTCAGGTGAGCGGCCGTACCGCTGGTTGCAACCAGCTCGAGGCCAAGGGCCACGAACCCCGCTGCAGCCTCCAGCCCGACGGCCTTGTCACGGTCGGCCAACGACATGAACACGGTGCCCGACTCTGGCAGGGCGCCACCGGCAGCGATCTGGGACTTGGTGAAGGCAAGGCCGGTCGTCAGGTCGATGCCCATGACCTCACCGGTCGAACGCATCTCGGGGCCTAGCACCGGATCGGCCTCGGGGAAGCGGTCAAACGGCATGACGGCCTCCTTGATAGCCACGTGGTCGCCGTCCACCCGGTCGATGAGCAGGCCCTCGGTGCGCAGTTCGGCCAGGGTCGCTCCGACCATCACCCTGCTGGCCACCTTGGCGAGGGGAACACCGGTGGCCTTGGCGACGAAGGGAACAGTTCGGGAGGCACGCGGGTTGGCCTCGATCACGTAGACCTCGGCTTCACCACCGGCGACTTTCACGGCAAACTGCACGTTGACCAGGCCCTTCACGTCGAGCGCCTCGGCAATTTGTCGTGTGTGGTCCTCGATCTCGGCGATCACGACATCGGACAGGTTGGGTGGCGGGATAACACATGCGCTGTCGCCGCTGTGCACCCCGGCCTCCTCGACGTGTTCCATGACCGCGCCTATCAGGACCTCGCCGGTGTGGTCCCTGATGGCGTCGACATCCACCTCGGTGGCGTCCTCGAGGAAGCGGTCGATGAGAACCGGCCGCTCGGCTGACAGGCCACCCTCGATGCCGAGGCTGCCGAAGTCGCTCAGCTCTGCCATTGCGCGTTCCAGTTGCGGGTCGTCGTAGACGATCTGCATGGCACGCCCGCCGAGCACGTAGGAGGGTCTCACCAGGACCGGGTACCCGACCTGTTCAACGACCAGCCTGGCGGCCTCAAGATCAGCGGCCGTACCGCCAGGAGGCTGGGGGATGTCGAGTTGACCGCAGAGCACGTTCCAGCGCTCACGGTCCTCGGCCAGGTCGATGGAGTCGGGGCTGGTTCCGGCGACCAGGTCCCCTGGGAGGGTGCCGGCCAACTTCAGTGGCGTCTGCCCGCCCAGAGAGACGATGATGTGCGACGGCCTTTCGGCGTCGATGATGTTTGCGACGTCCTCCTCGGTGAGGGGCTCGAAGTAGAGGCGGTCGCTCGTGTCGTAGTCGGTTGAGACGGTCTCGGGGTTGCAGTTGACCATGATCGTCTCGAAGCCGGCGTCCGAAAGGGCGAAGCTGGCGTGCACGCAGCAGTAGTCGAACTCGATTCCCTGGCCGATCCGGTTGGGGCCAGAGCCAAGGATCATCACCTTGGTCCGGTCGGAGGGGCGAACCTCGTCCTCGTCCTCCCATGTGGAGTAGTGGTACGGGGTCTCGGCGTCGAACTCGGCGCCACAGGTGTCAACGGTCTTGAAGGTGGGCCAAACGCCGGCAGCCTCCCTGGCCGAGCGGGCATCAGCCATGTCCACGTCGAACAGGTAGGCAACCTGGGCGTCAGAGAACCCCAGCCGCTTGGCCCTTCGCCAGCCGGCCCTGTCGAGGGAGCCGATGCCTCCACCCTCGACAGTTATCGAATCCAGGTGCAGGCGTTCCTCGCTGATGGAGAGGATCTGGTCGAGGAACCATGGATCCACCCGGGTTGCGTCGTGCACGGCCTCGATTGTCACACCGCGGCGGAGGAGCGCCTCGAGTTGGAGGATCCGGGTCGGGGTCGGGATGGCCGCCGCAGCCAGGAGGGCCTCGTCGTCCATCTGGTCGAGCGAGGCCTCTGCCGGATCGCCGTTGAGACCCGACCGGCCGTTTTCGAGCGACCTCATTCCCTTCTGCAACGACTCGGGGAAGGTTCTTCCGATGGCCATCACCTCACCGACCGACTGCATTGACGTACCGAGCACGCCCGTCGTGCCCGGGAACTTCTCGAAGGCCCACCTGGGGATCTTTGTGACCACGTAGTCGATGGTCGGCTCAAAGGCCGCCGGTGTCTTCTTCGTTATGTCGTTTGGGATCTCGTCGAGCGTGTAGCCCACCGCCAGGCGTGCCGCGATCTTGGCGATCGGAAAGCCCGTGGCCTTGGAGGCCAGAGCCGAGGAACGGCTGACCCTCGGGTTCATCTCAATCACGACCTGGTCGCCGGTGGCCGGGTCGACGGCGAACTGCACGTTGGAACCGCCGGTCTCGACCCCCACGCGGCGCAGGCAGGCGAAGGAGGCGTCGCGCATGGCCTGGTACTCGACGTCGGTGAGGGTCTGTGCGGGAGCCACCGTTATGGAGTCGCCGGTGTGAACCCCCATGGGGTCGAGGTTCTCGATGGAGCAGACGACCACGCAGTTGTCGGCACGGTCCCGCATTACCTCCAGCTCGTATTCCTTCCAGCCTGCGATGGACCTCTCGATGAGGATCTCGCTGATGGGGCTCGCAGCGAGGCCCTCGGAAGCCACCTTCTCGAACTCCTCCTCCGTGTCGGCCATACCGGTGCCCCGGCCTCCGAGGATGTAGGCGGGACGGATCACGACGGGAAGTCCGATCTCGGCGATGACGGTCCGCGCTTCATTCAGGTCATGGGCCACGCCCGACGGAGGCACACCCAGACCGATCTCGATCATCGCCTCTTTGAACCTGGCCCGGTCCTCGGCGGTGGCGATGGCCTCTGCATCGGCCCCGATCAACTCCACCCCGTACTCTTCGAGCACCCCGGCCTCGACCAGCTCCATCGCCAGGTTCAGGGCCGTCTGACCCCCCAGGGTGGGCAGCAGGGCGTCGGGGCGCTCCTTGGCGATGATGCGGGTCAGGACGTCGAGGCGCAGCGGCTCCACGTAGGTGGCATCAGCGAAGTCAGGGTCGGTCATGATCGTGGCCGGGTTTGAGTTGGCCAGGATCACCCGGTAACCCTCTTCGCGCAGGACGCGACACGCCTGGGTTCCCGAGTAGTCGAACTCGCATGCCTGGCCGATCACGATCGGGCCCGAGCCGATCAGCAGGATGCTCTCGATGTCGTCGCGTCGCGGCATCAGCGACCCCTTGTCTGATGTGTCGCCATGAGGCGCTCAAAGTCGTCAAAGAGGTAGCGGCTGTCGTGCGGCCCGGGACCGGCTTCGGGGTGGTACTGAACGCTGAATGCCGGAAACGACTGGCAGGAAATTCCCTCGACCGTCTCATCATTGAGGTTCACGTGCGTCAGGTCCACAGCGGAGATGGAACCGTCGGCGACGCAGTAGTTGTGGTTCTGGCTGGTGATCTCGACCGCCCCGGTAACCAGGTTGCGCACCGGGTGGTTGCCGCCATGGTGGCCGAAGGGCAGCTTGAAGGTCTCTCCGCCGAGGGCACCGGCCAGCACCTGATGTCCCAGGCAGATACCAAATATCGGTACCTCTCCCAGGAGGTCCGAGACCGCTGCACGGACACCGACGAGGGGTTCGGGGTCGCCGGGCCCGTTCGAGAGAAACACCCCGTCGGGCTCTGCCGCAAGCACATCGGCAGCGGTCGTCGACGCCGGAACGACCGTGACCTCCCCGAGGGCTGACAGGTGTCTCAGGATCGTCGACTTGATACCCAGGTCGTAGGCCACGATCCGCCGGTCGCCACCCGTGGAAGGCACCGTGTAGGGGGATTCACAGGTAACGCCGGCGACCATGTCGATGCCGTCGGTCCCGGTCTCGGCCGTTGCCGCAGCGGTCAGCGTGGCCTGGTCGGCTGTTCCGAACGCCCCGGGCATGGCACCTTCATCGCGCAGGTGGCGGGTGAGGCGCCTGGTGTCGATGCCGGCAATGCCGGCAACACCGTGGGCAACGAGCATGGAGTCCAGGTCACCGCCGGCCCGCCAGTTGCTGTGGCGCCGGGCCAGGTCCCGCACGACCACCCCGCCACAGAAGGGTCTGCGGCTCTCGTTGTCCTCGTCGTTGACCCCGTAGTTGCCGATGTGGGGATACGTGAACGTGATGATCTGACCCGCATAGGACGGATCGGTAATGACCTCCTGGTAGCCGGACAGGACCGTGTTGAACACGACCTCGCCGGTCGCCACACCATCGGGCGCAGGCGCGCCGATCGACTCGCCCTCAAAGACCGAACCGTCGGCCAGGACCAGGTGTGCCTCGACGGGGAGGATTCGACTCAACCCCGTGCCTCGCCATCTACCACGACCGGTTCACCGGCCGAGAGGGTGTGCCTGACCCGGCCCCTCAGGGTGCGACCCTCATACGGGGTGTTGGAGCTGGGGCTGGCCATGGCCCGCCCCGAAACCGTCCATGTCTCGTCGAGGTCGATCACACAGAGGTTGGCGTGGTTGCCGGCGACCACGGGGGTTCCGTGACGATCGCCTATGCCTGCAATGGCCGCCGGCTGCCAGGACATGAGCGCCAGGATCCCGGGCAGGTCCAGTCCCGACTCCTCGAGTGCCAGCGAGAACGCCGTCTCGAGGCCCAACATCCCCGGAGGCGCCGAGTCGAAGGGCTGCTCCTTGGAGTGGTCGGTGTGGGGGGCGTGATCCGTGGCGATGGCATCGATGGTGCCGTCTGCCAGGCCCTTTCGCACAGCTGCCACGTCATCATCGGTGCGCAGGGGCGGGTGAACCTTGAAGACCGGGTCGTAGGAGGCACACGCAGCATCGGTCAGGGTGAAGTGGTGGGTCGTGGCCTCGGCCGTAACGGGCAGGCCGGCCGCCTTGGCGCCCCTCACCATCGCCACCGAGCTGGCAGTGGAAAGATGCTGGAAGTGCATGTGCGCCCCGGTCAACCTGACCAGGGCGATGTCACGCATGACCATGAGTTCCTCTGCCTCGGCAGGCTGGCCGGGAATGCCCAACCGCGAGGACCATGCCCCCTCATGCATGAAGCCACCCGCAGACAGCTCTGCCACCTCGCAGTGCTGCGCCAGCACCACGGGTCGACCCAGCCGGGCCGTCAACCCGGTGGAGTACTCCATGATGCGACGCATCAGCCTCGGATCCTGCAGACCACTGCCGTCATCGGTGAAGATGCCGACACCCATGTCGACCAGCTCGCCCATCGGTGACATGTCCACACCGCGGCGGCCGACCGTCATTGCCGCTGTCGGCACGATCTCGCACAGCGACCGTTCACCCAGGCGCCTGACCTGTTCCACCACGGCCGCACAATCAGTGGTCGGGTCCGTGTTGGGCATGGCTACCAACGCCGTGAACCCGCCCAGGGCCCCGCCCCTGGCGCCGCTGCTGATGGTCTCGGCGTCCTCCTGGCCCGGCTCCCTGAGATGCACGTGCAGGTCCACGAATCCCGGCACGACCACACAGCCCGAGGCGTCCAGGTTGACGTCGCCGCTGAGGTCGTCACCGACCGAGGCGATCCGACCGTCGTCGCCGATCTCAACATCAACTTCGCGCTCACCGTGTGAGTCCACGACCCGCCCGCCACGCAACACGACCGTCATCGGACAACCTCACCGTCAGAAGGCACAGAATCCGGCGTCAGGTCGAGGCCCGAGCCGAGCAGCAGAAACAGCACGGCCATGCGGACCGACACACCGTTGGACACCTGGTCAAGGATCACCGACCGCGGATCGGTTGCAACCTCGGTCGTCAGCTCCACCCCCGGGTTCGTGGGACCCGGGTGCAGGATCACGGCATCGGCCGGCAGCATCGCAGCCCGCCTGGCGTCCAGTCCGTAGTCGGCCGCGTACTCCCGGATAGAAGGGATGAGACCCTCGCCTATACGCTCACGCTGCATGCGGAGCAGGTAGCAGGCATCAAGGTCTGGAAGCACCGAATCCAGATCGTGGGAGACCGTCACGGGCCACCCCTCTATCGAGGGCGGCAACAACGTCGGAGGCGCCACCAGAACAACCTCGGCACCCAGCAGCGAGAACGCCAACACGTTCGAGCGGGCCACCCTGGAGTTGCGGATGTCGCCGACAATGCCGATCCGCATGCCGTCCAGATCGCCTCTCTTCTCGCGCAGCGTGTAGCAGTCGAGCAGGGCCTGGGTGGGGTGCTCGTGACAGCCGTCGCCAGCGTTTATGACACATGCGTCAGTCCAGCCGGCCAACCTGTGTGCCGTTCCAGCCATGCCGTGACGGACAACGATGGCATCGGCGCCATAGGAACCGATCACCTCGACCGTGTCACGCAGGCTCTCGCCCTTGCTCAGCGACGACGAACCGGCCGTGAAGGTCATGGTGTCGGCCGACAGCCGCCGGGCAGCCGTTTCAAACGACAGTCTGGTGCGTGTCGAGTCCTCAAAGAACAGCGAGGCGACGGTGCGTCCACGCAGGGCCGGCACCTTCGGAATGGGCCGCCTGCCGATCTCGGCGAACGTGTCCGTCAGGTCGAGAATCCCCTCGAGATCTTGACGGGACATCCCGTCGACCCCCAACAGGTGCCTGCTCGCGACCACTGCTGTGCTCACTTCTCCACCGACCCGAGATCAACCCCGGTGGCGTGGACGTCAACCACCTCGTCTCTCCGGGTGGGAAGGTTTTTGCCTACATAGTCGGGCCTGATCGGAAGCTCCCTGTGCCCCCGGTCGATCATCACCGCCAGCTGCACCGACCGGGGCCGCCCGTAGTCACACACCGCGTCCATGGCAGCCCGGATGGTGCGCCCCGTGAACAACACGTCGTCGACCAGCACGATGATGCTGTTGTCTATGTCGGTCGGCAGGTCGGTTGCAGCCTCGGGAACCACGGGTCTGATACCAATGTCATCGCGGTAGAGCGCCACGTCGAGACACCCCAGCGGCGGCCTGATGCCCTCGATGTCCTCAAGGGCGTCGGCCAGGCGGGCCGCCACCGGCACGCCGCCGGTCTGCAGGCCGACAACCACCACGCTCTCGAGGCCGTGGTTACGTTCGATGACCTCATGGGCCATCCGCAGGATCGCCCGACCCATGTCGTCGGCGCTCATGATCCGGGCGTGGGCGACGAAAACGCCCCCGAACGGGGGCGTCTGGCTGCGTTCTCTTTCGGCCATTGACCTGTCTCCTCGATCCGTCCGGGCCTCACGGGACCCGCTTCACGGTCGAGAACAGACCCTACCCGCGAGCGCCCTACCCGCGCGCACCCTCTACCTTGCGCCCTCCCGCCTGCCCGACCCACGGCCGGGGTGCCGCCGGCGTGGCTTGCTCAGCTGGCACAAATCGCTGCGCCCCACCCCCGGCACCCCACCCTCGACCAGACAACTCCCGGGCTCCGCTCGCTCGCAAACTGCGCTCGCACGTCGAAATCCGACGCTGACGCCGACCTCGACCAGACAACTCCCGGGCCTCCCCCCAGCGCCTGGCCCTCCCGTTTGCATGACCCCCGGCTGTGGCTCCGGCCGCACGGCTTGCTCAGCTGGCACAAATCGCTGCGCCGCACCCCCGGAGCCCCACCCTCGACCAGACAACTCCCGGGCTGTAACCCCTAGGCCAAACAGCGACGAACACACGACAACCCTGAGGGAAGTCATTGCCAACACCGTTCGGAGCAGGCACTGGAGCGTGAGCGGTGTCGGGTCGGGATTCGGCGGAGCCTGCGCAGCCGGACCCGGCCCGGCGGCGCAGACGTTGGAAAAGCGTCGGTGCCTACCCCGGTTGTGCCTAGGAACCGGGCCGGAGTTCTTCGGCGATTCGCGCGACCACACCGTTGACGAACTTGCCGGACTTCTCTGTGGAGTACTCGCTGACCAGCTCCACGACCTCTGACAGCACCGCCGAGGTCGGAACGTCGGCTTCGTGGGCCAGCTCGTAGACGGCAATTCTGATGAGCGCCAGGTCGATGGCGGGCATTCGCCCGGTGCTCCAGCCCTCCGAGTAGCTGCCGATGAGACCGTCCAGCTCATCGATGTGGCCCGCGACGCCCTCAACCAGCTGAACGGTGTAGGCCTCGGGTGGGACCGGCTGTTCTGCCAGCACCTCGAGCGGCTCGACTCCCCTGGAGTGGGCGGCATAGAGGAGCCCGAGGGCGGTTTCGCGGGCCTCTCGGCGTGAGCCGACGGCGTCTCCGGGACTGTGTGACATGGTCTCTCGGCTGGTGCCGGCGTGATTCCTCAGCTCCTGCTGAGGTATTCGCCGGAGCGGGTGTCCACCTTGACGAGCTCACCCTTCTCGATGAACAACGGCACGGAGACCACGAGTCCGGTCTCGAGGGTGGCCGGCTTGCGGGCACCCGAGACACGGTCGCCCTGCAGGCCCGGCTCGGTCTCGGTAATGGTCAGATCCACTGACGCCGGCAGGTCGACGCCGATCACCTCATCGCCGTACATCATGAGCATGGCCGTGTTCTGCTCGACCAGATAGTTGGATGCGTCGCCGAGCGTTGTGGGGTTGACCGTCATCTGGTCATAGGTCTCGGAGTCCATGAAGACGTAGTCGGCACCGTCTCGGTACAGGAACTGCATTGCCCTCTTGTCGATGATCGCCCGTTCCACCTTTTCGCCGGCCCGGAAGGTGCGGTCTATTACGGCGCCGGTTCGGGAGTTCTTGAGGGTGGTGCGAACGAAGGCGTGTCCCTTGCCGGGCTTGACGTGTTGGAACTCGACAACCGAAAAGAGGTTGTCGTCCAACTCGAGTGTCATCCCGTTCTTGAGGTCGTTGGTGGTGATGATGGGCATGTTCTGGTCTCGCTGTCGGGCTTGTGAGTCGGGCCGGTTGTCAGGTGGTGCTGGGTGATCTGGTGAGGCGTTGACAGCCTCCGCTGCCGACCACCACGGTGTCCTCCCAGCGGACGCCACCGAGCCCGGTGATGTAGGCGCCCGGCTCGACGGTGACCACCTGGCCGCAGCGAAGGGTAGCAGTCGACGTTCCAGACAGGGCCGGGGCCTCGTGGATGTCGAGGCCGACTCCGTGGCCCGTTCCGTGGATGAAGGCGTCGCCGAGGCCGGCCTCTTCGAGGATCTGGCGGCAGGCCATGTCGACTGCTGAGGCTGCTACCCCGTCGACTACTGCTTCAATGCCCGCCTGCTGGGCAGCCAGGACCGTGGTGAGCATCTCGGCCTCCGGACCGTCGCCGGTGCCACCGATGCGGGTGGAGCGGGTCATGTCTGAGCGGTAGCCGTCGACCATTGCTCCCAGGTCACAGACGACGAGGTCTCCGTGGGTGAGGGTCCGGTCGCCGGGGCGGGCGTGGGGGTGGGCACTGTTGGGGCCTGCAGCGACGATGGTCTCAAAGGCCCTGTCAGATGCACCCCGTCTCCGCATGGCATCGTCGATGGCCGAGGCGACCTGCCGCTCGGTCGGACCCGTGTCGAGCATGGGCCACACCTCTGCGAGCGCCTCGTCTGCTATGGCGGCGGCGGCTTTGATGCGGGCAAGCTCTCCGGCGTCCTTGATCTGACGCAGGGTCTCCACGAGACCGTCGGTTGCAGTCAGGGAGGTATCTGCAAACCAGCCAGCGAACCTGCGCTGTTCGGCCCATGTCACGGTGTCGGTCTCGAGACCCAGGTCGGTGACTTCTGTGGCAAAGCCGGCAAGCAGCTTCTGGCGACCGGTCACGGCTATCTCGACCTCGACGTCGGCACCGGCTGCTGCAACCTCTCCGGGTGCCTGGTCGGTGTAGCGGCCGTCGGTGACCAGCACCGCCCTGTCGGTATCGACCCAGAGCACCCCGGCGGAGCCAGTGAACCCGGTCAGGTACCCGATGTTGGTGGCGGAGGTGACCAGCAGTGCCCCGCAACCGGCATCGTCAAACCCTGCCCGCAGCCGATTCAGGCGCAACCCAACCTCCATGGGCGGGAGCACGGGAGCGGTCACCGGTCGCTCAGGAAGATGCCAGCAGGGCCGCTACGGCGTCCATCGCCAGGCGGTAGCCGTCACCGCCGAAGCCGGCGATCGTGCCGGCGGCAACCGGAGCCACGACCGAAGTGTGGCGCCACGGCTCGCGGGCGGCCGGGTTGGAGAGGTGGACCTCGATGACCGGTCCCTCAAAGGCGGCCAGAGCGTCGTGGATCGCCCACGCGTAGTGGGTGAAGGCGCCCGGGTTGATGACGATGGCAGCGCAGTCGTCGCGCGCAGCATGGATGGCGTCGACCAGCTCACCCTCGTGGTTGGACTGCATGTGCTCGACGTCGAGGCCGTGGGTCGCCGCCGCCCGACGGGCAACCTCCATGTGATCTTCGAGCGTGTCGGCTCCATAGACCTCTGGCTCACGCTCACCCAGCAGGTTCAGGTTGGGGCCTGACAACACCATCACCGTCTGTGTGCTCATGGCTGGCGCTTCCTCTCGTTGAACATGTTCATCTCACCCTGTCGAGGGTCTTTCTGACAAGGTCTGCATCGACGCCGTGGACCGGCTCAACCCCGTCGGGGCCGTCCAGCACGAAGGTGAGGCCGTCAATGGCCTTCTTGTCGCGGCCCATCGCCGCCATCAGCTCATCGTCGTCGGTTCCGCTGGGCAGTGCCGGCGGCAGCTCGTAGTGGTCGACGATGTCACGGTGTTCGGCGACCCTGTCGGAGTCGATGCGGCCCATTGCGGCAGCCAGCTCGGCTGCGAACACGAGGCCTACGGCAACGGCCTCGCCGTGGCGCATCCCGTAGATGCCTGTTGTCTCGATGGCGTGGGCGAGGGTGTGTCCGTAGTTGAGAAGCGCCCGCTGGCCTGCCTCACGTTCGTCGGCTGCCACGACCCTGGCCTTGATCTCGACGCATCTGGCCACCTGTTCATCCAGGTTCAGGTCCCTGATGTCGGCGCCGCCGAGGAAGTGGTACTTGGCCATCTCTCCCCTGCCGCAGCGCATCTCGGCGTCGGGAAGGGTCGTCAGGGTGTCGGTGTCGCAGAACACGGCCGCCGGCTGCCAGAAGGCCCCGACCAGGTTCTTTCCCTCGGGCAGGTTCACTCCGGTCTTGCCGCCGATGGCTGCGTCGATCTGAGCCAGCAGGGTGGTCGCCACGTGCGCCACGGGCACACCCCGGTGGTAGCTGGCAGCAGCGAAGCCGGCCACGTCGGTGACCACGCCCCCACCGATGCCGACGACCAGATCGCCCCTTGTGAGGCCCCATGAGGCAAAGCCGCTGCACAGGTCCCCGATGGTGGAGAGGGTCTTGGCCGACTCCCCGTCGGGGATGGTGAAGATCCGTTGCTCGCCATCGGTCTCGACCTCTACGCCGATTCCGTTCTGGGTAACGATGGCCACCCGCGACACGGGTTCGAGCACGGTCAGCATGGCGTCGATGGCACCAGGTCCGATCACGACCGGGTAGGAGCGTCCTCCGGCCAGGGGTACCTCGACGGTGATCATGTGGCCACGGGGTCCGGGAGTGTTGCCACCACGGCATCGGCCGCCTCGGCGACCGAGAGGTCGTCGGTGTCGACAACGTGGTCGGCTGCGGCCTCGTAGTCGGGCCCACGCCTCTGCAACAGGTCCCTGAGCACCTCGACCGGCTCGCCGTCCTGCAGCAGAGGCCTGCCCGCGCCGTCACCAACCCGCTGGGCGAGGGTCTCGGGTCGGGCTCTCAGCCAGATGACCGTTGCCCGCTCAGATAGAAGTTTCCTGTTGGGCTGGCGTTCGAGCACGCCGCCGCCGGTCGACAACACGATTGGCTGTCCGAGCGACAACACGTCAGCCAGCGCCGCCTGTTCGCAGTCGCGAAAACCCGATTCGCCCTGTTCCTCGAACAACACACCTATCGAACGGCCCTCACGGCCCGTCACCATGACGTCCAGGTCCAGATGACGGAGGTTCCGGCGCTGGGCCACGGCTGCGCCCACCTCGCTCTTTCCGGCGCCCATGAGGCCCACCAACGCAAGGTGGGGGCCACCGGGGCCGTCGTTGTTTGTTGCCATCACGACAGGCTACTTACGCCGGCCCTCAGGCTCGGGTGAATAGCACCTCATGCGAATACCAGCACGAGAACCGCTCCGGCTCCCAGGCTGGGGCCAAATGCCAGCGTGGCCGACCACCCTCCCCTCAGGAGGCGCCCCACAAGCTGTCCTACCAGTGCCAGCAGGCAGGCAACCAGGAGGGCTGTGAGGATCGCCGTGGCGAGACCGGTGCCCGCGACGAAGCCGATTTGCCAGCCCAGCGGAACAGCAAGCTTCACGTCGCCACCACCGAGGCCTGATGGGACAAGCAGGTACACGATCCACAGGAGACCGCCGTAGGAAACGGCCCCGGCGCAGGCCCAGAGCAGGCTGAGAGGGTCCCCGCCCGACAGGGTTGAGGCTGAGTCGAGGGCGACGAGCCCCGCCAGAAGGGTCGCAACCATTGGGTCCGGGAGGCGCCGCCTGCGCAGGTCCACCACCGAAAGGGCGACCAACCAGGCCACGAGCCATGCCAGAGCTACGGCTTCGGTCGGCTCCACGGGGTGCAGGAGTTCAGCCGGCTGCGCGGGCGGCCAACTCGGCCCGTGCAGCCTGTTCCATGGCCGCCACCGGTGCCTCCCCACCCGTCCAGTGGGTGAAGGCAAACGCAGCCTGGAAGATGAGCATCGAGAGGCCTCCGTGGGCCTCGATTCCGCGTTCACGGAGCGCCGCCACCCAGGGGGTGGTGAGCGGATGGTAGATGAGGTCCACGGCCACCTGACCGGGGTTCATGAGATCTGGATCTACCGGCATCGAGAGGTCACCGGTGCCCATTCCGACCGGCGTGGCGTTCACGACCAGATCGGCTCCTGCCAACGATTCGGGACCGGCAACCCGGCCCACCCCGTCAGCCATGGCGGCGGCCACCTCTGCCCTCGCCGCTGTCCGGTTGAGGACGGCTACGTCCGATGCCCCGGCCACTGCGAGGGCGTGTATGACGGCGCGGGCAGCACCACCAGCTCCGACAACGACGGCCCGGCGGCCTGCCGGGTCGAATCCGGCATCGTGTGCCAGACCGTCAACGAAGCCACCGCCATCGGTGTTGTGGCCGACGAGGCGATCACCGTCCACAACGACGCAGTTGACGGCATCGAGCCTTCGGGCCGTGTCGCTCAGCTCGTCGACCGCCGCAGCAACAGCTGCCTTGTGGGGCATGGTCACCGAGAGCCCAACGAGTGCCTCACGGCGGGCCCAGTCCAGCGCCGCTTCGGCATCGCCTTCGGCCACCTCATGGGCGATGAAGGTCCAGTCCAGGCCCGCTGCGGCGAAGGCGGCATTCATGATGGCCGGTGAGAGCGAGTGCGCCACGGGTGATCCGATCACCGCCGCCAAGCGGGTTCCATGCACGTTTGGGTCAGCCACAGCCAAGATCCTTCTCGACGCAGATCCGGCGAGCAGCCTCAAATTCGTCTGCCGTCACCGCAAACGTGTGGGCTCCGACGACGTCGTTCTCGTCGGTGCGGACGTAGAAGAGCCACGGCCCGTCGGCCGGAGCCAGAGCGGCCTCGAGAGAGGCCCTGCCCGGAGCGGCTATGGGTGTCGGCGGCAGGCCGGACACGACCCGTGTGTTCCACATCGACTCTGTTGCCAGGTCCTCCTCGGTGAGGGGCTCGCCGGCTGTCTTGGCCACCGCGTACCGGGTGCTGGCGTCGATTCCGAGCGTCCACCCCAGGTCCAGCCTGTTGTGGATGACCCGGCTGATCTTTGCCCGGTCTCCGTCCAACAGGGCTTCCTCTTCGATGAGCGAGGCAAGGATGACGGTGTCATAGGGCGTGAGGCCCAGATCGGCCGAGCGGTCCTCGAGGTTCAACTCCTTGACGACCCGCAGGAACTGGTTGTGCATGCGGATGAGGAGGCTCAACTCATCGGTGATGGTGGCCTCGTCCAGCTGGTAGGTGTCGGGAAACAAGAGGCCCTCGACGAGCAGGAACGGCAGGTCGCCGGGATAGTGCTCCCAGATGAGGCGGTCGCTGGACAGGGCGGCACGCATCTGGGCCTCGTCGAAGGTGGGCATTCTGCGGACCACCCGGTTAACCATCTGGTTCAGCGTCAGGCCCTCGGGGATCGTGATTCGGACCACCTCTTCGGGCAGCGGTCCCTCATGGAGGAGGGCCACGGTGTCCTCGAAGGCGAGGTGCTCGCGGAGCACGTAGTTGCCCGCCTGGAAGGAGTAATCGGTACCGCCCGGGCAGTCGGTCAGCCACTGCATCGCTGACGGGCAGCGCATCCACTGGCGAAACATCGCAGGATGGTCGATGACCCCGGCGTCGCCCAGGGCCACAGCGACGTCGTTGGTGGACCAACCCTCCTGGATGGTCAACTCCACCTCGTCGCCCGGCGGGGCGATGGGTTCCAGTTGGCTGTCGATCCACCCACGGAATCCGTTGTAGACGATGACCATTCCCAACAGGATCACGGCTGCCACGGCGCCCCACCTTGGGATTGGCCCGAGGAGGGGCCTGTGGCGAACCCAGGTGACGTCGAGGCTGGGCTCGTCTGTTGGGAGGGGGCGCTCTGTGACGATGGCCTCTTCAGGCTCCTGACCCGGTTGGTCGGCCTCCCACGCAACCACCTGCTCGATGGGTCGGGTCTTTGAGAACTCAGGTTCGGAATGAAGCTCCGGAAAGTCAGAACCTGTCTTGTCGCCGGGATCCTGCGGGATGTCGTCGCTCACGTCGGCTGTTCCCCTGCCTGGCCCTCGAGCCATGCCTGAAGCATCACCGAAGCAGCGACCTTGTCGACCACCTTGCGGCGGTCCTCGCCCCGCATGTCCTGCTCGCGCAGCTGTCGGTCAGCGGTCACCGTCGTGAGGCGCTCATCGTGGGTGACGACAGGAACGCCCAGGCTCGTGGACAACTGGTCGGCTTCGGCGATCATGGTCTTGGCCATTGGGCCTGTGGAACCGTCGAGCGAGTAGGGCACACCGACCACGACCACCTCGGCCTCCCATTCGGCAACCAGGGCGGCCACGGCACGGTGTTCACCCTCCCTGTCGCCGGTGCGTAACAGCACCTCGATCGGCATCGCAAGGCGACCGTCGCTGTCGCTGACGGCAACCCCGATCCGCCTGGATCCGAGGTCGAGGCCTATTGCCCGCACCATCGCTGCAGCGGCCTAGCCGGCCAGGGCGGCTGCCCGTGCCTGTTCGAGCGCCTCGGGAAGGTTCTCGGGGGATCTGCCGCCCACGACCGTGAGGTCAGGGCTGGGGCGTCCACCGCCGTCGATGGTCTTTGCGGCTTCGGCTACAAGAGAGCCGGCATCGAGGCCGCTGTCGGGGGCGACTGCGGCTACGAGGGCTGCACCACCTCCGTCGGGCGAGGTGCCAAGCACGACGGCGCGAACCCCGTCGCGGTCGCGGATGGCGGCGGCCAGCTCACGCAACCCGTCGCGGTCGATGCCGTCAACCATGGCCACCACGAGGCCGTCGTCGGCCGCTGCTGCAAGCTCGTCGGCACGCCCCAGGGCCAGTTGGCGTCGGGCGGAAGCCAACTCGGAGCGCACCGCCTTGGCCTCGGCGAGACGTTTGGTGATTCCTTCGAGCAGGTCGTCGACCGGTACACCGACCAGGTCGGCGGCGTCAGCCAGGGATGCCTCGGCACCACGTAGTCGAGCTATGGGGGCCGTTCCCGTGACCGCCTCGAGGCGGCGGATGTTGGAGCCGATTGACCCCTCGGTGGTGATCTTCACGGGGCCGATGTCTCCCAGAGCCGACACGTGCGTGCCCCCGCAGAGTTCCACGGAGTTGGGTCCGGCCTCGAGCACCCGCACCTGATCGCCGTACTTGTCGCCGAAGAAGGCAATGGCACCAAGGGCCTCGGCCTCGTCGCGGCTGGTCTCGAAGTTGCGGCATTCGTGGTTGGCCAGGATCTCCGCGTTGGTGAGGTCCTCGACCGCTTCCACCTGTTCGGGGGTCATGGCCTCGAAGTGGCTGAAGTCAAAGCGCAGGTGGTCGGGTCCGACCCATGAGCCCTGCTGTTTGACGTGGTCGCCAAGGACCTCTCGCAGTGCCCAGTGGAGGATGTGGGTGCCGGTGTGGTTGCGGCGGATTGCTGCACGGCGATCGGAGTCGATGCTGGCCGTGACGGCCTGACCCACCTCGGGCAACCCGCCTTCGGCGTCCACCTTGTGGCAGTGCAGGCCGTCGAGGGCGAGGGTGGTGTCAGCCACGTCGACCGAACCGCCGTCCCATGAGATGGTTCCCGTGTCGCCGATCTGTCCACCGGACTCGGCGTAGAACGGGCTGCGGTCCAGGACGATCACATCACCCTCAGCAAACAGCACGGTGGCCTCGGATTCATTCTGGTCGCGGCCCACAAACCGGGTTGGGCCGTTGGCCTCGAGCACGGTACGCAGGTCGCCCACAGCTGTGGTCACACCGTCCTTACGCGCTGAGCGTGCCATGTCCTGTTGTCGGGCCATTGCCACGCCGAAGGCCTCGTTGTCGACAGACACTCCTCTTTCAGCGGTGATCTCCTGGGTCAACTCCAGGGGGAAGCCGTAGGTGTCGTGAAGCTTGAAGGCGACGTCGCCGTCGAGCGTTGCACCCTCGCCGAGCCCGTCGAGTGCCTCGTCCAGGATCGCCAGGCCGGTACGCAGGGTCTCGCGGAAACGTCCCTCCTCACGTTCAAGGATGTCTCGCACGAAGGCATGGTTGCGAACGAGGTCGGGGTAGTCGTCCCCCATTATGGAGACGACGGAGTCGACCAGGTCGGGCATGATGAGGTCCTCGACCCCCAGCAGCCAGGCGTGGCGGACAGCGCGGCGGATGATGCGTCGCAGCACGTAACCGCGGTCCTCGTTGCTGGGAAACACGCCGTCGCTGATGAGGAACGTCGAGGAGCGGGCATGGTCGGCAAGGATGTGCTGGGATACGTCGGTGCGGGCGTCTGACCCGTGTTCCACCCCGGTCAGCTCGCTGATGGTGGCCAGCAGTCGCACGAACTCGTCGGTCTCCCAGACCGAGTCAACGCCCTCCAGGACCGAGAGGATTCGCTCGAGACCGGCACCGGTGTCGATCGAGGGTGCGGGCAGTGGCGTCATGGAGCCGTCCTCGTGCTGCTCAAACTGCATGAACACCAGGTTCCAGATCTCTATGAAGCGTTCCTCGTCACCGTGGGCCGGGCCACCGTCGTCGCCGAAGTCGGGGCCCTTGTCCCAGAAGATCTCGGAGCACGGACCGCAGGGCCCGGTATCGGCCATGCGCCAGTAGTTGTCCTCGTCGAGGCGCTGGATGCGTTCGGCCGGCACACCGACCTCGTCCCGCCATATTGCCTCGGCCTCGTCGTCGCTTAGGTGCACGGTCACCCAGAGCCGTTCGGGATCGAGGCCCAGCGTGTCGGTCACGAACTCCCATGCGTAGGCGCAGGCCTCGGACTTGAAGTAGTCGCCGAAGCTGAAGTTGCCCATCATCTCGAAGAAGGTGAGGTGTCGGCTGGTGCGGCCCACCTCGTCGAGGTCGTTGTGCTTGCCGCCGGCCCTCACGCACTTCTGGACCGTTACCGCCCGGTCCCAGGGTGCGGGCTGCTCGCCCACGAAGTAGGGCTTGAACGGGACCATGCCGGCCACCGTGAACAACAGGGTCGGGTCGTGCGGGATGAGGCTGCCGGAGGGCTCATGGTGGTGGGCCCTGTCGACGAAGAAGTCGACGAATGCGCGCCTTACGCCGTTGGCTGTGTTCTCTGGCATGGTCGGCCCACTCTACCGGGGCTGCATTCGACGCTATGAGCAGGTTCTGGGTGTCAGGCGAGGGGCCCGGTGGGTCGGTGGCTGCGCCGGGAGCGGTGGCCGTTGCGGCGGAACCCGTTGGCGTGGCCGTCAGGGTCGGTCGGATCCGTTCCTGTCATGTCGTCGCGTATCTGTTTCACCCGGCGTACCAGGTCGGCTCCCTGGTCGACCACTGCCGATGACCGCTCGGCCAGCTCTTTTCGGAGGTGCTCTGGTGTGTAGCGCTCGACGGTTCGGCGGAGGCGACGTTGGAACCACATGGAGGAGGCGTTTCCGGCCAGCCAGCCGACGATCAACCAGAACAGGCGGCGCCTCACTGCTCTGCTCCCATGCCGGAGTCTTCCCGGTGCTGTTCCATGCGCTCTGCGACCTCCGCTTCGAACCCGTGCGGTGACGGATCGTAGTAGGTGTTGTCGGCAACCTCAGGGGGACGGTACTGCTGCGCCACCCAGCCGGCCGGGTCGTCGTGGGGGTACTGGTAGCCGTCGCCGTGGCCCAGGTCGGCTGCGCCCTTGTAGTGGGCGTCGCGCAGGTGCATTGGCACCAGGCCCGTGCCTGCTGCCCTGGCGTCGGCGCCGGCACGCCCCAGGCCCATCGTGACCCGGTTGGACTTGGGTGCCGTGGCCAGGTGGACGACCGCCTGGGCCAGGTTCAGGCGGGCCTCGGGCAGGCCCACGAACTCGACAGCCCTGGCGGCTGCGTCGGCCACCAGAAGTGCGGTGGGGTCGGCCATGCCCACGTCCTCGCTGGCCAGGATCACGAGGCGTCTGGCGATGAAGCGGGCGTCCTCGCCGGCGTCAAGCATGCGGGCCAGCCAGTAGAGGCCTGCGTCGGCGTCCGAGCCACGAATGCTCTTGATGAACGCGCTGATCACGTCGTAGTGCTCGTCGCGTCCGTAGAGGATGGCCTTTGTGCCGAGCGCCGCCTCGGCGTCATCGACGCTGACCCGGTCCGATTCGCGGCCGGCTGCCAGGGTGGCGGCCACCTCAAGGCTGGTGAGGGCGTGGCGACCGTCTCCGGCGGCCCGGTCAACCAGCAGCTCGATGGCGTCGTCGTCGGCTCCGACTCCCTCTGCGGCCAGGCCCCGCTTCAACAGGTCCACGAGGGCGTCCTCGTCGAGGGGTTCCAGGCGAAATAGCGTCGAGCGGGACAACAGGGGTGCGTTGACCTCGAAGTAGGGGTTCTCGGTGGTGGCGCCGATCAGCACCAGCAGGCCCGACTCGACAGAGGGCAGCAGGGCGTCCTGTTGGGACTTGTTGAAGCGGTGCACCTCGTCGAGGAACAAGATGGTGCCGACGTCGCGCTCACCCAGGGACGCCTCGGCACGTGCGATCAGCTCGCGTACATCCTTCACGCTGGCACTCACCGCTGACATCTCGGTGAACTCCTTGGCGGTTAGGCGCGCTACCAAGCGGGCCAGGCTGGTCTTGCCGGTGCCGGGAGGACCCCAGAGGATCACCGACGACAGCCGGTCGGCCTCGATAAGGCGCCGCAGCGGACGACCGGGACCCACTAGGTGCTGCTGGCCGACGATGTCGTCGAGGCTGGTCGGCCGCATCCGGTCTGCCAGGGGCGCGCGCCGGGTCAGGCGTTCTCGGGCTGCATCGGAGAACAGGTCGTCGGCCATCACCGTGGAACCTAGGGCGTGTGTAGCGGTTCAGGTGACCGCCCGGGGCTACTCGCTTCTGGGGAGGACCCGCAGGCCCAGCTCCTCGAGGTGGCGGTCGTCGATCGGGTTGGGTGCGCTGGTGAGCGGATCGGCACCCGACTGGGTCTTGGGGTAGGCGATCACCTCGCGGATGTTCTCCTCGCCGGCCAGGATCGCGATGAGGCGGTCCATTCCGAAGGCGAACCCGGCGTGTGGCGGAGCGCCGTACCTGAAGGCGTCAAGCAGGAACCCGAACCGTTCCTGGGCCTCCTCGGCACCGATGCCGAGGATGGAGAAGATCTTCTGTTGGACCTCGCGCCGGTGAATCCTCACGCTGCCCGAACCCAGTTCCCAACCGTTCAGGACCAGGTCGTAGGCCTGTGAGCGCACCGAGAGCAGGTCGCCTGCCTCGAGGGCCTCGAGGTCGTCTTCGTGCGGCATGGTGAACGGGTGGTGGGCCGGCATGGGGTTGCCGGCCTCGTCGAGCCCATCGAACAGGGGAAAGTCCACGACCCACAGGAAGTGCAGGCCTCCCTCGGTTACCGGTGGGCGACCCAGCTCCAGGCGCAGCAGGCCCAGGATGCGGCAGGTGTTGTGGTGCTCGTCGGCCACCAGCAACAGCAGGTCTCCCTCTTCGGCTTCCATCGTGGAGCGCAGGGCGGCCTGCTCGTCGTCGGTGAGGAACTTGGCGACCGGCGAGTTGAGGCCGTCGGCCTCGACCTTCATCCAGACGAGGCCCTTGGCTCCCCAGCCCTTGCAGGTGTCGGTCAGGTCGTCGAGGCGGTTGCGTGACAGTTCGGCTCCGCCGGGAACCCGGATGCCCTTCACGCATGGCGCCTGGAAGGCTCGGAACTCGGTGTCGGCGAATACCGGCGTCAGCTCGACGAGCTCCATTCCGAAGCGGATGTCGGGCTTGTCGGAGCCGTAGCGTTCCCTGGCCTCGTGCCATGACATGCGCGGGAAGTCGTCTGGCCGGACACCGGTTACGGCCTCGGCCGCTGAGGCGACCGTGTGGGTGATGAAGCCCAGCACGTCGTCCTGGTCGACGAAGCTGGCCTCGGCGTCGAGCTGCATGAACTCGAACTGCCGGTCTGCCCTGAGGTCCTCGTCGCGCAGGCAGCGGGCGATCTGGTAGTAGCGGTCGACGCCGCCGATCATGCAGAGCTGCTTGAAGATCTGGGGGCTCTGGGGCAGGGCGTAGAACGAGCCCGGCTCCTTGCGTGAGGGAACCACGAAGTCACGTGCACCCTCGGGGGTGCTGGCAACGAGCATGGGTGTCTCCACCTCGATGAAGCCCTGCTCCTCCATGGCGGTACGCACGGCGCTGTTGACCGTGGCCCTGACCTCGAGGTTCTTCTGGAGGCGTGGCCTGCGCAGGTCCACGTAGCGGTGGCGCAGGCGGAGAACCTCGTCGACGTCGGTGCGCTCGTCGAGCGGGAACGGCGGCGGCTCGGAGATGGAGAGAATGGTCACCTGGCTGGCGTCGATCTCGATGGCACCGGTTGCGAGGGAGTCGTTGGCCGTGTCGGCCGGGCGTTCCCTGACCTCGCCGGTTACCTGCAGCACGTACTCGGATCGCAGGTCGGCTGCGCCGTCAACCACCACCTGGACCATGCCGCTCCGGTCGCGCAAATCCACGAACGCAAGGTGCTCTCCGTGCTCGCGGCGGCGTGCCACCCAGCCGCAGAGGGTGACCTGGCGTCCGACGTCGTCGCTGCGGAGGTCGCCGCAGCGGTCGGTGCGCATCGAGGTCGTGTAGTCGGGACCTTGCCCGCCGGTTTCACTGGTATTGCTTGTCACTTGAGCCTCGCTAGCAGGGTTTCTGTGATTGAAGATCGTTGAACCGTGTCCTGGCCGGCATCGCCGCGCAAATCACGAAGGGAGGCCGTGCCGGACTCTGCTTCGTCGTCGCCGACTATGACGGCTATCGCCGCACCGCTGCGGTCGGCGGCACGCATCTGGGACTTCATCGAGCGGCCATCCCAGGCGCGGTCGGCGCTGATGCCGGCACGGCGCAGTTCGTCGGTGATGAGCAGGGCCGCCTCGCCGCCGGTGGTGTCCACGACGAACACGTCGACGGTTGAGCTGGTCGCCTCAAAGGCGCCCTCGGCGTCACATGCCATGAGGGTGCGGTCAACGCCAAGGGCGAAGCCGACGCCCGGTGTGGCTGGCGCCCCCATTGCCTCGGCCAGGCCGTCGTAGCGGCCTCCCCCACCGATGGCATTCTGGGCTGCGTCGAATGCCCCGGAGGTGAACTCGAACGTGGTTCGCACGTAGTAGTCGAGACCACGCACAAGGCGCGGCTGGATCGTGAACGGAATCTCCAGGCCGGTCAGGGCCGCCTGCACCTGATCGAAGTGAGCAGCCGCGTCCGCTGAGAGGTGGTCGAGCATGTCGGGTGCCGCCGCAATGAGATCGGCGTCTTCGGGGCGGTTGGAGTCGAGCACCCTCAACGGGTTCGTCGCCAGCGTGGACCGGGATTCCTCGCTGAGCGAGCCCAGGTCGCTCGCGAAGTGGCCGTGCAGGGCCGCGATGTAGTTGGCCCTGTCCTCTGGGCCACCCAGGGAGTTGATCAGCAGGGTCACCTGCTGGAGCCCAAGCGACTCGTAGAAGCGCCACGCTGTGGCGATCGCCTCGGCGTCCAGGTGTGGGTCCTCGGGTCCGAGGGCCTCTATGCCGACCTGGTCGAACTGGCGGAAACGACCCTTCTGGGCGCGCTCGTAGCGGAAGTTGGGACCGGCGTACCAGGCCTTCCATGGCAGGGTCGGGCGGTGCTCGCCGAAGGAGCGCACGATCGACGCCGTCTGCTCGGGACGAAGGGCGATGTGGCGGCCTCCGCGGTCCTCGAACTCGTACATCTCCTTGCGGACCACGTCGGTTGCGTCGCCCAGGCGACGGAACACCTCGACGTGTTCGAACATGGGCGGAACGACCTCGGTGTAGCCGGCCGCCTCGACTATGTCGGCGAATACGGCAACGAGGGCGCGACGACGCGCCGATTCAGGCCAGAGGACGTCGTGTGTGCCCTTCGGCGCCCTGTAGATGGGGTCTGCCACGGGAGGAGAGGCTACCGGCCTCCGGGGTCACCGACGGGCGATTGGTGCGGGCTGCCTCAGGATCCCTGGCCCGGCACCACCCTGTAGACGTCGTAGACGGAGTCAATCTCGGCGATGATGTGGAGAAGCGGCTCGAGATGTGCCGAGTGGCCCATCTCGAAGTCGAACTTCATCTTGGCGGTGCGGTCCGCCCCGCTGGTGACGGTGTCGGTGCCGACCACGTTGATGTGGTGGTCAGCCAGCACGTTCACGATGTCTCGTAGCAGTCGGGGACGGTCGAGTGCCTTTACCTCGATGGTGGCGAGGAAGTTTCCGGTTCCTGATCCGTCCCACTCGACATCGATGAGCCTGTCGGGCTGCCCCTCGGACAGGGACGTGGCGTTTGCGCAGTCGCTGCGGTGGACTGACACGCCGCGGCCCCGTGTGACGAAGCCGATGATCTCGTCGGGTGGGACGGGGGTGCAGCATCGTGACAGCCGAACCATGATGTCGTCGAACCCCTCGACGTGGACCCCCGCTGAACCGGTACGCCGCTCGCCGGTAACAGGCCTCAGCACGGTGGTCGGCATCTGCTCGTCGTCGTCCATCTCGTCGCTGATGGCCCGTTGAACCCTGTCGACGACGGCTTTGGCCGAGACGTGGCGCTCGCCGATGGCTGCGTAGAGGGTGTCGGCGTCGGCGTAGTTCATTGCGGCTGCCACCTCGGCAAGGGGTTGCCCGGCTAGGAACTCCTTGATCGGCAGGCCGGCCCGGCGTAGTTCCCTGACCAGATCGTCGTAGCCGCTGTCGATTGCGTCGTGGCGGCGCTCACGCGAGTACCACTGCTTGATCTTGTTGGCTGCCTTGTGGGTGGCCACAAACTTGAGCCAGTCGCGGCTGGGGCCAGCTGACTCCTGCTTTGAGGTGACGATCTCGACCGTCTCGCCTGAGTTGAGGCGGGTCTCAAGTGGCACCAGGCGACCCTCGACCCTCGCACCCACACATTTGTGGCCGACCTCGGTGTGGACCATGTAGGCGAAATCCACGGGGGTGGCGCCGATCGGGAGGGTGATTACCCCTCCTTGCGGGGTGAAGATGTAGACCTCGTCTTGTTCCAGGTCGGTCTTGAGGTTGGCCATGAAGGCCCCGGGGTCGGAGCTCTCCTCCTGCCACTCCACGATCCGTCCCAGCCACGCCATCTCGTCTGAGGGGGAGCTGGCCTTGTAGTCGAAGTGGGCGGCGACACCGAACTCGGCGCGCTGATGCATCTCCCTGGTTCGGATCTGGAACTCCACCTGCTTGCCCAGGGGGCCCACCACGGTGGTGTGCAGCGACTGGTAGAGGTTGAACTTGGGCATCGCCACGTAGTCCTTGAAGCGCCCCTGGACGGGCTTCCATGTGGCGTGGATGGAGCCCAGCACCGCGTAGCAGTCCCTCACGTTGTCGACGATCACCCGGAGGCCGATGAGGTCGTAGATGTCGTCAAAGGACCTGCCCTTCACGATCATCTTTTCGTAGATGCTCCACAGGTGCTTGGGGCGGCCGTGGACCGAGGCCTTGATCTTGAGGTCGGCCATGCGGTCCTCGATGTCGCCGATGAGCTGGGTCACGTAGTTGTCGCGTTCGGGTGAGCGGTCCTGGACCATCTGGTCGATCTGGCTGTAGCGCTTGGGGTGGAGGGTGGCTAGGGAAAGGTCCTCTAGTTGGTCCTTGACCTCCTGCATGCCGAGGCGGTTGGCCAGCGGGGCGTAGATGTCAAGCGTCTCGCGTGCAATGCGATGCTGTTTCTCCTCGGGTAGGGCGGCCAGGGTGCGCATGTTGTGCAGCCGGTCTGCCAGCTTGATGATGAGGACCCGCAGGTCCTTGGCGAGGGCCACGAGCATCTTGCGCATGCTGGCTGCCTGCTGCTCCTCGCGGGAGTCAAAGTGCAGGCGGTCCAGCTTGGTGACGCCGTCCACGATGAGCGACACGTCGGCACCGAAGTCACGCTCCAGGTCGGAGAGGTCGATGTTGGTGTCCTCGACAGCGTCGTGCAACAGGGCCGCTGCGACGGTCACGTCGTCGAGCCCCTGCCTGGCGACGATGGTCGCAACAGCCATCGGATGGTGAATATAGGGCTCGCCCGACTTACGGATCTGACCCACGTGTGCGCCCAGGGCAACCTCGTAGGCACGCTCTATGAGGCTGGTGTCGGCCTTCGGGTGGTGATCCCGAAAGGTGGTCAACAGATCAGAGGTCTCCTCGACTGAGGGGTCTGGCCGACGCCGCCATGGAAGGACCCGGGTTCCTGTGGCCATGTCAGGCCCTGATCCCTGTTGGCGGGGCGCTGTGGAATACCTGAGGGCAGCGCTGCCCGTTCTGGTTTCCGTGGTGGACCTCGTCGGTCATCACACCACGGTAGCGGGCTGGATCAGCGACGCTTCTTGCGGGGGCGGGGTGGAACCCCACCGGCCAGGTGGGTGGTGGCCACCGGCCTGCGGCGGGCGACGCCCTTGGTGGCGCCGGCACGCTCGGTTGCACGGGTGTCGGGAAGAGCAGCCTCTTCGCGTCCGATCATGCGGGTGCGTCCCTCTTCGGGTTCGCCGAAGCGCTGCCTGACCTTGTCGGCAACCTGTTGCCAGCGTTCCTCGCGTTCCTTGAGCACCGTAACGAGCGTGGATGCCAGGAACAGCGACGAGTAGGAGCCCACGATTATGCCAATGAGAAGTGCTACGCCGAACTCCTGGAGGGTCGTGGCACCCATGATCACCGAACCGATCAGCAGCAGGGAGACGACCGGGATGGCAGAGGTGATGCTGGTGTTGATCGACCTCATGGTGACCCGGTTGAGGGCCAGGTTCATGAGCTCTGTGTAGGTGTAACGCTCGGTGGCTCCAAGGCGACCGGTCACCTCGCGGACCTTGTCGTACACCACGATCGTGTCGTAGAGGGAATAGCCCATGATCGTCAGGAAGGCGATGACGGTCGACGGGGTGATCTCAAGTTGCAGGATGGAGTAGAGGCCTACGCTCACGATGATGTCGTGGGCAACGGCGGCGAGGGCTCCGGCGGCCATCTTCCACTCCAGGCGGATGGTGATGTAGAGGGCGACCACGGCGAAGAACACCATGAGGGCGTTGGCGGCCTTTGCCGTGACCTCGGCTCCCCACGTGGGCCCTACCTGTTCGAAGGTCTCGACGCTGCCCAGCTCTACTTCGAGCACGTCGCGGATCTGTGATGCCCTGGCCGGGTCTGATACCTCGGAGCGGATCCTGATGACGTCGCCGTCGACGGTCTGGATGCGGGCGTCCTCGGACCCCAGCCCTGCCATTACCGCCCGTGCGTCTGCCACGGATGCGCCGGGAGCCACCACCTCAAAGGAGGTTCCGCCCTCGAAGTCGATTCCAAGGTTCAAGCCCCTCACACCGAACGAGCCGATGCTCAACACGATCGCCACAAGCGAGACCGTCACTGCCCTGCGCCACCAGCGCGGGTAGTCGAGTGCCGTCTCGCCGTTGAATACGTCTCTCAGAACGCTCATCAGCCGACCCTCCCGACTGCGCTGACCGCACCGCTGGCGGGCAGGCCAAAGCGCTGTGGATGCTCAGCGAACCATCTGGACTGGGCCATAAGGCGCACCATGGGGCCCATGAAGAAGTAGGTGGCAACCAGGTCCAGCAGGGTGGCAAGGCCCAGGTAGAGGGCAAAGCCCCGCACGGCACCGACGGTCAGCCACCAGAGCAGGCCGGCGCCGATGAGCGAAGCCATGTCGGCCTTCACGATCGTCGAGAACGCCACCGGGAAGGCCTTGTCCACAGAGGACCTGGCGGTACGACCGTCGCGGATGTCCTCTTTGAGGTGCTCGAAGTAGACCACGTTGGAGTCCACCGACACGCCGATGGCAACGATGATGCCGGTAACTCCGGCCAGGGTCAGGGCCAGGCCCGACTGTGTTCCCAGGTGGGCGATGATCGCCCAGAGCAGGCAGCCTGAGATGGCCAGGCTGGTCAGGGCCACGAGGCCCAGCAGGCGGTAGTAGCCCACGATGAACAGGCCCACGACCATCAGGCCGATGAGGCCCGCCACGATGCCTGCGTGGAGGGAGTCCTCGCCGATGGTGGCCGACACCACCTGGGTGTTCTCGGCTTCCAGCTCGACGGGCAGGGCGCCGTAGCGGAGCCCCAGGGCGACCACGTCGGCTTCTTCTTTGTCAAATGCGCCCGAGATGAGGATCCGGTCCCTCTGGAACTCGGGTGCCCTTATCTGGGGTGCCGTCAGGACCTCGCCGTCGAGAACCAGGGCCAGGCGTCCGTTGGTGAAACCGGGCAGGACCGGGCAGGAGGGTGCACCGGAGAAACAGAGCACGGCCATGTCGTTGAAGGTGTCGATGCCAGCGGGGCCCGCCTTGAGTGCCACGGCCACCTGCCACTCGAAGTCGATCATGTCGGCGTTGGCGTCCTCGAGGGCGTCACCGGTCAGGACGCTCGGAGCCAGCAGGTAGCGCTGTGTGTTGTCACGTCCGCCGAGGACCACGAACTGGTCGGCCAGGTCATCCTCGGGGAGGGTGGTTCCCTGTGGGCCCGTAGAGGCCATGATGTCGCCGGCCAGAAGTGGTTCACACGAGGCCGGGGCGGGGCGTGCGACACCCTCTCTCGGGAGGTCGGCCGGCATCAGGGGCAAGACGTCACATACGGGGCGGAATCGAAGTTCTGCGGTGGTTCCGACAAGTTCCAGGGCTCGCTGCTGATCGTCGACCCCCGGCAGCGAGACCATCACGCCCTCGGCGGTGCGTGAGACCTCGGGTTCGGCGACGCCCAGGGCGTCGACCCGCTTGCGGATGATCTCGACCGCCTGGTCGAGCATCTCCTCGGTGGCCGGTTCTGTGGCGGTGAGACGAACGGATACGCCGCCCTGCAGGTCCAGACCCAGGAGCGGCTTGTTGTTCCAGACGGCTGTAAGGACCGATGCCGCAACGGCAGCCAGGACGATTGCTGAGAGGTAGATGCTCTGGCGGCGGGGCATGGGAGTTAGGTGTTGACCTGTCGTCTTCCGGAGGGAACCGGGGTCAGTCCGAGATTGGGCCCTCGTCGGCGTCGTCAACGGTCCCCTCGATGATCCCTTCCGCAGCTTCTTCGACAACCGGTTCGTTGAAGCGGTGGTCCACGGCGCTGCGAAGGATCTTCAACTCGATGTTCTCGGCCACCTCCAACCAGATGATGTCGTCCTCGACCTCGTTCACGACACCGAACAGCCCCGAGTGGAGACGCACCTCGTCACCCGGCTGGAGCGAGTTGACCAGGTTCTGTTGGGCGCGTGCCTTCTTTTGCTGGGGGCGGATCATGAGGAAGTACATGAGCCCGAAGATCAGGATGAGTGGCAGGAAACTGGCCATTTGGTGCCTCGAGTCTGGGTTGGTCGCCGACGCTGGGCAGCCGTTGGAGGCTGCCGGCGCCCGCAACGGGACCGGTAAAGCCTAGGTCCGCCGGATGCGGATTCTGGTCCAATCGACGGTCAACCCCAGACCTCGAGTGTTTCGGCACGGAACTGCTCAAAACGCCCGTCAGTAATGGAGGAGCGCAATCGGTCAACGAAGTCCAGCAGCCACGCCAGGTTGTGGAGAGACAGGAGCCGGCGCCCGGTGGGCTCGTCGGTCATGAGCAGGTGCCGCAGGTAGCCGCGTGACCATGCGGCCGCAGGGCTGGCAGGGAATCCCGGGTCCAGGGGCTCATCGTCGGTGGCGAAGCGGGCGTTGCGAAGGTTCAGCTTGCCAGCCGAGGTGAGGAGGGTTCCGTGCCTGGCATGGCGGGTCGGGAGCACGCAGTCGAACATGTCGACGCCACGGCCCACCACCTCGACCAGGCCGGCTGGGTCGCCGAGGCCCATGAAGTAGCGGGGCTGATCGGCTGGCAAAACCGATGTCACGGCGCTGACCGGATCCAGCATCTCGTCGCGGGTCTCCCCCACACTGAGACCTCCGATGGCGTAACCGTCAAAGCCCACCTCGAGGGTCCGCTGGGCACTCTCGGTTCGCAGGGCAACGTCGGTTCCACCTTGGACGATTCCGAACTGGCACTGCCGCTGCTGGGCATCCGGGTGGTCGAGGAAGGCCTGCCGGCCTCTGGCCGCCCAGGCTGCGGTTCGCTCGACCGCCTGGCGGAGGGTGGCATGTGTTGCGGGCAGGGCGGGGCAGACATCGAGCACCATCTGGATGTCGGCACCCAGGTCTGCCTGGACGGCGGCGGCACCCTCGGGTGTCAGCTTGTGGGTGGAGCCGTCGTAGGTGGAGCGGAACTCGGCACCCTCGTCGTCGACCCTGGGTTGCAGGGAGAAGATCTGGTAGCCGCCAGAGTCGGTGAGGCTGAGCCCCTGCCAACCGGTGAAACCGCGCAGGCCCCCGAGGTTGCGCACCACGTCGGCTCCGGGTCGCAGCATCAGGTGGTAGGTGTTGGCCAGCACCACCTCGGCGCCGAGGTCCGCCAGGTCCGTCGAGGAGAGGTGGCGCACCGCACCTCGGGTTCCGACCGGCATGAAGCATGGCGTGTTGAAAGACCCGCGGGCCGTGTCGACACGGCCGCTGCGGGCTCCGTCGCTTGTCGCCTCTGCGTGGAAGGTGGCCTTCATGCCACGATCCTGTCGGCTGTACGCCTACCCACCAACATGGCGTCGCCGAACGAGAGGAAGCGGTAGCCCTCGGTTAGTGCGAGCGAATACAGGTCGCGCCAGCGCGGACCCACGAACGCCTCCAGCATCACAAGCAGGGTGGAACGCGGAAGGTGATAGTTGGTGAGCAGCACGTCGACCACGCCGAAATCGAACCCGGGTCGGATGAACAGGTCTGTCCTTGCCGACGGACCCTCCCCCCGGATCGATGCCAGATGTGCCGACTCGAGTGCCCTCACGGTCGTGGTCCCCACAGCGATGACACGATCCGCGCTACGACAGGCTTCAAGGGTGGCCTCGGGAACCGTGTAGGCCTCTGAGTGCATCACGTGGTCTTCAAGGTCGTTCACCATCACGGGCCGGAAGGTGTCGAGGCCCACTACCAGCTCCAGGCGTTCCACGATCGCTCCGGCCGCCGTGCAGGCATGAAGCACCTCGTCGGTCAGGTGCAGACCGGCCGTGGGCGCAGCAGCTGATGCCGGCCGCTGGCTGTAGACCGTCTGGTAGCGCTCCGGGTCGTCGAGGCGGGTGTGCAGGTATGGCGGCAGGGGCATCTCGCCGTGTCGCTGGAGAGCCGCCAGGACGTCGTCGGGGCCCGACCGGGGTCCGGCCTCCAGCAGCACCTTCCGCCTTCCCTCCCCCATGTCCTCACCCACCGTCACGGTCAGGTCCCCACCGGCGCTGAGCCTCGTGCCGGGCGGAACCCTCCTGCTGGGTCGCACCAGGGCCTCCCAGACTCCTGTTTCTCCGGTCGCTTCGAGGAGCAGGATCTCAACAGCCCCACCGGTCTCCTTGGTCATGCGTAGTCGGGCGGGGAGCACCCTGGTGTCGTTGAGAACGAGCAGGTCACCGGGACCGACCATGCCGGGCAGGTCACCGATGTGGCGGTGGTAGGGCCCGGAGTCGTCGACGTCGACAAGCAGGCGGGCCGAGGAACGGTCCTCCAGGGGAACCTGGGCGATGCGGTCGTCGGGAAGGTCGTAGGCGAAGTCGTCGGGGCCCATGGGCGGGCCAGCCTAGGTGGGGCCGTCCGGCCCCGGCGGTGCCCTACTCCTTGAAGAGGGACCCGGGACGGGTCGGGGTGGTGAGGCCCAGGTGGGTGTATGCAGCCGGGGTTGCCACCCGGCCCTTGGGGGTGCGCAACAGGAGGCCCTGTTGGATGAGGAACGGCTCGTATACGTCTTCGACGGTGTCATCGGGTTCGCTCACGCAGATGGCCAGCGTCTTGAGCCCGACAGGCCCGCCGTCGAAGCGCTCGCACAGCGCCGACAGGATGGCCCGTGAGGGGCGGTCAAGGCCCAGGTCGTCGACCGCGAAGAACGAGAGGCCGTCGCGGGCGACGTCGCCGTCGATGGTGCGTCCGCCACGCTCTACCTGTGCGAAGTCGCGTACCTGCCGGAGCAGGCGGTTGCCGATACGGGGGGTACCACGGGAGCGGCGGGCGATCTCGCCGGCGCCCTCGTCGTCAAGGTCGACGTCGAGGATCCCGGCGGCCCTGGTGACGATGGACTGCAGGTCGTCGACCTCGTAGTAGTCAAGGCGGGCGGTCAGGCCGAACCTGTCGCGCAACGGGCCGGTTATGAGGCCGGTGCGGGTGGTGGCACCAACAAGGGTGAACCTGGGCAACTCAAGGCGAATGGAGCGTGCTGCCGGACCCTTGCCGAGGACAATGTCGAGCTCGTAGTCCTCCATGGCCGGGTAGAGGATCTCCTCTACGGCACGGGCCAGCCGGTGGATCTCGTCGATGAAGAGAACGTCGCCGGGCTCGAGCTTGGTGAGGATGGCGGCAAGGTCACCTGCCCGTTCAAGTGCCGGCCCGGATGTGATGTGGAGCTCGGCCCCCATCTCGGCGGCGACGATGTGGGCGAGGGTGGTCTTGCCGAGGCCAGGTGGACCGGCAAAGAGAAAGTGGTCGGCTGCTTCAGCGCGTTCGCGGGCCGCTGCCAACATGACCCGCAGGTGCCCCTTCAGCTCGGGTTGGCCGACGAAGTCGTCGAGGCTGCGTGGGCGTAGGCCGACCTCGACCTCGATGTCGACGGGGTCCAGGTCCGGTGAGAGGAGCTCTTCGCGCATGGTTGCTGCCGCCTAGGCCCTTGCCAGCCGTTGCAGGGCCTCGCGGAGCAGCACTCCGGGGTCGTCGCCGCCCAGGTCGCTCAGCACGGACCGGACCTCGTCGGGGGTGTAGCCGAGGCCACCGAGGGCCTCTTGCACCTCGACCAGTGCCGACCGGGGTGCGGAGGCGTCGGCGGGGTCGGCCGGGACGGTATCTATCGGCAGGTCCAGGGAGGCCTTCAGCTCAACGAGTAGCCGGGTGGCGGTCTTCTTGCCTACGCCCGGCACCAGGCAGAGTGCTGCCACGTCGTCGTCGGCCAGGACACCTGCCAGCTCGGTCGGACCGTGAACACCCAGAACCGCCAGTGCGAGGGACGGCCCCACACCGTGGGCTGAGAGGAGGGCCTCGAAGCAGGTGCGCTCGGATCGCTCCAGGAAGCCGTAGAGGGTCTGGTCGGCCTCGCGGATGTGGTGGTGGACGTGGAGGAAGACCTCGGAGCCGGCCTCGCCCATGCGGACGGCCGTGGTGGGGGTGACGATGACCCGGTAGCCGATGCCGGACACCTCGACAAGGACCTCACCGCGGCCTCCAACCTCGTAGCGCTCGAGCAGCTGGCCGCGCAGGGAACCGATCATCGTGTCACCGCCCCTTCGCTGGACTTGTTGGCGCTGGAGACGGTTGAGCCGGGCATCATGGCCAGGTGGCAGAGGGCCACGGCAACGGCATCGGCGGCGTCGACCGGCCGCAGCGGCACGTCGATGCCGAGCAGGGTCTCGACCATCTGGGCCATCTGGCCCTTGTCGGCGCCTCCCCAGCCGGCAACAGCCGACTTGACCTCGTTGGGCGAGTAGAGGGTTACGTCACAGCCGGCTGCTGCGGCCTCGGCCATGGCCACACCGGAGGCCTGACCGGTCTGCATGGCTGTGCGCACGTTCACCTGGAAGAGAACGCGCTCAATTGCCACCTGATCGGGACGGTACTCGACAATGAGGGCACGGATCTCGGTCTGTAGTTCGGCGAGGCGGAGCGGCAGCGGCGTGGCCGGGTCGGTACGGATGACCCCTGCTGCCTCGGCGCGGAGGCGCCTTCCGTCGCGGCGGACAAGGCCGTAGCCGCAGCGTGAGAGGCCGGGATCTATTCCCAGAACGAACATATGTACGACTCTAGCGGTTGCTCCCGCCCGGGCCGCGTCACCCTTCCGGGACGGCTGGATCAGTCCAGGTCGAGGGAGTCGAAGACCTCGGGTGGGATGTCGAAGTTGGCGTACACGTCCTGGACGTCGTCGTTGTCATCGAGGATGTCGAGCAGGCGCAACACGGCCTTTGCCGCCTCGGCTGTGTCAACGGCGACCGTGGACGTGGGAACCATGGTGACGTCGGCCGACTCGAACGGCACGTCTGCCGATTCCAGGGCGGCGCGGACCGTGGGCAGGTCTGTTGGCTCACAGGTCAGGCGCCAGGTGCCGCCGTCGTCGGTGAGGTCCTCGGCTCCGGCGTCGAGGGCAGCCATCATGATCTCGTCCTCGTCGACGCGGCCGGCAAGCAGCACCACGCCCTTGCGGTCGAACTGCCAGGCCACCGATCCGGGTTCGGCGAGGGAACCGCCGTTCTTGGTGAGCAGAGACCTCACCTCGGAGCCGGTGCGGTTGCGGTTGTCGGTGAGGGTCTCCACGTAGAGGGCAACCCCGTGGGGGGCATAGCCCTCGTAGGTGATGGACTCGTAGTTGACGCCCTCAAGTTCGCCGGTGCCCCTCTTGACGGCCCTCTCGATCGTGTCGAGCGGCACCGAGGAGTCGCGGGCCTTTTGGAACATGGTTCGCAGGGTGGCGTTGGCGTCCGGGTCGCCGCCGCCCTGGCGTGCGGCCACCTCGACCTGCTTGATGAGCTTGGCGAACAGCTTGGCGCGCTTCTGGTCGGCGGCACCCTTCTTGTGCTTGATGGTCGCCCACTTGGAATGACCAGACATGTGTTCTCCTGTTCCTGCGGTCTCTCAGGCGGCTTCCACGAAGAGCTCGTGGAGTCGGCGGTCATCGGTCAGCTCAGGGTGGAAGGATGCCACCATCACCTGTCCCTGGCGGCAGAGCACCGGCTGGCCGTCGACGCTGGCCAGCACATCGACGCCGTCGCCGACCCGCTCCACCACCGGCGCCCGGATGAACACGCCGTGGAACGGTAGGTCCCAGTCGCAGATGCCCTCTCCCCCGACGTTCACGTCGGCCTCAAATGAGTCGATCTGGCGGCCATAACCGTTTCGTCGCACGTCTATGTCGATGGCTGCGAGGGACTCCTGGTCACTGCGACCGTCGGCCACTGAGGATGCCAGCAGGATCATTCCGGCACAGGTACCGAACACGGGGAGGCCGCCGGCAAGGCGCTCGGCCAGCGGATGGCGCATTTCGGTGATGTCGAGCAGCATCGACATGGTGGTGGACTCTCCACCCGGCATGACAAGGGCATCGACGCCGGAAAGGTGCTCGGGGGTCTTGACCTCGATGGGTGTCACGCCGACGTCGGCCAGCACGGCAGCGTGTCGGGCGAACGCCCCCTGGAGGGCCAGGACACCGACCTTCATGGGGTGGCTGCTACCAGCCCCGGTCGGCCAGGCGGGTCTCCAGAGAGTCGATCTCGAGACCCGGCATGGCGGCGCCGAGGCCCCTGCTGACCTTGCCCAAGATGACGGGGTCGGTGTAGTTGGTGGTGGCCTCGACGATGGCCCTGGCACGTGGCGCCGGGTCGTCGCTCTTGAAGATGCCGGAACCCACGAACACGGACTGGGCGCCAAGCTGCATGACCAGAGAGGCATCGGCCGGCGTGGCGATGCCGCCGGCGCAGAACATTGGAACAGGCAGCTCGCCGGTCTCGGCGATCTCCTGGACCAGCGAGAGCGGCGACTGGAGCCTCTTGGCCCAGTCGAACAGCTCGGCCGAGTCGGCCTTGGTGATGCGCCCGATGTCTCCCATGATGGAACGCAGGTGGCGCACGGCCTCGACGATGTTGCCTGTGCCGGCCTCTCCCTTGGAGCGGATCAGGCAGGCACCCTCGGAAATGCGGCGCAGAGCCTCGCCAAGGTTGGTGGCGCCACACACGAACGGAATGTCGAAGGCCCACTTGTCGATGTGGTGGGCCTCGTCGGCCGGCGTGAGGACCTCGCTCTCGTCGATGTAGTCGACACCGAGGGCCTGGATGATCTGGGCTTCGGCAAAGTGGCCGATGCGCACCTTGGCCATGACGGGGATGGTTACCTCGGCCTTGATGCCCTCGATCATCTCGGGGTCGGACATGCGGGCCACGCCGCCGTCGCGTCGGATGTCTGAGGGGACGCGTTCGAGGGCCATGACGGCCACCGCGCCGGCGTCCTCGGCTATGCGGGCCTGCTCAGGGTTGACCACGTCCATGACGACGCCGCCCTTGAGCATTTCTGCGAGGCCCCGCTTGACCAGTTGTGTTCCCGTTGATCGGGTTATGTCGCTCATGGGCGCAGTCTAGGAGGGCCTTTGCGCGCTCTCCCCTGCCGGACGACCCCGATTTGATGCACCCGGTTGGGTTCGGTGGCTCAGCCGGTGAGGGCGGCGGCTTCGGCCAGGTCCAGGACCTTGCCCTCGCCCAGCCTAGCCAGCGAGACCCAGGTGGTTCCCGGTGTCAACGCCACGATCTCATCGGTGTCGTCGTCGGCGAGGTGCCAGCCGTTAGACACGAACGGGCGGCCCCACACGACCCCGGTAACCGTGCCGTTGCGCAGCAGCCAGCCGTCGCCGCTGCCTGTGCTGATGGCCTGGGGTGAGTCGAAGTCGGCAGCCGAGGTCTTGTAGTCGACGTAGAGGAACAAGACGTTGTCGGCAGCCATCTGGACGCCGTTCTGGTCGTACTGAGGAACGCCACCCTGGAAGCGGAGCCAGCGCCCCGATGTCGTGTCCCAGACGTAGTCGATCTGCCTGTTGGGCATGCTCCAGCGTGCGCCTGCCGCAGGTACGGCCGAGGCCGGCAGGTCTCCGTACTGGAACACGGGGTCGGGGGCGCTTCCGGTCGCGGCTGCCATGAGGCCCTGAGCATTCACGAAGCCGTTGAACGGTGACGCCCCACGGGAATCGTCGCGAACGAAGTTCTCCTGGCCTACGCCGGAGGTGGATCTGGCGACGAGGGTGCCGACGCTCTCGGCCGCTGCGACCTCGGCGCCGACGCCGTCGTTGCTTCCCCAGTAGGCGAAGTACGGGGTCTTCAGGTTGCCGATCAGGTCGATGTCGGTTGAGCGAGCGGAGCGAACCAGGCCGATCTTGTCGGGGACCCGGCTCTGGAAGATGCCGAGGAAACGGGTGACGTCGTTTTCGATGTGGGCCTCGTAGACGATGTCGGCCACCTCGAGGCCCACCTGCGGCAGGGAGCGGGTGTCGTTGTTGCCGATCTTGACGGCAAGGGCAGGGAGTCGGCTGAGACCCTCGACGGCTGGAAGGCCGGTGAGAGGATGGTGTGCCCCGGTCCACGGCTCGAGGGTCTGTGTGGTGGCTGGCGGCGGATCGGTCGTTGGCGGGACGTCAGGGGCAACGGCGTCCGTCGCTGCCGGGGTATCAGGAGTCGCCGTGTCGGGTGCAGCGGTCTCGGGGGCGGCGGTCGGTGCCGGCTCCTCGCCGGCCGGAGCGTCTGTCGCCACTGGCGCAGCGGTGTCGGGTGCGGCGGTGGAGGGGGCCGCAGTGGTAGCCAAAGGCAGCGTCGTCAAAGGCAGGGAGGGCTCGGTGCTGCCACACGCGGCGGCCAGCATCGAAGCGGCCAGCAGCGTTGCCATGAACGGGAACCGGACGGGCATCTTCATGGGATCAGAGTTCTCCGAGGGCGTCAACACGCAGTTCGATGGTCGGGTGGACGGCGCTGGCCGTTTCGACGGCTCCGTCGGGTTGCAGCAGCCAGAGGTGTGCGTTGGCGGCGCGATAACCCTCGACGACGGTTCCCATTTCTGCCAGGGCATGGAGGGCCCACTGCATTCCGTTGGGGTAACGGGTCAACTCGGCAGCGGCCATGTCGGTCCGGACGGTGCGGTCGGTGTCGCCGAAGCGGGCGGCGATGAAACCAGCACCCGGAACCCGGGCTATGACGGCACCCAGGGTCTCGTCGGCGAGGTGCGGGTCTCGGCACCGAACGAGGGCCTGGGCGATGAGTGCCTCCAGTTCGACCAGGGACAGCGTGTCGGTGGCTCCGGTGGTGATGACGATCGTGGCGGACCGGCGGTCTCCGACCACGGCTGCGTTGCCCGACTTTGAGTCAAGGACCATCAGGTCGGGCATGTCGATGCCGTGGGTGTGGCAGAGGCCCTCAACAACGTTGTGGAGCCTCGGGAACTCTCCGATGAGGGCAGGCCTTCCACCTATTGAGGCAAGGACCATCGCCGCTGCCCGGCGGCTCACAACCCAGACGACCAGGGTGCCCGAGACGATCCCAACAGGCACGGCGACGAGAGGGGCCGTGCCGACGGCCAGCAGGATCAGCGTCACGGCCAGCTTCAGCACCAGTACTGTCACGGCCGCGGGGGTCTTGAGATGGGGTCTCCTCATGCAGCCCGCATGATAAGCCCGCCGGGTCACTCTCCAGCCGACACCCCACAAATGCGGGGTCTTGCCCTACTCAGGCCCCTTCGAGCACCCTGCGGTAGATGTCCAGGTAGCGGTCTGCCAGGCGCCGCATCGAGAACTCGTCGGCCCTGGCTGCACCATTGTCGACGAGGTCGGCGGCCATGTCGGGGTTGGCGAAGACCTTGGAGATCGCGGTGGCAAGGGCGGCGGCGTCACCGGGCGGAACAAGCAGAGCGTCTATTCCGCCCTGTGTCACACGGTGATAGCCGGGGATGTCGCTTGCGACGACCGGCGTGCCACAGGCCATGCCTTCGAGGAGGACTATTCCGAAGGACTCGCCGCGCAGGGACGGTGCGCAGAACACGTCGGCGCCGCGTATGCGGGAGAGCTTTTCCTCTTCGCTGATGCGTCCGAGCCACTCGACGCGGTGGTCGCCTGCCGTAAGTGCCTTGAGGCGATCGGTTTCGGGGCCGTCGCTGGCAACCCACAGCCTTACGTTCGCCGGCAGGTGGTTCATGGCCTCAAGGAGCACGTCGAGGCCCTTTCGGGGCTCGTGTCGACCCACGAAGAAGACGGTTGGGCCGGTGGTGGGCCATGGTTGGGCTGCCTGGCAGCGGTCAACCTCGACCCCGTTGAAGAGCACCTCGTACTCGCCGCCGAGGGCGTCGCCGGCCATGGCTGCGGCGTCCTCTGAAACGGCAACGGTCAGGTCCATGCGTTGACGCAGCCTGGTTACCGGCCTGTTCAGGACCTTGTAGGCGAGGCTCCCACCGGCGGCGTGGAAGGTGCCGACCATCGGTGTCTTGACAACCGAGCCGGACATGAACAACGCCGTGACGGTCGGGCCTGGGGCCAGGGGTTCATGCAGGTGCAGGATGTCGAAGTTCTCGTCGTTGAGTGCCCGGATGGTGCGCAGGGCGCACGGCACATCGGGGGCGATTGGTGCCATCGAACCGTTGGCGGCGGTCGGAAGGCTGTTGCCGAGCGGCGTGACACCTGAGTCGGGTGGCGGGCCGTCGCAGGGGCCGAGCACCCTGGTGGGGTGGCCGGCCAGGCGCAGTTTGCGGGCGAGGCCCAGCACCTGACCCTGCACCCCGCCGGGCAGGGTGAGGCTGTAGGGGCAGATGACGCCAATCCTCATCGGGGGTCTTCTCCCATGACGGTGACGCTAACCATCGGTGTCGGCGACCGGTCGGGCCGGTCGGTCCGAGGGCCAGTTGGGCTGCAGCAGGTGCCACTGCTCGGGTTCACGTCTGATGAGATCCTCGATCTCGATGGCCAGGAGCCTCGTGACCCTCTCCACGTCGTGGCGGAGCTTTCCGGTCCGTTCGGTCGGTATGGGTGGGCGGACCACGGCGTGGCAGCCGCCTGCATTGTCGAAGATCGCCACCGGCATGAGCGCCGCTCCGGTGCGCAGGGCGAGCGTGGCCGGGCCAGCGGGAAGTGTCGTGGTCTCACCGAAGAACTCCACTTCTACCCCGGCACCGCCCACGTGGCGGTCACATGGAAGGCAGACCACATGGTTGGCCGCGATGGCCCGGATCACGTCGGAGCCGGC
>JACNLA010000025.1:0-34552 GCA_014381745.1 Actinomycetota bacterium | reverse complement strand
GCCCAAGTGCTAGGAGCGACGGGCGGCTGCCCGGCGACGGGTGGCCATGCGCTGCTGCCGCTCGGTGCGACGCTCCAGACGGAGCTGGCGGCGGCGTGCTGCACGCCTCTGGTAGGGGGTGTCACGCTCGACGCTTGCCTGGCGCCAGACCTTTGCGAAGCGTTGGCCTGCGGTGAACAGGCTGAGGGCCAGCATCAGCCACAACACCGGCACCAGGATCTCGCCGAACAAAAGGCCGAAGGCCAACACGATGAAGCGCTCAGCCCGTTCCATGAGGCCGCCCTTGGCGACATAGCCCAACAGTTCGGCCTTGGCCCGCTGGTAGGAGATGAGCATGGCCGTTCCCATGATCGCCACGGGCAGCATCATGATGTGGCTCTCGGAGGTGCTGGCCAGGTGCCATGCCACGCCACCAAACAGCAATGCGTCGGTGAGACGGTCGGCCACGGAGTCAAAGAAGGCACCCCGGCTTGAGGCTGTGCCCGAGGCCTTGGCCACGGCGCCGTCGAGGGCGTCGGGGATGCCTGTCAGGACAAGCATCAGGAATCCGAGGCGCAGGTAGCCGAGACCGATTGACACGGCCGCACCGGTGGCCATGACGATGCCGATGACGGTGATGACGTCGGCGCTGATGCCCGTGCGTCTGAGGCTGCGGCCGATCGGGGTGAGCCCCCGGTCGACGACGGCCCGCCAGTTGCCGTCAAGCATGTGGTGTCTCCCTCTGGGAAAGATTGTGGCGCCCAACCTGGTGTGCCCGATGGGGTTTCACCTGTGTGCGCGGTCGCCCCAACGCTAGCAGCGCGGGCAGTTGAGGGTGTGTGGGGCTACCTGGGTGGCCGGGTTGACCTGCGGGCAGGCTCTGGGGCCTGTTCCTGCCCGCTTGCGCTGCGCCGCATGGCCAGGCCGGTCACGCCCAATCCGAGCCCGATGATTCCGACGATGGCTGCCATAGGAAGGCGGTCCATTCGGGCATCGTTGCACGGAGGGGTGGTTGCGTGGACTAGCTCGCCCTCGGACTGGAACCAGACCTTGGCCGGCCACAGGACGCTCCCGCAGGGGTCGGCGTACTGTGAGGAGACCGGTGTAAGCAACAGGCCGAGGCAGAGCAGCAGCGCCGCCCCGGCGAAGATGAAGATTCCCCTGCCCTGGTTCATGACCGGTGAATCTAGCCCGCAGACCCGGGCGTGGGATCGGACTCCCAGTCGCCGGTGTCATCGTCGGGTCGGGCCTCGGTGTGGCAGGCGACGACCGATGCGTCGATGCCGTCGATGAAGACCAGGCCGCGGCTCTCGGGTGGAGACTCGTTGGAGTAGACGAGGATTCGCCAGGTGGGTCGGCTGCGGAGCCCGCGCCATGCCATCTGTGCCGAGGCGTGGCCGACGGGGAAGCCGGTTGCCCTGATGGCGGCCACGAGGGCGTCGGCTTCGTCGACCTCGAGGTGCCATCCGCCCTGGAGGTGGTATGCGCCGACCAGGGCGAGGCCGATGGCCCCCACGATGAGGCCGCCGTTGACCATTGTGGAGTCGCCCGCGGCGAGGGTGACAACGATGGTGGCTGCGGCGAGGCCCAGGTAGATGAAGCCGGGCAGGCGGCGCCTGGAGTTGTCGGGGAAGATGTAGGGGCCGACCATGCCCGTGACGTCGAGGTCGGCGGGCAGCGAGTCGGTGTGCTGGTCAGCGTGTTCTTCCACGGGCCGACCCTATCGACCTGTCCGACAATCGGGCCCGCTCATTCCCCGGTTGGGTGGCGGCGACCACCACGGCCTCGATGCTGGTGGCTCCGGCTGCCCGTAGCGCAACGGCGGCGGCGTTGAGGCTGGCGCCGGTGGTGGTGACGTCGTCGACCAGCAGCACGCTGGAGCCGGAAGCTGCGGTTCGGGCCCGAAGGTGTGGACCCTGTCGGCGCGGGCGTACGGCCAGCCTGGTCTGGGCCTGTCCCGGGGCGCGGGCCAGGAGGCGCCGGCAGGGCCGGCCGAGTGCTGTGGCGACTGATCTGGCGAGTTCCTGGGCCTGGTCGAAGCCGCGGCGTCCACGGCGTTCAACGGTGGTGGGTACCCATGTGACGATGTCGGGTGGGTTGGGGACGAGCACTGCCATGGCTCGGCCAAGGTCGGCGACGGGCGTGCGGCCGTTGGCGTACTTGATGGAGCGCACGATGCGTCCCCCGGGGCCCCGGTAGGTGGTGAGGGCCCGAACCCGGTCGATGCCAGTGGGGACCTTCAGGAGCGGTTCGGGCCCGAGCGTGCGAACGCAGGTGGAGCAGGGCCCGGAAAGGTCCAGAGGACACCGGTGGCAGGAGGCGGACACCTGAACCAGACCACGCAGGTAAGTCGGACCCATCTCCTCACGAGGTGGCATCAGATTGTTATGATCTGAAATAGTCTGTTATTACCTAGGCTGACTTCCATGGAGCCATTCTGTAGGCCAGATGTGACAGGCAGTCTCAACTCCTTCCCGATTATAGGGTTGACCCAATACTGGCCGAACCCTATGCTCAGCAATTGAACTGGGAGGTCAACTACACCGCCGAGTTCGGATCAGGGTGGAACGAAGCGACCGAGAAGGGAACTGACAATGGCACGAAGGTTCAGGGAGCTGGCAGAACCGATCAACCGCGATTCGGAGCGTCGGGCGCGGGTTGAGCGGTACAAGGCTGAGATGGATTCCGAGGAGTTGGCCTACACCCTCGGTGAGCTCCGACGGACTCTGGAAACTACGCAGGCAACCCTGGCAAGCCGGTTGTCTGTGACCCAGCCGACGTTGTCTGGAATTGAAAACGGCGGCGACCCGATGCTGTCGACGCTCCGAAACGTGGTTGAGGGCCTCGGAGGGCACCTCGAGGTGACGGCCGTGTTCGAGGACTCCAGGTACAGGTTGGCCCCCTGAGACACCCAGCAATTCAAGTGCCGCTGGACTCCCAGGCTCAACCGGAGCGAAGGAGACGACCAGCCAGCCAGACGCGGCAACCCGCCCCCGGGTGGGAGTCGCCCATCTGACCTGGACACCAGGCCGACAGGGCGGAGTGCCGGGTTGGGAGGGCAGGGTGCCGAGGTGGGGACGCGTACGACTTTGCGCCAGTAGGAGGAGCGGACGCACCTCGGCGGCCTGACCGGCGGGCATAACCAGATGCTCCGCCCGGGCCCGCCCAGCGGTCAGGTCAGGCGGGCGAGGATCTCGTCTACGACGGGGCGGGGGTCGCCCTCGCCGGTTACGACAAGGTCGGAGCCTTCGCGGAAGGGCTGCACGAAGAGCCTGTGGCTGGGAGCCACCGTGGCTTCGAACTGGGCCTGGACGCTCTCGGCGGTGCGGCCCCTTTCGCGTACGTCGCGGTAGATGCGTCGGGCGAGGCGCAGTTCCTCGGGGGCATCGACGAACACGCTCAGGTCGAGGCGGTCGGTGATGCCGGGTATGGCGAAGAGCAGGATGCCGTCGGCGACGACCATGGGGCGTGGCTGGAGCGTGCGGGTCTGGTCGGTTCGACAGTGCGTTGCGAAGTCGTAGACGGGAACGTCCACTGGGCGGCCGGCCGTCAGGTCATCGAGGTGGCGTAGGAAGAGGCCGTCGTCGAGGGAGTCCAGGTGGTCGTAGTTGACGAGTGCCCGATCCTCGACGGTGAGGTGGCCGTGGTCGCGGTAGTACTCGTCGAAGGCCAGGTAGTTGCATGCGTCGCCGAGTCGGTCTGCGAGAGCGCGGGCCAGGGTGGTCTTTCCGGCACAGCTTCCACCGGCGATTCCGACCACTCGTGCTGGTTCGCCCATGGTGGCTTTCAGTACCGGTAGTGGTCGGGCTTGAAGGGCCCGTCGGCGTTGACGCCGAGGTAGTCGGCCTGTTCGTCTGTGAGCTCGGTGAGCCTGGCTCCGAGGGCGCTGAGGTGGAGGCGGGCAACCTTCTCGTCGAGCAGCTTGGGCAGGGTGACGACGTCGGTGCCGTACGCCTCGGCGTGGTCGTGCAGGTCGATCTGGGCGAGGACCTGGTTTGAGAAGCTGGCCGACATTACGAAGCTGGGGTGGCCGGTGGCGTTGCCCAGGTTCAAGAGGCGCCCCTCGGACAACATGATGATTGAGTGGCCGTCGGGAAAGACGAACTCGTCCACCTGGGGCTTGATTGTGATGCGTTGCACGTCTGACATCCGGGCCAGGCCGGCCATGTCGATCTCGTTGTCGAAGTGTCCGATGTTGCCGACGATGGCCTGGTGCTTCATGCGTCCCATGTGTTCGGCGGTGATGATGTCTTTGCACCCGGTCGAGGTGATGAAGATGTCGGCCTTGTCGAGGACGCGTTCGAGGGTGTTGACCTCGTAGCCCTGCATGGCGGCCTGGAGTGCGCAGATGGGGTCCACCTCGGTGACGATGACGCGGGCTCCCTGTCCGCGGAGCGATTCGGCGCAGCCCTTGCCTACGTCGCCGAAGCCGCACACAACGGCGGTCTTGCCGCCGATCATGACGTCGGTGCCGCGGTTGATGCCGTCGATCAGCGAGTGGCGGACGCCGTAGAGGTTGTCGAACTTTGACTTGGTGACGGCATCGTTGACGTTGATGGCGGGGAAGGCCAGGGTGCCGGCGTCGCGCATCTGGTACAGGCGGTGGACGCCGGTGGTGGTTTCTTCGGTTACGCCACGGATCCCGTCCCGGATGGTGGTCCAGCGCTGTGGGTCCTCGGTGAGCGACTGGCGGAGGCTTGCCAGCACGACACCCCACTCCTCGGTGTCGTCGTCGGTTGTGTCGGGTACTGCGCCGGCGGCCTCGTACTCGGCTCCCTTGTGGACATACAGGGTGGCGTCGCCGCCGTCGTCGAGGATCAGGTTGGGTCCGTCACCGTCGGGCCACATCAGGATCTGGCGTGTTGCCCACCAGTATTCCTCGAGGGTCTCGCCCTTCCATGCGTAGACGGGCACTCCGCGCAGGTCGTCGGGTGAGCCGTCGGGTCCGCAGACGACGGCTGCGGCTGCGTGGTCCTGGGTGGAGAAGATGTTGCAGCTGGCCCAGCGGACCCGGGCGCCGAGCGCGGTGAGGGTCTCGATGAGCACTGCCGTCTGGACGGTCATGTGGATGGATCCGGCAATGGTGGCGCCGGCCAGGGGCTGCGCGTCGGCGAACTCGGCGCGTAGGGCCATGAGGCCGGGCATCTCGTGTTCGGCGAGGCGGATCTCGTTGCGGCCGAACTCGTTGAGGGACAGGTCTGCGACCCGGTGATCATCCCGGAGGGACATGACGACTCCTGATTTGTTGCGTGTCTGGACTGGTTGGGTTGTCTGGACGGGGCTGGGGTCGTCTGACACCGGTTCAGGCAGCCTCCGGCTGGGAGCCTACCGAGGTGGGTCGCCTGCTCAGGTGGTTCGGGGGCTCAGGTGGCTCCGACGGTTACCAGCCAGGCGAGGCTGTCGGTCTGAACCGTGTAGGGGCCGTCGGCCTCGGGGATGAGGGCGGCCTGGCCGGGGCCGAGGGTGAGGCCGCCAACGGTGGTGGTGCCGGCCATGGAGAGCACCAGATCGGGTCCGATGCGCTCGTCGATGTCGACTGCGGTGTCGTCCAGTCGCCAGGTTGCGAAGTCGTCGACGGGGACGTCGTAGCGGTGCAGTGGGCCGGCGGGGGTCTGGACGGGGTGTTCTCCGGCCGCCGGGTCGAGGGCCTCGACGAGAGAGGCGGTGTCGACGTGCTTGGTGGTGAGGCCTCCGCGTAGGACGTTGTCGCCGGGGGCCATGACCTCGACGGCCATGCCGGCGATGTAGCTGTGGAGGACCCCGGGGCCCACGTAGAGGGCCTGGCCGGGTTGGAGTCGGTGGTGGTGCAGCATCGGCACCAGGAGGAGTGCCGGGTCGGCGGGGTGCTGGTCGGCGAGGCGCAGCACCAGGTTGGCGATGTCGGCGAACGGCTGGCCGACGCCGGCAGCACATGTCGCCAGGAGGGTGTCGATTGCGCTGTTCCAACGGCCGCTGAGAGCGCCGGCCACCAGCGCCGGCCATGCCTGTTGGCCATCAGCTGCCAGCACGGCGACGAGGTCGTCGGGGATGCCGAGTGCTGCCGAGGCCGTGATCGCCTCGTCGACGGGACGGAACCCGCATAGGGCCTCAAAGGGCGTGACTGCACATACCAGCTCGGGCTTGGCGCGGTCGTCAACGAAGGAACGGTCGGGGTGGTCAATGGGCAGGCCTGCTGCCTGCTCGGCGGCAAAGCCCCGTCGGGCCTGCTCGGCTCCGGGGTGTGCCTGCAGCGAGAGGGTCTGTTGGACGGCCAGGACCTTCACGAGGTAAGGGAGGTCGTCGGACTCGAACCAGAGTTCGGCTTCGGGTTGACCTGTGGGCTCGAGGCCGCGCAGGTCGGCGAGGGCTGTGGGCGAGCCCCAGTCGTAGTGCCTGAGGCGGCCGGCCAGGCGGTCCACGGGTGGTTTCGGGTCGGAGCCGGTCAGGCCGTGAAGGTGGGCTCTATGCCCTCGGCGGCGGCGAGAGCTGTAAGGCGGTCGTGTTCGGCGTCGTCGACGGTCTCGGCCTCGTCGATGAGCATCACGGGGATGTCGTCGGTGATGGCGTAGCGGCGTCGCAGACGGGGGTTGTAGAGGGAGTCCTCGGCCGAGAAGTAGAGGAGCGGGCCCTTGTCGTCGGGGCAGGCCAGGATTTCGAGGAGCATCGGGTCTAGTGCCATGCACCTGAGGCTATTGGCTGATGAGCGCCGACACCTCGGCAAGCCGGTCGGCGCAGTCTTTGGCGGTTGGGGCCTCGAGGTTGAGGCGCAGCAGGGGTTCGGTGTTGGAGGGGCGCAGGTTGAACCACCATGCGCCCATGTCGACGGTGAGGCCGTCCGTGTGGTCGAGGCGGCCCCCGCCTTCGAAGTGTGAGGTGATACGCGAAATGACGGCCACCGTGTCGTCGACCCTGAAGTTGATCTCGCCGGAGGCGGCGTACCGGTCGTATGGCGCCAGCAGGGCGCTGAGTGTTCCTCCTGAGGCTGACAGGGCTTCGAGCACCATGAGGGCCGCTATGAGGCCTGAGTCGGCCCGGTAGTTGTCTGCGAAGTAGTAGTGCCCGGAGTGCTCGCCGGCGAAGGCCGCCCCCTCGGTTGCCATGAGTTCTTTGATGTAGGAGTGGCCGACGCGGCTTCGCACGGCCCTGCCGCCGTGTTCGGCGATGACCTCTGGTACAGCCTTCGAACAGATCAGGTTGTGGATGACGGTGGCGCCGGGTTGGTGGCCAAGGACGGTTGCCGCCACGAGTGCCGTGGTGAGTGAGCCGGAGACTGGGCGGGCCGCCTCGTCGACGAGGAAAACCCGGTCGGCGTCGCCGTCAAAGGCCAGGCCGATGTCGGCGCCGGTGGCGAGCACCCGCTCCTGGAGGTCGACCAGGTTGGCCGCCTGCAGGGGGTCTGCGGGGTGGTTGGGGAAGGTTCCGTCCAGGTCGGCGTACATGATCTCGATGTCGAAGGGCAGGCTGTCGAACACGGCGGGTACGACGAGGCCACCCATGCCGTTTGCGGTGTCGACGACGACCTTGAGGGGCGCCAGGGCTGAGATGTCGACAAAGGAGCGCACGTGGTTGGCAAAGGCGTCCAACAGGTCGAGGGTGGAGGTGGTTCCCAGTGCTCGCCCACCGGCGTCTGGGTCCTCCAGGTCGGCCTGCATCTCAGCCAGGCCGGTGTCGCGACCAACGGGTTTGGCTGCCGAGAGGCAGAGCTTGATGCCGTTGTATCCGGCCGGGTTGTGGCTGGCCGTGAACACGGCTCCGGGTGCGTCCATGTGACCGGAGGCGAAGTAGAGCATGTCGGTGGATGCGAGCCCCAGGTCGACCACGTCGAGGCCCTGCGAGCTGACGCCGTCTGCGAAGGCAGCGGCCAGTTCGACGCCGGTTTCCCTCATGTCGCGGCCAAGCACGATTCGTACGGTGTCGGGCTCGCGACGGCGAACCAGGCGGGCGAAGGCGGCGCCGATGCGACGGGAGAGGTCTGCGTCGAGGTGTTCGGGGACGAGGCCCCTGATGTCATAGGCGAGGAATACCGCCGCCGGATCACCCATCGGTGTCGGCTCCCGGCTGGGTCGGGTTCGGGTAGTCGCCGCGCCGGGCGGCCTGGCGCACCCGGATCAGGTCGGTGACCATGCGCAGGCCGTCGCTGAGGGCGCTGACGGTGCTGCGGTCCGAGTGCTCGACCTCGACGGGAACCTCGGCCAGGGAGAGGCGCCAGCGTTCGGCCAGGTGGAACAGCTCCACGTCGAAGGCGAACCCGTCCAGGCGGGATGCGTCAAAGAGGGCCCGGGCGGCGTCGGCCCGGAAGGCCTTGAGGCCGCACTGGGTGTCGTGGTACTGGCCCAACAGGAGGGCGTGGGTTGCAAGGTTGACGAGGCGTCCGCCGGCCTCGCGGAGGCGTCCGGCGGCCACGAGGGTGCGTGTGTCGGTGTGGCGGCGGCTGCCGACGACCATGTCGTAGCCGTCCTCGACGAGGGTGAGGAGGTCGGCGATCTGTGCCGGTGAGTAGGCAAGGTCGGCGTCGGTGAAGGCGATGGCGCGTCCTGTTGCGGTGGCCACTCCGGCCCTCACGGCTGCGCCCTTGCCGCTGTTCTCCTTGAGGCGCACGACCACGTCGGCTCCGGCAGCGGCTGCGGCACCGGAGGTGTCGTCGTCGGAGCCGTCGTCGACCACCACGATCTGGAGGGCATCGGGTGCGTCGCCCAGGCGGGCGCCCAGCTCGCTGCGCACCCTGGCCACGGTGTCTCCGATGCGGTCGGCCTCGCGGTAGGCGGGCAGGACCACGGTGAGGCGGTGGGTTCCGTCGGGCAGGGGACGTGCCACGGGGTGTTCCTGTTCGCGTCGCACCACCCTGAACAGCAGCGAACGGTAGGCGACGGCCCTCACGATGGCGGCTGCCGCCACGGCGGTGGCCTTGGCCAGGAGGTCGTCGGTGAGGGTGCCGTCGATCCGCACCCATGACAGGACGAGCAGGTCGACGAGGCCGGCGGTGGTTACCACCGCGGCGAACATTGCCGGTGAGCGCATCCAGCGTGTGAACGGGTCGTCGCGCAGCGTGATGGCCCTGTGCAGCGGTCGAGCGAACGTGGCTGCGGCGGCCAGGGCCACCAGGTCGGCTGCCGGCACGGCCCAACCCCGCCGGAGCAGCACGACGGCCACGCCGATGTCTATGGCGGTGGCCGTGATTCCCACGGCTGCGAAGCGCCTCAGTCGGGTCCTCATGGCCCGGCCTCGGGCTCCGGCCCGTCGGAGGCTGTTTCAGGTTCGTCGATTTCGAGGCTCCAACCTGTGGGCAGGTCGTCGTCGACCGGTTCGTCATCGAGCTTGGAGTGGGCCTCACGTGCGGCCAGGCGTCTCTCGGCGCAGCCGACCACCCATGCGTCGAGGCCGGCGTCCACGTCGGTTCCGAGGGAGAGGAGGTCGGGCCCGGCGATGGTCTCGTCGTCGGGTCGGGCCGCACGGCTGAGCAGGAACATTCCTGCCAGGCCGAGCAGGCTCAACAACATTGAGGCCAGGTCGACGGTGGTGCGGCCGTAGGTGAGGGTGACGTCGGGTTCGGTGGGCACGACGATCATCAGGTTGGGGGTGGCCCGCCACGGCCCGGCGGCGCCGTCGGCCTCCCAGTTGGGGAAGAACGATGTGCGCACGATGACGGGGACGCCGATGCGGTCAACGTGGAACGAGATTGAGTCGACGTCAGCGACTATGTCGGTCACCTGAACGGGCTCCAGGACACGTTCATCGGGCTCTTCGCCGGCTGCCAGGTGCTGCCATGCGGTGAGGCCACCGACGGTCCACTGGACGGCGCTGGTTCCCTCCTGGAAGACGTCGACGGACGGGTCCAGCCAGTTGGAGTGGTCGACGTCGTTGAAGACGACGGGTTCGTGGGCGAGGGGCGCAACCAGGTCGGAGTCGTCAACGAGGAAAACCGTCCATGGCCCGGTTGTCGCCACCTCGGTCAGGTCGGGGTGGGTGCGGGCCTCGTTGATTGCCCGCTGCGACGATGGCGAGTAGTAGCGCACGCCGAACTGCTTTAGGTGGTCGACGCCGGCGTCTATGTCAAAGGAGCGGTAGGGCAGGCTGCGCTGTGCACGGGACGGGCCCACGGACAGCTCGGACTGCATGAGGAAGTGGTACGGGGTGGTGGTGGAGGCCTCGAAGTAGAGGCCCTCCATGGATCCGATGCAGCCGTCGGTCCAGTGGGGCAGCAGCATCAGCGCCATGGGGGTTCCGTAGCGGGTCAGCTCGCTGCTGTATTCCCAGAGCAGTCGACCGCAACCGTTGGCGTCGGCCACGTCGGACATGGTGGTCACCATGTCGCGGTATTCATCCCAGCCGCCGCCGCTGTCGTCGCCGGTGCGGGCCTCGTAACCGTCGAAGTTCCAGTTCACCCAGGAGCGCCCCAGGTTCAGTTCGGTGGTCTCGAGCCCCATCCAGCGGTAGGTGTTGACGTCCATCGAACCGAACGGCATGGCCCGCAGCGGCATTCCCAGGTACACGATCAGGTAGAGGACCACCGCCACGGCTCCCCCGCTGGTGAGCCACGTGCCACCTCTTCCGTTGCGGGCCCTGAGGCCGTCGAACAGGCGACCGGCAAGGCGCAGCACCTCGGTGACGCCGAGGCCGGCCAGCAGGTAGAGGCTGAGGTAGTAGCCGGGAAGAAGGCGGCCGTTGTAGAGGCGCCCCTCGGGCAGCCAGGTGAACGCCGCCGCAAGGACGAGGACCATGCCGGCCAGGATCAGGCCGAGTCGGCGCCGGAAGACCATGGAGAGCAGCAGGCCGACGCCGGCGGTGACGATCACCACCTGGAGCGGCGGGTCGTTGGTGAGGAAGTCGGCTGCCAGGTTGCCGCGGTTCCAGAGGTAGGAGCGGCTGTCGCCGAGCTTGTCCCAGGCCATGTCGTTGAGGTGGTCGCGCTGCCACCAGAACGGCAGCACCCAGAAGGCCGAGGTGAGGCCGGCGACGATGCCCGTTGTGAGCAGCCATGTGAAGGCGGCCCGGCTGGGGCGGGTGAGCACGGCGATGAACGAGGCCAGCAGGGCATAGAACGCCACGAGCAGGTGGCAGAGCCCGACCACTGCCAGCACGAGCGCTGCCCAGCCTCGGCCGCGGCCTGTTTCGATGCCGCGCACCAGCAGGCCGAGGTAGACGAGCAGTGCGGCCACGGCCAGGGCGAAGGCGAACTCGCCGGCCATGGTGGACATGAGGTTGCCGCCCATGATGTTGAAGGCCCGGTCGAAGATGAACGGCAGGGTGGCTGCGCCCATGAGGGCAGGGCCGGGAAAGGGCAGGCCGGCGAGGCGACCCATCAGCCAGGCGGCGACCGGCATGGCGACCAGTCCGGCCACGGTGACCCACTTGAATGCGAGGCCGTAGGACACGGGCATGACGATCACGATCAGAATGCCTGTGGCCCAGAGGCCCGGGATCCAGCCGGTTGGTCGCCTCCGCTCCAGGTACACGCCCCCGGCTGCGGCTGCAAGGGCCACGGGGATGGCCAGCGGCATGACGAGGCCAATGTTGACGGCAACGACGGCCATCATCGGTACGACCATGTAGAAGTGGAACGCCGGGAAGCCGGCGTACCAGTCGGGGGTCCAGCCGGTGAGACGGAACCGGGGCAGCAGCTCGTCGCGGATGAACGCCGGGCCCCAGACGTGGGCGCCGAGGTCTCCCCCGGTGGGGGTCGTGTCGCTGAAGAGAACACCGGCGGGGTTGACCACCCAGAGCACGAACACGGTGGAGAGCCCGGTCACGAACAGGGTCACCCAGGTGGCGGACGGCACCCGCCTGACGGCGGCCAGAAGTCGGACCGCTGCGTCGCGTGCCCTTTTGTCGTAGCTCACAGGACCAACAGGATGCCAACGGTCCAGGCGTTGAACCCGACGTGCGCCCAGACGGCCCGCCCGAGGCGGCCGTGGCGTTGGGCGAGGTGTCCGGAGATGAGGCCGAACATGACGAGTGCCGGGAACTGAAGTGGCTGGAAGTGGATCAGGCCGAACACGACCGATGAGGCGACGAGCGCCACCCGCGGGTGCCAGTGGTCCTCGAATGCACGCAGCATGAGGCCTCGGAAGAAGATCTCCTCGATGACGGCTGCACCTACGACTACAACGAGGAACAACAGGGCTATGCCGAGGCCGTCGGCCTTGTCGACCAGCTCGCGGGCCGGTTCGGATACATCGAGGTCGTCGGTGAAGAACAGAATCGGGGTGTAGAGCAGCGGCACCAGGACCGCCTGGGCCCCTACGCCGACTGCCAGGCCCGACAGGACATCGCTCCGCTGGAATGTGAAGCCCAGATCTGTCGCCCAGGAGACGCCGCTCCTTGTGACCAGCCAGAAGGGAACGCCCAGGAGGCCGGTCCAGAGCGGCACCTGGAGCAGCGCTATCAGCGAGAGCGGAAGCTCGGTCTGGGAGTCGTAGCCGCCGACCGCGAACACGGCCACGCTGAACAGGGCCGTTGCGAACAGGCTGAGGAAGAGGCCCACCACCACATGGGGAAGGCCCCAGGGGCGCTTTTCGGCCGTGGGATGGGGATCTGCGCCGATCATCGGCCGAACCCTACCCACGGCACCGCTGCCCCCGGTTTCGGCGCCTCCGGGGCTGGATATAACCGAAACACGACTGTCGGACCGTACCTCTACGATGGACCCATGGCCGATAGCCGCAAGCCCACCAAGCAGCGCCAGGGAAAGGGTCGCCCCGAGGGGGCGGCCACCGGGCGCGACCAGGGATGGCCGCGTTGGGGCATCTGGCTGATGATGGGCCTCATAGGCGCTGCCCTGTTCTTCCCCAGCTTCCTGCCGGCCGAAGAGATCGAGGTCGTCTCCTACGACCAGTTCCTGACCCGGGTGGCGGCCGACGAGGTGGCCGAGGTCAAGGTCGACAACCAGACCGGCCGCATCCACTTCACCACCGTCGACGGCGTCGATTTTGACACCACGGGCCCGCTCAAGTTGTCTGACGCCGACCGGGGCATGCTGGCCGACAGCAGTGCCGCCGTGGAGTTCGACACCCCTCAGCCCAACTTCGTGCAGACCTGGTTGCCGCTGCTGCTGCCGGTGGGTCTGATTATCTTGTTCTTCTGGTGGATCAACCGGCGTGCCCAGGGCCAGATGACGTCAATGATGTCTGTGGGGCGCTCCAAGGCCAAGACCTACTCCAGCGAGCGTCCGGGCACCACGTTTGACGACGTGGCCGGCTACGCGGGTGTCAAGCAGGAGATCCGCGAGGTCGTCGACTTCCTGAAGGACACCGAGAAGTTCTCTGAGATCGGCGCACGTGTACCCAAGGGCGTGCTGCTGGTCGGCCCCCCCGGTACCGGCAAGACCCTCATCGCCAGGGCCGTTGCGGGCGAGGCCGGCGTGCCCTTCCTGTCGGTCACGGGCTCTGACTTCATGGAGATGTTCGTCGGAGTCGGCGCCAGCCGGGTCCGCGACCTGTTCGAGTCGGCCCGCAAGATGGAACGGGCCATCATCTTCATCGACGAGATCGACTCCATTGGGCGCAAGCGGGGTGCCGGCATGGGCGGCGGGCACGACGAGCGAGAGCAGACCCTGAACCAGATGCTGTCTGAGATGGACGGCTTTGAGAGCTCCGAGGGCATCGTGATGCTGGCCGCAACCAACCGGCCCGACATCTTGGACCCGGCCCTGCTGCGGCCCGGGCGCTTTGATCGCCAGGTGGTGGTTCCGCTGCCCGAACTCGACGACCGCAAACAGATCCTCGAGGTCCACATCAAGGGCAAGCGCATGGGCGACGACGTCGACTTGGATCTCGTGGCCCGCGGCACACCGGGCATGAGTGGTGCCGATCTGGCCAACCTGATCAACGAGGCCGCCCTGGTGGCCGTGCGCGAAGGCGCCGACGCCATCCACGCAGACCACCTGGAGGCCGCCCGCGACCGCACCCTCATGGGCCAAAAGCGCGAGTCCATGGCCCTCACGGCCAGCGAGAAGGAGGCAATCGCCTACCACGAGGCCGGCCACGCCCTCTGTGCGGCCCTACTGCCCAACGCCGACCCGTTGCACAAGGTCACCATCATTCCCAGCGGTATGGCCCTGGGTGTCACCATGCAGCTTCCCGAAGAAGAGCGCCACATCTACCGCCAGGACTTCATCGAGGACAAGCTGGTGGTCAACATGGGCGGCCGCATCGCCGAGGAACTGGTCTTCGGCGTTATCTCCACGGGTGCCAGCAGCGACCTGGTCAGCGCTACGGAGATGGCCAAGAAGATGGTGCGCGAGTGGGGCATGAGCGAACGGGTGGGTCCCATGGCCTGGGGCAGCCACAACCAGGTGTTCCTCGGCGAGGACCTCATGTCAACCCGTGACTACTCCGACGAGACCGCCACCATGATCGACGAGGAGGTCCAGCGCATCCTCACCGAGAGCGAGGGTCGCTGCAGGGTCCTGCTCACCGATAACCGCAACGCCCTGGACCTGATCGCCAGAGCCCTCCTGGAGCGCGAGACCATCTCAGGCGAAGAGGTCAACCGCCTCCTGGGGCTCACCGCCGACACCGGTTCGGACGACGATTCCGAGGCGTCCAACGCCGAGGCCGTCGAAGCACCGTCTCCCACCCCGGTCGACTGACCGACCCCGACCCTCTCCCCCGCCGGGCACCCCATGGACCGCCTGCTGCTCCTCATCGTCGTTGCGGCTGCCGCATCTGCCGTTGCGGCGCTCGTGGCGCGTCGTGGCCCCGATGCACCGATCCGAACCGGCTGGAACGTGCCCGACCAGCTGGACCGGGCCGACTTTGCACGGCCAGAGGCGCCGTGGCTGGTTGCGGTGTTCACGTCGGCCACCTGCCAGTCCTGTTCGGCCGTGCTTGAGCGCGCTTTGCCGCTCGACAGTTCTGAGGTGGCCGTGGTTGAGGTTGAGGTGGGTGCAGATGCGGTCGTGCACGACCGCTACGAGATCGACGCCGTGCCGCTGGTGGTAATTGTCGACGCCGACGGCGTGACGAGGGCCCACCACCTGGGGCCGGTCAGCGCCACCCACCTGTGGGGTTCGCTTGCCGAGGTGCGTGAGCCGGGCTCGACGCCCGAGGGCTGCGGCGACCACTGACCCATCGCCGGGTCGGCGACGGGTGCTGGTTCAGGGTCAGGGCCTTGCCTGAGTACCGGCCACCGCCATGCCAAATGACGAGGACCGCCCCATGGGGTCGGCACGGCGCATCACGGCCAGGACCGGAACGGTCGAGTCCACGAGCACCGTCGCCTCGGCGGCGATGGCTGCTCCCAGCTCCACCTCTACGTGGCCTGCGGGGTCTATCTCGTAGACGTCGGGTGTGTCGGAGGGCCATGCGGCACCGAGCAGCGAGAGCCGCACGGTGGCAATGGTGGTCTCGCCCGGATTTGAGACGACGAGGGCGGCCTGGTCGGCGGGGCCTGTGAGGTGAACCATCCAGTCGGTGGCGGCCGCACCGACGGCCGGCAGCACCGACAGACCGGCCCCGGTGGTTCCGCCCTCGGGTCGGCTCACGAGCGAAGCCGCTAGGGGTGTTTCGTCGAGGGACCGCACCTCAACACCGAAACGCCCGGCCTCGGCGATGCGGCCGGAATCCAAATCGATCACCTGGCGTTGACGGCCCCGCAGCGTCACCCGCCATGGCTCCACGAAGTTGTCGACTACCTCGGGGCGCACCAACACCTCGAGCTCGGTCATCTCGTCTCCGGGGTTCATCACGATCACCGCTGAGGTGACCCCCGACTCCCTTGAAACCCCCGGTAGGAACAGGCGCTGGGATGTCTCTGGCAGGCCCGATGTAAGGACCAGACCTGTGCTGCCGCCGGCAGCCCCGGTGTCAGATGCAGGCAGGGCGGAGACCTGCAGGCGTGCCACGACAAGCTGGCCGACGCGGGCGTCGACGCTGGCCGACACGACCGTCGAATCGGGGATCAGCTCGTTCAGGTCGAACACGGAAAGCGAGCGGCCCGCGACGACCACGCCGCGGGTGTCAAGGGTCTCGCGGCGACCCAGGTCGCCGATGAAGCGCAGGTCGGCCACGGCCGGTGCCCTGAAGGGGTTGTAGACGAGCAGCACCGCACGGTTTCCGGGTTCGGCCGTGGTCGCCCAGGGCACCTGCCAGGTTGATGAGGTGATGGTGCCGCAGGGTGCCTTGTCGACCCCGGTACCGATTCCGGGAGCGGCCCCGCTGTCGCTGCCTCCGCCGGTGATGCGCTGTTCGACGAGCACCCTGCCACCGGGCACCTCGACGGTCACGCCGGCGTAGAACGCGCCGGGAACGAACGGCCCGGGACGGATCTCGAGGCTCCTCCCCGGTTCAAGCTGGAAGGCCCTTTCAACCTCGGCTCCCTTGTCGCCGTTGACGGTGACCCTGCCGATTGTCGGCTCGTCGGAGATGCTCGTGAGGGTCACGATTCGCTCGGCGATTCCGTCCATGTCGACGGTGGGTCCCATGCAGAACCAGAGGTCGCCGGAGTCGGGGGTGGTGGACAGCGCTGCGTGGACGGGTGGGCGCAGGGTGGCCAACTCCGCCTCGGTGGGGTCTGAGGCGAACAGGGTGGCACCCACGGCCATGGCCACCAGCACGACGAGAGCCGGATACCGGATGACGTTCATGGCGCTCATGGCCACTCCGACTCAGGGTCGGTGCGCAGCCAGCTGGCCATGAGGAGCACGCTGCAGAATGCGGCCACCTGGAGGAGGCGGCGGGAGCGGGACGAGGCACCGTCATGAACGAGCTCACCTATTGTTCCCGACGCCACCCTCACCGAGGGCCGCCCGGGTACCCCGCCGGCCTCACCGGCAGCTACGAGCGGCCTGGTTGTGCCGTCGACGCTGAACGACCACGAGCCCTCGGGGCCAATGATCCAGCGGTAGGCACCGTCGACGGATGCGGTGACCTGGCGGCGGTCGTAGGAAAGTGGCGTGACGGCGGCGGGCACCGCCCTTCCGGTTCGGTCTCGCACCACGGCGTGGACCGGCTTTGTGGCGATGTTTTCAAAGATGGTGACGGCACTGTTGAGGCCCTCGACGCGGGCCATGTCGAGTTGCCGGGTGAGGGCGGCGGCGTAGGTGGGCGGAAGGGGTGCCTCGACGGCCTCGTGTGGGGCGGGTGCCGAGCGCTCGACGAGCACGACGTGGCCGACACCCCAGGCACCGATGGCTGCACCGAGGCGGCTGGTCTTGCCGGCCAGGGCCTCGGCAAGGGCGTCCCTCACCTCGGCCACGCCGGGTGCGTCGTCGAGGTTGTAGGGCCACTGGTCCAACAGGTCGGGTCGGCCGTCGGTCACGGCCATTGCGACCCCGTCAGACAGCGGTACGCCGACTGCGGGGAGGATCGTGGGCTCCCCCACCCAGAGCACCCGGTCATCGCCTCCGCTTGTGGTCTCGCCGATGCCGGAGCGTGGCTCGGCGATGAACGGAAGTGCCGATGGCAGGTCCGACTGCGGCATTCCGAGGTTGCCGCCCAGCGAGCCGACGACCACGGGCAGCACGGTGAGGGCGAGGGCCAGGCCGGCCACGGCGGGAAGGGCGTTGCGCCAGTCGGGGCCGCGTCGCGGCATGGAGACGGTTGTTCCCATGTCGGCGACGGCGGCAGCTGCTGCCCATGCCAGGCCCAGGGCCACGGGCACCAGCAGCAGTTCGGCGGGAAGGGTCGGGCCCTGCCACCAGCCCTGATCGGTCAACCAGACCGAAGCGAAGCCGCCTGCGACAACGAACCAGGCCCGAATGGTTATTGCCAGGCGCCAACCGGAGGTGGTCAGGAGGGCCAGAACGGGTACGACCAGCACAGCCCAGCCGATTCGGTCAATGCCGAAGGTGCCTACCCAGGACGGGCCGGCCATGGGCGAGCCGGTGTCGAGGGTGAACATGGCCGTTGTGCCGAGGCTGCCGCCGGGCCACGTGGTGGGAACCGCCAGGGAGTCGAGCGGGTTGTTGTCGAATAGGTTGAACAGCAGTGGAAGTTGGACGACGGCGGCCACCACCGCTGCCCCTGCGGCCACCGCCACCAGCCTCACAAGGCCGGCGATGCTGCCGGCCAGGAGGCTGCCGATTACGAGGCCCCCGACCAGCACGGGCAGCACCACAACCACCGCCGGGTTGACGGCGATAGCTGCGGCCACGACGAAACCGGTGAGCAGGATGTCTGAGCCCATGTTGCGGATACGGGTGCCGGGGCCGGGATCGCCGCCGCGGTGGCCGTATGGGGCGACGCCCTGGGCCTCGGCGAGGCGATGGGCGATCCAGGGCAGGGTGGCGTAGACCGCAAGCGGGGCAAGGCGACCCTCGCGGAGTGCGTCGTAGGGAAGCGGCACCGCCAGGTAGACGAGCACGGCCGCCGCCCGGGATCTGCCACCTCCTACGGGCCGTACGAGGCGCCAGATGCCGAGGGCCCCAATGGGAAGGGCCGAGAGCACGACGGATGTCCAGAGCAGGCTGTCGCCGCCGGGCACGTAGTTGGCCACGAGGCCCAGCAGCGCCAGGACGTCGGGAGCCGGGGTCGCCACGCCGAAACCGGTGGGCCGCCAGCCGTGCCACCAGGAACGAACCAGGTCCATTGGGTCTCCGGGCAGGGCCTGGAACCTGCCCACGGCGGGGAGGCCCCGGGTGAGCAGGTGGCGCGACCCGAAGCCGAGCACCGCTGCGCTGGCCATGAGGGCTATGCCGCCGGGACCAAGCAGGGCGCCCCAGAGGTGATGGAAGGCAATGTTGCTAGGTGCCTCGTCGCCGGTTCCGTAGGGGGCGCGGCCGGTGACGGCACGTCTCACGGCGTGGTGGGGTAGGTCGGGGCCGGCCACCACGAGGGCCGGGTCAACACGGCGGTTCTCCCTGATCATGCGGCGCCTTCTGGTCATGCCGGAGCGGCGGGCCAGGTTCCACGGCCATGCGCTGAGCAGGCCCCAGGTGTGGCGGAAGCGTCCGGTCAAAAGGCCGTAGACGACCCCGAGCAGCGTGGCGACGGCCAGCTCGGCGACGACGGCAGCCGATCGGCCCGAAGCCTGGTTGGTGAGCGACATGCGCAGGCGGTGCCTGGGGCGCAGGATCGACGGGTTGGTGCCGCGCCTGGTCGATGAGTCGGGGCCGACGGTGCGTCCGACCGCTGTGGGTGCAGTGGTGACCGATGCGCCCGCCAGGCGTGCCCTCCAGCAGAGGTCGACGTGGCCGTCGAGGAAGCGGATCTCAGGGTCGAACCCGCCGACGGCGGCGAACAGGTCGGTACGCACGAGCATGGCGGCCTCGGCAACGGCGAACACGTCGGGGCTGGCGTCGTACTGGCCCTGGTCGATCTCGCCGGGGTGTAGGCGCGGAACGGGTGAGCCGTAACGGTCCACGCTGGAGCCCATGTCGGCGAGGATGCGGCCGTCGGTTCCGACGAGGACCTTGGGGCCGACCACCCCGGCGTTGGCCGCTAGGGCACGCTCGACCATGCGTCGCACTGCCGTGCCGTCGAGCACGACGTCGTCGTGCATGAACAGGTAGAAGGCCGGGATGCGGTTGGGGCCGGTGCCGCTGTCGGCCTCGGCACCGGTACCGACCACGGCACGGTTTGCTGCGGCCCCGAAGCCGGGCGAGTCGGGTGCATAAACCGTCTGGGCGTCGGGCAGGACCTCGAGCACCCGGTCCGACAGGCCGGCCTTGCGGCCGGCGTCGACAACCACCACGTCCAAGAGGCGGTGGTCCTGTGAAGCCAGGCCGGCCAGCACGTCTTCGAACCACTCCCCCGGGTCGTGGGCCACGAGGACCAGGCCGACGAGCGGCGTCGGGCTGGCGGCCGGTCCAGGGGTGGCCGGTGGTTGTTGGGGCGGGGCGGGCGCGCCCTTTTGGCCCTGTGTCTCGGCGGCGTCCACGGTGAACGGACCCTAGCCCTGTAGACCCGCCCGGCAGGCAGCATCGCCACCGATGGGAGGGTCTATGGTGCGCCCGTGCAGGGACATGACGTCGGGCCGCTGGGCTACGGCTCCGATAGGGGCGGGAACATCCGGTGAGGGTGCTGGTGACGGGTTCGGCTGGGTTCGTTGGGCGCTATCTGGTGGCGCACCTCTGCGCCAGCGGCGACAAGGTGGTCGAGACCGACCGGTCCCATGGTGGGCCCGACGTGTTGGACGCTGCCGCCCTGACCGCCCTTGTGGCCGACGCAGCCCCCGAGGTGGTGTTCCACCTGGCTGGCCAGGCCGACGTGGGCAGGTCCTGGACCGATCCGGTGGAGACCCTGCGGGTGAACGTGGAGGGTACGTTCAACGTGTTGGCGGCGGCCCGGGAGGCCGGCGTGGAGCGGGTGGTGACCGTAACCAGCGCCGATGTCTACGGCGTGGTTGACCCGGGCGACCTGCCGGTCAACGAGTCGGCACCGCTGCGGCCTGTTTCGCCCTATGCGGCCTCGAAGGCGGCCGCCGACGTTGTCGCCGAGCAGGCACACAGGGGTTTCGGCCAGGACGTCGTTCGGGCGAGGTCCTTCAACCATCTGGGGCCGGGCCAGAGCGACCGGTTCGTGTGCCCGGCAATCGCATCACGGATCGTGGCAAACGAGCTCTCGGGTGATGACGAGGTGCCGGTGGGCGACCTGACGCCGCTGCGTGACTTCACCGACGTGCGCGATGTGGTCAGGGCCTACCGGATGTTGGCGCTGGACGGTCGGGCCGGGGCTGCCTACAACGTGTGTTCGGGTATGGCCGTGCCGATCTCGGAGGTGGCTGAGCACCTGGTAGCGCTGGCGACGAGGCCGATGCGCCTCGTTCCCGATTCTGACCTGTTCAGGCCTGTTGAGGTTCCAGAGTTGTGCGGTGACCCCACCGCCCTGCGTACCGATACGGGCTGGGAGCCCGCTGCGGACCTGTCTGACACCCTTGCCGACGTGATGGACGACTGGCGCACGAGGGTGCCGCAACCGGACCGGGTGCCTCTCGACGGGGATTGACCGGCACAATGGGGACCATGTCGAAGCGGGCACTCATCACGGGCATCACCGGCCAGGACGGCTCGTACCTGGCTGAGCTGTTGTTGGACAAGGGCTACGACGTGGTCGGCATGGTGCGCCGCAGCTCCACGGTCAACACCGAGCGGGTGGCCCATCTGGCCGACAGCGTGGAGTTGGTTCCCGGCGACCTGTTGGACCAGGCCTCGCTGATAGAGGTGCTGCGTACCCACAGGCCCGACGAGGTCTACAACCTGGCCGCCCAGTCGTTCGTGCACACCTCGTTCGGCCAGCCGGTGCTGACCGGTGAGACCACGGCCCTCGGCGTGACCCGCCTGCTCGACGCAGTGCGGCTGGTGGATCCGTCCATCCGCTACTACCAGGCCAGCTCCAGTGAGATGTTCGGCCACGCCCGTCAGGTGCCGCAGACCGAGGACACGCCGTTCCACCCGCGCAGCCCGTACGGGGTGGCCAAGGTCTACGGCCACTGGATCACCATCAACTACCGCGAGAGCTACGACCTGCACGCCTCGTCTGGGATCTTGTTCAACCACGAGAGCCCCCGGCGGGGCCTCGAGTTCGTGACCCGCAAGATCAGCCACGGTGCCGCCGCCATCTCCCTGGGGCTGGCCGACGAGCTGCGGCTCGGCAACCTGGACGCCAAGCGCGACTGGGGTTTTGCCGGCGACTACGTCGAGGCCATGTGGCTGATGCTGCAGCTTGATGAACCCGATGACTTTGTGGTGTGCACCGGCGAGACCCACTCGGTGCGCGAGTTCTGCGAGCTGGCCTTTGGGCGCCTCAACCTGAACTGGGAGGACCACGTGGTGGTCGATGAGGCCTTCCTGCGACCCGCAGAGGTTGACCTGTTGGTGGGCGACTCGTCAAAGGCCGCTGAGCGCCTGGGCTGGAAGCCCCAGACCGGGTTCGCCGAGCTGGTGGAGATGATGGTCGACGCCGACGTTGCCCTCCTTGAGGGTTCGCCCCGGCCTCCGGGGTGAGGAGCCTGCGTTGATAGCCGTGCTGGCCGGCGGGGTCGGTGCCGCCCGGCTGCTGGCTGGCCTGGTGCGGGTGGTGCCTCCGTCTGAGGTGACCGCTGTCGTGAACACCGGCGACGACGTGGTCATGCACGGGCTGCACATCTGCCCGGATCTGGACACGGTCACCTACACGTTGGCCGGGGCCGACAACCCCGACACCGGTTGGGGTCTCGCTGGCGAGACCTGGCAGGCCATGGGTTCACTCGGCCGCTACGGCGGCGAGACCTGGTTCAACCTTGGCGACCTGGATCTGGGTACCCACCTCTACCGGACCGGCCACCTGGCCGCCGGTGTGGGCCTTGCCGAGGTGACCGCCGGCATCACCGCCGGTTGGGGGCTGGAGCCGACGCTGCTGCCGATGACCGAGGACAGGGTGGCCACGATGATGACCCTCGCCGACGGTTCCGGGGGCGGCGACGAGGTGGGCTTTCAGGAGTACTTCGTGCGACTGCGCCACGACGTGCCGGTTTCGTCGGTGAGATTTGACGGCGCTGAGGCCTCGCTTCCGGGGCCGGGCGTGCTTGACGCCATCGCCGGGGCCGACGTGGTCGTGGTAGCGCCATCGAACCCGATCGTGTCCATAGGGCCGCTGCTGGCTGTGCCCGGCATTGCCGACGCCATCCGGGCCAGGCGTGACCACACGGTTGCCATTTCGCCGATCATCGCCGGGGCCGCCCTGAAGGGGCCCGCCGACCGCCTGATGCGTGAGCTGGGCCATGAGGCCTCGGTGGTGGGTGTGGCGCGCATCTACCGCGACATCGCCGCCTGTCTGGTGATCGACTCGGCCGACGCCGATCTGGCCGGGGCTGTCGAGGCCGAGGGCATGGCGTGTGTGGTGACCGACACGGTCATGTCGTCGCCCGAGGTGGCGGCCGATCTGGCCAAGGTGGTTCTGGGGGCGACCTCGTGAGCGGCGAGATCAGGGTGATCCCTGTGACCGGCCTGCCTGAGATCGCCGCAGGCGACGACCTGGCCGGAATGATCGCCGAGGCGGCCGACCTGGCCGACGGCGACGTGCTGGTCGTGACCCAGAAGGTGGTCTCAAAGGCCGAGGACCGCATGGTGGACGTGGACCCAGAGGTGGGCCACAAGCCGATCGTCGAGGCCGAGTCGGTACGGGTGCTGCGCCGCCGCGGCGACCTGGTTATCGCCGAGACCAGCCACGGCTTCGTGTGCGCCAACGCAGGCGTGGACCTCTCCAACGTGCCCGAAGGCAGGGCGGCGCTGCTGCCGGTGGATTCGGACCGCTCGGCCCGCCGCATCCGCGATGCGCTGCTCCACCGTTTGGGCGTGGACGTGGCCGTCATTGTGAGCGACACGTTCGGGCGGCCCTGGAGGCGTGGGGTGGCCGACGTGGCGATCGGCTGCGCGGGCCTGCGACCGATCGTGGACCTGCGTGGAACCAACGACGCCCTGGGCCGTGAACTGCAGGTCACCGAGGTGGCCATCGTTGACGAGATCGCCGCAGCCGCCGAGCTGGTCATGGGCAAGGCGGCCGCCGTGCCGGTTGCTGTTGTTCGGGGTGTGGACCCGTCGTGGTTCGGCGAAGGCAGCGTGGTGGCCGACGTGGTCAGAACCCCCGCCGAGGACCTCTTCCGGTAGACGCCCGCCCGCTACATTTGGTAGCGGGAGTAGGTGTGGGGGCTCGAGAAGGACCCTCCCCCGCCGCAGTTGCCCGAGCCGTGCTCGATGAGGAGGATGTCGTCGTCGACCACCTCGATGAGGAAGTGGTCTTGGCTCCCGGTCGGGCCGCTGGAGTCGGCGGTGAAGGCGTCGTAGCAGTGGATGCCCGAGCCTGACGTGACCTGGGCGAAGTCCAGGTTGGTTGTGCCTGACGAGGCCTTCTGGAAGATCCAGTACCCGGGATTCGCCACTAGGGCGGCGATTGAGATGGCCTGGTGGTCGCTGCGGGTGTTGGTGTCGACGAGCGCCAGGTGGTCCAGCCACTTGCCGTCGACGGGGACCGTGGCGTACCAGAAGCCCTTGGCGGTACCGGCTACGTCCTGGAACACCTTGCCGCAGCCTGTGGCCTCGTCGGCCACTATGCCGTTGTTCTCCATTCGCATCCCGTAGAGCTCGCTGCGCAGGTCGTCTCTGAACCAGTCCAGCGGGCAGACGGTCCGCAGGATGCCCTCGGGTTGGGCGGCCTGGTCGATGGCTGGAGCCAGTTCGCCTCCCCAGTCGTAGGCCCAGAAGTCGAGTTGGGTGTTGGGGGTGTTGAGGCCCGCTGCGGTTCCGATGAAGTCACCGGCTGATACCGCAAGGTCGACCGACTGGCCCATCCAGACACACGAGGTGTGCATGTAGCCGGTGTACCCGTAGGTGTTGCAGGACTCCGCCGGGCCCGTGGTGAGCGCCAAGAGATCATCGGAGATGGTGGACACGTGGCCGAACCGGATGGTTCCGTCGGCGCAGGTGCTGATGGTCACCTGCCAGTCGGTGAACGTGGACCCGGTGTAGTCGCTCGTGTAGCTGGCCAACGTCACGACGTTGCCATCGGCTGGTGCGACCACGTCCACGCTCGCCACATTCTGAGTCTCGTATCCCGGAAGCAGGAAGTAGACGTGGTCGGTGGACTGGGTGTGGCTGGGCGGTGCCAGGTGGCCCAGCGGCACGACGCCCATGATCTTGGAGCGGTCCACGGGAAGGGTGGTCAGCGACCCCGCACAGGAGTTGGAAGGCGACGAGCCACCTGTGGAGGTAACCGGCGTCGCCTGTTCGCCCTCGGTTATGCAGCCGTTCCAGATCGAGAAGAAGGTGGAGGCCGACGCTCCAAGCGAACCCATCGACCCGAGAGAGTTCATGAGGCCGTAGCGGGCAACCAGGTCCCTGGCCGGTTCGGGCAGGCGGTCGGCGTTGGCGACCATGCAGGTCCCGATTGCCGGGGCCGCATTCCAGTCGGAGTTGGTGGCCACGTAGTCGTCGATGGCTGCAAGGTAGGGGCCGTTGTCGTAGGGGACTGCAGTGGTCGTGGTAGGCGCAGCGGTGGTCGTTACAGCCGGTGCGACGGTCGTGGTCGCTGGTGCAGCCGTGGTCGGCGGGGGTGCGGCGGTGGTGGTTTCGGCCGGTGCCGCCGCGGTGGTCGTTGGAGCAACGGTTGTGGCCGGCGCTGCAGTGGTTGCGGGGGCCGACGTGGTGGCCGGTGCGGCGGGGGTCGCTGGTGGCGCCGTGGTCGTGGCCGGTGCGGCTGTCGTGGTGACCGGTTCTGCAACCTGGGTGGACCCGCAGGCCGCGAGAACTGCCAACAGCGGGACCAGCACCGTCCCGAGCCTTGGGCGCATCACGGCAGCGAGGCTAGGTGGCCGGGTCAGCGCCTGTCGAACCAACGCCGGACCGGTCGGTCAGGAGCGGGCGAACCGCAGCAACTCGCCGATCTGGCCCCTGCCGGCATTTCGGATCCCAGTCAGATAGGCGGCCCTCAGGTCAGAGGTGTTGCTCCCCATCCCGGCTCCCCAACTAAACCACTTCCCGCCGAGCGCTGCTACGAGGTAGTTGGCTGCAACCCGGCTATGGCGTCCGTTGCCGTTCGGAAACGGGTGGATGGAGACCAGGCGGTAGTGGAACCGGACTGCCAGTTCATCAAGTTCGTAGGTCTGGTGGTCGACCCAGGTGCAGGCATCGGCCACGAGCGTGCGCACCGCTGTCGAGATCGTCGCAGGATCGACACCGATGTTGGTCTCTCGGGTCCGATAGCGGCCCGCCCACTCCCAGACATCGCCGAACATCGCACGATGAAGGTCGCGGAGGTACTTGTCGTCGAGCAATACCTCAAGAGTTGGAGGTGGCCCATCAAGCGCCACTGCGATGTTCTCCTGTTCGAGAACGTTGAGATCAGCTCGTGTCGCTATATGTACATGGATAAGCCCAAACCGGTCCTCGTCGGCCAATTCTGTCTCGCCCGGCACAACAGGATCTAGCGGATCTGCCACTGGCGCTATTCGGACCAGAGCCCACGGCGGTCAAGGAAGCGGTCGGCCAGATCGTTGATCATCTGGTCTGTGTCCTCGGGCGAAATCGCCTGGTCCTCGAGGCGGTTGTGGTGGGCTGCCTCACCAACAAGTCGAGCAGCCCTCCGTTTGGCCTGTCGCCGGACTGCCTCGTCGAGGCTGGTTCTGGGAACGAGGGCATAGACGAGGTTGCAGTCGAGGGCATCGGCGACACGTCGGAGAGTTTCGATTCTGATGGTGTCTCGCTGTTCGCTGCTCTCAAGATCGGCGACGGCCTGCTGGCTGACACCCATGCGAACGGCCAGATCTGTTCCGGACATTCCGAGGGCATCTCGAATGGCTCGAATCCATCCCCGGTGAGGCCGTGACTCACCGCTCTGCAGCCCTGACTGTTCGAAGCGGGAGTCCAGTCGGTGTCTGGCGTGCGCACGCCGCATTGCCGTGGTTGTCTTCATGAGCAGAAAGTCTACAAGGTATATCTTGTGACTTGCTCCATTATTTACAAGGTCTACCTTGTCAGTTGGAATCCTTGTGGCCGGTCGGGTGCTGTTGCTGCCAGCGCCAGTGGTCGGCCAGCATCTCGTTGAGGCTCCTCGTTGCACGCCAGCCCAGGATCTCAGCTGCATACGTCGGATCGGCCCAGATCTGCTCTACATCGCCGGCGCGCCGCCCTACCACCTCGGTCGGAATCGGTGCTCCGATGACCTCGGTTGCTGCGGCGACGACCTCAAGCACCGAGTACCCCTTTCCGGTTCCGAGGTTTACCGCAACGCACCCGGTGTTTGCTGTGAGGGCATCCAGAGCGGCGACATGGCCGTCGGCCAGGTCCATAACGTGGATGTAGTCGCGTATCGCTGAACCGTCGGGTGTGTTGTAGTCGTCGCCAAAGACGTTCAGTCGGTCCAGTCGACCTACGGCGACCTGCATGAGGAACGGAACCAGGTTGGTGGGCACGCCGCTCGGATCCTCGCCGATGTCGCCACTGGGGTGGGCACCGACCGGGTTGAAATAGCGCAACAGCATGACGTCAAGTGCCGACACCGCAGCGATGTCGGCAAGCAACTGTTCACACACCAGCTTGGTGGCCCCGTACGGGTTTACCGCCCGGGTTGGCGAGGTCTCGGTGACGGGCACCTCATCGGGCTCGCCGTAGACGGTGCATGAAGACGAGAACACGAGGCGTGACACACCGTGATCGATCATCGCCTGGACCACTCCGATGGTGGAACCAACATTGTTTGAGTAATAGGCCAGAGGCTTCTCCACCGATTCTGAAACCGACTTATATGCGGCGAAGTGAATCACCTCGTCGACGTCGTACTCGACGATTGCCCTGCCAACCGCGGCCTGATCGGCGGCATCGGCTTCCACAAACGGCAGATCGGGGCTCGTCAGGGACCTGACTGCATTGACCGCTTCGTTCGACGAGTTGGAGAGGTCATCCAGGAGAACCACGTCACGACCCGACTCGTGGAGCACCACGGCGGTGTGGGTGCCGATGAAGCCTGCTCCTCCTGTTACGAGCACCGACATGTCAGGCCACCTCGGGGCGGCACTGGCCGACGAGGCGTTCGCCGTCGGCCACTACGGCATCGGTTCCGAGCACCGAGTGGCTGAGCACATGCGCTGATGCACCCACGCTGGCCCCGGGGCCGATGATCGAGTCTGTCACGACCGCATTCTCTCCTATGGAGGCACCCGCCAGCACGACGGAGCGTTCCACGACGGCGCTGGCGGCGACCTGGGCGCTCTCGTCGACTACCGAACCGGAGGGGTCCCCCAGGGTCTCAAGGTTGGCTCGCAGGTACGTCTGAGGGGTGCCGGTGTCGATCCAGGTGGCGTCTGACGCCAGGGCGTAGAGGGTTCCCTCGGCGGCCATCTCGGGAAACACCTGGCGCTCGACCGAGACCCGGACACCGGCCGGGATGCGGCTGAGCACCGATGGTTCCAGCACGTAGGTGCCGGCGTTTACGAGGTTGGTGGGTGCCTCACCGGGGGCTGGTTTCTCCACGAACCCCATGACCCGACCGGTGTCGTCGGTGGGGACGACGCCGTAGCGGGACGGGTCGTCGACGGCGGTTAGGGCGATGGTGCCCTCGGCTCCGGCCTCACGATGGGCCGCCACTAGGGCGCCCAGGTCAAGGTCGGTGAGGATGTCGCCGTTCTGCACGAGGAAGGTGTCGTCGATGCCTGCGTGGGCGGCTGCGAAGGCAATGGCGCCGGCCGTGTCGAGTGGTTCGGGCTCGACGGCGTAGTGGACGGGCGTGCCGGCGCAGGTGCCGTCGGGGTAGGCGGCGCTGAAAGCGTCGGGCATGAAGCCCATGGAGAGCACCACCTCGGTTACGCCGTGGCTTGCCAGGTGACCGACCATGCGTTCGATCATGGGCACGCCCCCAATGGAGAGCATGGCCTTGGGAACGTCGTTGGTGAGCGGGCGGAGGCGGGTGCCGTGTCCACCGACCAGCACCACTGCCCTCATGGCGTAACCCCTCTAGGGAAGGGCGCTACCCGGCCGCCGAGGTGGTCGGCGCTTCGTCGTGGTCGTCGCCTTCGGCATGGTCGTCGCCGTCGTCATGATCGGCCTCAGCGGGTGCATCAACGAACGGCACCTCGGACTCGATGGCCCTCGGGTCGACCGACTCCAGGAAGGTGAAGCGTTCGGGCCGTGGTGGTGGTGGCACCTCGTCAGCCGGCACGAAGCCGATGGTGAACGCCTCAAGGTTCTTCATGAAGCGAATTCCTGCGAGGTTCTCGGTGAAGACCTCGGGCTCGCGGTCGCGGTCCTGGGCGTCGTAGCGGGCCACCTTGAGCACCGCCGGCTGGCCGCCACAGTCGAAGCCCTCGGTAATGACCTCGCCGGTGTCGAGGGTGATGGAGGTGTCGTCGATGGCGCCGAAGGAGGAGAAGAACTCGCCCATGGTGGCGTCGTCGCCCGATGCCAGGGAGTTGAAGGGGTGGACGTGGATGAGGCCGTCGCCGTGGGTGTGGATGCCGTTGGGGTCGTTCTCGTTGAGGATCTTGGAGCGCCAGGTTCCGGCACTGGGGGCGTTGCAGACGTAGAGGTCATAGGCGGAGTGCCAGTGGTCGCCGACTCGGGGTGCCGAGGTGGCCTCGCGGTTCTCGCGTGCCCAGCCCACGAGCAGGACGCCGAGCACGACGACGATGGTGATCGCCGCCGGGAAGCCGTACTTGCGGGGTTCGCCGCTGCCGCCGGACGAACCGGCCTTGGCTGCGCGCGCGACCTTGCTGCGTGAATCTCCTCGTGCCATAGGGCCAACACGCTACCGGTGGCTGGGAGCGATTATGCGGGCGGAGGTGGCCCGATTGGGGGCCCACCGGACAGGTCGACTACCCGGAGCGCAGGTCCTCCACCAGGGCAGCGAAGGCCTCTGCGACGGCCGCCGGGGAGCGTCGCTTTGTGATCCAGGCTCGGCCGGACTCGCCCATCGCCAGGCGTCCGCCTGGGTCGTCGGCGAGGCGTTCAACGGCTGCCACGAAGGCGTCCGTGTCGTCTGGTGGTACGGCCATGCCGGCTCCGGCCTCGTTGACCACGTTGGCCACCTCGGTTCCGGGGTCGATGGCGGCTATGAGCGGTCGGCCTGCGGCGAGGGCCGAGAAGGCCTTGGATGGAACGCTTGAGGCTCCCAGGCCCGCCTTGAGCAAAACCAGGTGGGCGTCGGCGGTGGCGAGCACTTCGGGTACGCGTGTCGGGGGCTGGTAGCCGACGACGGTCAGGTTGGGTAGGTCGGCTGCGGCCCTTGCCATGTGGTCTGCCATGACGCCGCCGCCGTTGACGAGGTAGGCGATGTCGCTGCGGTGGGCGTGGCGACGGGCGGCCTCGATGACGAGGTCCAGGGACTGGGAGTGACCCAGGTTGCCGGCGTACATGAACACGGTGGCGTCGCCCAGGCCCAGCTCGCGGCGGTAGGCGGTGTCGCGGTTGGCGGGCGTGAGGGCGCCGGTGTCGACCGGGTTGGGGATGACCTCGACCCGGGGTGGCCGCCTCATGCGTGAGACCTTGGCGCCCACGTTGTCGGCCAGGTCGTCTGAGAGGACCCGCACAGCGGCGGCTCGCCGGTAACAGAAGCGCTCCAGATGTCGGAACAGGTCGATGAGTGGCGGCGAGGTGATGGCCCCAACCTGGATGGCCACGTCGGGGAAGACGTCCTGGATGTCGAGGATGAGCGGGCAGCGGTGCCGCTCGGCGGCCAGCCAGCCGGCCACGCCCAGGGTGAGCGGCGGCGAGAGGGCCAGCACGGCCTCAAAGGGACCCTTGGCGCCCACGGCGGCGCCGGCGGCGAGGGCGCTGAAGCCGATAAAGCCCAGCGAGCGGGCGACGAGGCTCTTCTTGTCGGTCGGGAACGGGTGCAGGCGGGTGATGGTGCCGTGGTCATGGCGGCCGGTTCGCCAGGGGCTTCCCTGCCAGCCGTCGGCCACGGCGTGGTCGCCGTACCAGGGCAGCGATGTGACCACGTGGGTCTCGTGGCCCATCTGGCCCAGCGCCTCGACCACCATGGCGACGACGTCGCCGGTGGGGGCGGTGTCGGGCTGGAAGTGGGGGGTGACTACGAGCAGGCGCATGGCTGGCCCAGGGCGCTCAGGTGGTGGCTGGGTCGTCGGGGCCGGGAACGGGGACCTCGAGGGCAAGGCGCCATGCCCTCTCCAGTTGCCGGGCCGAGACCTCCCACGGGTAGTTGGATGCCCTCACCAGGCCGGAGCGGGCGACCTGGCTGCGGTAGCCGGAGTCGGCCATGAGCAGGTCGAGCTCTTCGGCCCATCCGGCCACGTCGTCTGGTTCGAGGACCACGGCGGCACTTGTTGCGAGGTCGGCGGCTGCTGTGCCGGCCGCGACGACTGCCGGCACTCCGGCGGCCATGGCCTCGAGCACCGGGATTCCAAAACCCTCGTAGCGCGACGGGTAGGCCATGACGGTGGCGCCGGCCATGAGCGTGGCCAGGTCGGCGGCGGGGATGCGGCCTGTGAAGGTGATGCGGGGGCCGATGCCGCTGGCCTCGGCTGCGGCACGCACCTCGGCGTCGGCGGACCCGGGTGCTCCGGTGAAGACGAGGCTGGCCTCGGGGTGGCGGCCGGCGACGCGGGCGAAGGCCTCGATGAGCATGGCGTGGTTCTTGTGGTGATGTGTGACGGCCGGGTAGATGACGACGGGTGCCCGGCTGGGTTCGGCGGGCGAGTCGGCCCTGTGGTCGGTACCGCATGGCACGACCACGACCCTGTCGGGGTCGACGCCGAAGCGGTCGACTACCTGGCGGCTGACCCTCTCTGAGAGAACAACGACCACGTCGGCACTGCGCAGGGTGCGCGGCAGGGACCAACCCAGGAAGGCCCGCTTGGTGGGGCTGAACCAGTCGGGGTGGTCGAGGGGTTGCAGGTCGTGCACGGTCACGACGGCGGGGCGGGCGGTGGCTGCGGGTCGCCTGCCGCCCAGGTGGTGGACGGCGTCAAAGCCCTGGGTGCGGTTGGCCAGCCAGGTGGACTCGGCTGCTATGCGAAGCGGCCGGTTGGTGCCGTCGATGGGACAGACCACGGTCTCAAAGGATTCACACAACTCGGGGTGGGCCTCGGTCATTCCCTTCAGCACGAAGAGCACCGGTTCGAGGTCGCTGGGCCCGTGGCGGCGAAACGCCGACAGGGTGCGAACCACGTACTCCTCAGAGCCGCCGACGCCGCCGGGCACAAGGTGCAACAGGTTGACGGCGATACGGGCCGGGCTGCTCACGATGCCAGCACCTGCCGGTAGACGTTGGCCGTGGTCGTGGCGGCGGCCGCCCAGGTCATGGTGGCTGCACGCTCCCGGCCGGCCTCGCCCGTGCGGGCGGCCTCGGCGGGGTCGGCCAGCAGGCCCGAGATGGCGCCGGTAATGGCGTCGACGTCGGTTGGGTCGACGGTGATGCCGGCCGCGCCCACGACCTCTTGGGTGGCTGTGCCCGCCGAGGTCACTACCGGGGTGGCGTGGCCCATGGCTTCGAGCACCGGCAGGCCGAAGCCCTCAAGCAGGCTGGGCATGGCGAACACGTCGGCGGCGGCGTACCAGGCGTGCTTGGTGGCCTCGTCGACGCGGCCGACGATTCGGGCCCGCTCCCCCAGCGGTGCGGTGACGCGGCCGGCGTCCTCTTTCCAGCCGGGAGGGCCGACAAGCACGAGGGGGATGTCTGGGATCTGTTCCATGGCAGAGACCAGTCTGACGAGGTTCTTGCGTGGTTCGGTGGTTCCCACCCACAACACGAAGGGCCCGTCGAGGCCGTAGTGGCCGCGCAGGGCGGCCGGTGCGGCCGGGTCGACAACAACCGGGTCGGCTCCGAGGGGGATGACGCTCACCTTGTCGGCTGGAAAGCCGGCGGCCAGGAGGTCTGCGCGGGTGGCCTCGGACGGGCAGGTGACGTGGTCGGCGCTGCGTGCATCGGCCAGCCATGCCTCAAAGAGGCGCCTGCCCCTCTTGGTGGAGTGGCCGGGTTCGTGGCGCCACGCCAGGTCGTGGATGGTGGCGACAAGCGGCAGGCGCGTGGCGGGCACCGCCCCACCGGAGGCGTGCACGAGGGAGAAGCCGCCGTCGGCTCCCTGGCCTTCGCCCATGTTTTCGACCCGGGGCCTGCCGGTGCGGTGCCAGGACTCGTAGAGGGCGGGGCGGGGCAGCCGGGAGTGGACGACGGGCACCGGCGGTGTCGGGCCGACGGGAGCCTCCTTGTGGCGGGCGGCTATGCCGGTTACCTCGATGCCGGGAAGGTCGGCGAGCGCTGCGGCGAGGCCCGCGGCGGCCACGGCGGTTCCACCGGGAACGGTGTGCCAGCACTGCTCCAGGAGGAAGGCGGCGTGGATGGGGTTCAGCACTTGACCCCGGCTGGTGGGCGGGCATCCAGTATCGGCGAGAGGTTGTAGGCGTCGGGGTCTGGTTCGGGGACCAGCTCGTCGAGGGTCTCACCGTCGAGGAGCGTGGTGGTGGTCTCTGTGGGCAGGATCTCGGCGGGAAGGGTCGTCGTTGGAACCTCGTCTGGAGCCAGTGTTGTCGTCGTGGACTCCTCCGGGGCAAGGGTGGTGGTTGTGGTCTCCTCGGGCGGGAGGGTCGTTGTCGTCGTGGACTCCTCGGGCGGGAGGGTCGTTGTCGTCGTGGACTCCTCGGGCGGGAGGGTCGTCGTCGTCGTGGACTCCTCGGGCGGGAGGGTCGTCGTTGTCGTCGTTGTCGTCGTGGCCTCTTCGTCCTGGAGGGCGCGGCGTGGAGCTGGCTTGGCGGCCTGTTCGATGAGCACGCCGGGCAGGTAGTCGCGTGCCACGGCGTCGGTGGCCTCGAAGGTGTGTGGCTGGGTCAGGAACTCGGAGAAGTCGGTTCCCATGCGGAGTTCAACGGTGCCGGGTTCGAGGCCCAGGTCGTCTCTGAAGTCAAAGACGGGCACGGACCGGATGTAGCGGCCCAGCAGGACGGCTGCGTCGTAGTCGGCGATGGCGGCCCTGATGGTGGTGCGGGCGGCGATGGGGCCGGTGCGCATGTTGACCGAGAAGCCCTGTGTGCCCAGGTGCACGGTGGGTGGCACGGGCTCGTCGTCGACGCCGCGGCCGTCGACCACCGAGACAACCACGTCCTCGGGTTGGAGTGCGGTACCGCGGAACACGTCGAAGACGCGTGCGGCGTTGTCACCGAGGCGCAACACAGACGAGTTGCCGACGCTGTCGTCGAGCACGGGTAGCACGTAGCGGTCGAGGTCGTCGGGCTTGAACGACGAGAAGGCCCGGCCCAGGTCCAACAGGGTGCGCAGGGTGAGGCGGTCGTCGAGCACCACGGTTGCGGCCCCGGCCTCGATGAGGTCGTTTCGCACGAGCACCGAGCGGGCGCCCTTGTCGATGGCGCGCTCCATTGCCATGAGCATGAAGCTCTGCTGGCGCTGGTTGCGCTCAAGGTCGTTCCAGACGCCGACGCGGCGCCAGCGGCCGTCGAAGTAGCCCTCGATCTTGCGACTGCGCACGAAGGCGAGGGATTCCTGGCCATCGAGCAGCGTGCAGCCGCCGTAGGGCTCGTTGAGGCCCGAGCCGACGTCTCGCACCGGGTACGGGAACCATGCGGGCACTCCACCCAACTCGTCGACTACCTGTTCGAAGCCATGGAAGTCCATGACCACGAAGTTGTGGATGGGAACGCCGAAGTTGTTGGTGATGGTCTCGACGAGGGTGGGTGCGCCCTGTTCCATGCCGCCCACGAGCAGCGACGAGGCGATCTTCTCCTCTCGGACGGGCACGCCGCCGCGCCAGATGGGTACGTAGAGGTCGCGTGGAACCGACACCAGAGATGCCCGCCTCAGGCCCGGGTCGAGGCGCAGCAGCATGATGACGTCGGCGAGGGCGGCGCTGGCGGTGCGGTCGCGGTGGGCTGCGGGATCGTCGTCGTCGAGCCCGACGGCGCTGTCGGTGCCGATGATGAGGAAGTTGCGTGCCGGGCCGGCCGGGGTCTCGCCGGGCTTCACGGCGGGGCGCTCGCGGACGCCTGTGCCGTTGTCTGCGGCGACCGGGGCGTGTGGGTCTGCCAGCACGCCGGTGGGAACGTCGATGCGCACGATGGACCCGATGGCCTCCTCGAAGGAGTCGAGGCGGCCGGATGCGTAGATGAGGCCGAGTGCGAAGAACACGCTTGCGCCGATGAGGATGCGCTGGGGCCAGGTACGCCGCCCGGCGGGCTCGGGGGCGTCTGGTGTGTCTGGCGTGTCGGGGGTGTCCGGCGCGTCGG
>JACNLA010000033.1 GCA_014381745.1 Actinomycetota bacterium | reverse complement strand
CACCGTCGACCCCCAGGTTGAGCACCCCGCTGCGCTGCCCGACCGTCTCGCCGAGGGAGGCCAGGAGGTACGGCGTAGCAAGTCGGATAGCAGATGCGGCCGTGGCCACAAGCACGCTGAGGGTGAAGAAGTCGCCCATGTTCAGCTTGCCCCGCCACCGTCAGAGGATCGGTTGAACAGAGCTGAGTCGGCCAGGGAGCGTTGCAGCCAGCCCCGAACCGGTGTGCTGCTGATCACGAAGATGACGACGATCCCGTTCAGTGCCACCGCCAGTGCCGCCGGAACCTGGAGCACGCGCTGAAGCTGTGTTGCGCCTGTCAACAACGCACCAAAGAGCATGGCAGAGGGAATTGTCCAGAGCGGATGCAATCCGCCAAACAGTGCAGCGACGATGCCGTTGAAGCCGGCGCTGCCGGTGAAGCCGGCTGCGGAACCGTCGGTGATCATGCGCTGGCCTTCGCTTCCGAAGACGAGGATGGCGCCGGCGATTCCGCCGAGGGAGCCTGACAGCGCCATGGCCAGGGTGATGTTTTTCTTCACGCTGATGCCGGCGGCTCTGGCGGCCTCGGGGGAGTGGCCCACGGCCCGGAGCCGAAAACCGGTCGGTGTGCGCCAGAGAATCAGGTAGGCGGCAACCGCGGCGACGATCGCAACGGGCACTCCTATGTGGAGTCTCGTGCCTTCGATCAGTGTTGGCAGGGCAGCGTTGTCTGACAGTCGCTGGGTCTGTGGAATGCGGGTGCCGGCCTCCAACTCGAACGGGTCGATGAGGGGTCCCCTGAGGAGGTAGTTCATGAACTGGACCATCACAAGGTTGAGCATGATGGTTGAGAGGATCTCGTTGACTGAGGCGTAGGCCTTCAGGGCACCGGGGACGGCTCCCAGGATGCCGCCACCCACTGCGCCTGAGAGCAACACCAGGGGTACGAGGATGAGCGCCGGCAGGTTCGGGAAGCCGAGTGCCACGACGGTCGACAGGAGCGCACCGGCGATTATCTGGCTCTCGCCGCCGATGTTGATGACGCTGGTGCGAAACGCAATGGCTATTCCGGCACCGACCAGGATCAGGGGCGTGGCCTTGACCGCCGTCGCTGCAATGCGGGAACCGCTGCCGAACGCACCGTCCAGCATGGCGTCGAGGCCTTCAATGGGGTTGGCTCCGAGCGCAAGCAGCATGATCGCTCCGAAGGCGAAGGCAACCACAGCGGCGAGAAGCGGTACAAGTGCTCCGATTGCCCCCTTGAGCACCGGTTGTTCCCCCCTTTGTCGACGTCGCCCCGGAGTCTTTCTACAACACTTTGTTGAAGCGTGCTGTTATCGGCGGCGGTGACTCAGGCCAGGTTCAGGTGTCCGCTTTCGGGCAGAAGAGGGGTGCCCAGATCTGTTGCCAGGAGGCTGGCCGTTGCCAGGCCAGGTGACGGGTCCAGGGCACCGATCGCCGAGGCAAGGTGGGCGGCTGCCCTGATGCCGACAGAACTCTCCAGCAGCGACGTGATGACCACGCCGATGCCTCCCGAGCGGGCCCGTGCAGCCCATTGCGCAGCTACCGATATTCCACCGATTGCTGACGGCTTGAGAACGACCAGGTCGGCGGCTCCGGCTGAGATGGTCAGGTCCAGGTCGGCCCGGGTGCGGATGGACTCGTCAGCAGCCACGGGTATGGGCGATACGTGCATGAGGTTCGCCATCTGGGTGACTCCTGAGACGGGTTCTTCGATGAACTGGATGTCAAGACCTGCCAGCCGATCAAGGTTTTCGGGTGCGTCCTCAGGGCTCCATGCCCCGTTGGCGTCCAACCGGATCGCCGTTCCGGGACCGATGGCTCTGCGGACAGCCGACACCCTTTCCAGGTCCTCTTCGATCCTCAGGGCACCAACCTTGACCTTGACGGTGGTGTGGCCGGCTTCGACCGCCGCTGAGGCCGTTCCCGCCAGCTCATCAGGGTCCTGTCCAAGCACGAGAGCGGCGACGGGTAGTGAGGATGGGCTCTCAGGGCTCAGGTAGTTGTGAAGGGGCACCCCGGCGGTAGCTGAAGCCAGATCGTGGAGTGCGGCATCCACAGCGGCCTGCGCCGTGGGGGAGTCGGCGAGTGTCCCGTCGCCCTCATCTCCGGCCCATGCCAGCAGAGCAGCTTCGGCAAGGTCCAAGTTGTCAGACGTGAAGCCCTCAAGGGGTGCTGCCTCGCCGACGCCGACGTGACCGTCATCGTCGGTAAGGGTCAATAAAAGGACCTGGCGCTCAGCGATCTGTCCGCGGGCTGTCGTGACCGGGTTGCGGTAGGTCAAGGTGTGGCGGGCCACACCGGCCTCGACGATCCTCACGGTGAGGCAAACTCGTCGAAGAAGGCCCTCACAGCGAGAACGGTGGCAGCCGGATTCTCGAGATGGGCTGCATGGCCGGCATCTGGAATCACGGAGATCTCAGCCCTGGGAAGTCCTGAAGCCATCCTCATGGCCAGTGACCGGAACTTGGGGTCCTCGTCGCCAACGATCAACAGCACCGGCCCGCTCACCTTGTGCAACTCGCGCCACAACGACGGCTGGTTGCCGCTACCGGCACCGCGGAGGCTTCCGGCCAGGCCGTCCGGGTGGTTCTTGAGCCTCTGCTCTCGGGCATCGTGCAGGGCATCCTGTCCCAGGCGTGCCTGGGTCTCAAAGAGCGGAAGGTCCATCCAGTAGTCCACGAAGGACTCCAGCCCGTCGCTGAGGATTTCCTCTGCCAGGTCGTCGTCGGTGCGCCTGCGTAGGTCACGTTCGGCATCGCTGACGATTCCTGCCGTGGCCCCGATGAGCACACTCGAACGCACCAGACCGGGGTGCCTGACCGCCAGGCCCAGGGCGATGCGGCCTCCCATGGAGTAGCCGAGGAGGTCGACGGTTTCGTGGCCGAGTTGTCTCACCGTCGCGGCAAGGGCGTCGACGGTGTTGTCGAAGCGGTAGCCAGCATGGTCGGCGAGCACGCCCGTAGTTCCATGGCCGGGCAGGTCAACGGCGATCACGGTACGGATGCCGGTGATCTGGTGACCGAGCGGCCACATGGTCGATGTGTCGCCCGTGAAGCCGTGGAGAAGCATGAGAGGATGACCCCTGCCCTCAACCTCGGTGTGCAGACGGGTGGTCATCGGCCAGGACCCGCCAGGGTTTCGGCCACAGCTGTCCCAGCCCGCCGGTGGATTTCCACGTTCGTGGCGGCATTGGTTCTGACGTGCAACAGGTGAATGCCGCGATGACCGATCGATGTGGCAAGGGCAAGGTCGAGGCCCTCCCGGTCGAAGATGCGGTCGAGGGTTGCCCCTGCGAGGTTGGCTGCCAGACCCAGGTCCAGGCCGTGTGGTGTGTGGAAGAGGCGGTGGTGGTCGACGTCGGCTTCGTCGGCGATGGGGAGGAACGAGAAGATGCCCCCGCCGTCGTTGTCGACCACGACCACCGTCAGATCGACTCCCAGGCGTTCGGCGGCCACGAAGCCTGTGAGGTCGTGCAGCAGCGCAAGGTCGCCTGTGAACAGGACGGTCGGAGCGTCGGATCCGGCAGCAATGCCGACCGCCGTCGAGATCAGGCCATCGATGCCGTTGGCGCCCCGGTTGGCAAACACGGCAAGTGGCCGCTGGTCGACCGGCATGAAGGCATCCAGATCGCGGATCGGCATGGAGTTGGCTACAACCAGGTTTGCTCCGGCCGGCAGCGCACGACACAGGGAGTCGACCACGCCGGGTTCGTCGAACGGTGCGATCGAGACGAGATCGGCCATGGTCCGGGATGCGCTGGCCTCGGCGTTCACCCATTCTTTCGTCCACTCCGTGGGGCCACGCTCATCGAACCCGGCTAAGAGGGCACCTGCCAACTCTGCCGGGTCGGCGGCAACCCGGTCTGTCACGGCGAAGGAGGGATCCGGGAAGCGGCCGGTGTTGTCGACGGCGACGACACGGTCGGCACCGCACCGCTGCAACCAGATCCGGTAGGCACGGCTGGTGGGTAGCCCACCCAACTGCACGATGACGTCGGGTTGGTGGCGGTCGCCAAATCCGGCAGCAAGGAGATGTTCACCAGAGGCCAGAACAGGAGCATCGGCGATGTGGGGTCCACGCCTCAGACCCGATGCCGGGTCGGCGATGACAGGCCAGCCGCTGTCGGTGGAGAGGCGCGCTACCGCGGCGACGCCAGCCGCATCCAGATCCATCGGGCCCGCCACGATGAGGCCTTTCTCCCGGGACAGGAGGCCAGTGAGTGTGGCCACATCGGCTGGGTCCGGTGGGGTCGACGCGCCAGGTGGCGGCTGCAGGCTGGCTGGTGGCGGTGCCCCGGTGGGAGGCTCGAGCGGTTCCCGAAACGGACAGTTGACGTGCACTGGTCCTGGCACCGGAGCCAGTGACTGCTCGACTGCCACGGCAGCGAGGCGGACCGACTCCTCGACAGGCTCGGTACCAAAGACGGGCGCCTGGGTTGACCAGCGGACGTGAGTGCCGAATATGTCCTCCTGGTTGATGGTCTGGGGGGCGCCGCGGCCCTGCAGCTCTGGTGGGCGGTCCGCTGTGAGGACGATCAACGGCACGCCGGAGTGGAACGCCTCGACCACGGCAGGCAGGTAGTTGGCCGCGGCGCTGCCCGACGTGCAGACAAGGGCGACCGGGCGACGGCTCGACCTGGCGAGTCCAAGGGCGTAAAAGCCCGCCGAACGTTCATCCATGTGGATCGACACCTCAAGCCCTGGGGTTCTGTCAGCAGCGATGGTCAGGGGCGTTGAGCGAGATCCCGGCGAAATGGCCACGTGTGCCACCCCAGATTGCGCCAACTGTGCGAACAGCCCGTGACAGGACGCCTGCACGGCGACCGTATCTGCCTGTTTGTTCCTGATGCCGGTCCTCATGGTGATGTCTCTTCGACAGGGCGGGATGCGGCAAGCACGGGACCCAACATGGCCCCCAGCTTGACCTCGGTCTCGAGCAACTCGCGGTCAGGGTCGGAACCGGCGACGACACCGGCTCCGGCGAACAGGGTCGTTCCCAGATCGTCGACCAGGGCCGAGCGGAGGGCCACGCGGAACTCACCGTCGCCGTCTGGGTCCAGCCATCCGAGGGGACCGGCGAACCAGCCCCTGTCCAGATGTTCGTGAATTCCCCGCAACTCGATAGCGCGCTCGATCGGAGCGCCAGAAACCGCGGGCGTCGGGTGGAGTGCACCGACCACGTCAAGAATGCCGACATCTGCGGGTAGGTCACAGTTGATAGGCGTGTGCAGGTGCTGGATTCCGTGCAGGCGTAGAAGGGCCGGCCCCTCCGGGAGTATCGGCGTCAGCCCCAGGTCGTCGAGGGACTCGACAACAGCGTCCACCACCACAGCGTGTTCGTTGCGTTCCTTTGGGCTGGTCATGAGACCTTGCCCCAGGGCGTCGTCGATGTCGGTGACCGGATGTCGTGGAGCGGAGCCTGCGAGGGCTGCCGTGTCCAGATGGCCGGCGTGAACCGCTGCCAGTCGTTCAGGAGTGGCCCCCGCGAAGATGGTCCTCCCGGTGTCGACGCAGAAGGTGGCACAGGCCGGGAAGGTCTCCCTGAGGGTGGCCAACAGGCGTGGCAGGTCAGGGCTGTGGTCCACGCGGATTGATCTACATGGAACCGCCTTGGTGATCTCGCCTGCCTCGATCGCCTTGAGTGCAGTAGCCACCAGATGTCGATACATCGAACGTTCATCTTCGGAGGCCCACCTGGATGCCTCGGCGTCGGCCGGTCTGTCCGCGGGTGGGGCCGCCACGCCGGGATTGGACATGATCGGGTCGCCGATGCTGGTTATCCAGGTTCGCCCACCTTTATGAAGAACCTGTAGCGCCGGGAGCACGAGGCGTCCACCACTCAGGTCCTGCCAGGCCCGGTTGCCGCCATCGGGTTCGAAGGCAAAGCCGACGGCTAGGCGTGGTAGGGGAGCTCCGGCTGGAGCGTCGATGACGAGGTCGCCGAAAATGTCGGCCGTCAGGCGTCTGGCATCCGAGAAACGCCCTGGGCCGCTAAGGGGAACCGAGGTGTAAGAGCCCAGGCCCACCCATGAGGAATCGTCGTCGGGGATCTCCCAGAACCAGCGTTCGACCCCGGCCGGAGCGATGTTCAGCCAGGCCAGGGGGTCGCGGGCCGCACCGTCGGTTACCTCGACGGTGGTGGCGACCGGTAGGTCGGTGGCGTTGGGCTCGGTCAGCGCCATTCGCAGGTGACCACAAGGTGCTCGGTGTCCGCGGCGATCAGAGCATCGGCGAGGGTGGGACGATCGCCGTCGGCCACCCTGTCGAGGGCACGTGATACCAGGGAGCGGTGGAAGTGCTGGGCCACCAGACGGGTAATTGCCGGAAGGAGCGCGTGAACCACCTCGACGAGGTCGTCGTCGCCACTACCTGAATCGTCGGTGACGTGTTCTTCGAAGAGGGCGATGGCCCTTCGCACAATGTCGTCGACGTTGCCTGCGTGGTCGGCTGCAAGGCTGACGAGTTCATCCAGCGGCACGCCGGCGGCGCTCACAGCCAATCCGGCCCGCACCATGGACACGGCGCCCTTGTCGAAGCGCTGCTCGCCGTCGACGAGCGAGGTCTCGAGAAGGCCGTTGTCACATAGAAGGGCAACGAGACCCTCGGGAACCCCGGCCTGATCGGCCACCTCTGAGCGTGTCAGGCGGCGTGCCCGGGCGGTATCGGCTGCGAGGCTTCCGAGGGTGTCAGTACTGTCGGCCGGATCTGTGAGGCGCCCGATCTGGGCGAGGGTGAAGCCGGCATCGGCGAGGTGTCTGATTTCGGTGAGGCGTTTCACGTGATCGGGCCGGTAGACGGCCCGACGGCCCTGTCGGTCCGGCGGTTCCAGAAGGCCAAGACGCTGGTAGTAGCGGACCGTATCGACGTTCAGGTCGGCTTCGGCTGCGACCTGTTCGACCGAGAGTTCCCTGGTGGCGGAGTCCATGCGTTGATTGTAGGAGTAAATGCTCACAGAGTCGATGCTCAGCCTCAGTTGCTCCGCAGATTCCAGCGGACACCCCATTTCGGCGCGACACATGCGAAGATGCGCACGTGGACCTGAGCAAACCGGTTGACTACATCGAACGCACGACCCTGCAGTACTCGGCCCTCGGCTACGAGCCCTACCAGTGGGCCCATCGCCCCGATCAGCCACCCTGGACACCGCTCCGCAAGCCGCTCTCCAACTCAACAATTGCTCTCGTCGGATCCGGTGGGGCCTACCGCGAGGGCCAGGTGGCATTTCACTGGAAGGACGACACCGGCATCCGCCACATTCCAACCGACCAACCGGCTGGTGACGTACGCGTAACCCACTTCGCCTACGACCTGGAACCCGCCCGAAGCGACCCCAACATTGTCTTCCCGGTGGACCGCCTCAACGAGATGGTTGCCGCCGGCACGATCGGAGGCATTGCGCCGGAGGCGATCGCGTGCATGGGAGGCATCTACTCGGCACGGCGAGCCGAAGAGGAGTTGGCCCCGGCGATCGTCGGTGCAATCGACGCCATGAAGGCTGCCGGCGAGGTCGACCTGGTGCTGCTCGTACCCGTTTGACCTGTATGCCACCAGACCGTGGGTCTGGTAGCGAGGGCAATCGAAGCAGCCGGCACATCGACGCTCAGCCTGACGGCCGCGCGGAGCATCACCGCAGCGGCCAACCCACCCAGGGCCGCCTTCGTGGACATGCCGCTCGGCTACACGGCCGGCCGACCACACGACCCTGAGTTCCAGACCGACCTGCTTAGTCAGGCGCTCGCCGCGGCGTGGACCATCACCGAACCGGGCACCATCGTGGACCTCGACGTTGGCTGGTCAGATGATCAGGCATGGAAGGACGCCGCTACCAGCGGCCTCGACAACGGAATCCGCCAGGCCGACGGCGACAGCCGCAGCCCCCGCCTGGCCGAACCCCAGTACCAGTTCGAGTCAGACCGCGCCGCCGCCGAGGCAGCGACAGCCTGAGTTGTCTGAAACAACGGTCCCCGGGTGATTCTCTTCGTCTGCACCGGCAACATCTGCCGATCGGCAATGGCCGAGGGGCTGCTGGCACACGATCTGGCATCTGCAGGATCCGACCTGGTCGTTGCTTCGGCGGGCACCCACGCAATGACCGGCGGACCTGCAACCAGCCACTCAGTCGGCGTGCTCGCAGAACACGGAATAGACATCGCCGACCAACGCAGCACCCTGCTGACCGACTACCTGATCGACCAGGCCGACCTGATCGTCGTGATGACACGTGTGCACGAGTCAGCTGTCGCCGCGCTCAGCCAGGACGCCCGGGGTCGGACCTTTCTGGCCGGCGAGGTTCCAAGGCTGGGTGGCACCGTCGGACCCCTCCTGCCGGGCACGACCCTCAGGGAATGGGTGGCGCAACTGCACGCTGCACGAGGCGGACACATGACCGTTGGCCGCACAGCCGACGAGGTTCCAGACCCCTACGGGCTTGACCGCTCGATCTATGAGGCCCTCTACAACCGCCTCAGCGCAATGAGCACAGCGATGCGGCACCTGCTGGCACCCAGCTAGCCGCTGCCTGCCTCACACGGCGTCGGCGTCGCCACCGGTAGCCTCAGCCCGGTGACCCCAAGAGTCAGGTTCGCCCCTTCGCCGACAGGCTTCCTCCATGTGGGAAGCGCACGGACCGCCCTGTTCAACTGGCTGTTCGCCCGCTCGACCGGTGGCACCTACGTGCTGCGTGTCGAGGACACCGACGCTGAGCGAAACCGGCCCGAGCTGACGCAGAGCCTGCTGGCCGAGCTCGAGTGGCTGGGACTCGACTGGGACGAGGGGCCGCTCTACCAGTCCGAACGCAGCGACCGTCACAGGGAGGTCGTAGAGGACCTCTTGAACCGAGGTCTCGCCTACCTGTGTGATGCCGAGAATCGTGAGGTCGAAGGCTCGTCGATCACCGACGGCCTGGCCGTGCGATTCCGCATGCCGACAGGCCGGACCGTTCAGTTCAAAGACATCGTGCGCGGCGAGGTCTCGTTCTTGACAGACGACCTCGAGGACTTCGTCATCTGGCGATCCAACGGGTCACCCATGTTCCTCCTGGCCAACGCTGTAGACGACGCCGACATGGGCATCACCCACGCCATCCGCGGCGAGGACCTTCTGTCCGGGGTGCCGAAGGTGCTTCTCATGCTCGACGCAATGGGAGCTCCACACCCCACCTACGCCCACCTTCCCCTCCTCGTGAACGAGCAGCGCAAGAAGCTCTCCAAGCGTCGCGACGATGTTTCGATCGCCGACTACCGAGAACGCGGCTACCTGGCGGAGGCCATGGTCAACTATCTGGCCCTCCTCGGATGGGGGCCGCCGGACGACGTGGAGATCAGGCCGCTGGCTGAGCTCGTCGACGTGTTCCGCATCGAGGACGTCAACAAGGCAGCGGCCTATTTTGACCTCAAGAAGCTGGAACACATCAACGCCACCTACCTGAGGGCACTACCGAAGGCCGAGTTCATTGAACGGGTCGGTCCATGGATGGGAGACGCCGCACCCTGGCCGCCGGACAGCTTCGACCAGGGGCTCTTTGACAACATGGTCGACCTGATCCAGGAAAAGCTGAGGACCTTCAGCGACACCCCCAGGTTCGTTGACTTCTTGTTCCTGGAAGACCCGGTCGACGACCCGGACTCATGGCACAAGGCGATGGTAAAGGGGAAGTTCGCCGCCGAGATCCTTGAGGGAACCGCCGCAGCGTTCGCCGACTGCGCATGGGAGCCCGAGGTGCTCAAGGACACGGTGATGGAGGTCGGCGAGACGGTCGGCCTCAAGTTGGGCAAGGCCCAGGCGCCCGTACGGGTTGCCGTCACCGGCCGCACGGTCGGCCCGCCGCTCTTTGAGACCATGGCTGAATGCATGGACCGCACCGAGGTTCTTAGACGGATAGCGCAGGCCCGGGCACGCCTGTAGGTCTCGACCCGCCGGTCGTAACAATCTGACCGTTACGCTGTCCTGCGCCCTCCGGGGCCCACCTTTCGGGGGTGGTGTAATTGGCAACACAGCTGGTTCTGGTCCAGTCGTTGGGGGTTCGAGTCCTCCCCCCCGAGCAAGAGGCGCAGCCTCGAGGCATCGCTACAATGCGCTGCTCCAGAGGTTGACGTTCCGCACCCGCCGGGATGTCAACAGGTACAGGCCCCGTTCGTCTAGAGGCCCAGGACGCCAGATTCTCAATCTGGTAACACGGGTTCGAATCCCGTACGGGGTACCACCTCTGTGTCGGCCCGGTTCCGGGAAATTTCCACGGGACAAACCACCGTTTCAGGACTATGGTCTCCGATCAGAGCGGGTAGCCGGTCCACTTGCCTTTCGAGGCATGGGGGAGTGGTCCGCACAGACGGGTTGATACACATCGGTGAGCACGCCTGATTCCCGCCGAATTGGCGCCACCGGTATCGATCCCAGGTCAGCCCCTGGCTCCCGCCGCCGGGGGTTGACCGCTTTTTCAGGCGCTCTGCTGGATTCGGCTACGGGCAGAATCCGGTTTCGACGGGTTGGTTCTGCTTTATCCGGCTCCGTAGAACCGAGGCGACCTCTGGGGAGAAGAAGTCGTAGAAGCAGACAGCGCTCAGGTGGCGGCCGTAGGCGAGCGGGCTCTCGGGGGTTCGGAGCCTTGCGAACGAATCGTTCACCCCGAAGTCCACGAAGGCGTTGCCGTCACCGACGGTTCCGATCGAGGTTCCGATGAGGTCGCCCTCCAACAGCGACAGGTGCTCAACGGGAAAGCCGGCACTGCTTTCTGTCGGTTCCCAGTCGATCAGGTCGCCAATAGCGGGGACCGGTGTCCCGATGTGGTCAAAGAGGAACTCAAGGCCCTCACAGGCTGTCCTGAATGTCAGGGAATACTGGGCCTCGTCAGCCTCGATGTAGACGGCGGCGTTCACCAGCGTGGCGTCGGTCGGCAACCGGACATCGACCATGTTCTGCCCGCTGGGAACCCTGAAGTAGCCGTGGCCCTTGTAGTCCCATCCGTCGATCTCCCTGCCAGGTGGTCCGACTGTCTGGACGGAGGACAGGTCATCAAGAGGGAACGTGGTGAACCAACCGTTGAAGTCGGAGGGACAGTCGCCCGATGGCTCCCGTGCCAGGTTGACGGTGGTGGTGGCCACGGTGCAGTCGTCGCCGTTGCACACCTCCAGTTGGACGGTTGCCTCGGTGGCGTTCTCGCCCCAGTTGAGGGTTCGCTCGTATGTGTCGCCATCGCCCCAGCCCGAAGCAAGGCTTGAGGTCCACCTTCTCGACCCACCTGTCGACCCGGTTGCTGTGCAGGAAACCGTGAGCGCCTGTTGGTCGAAGGCGCAGTCGATCGCCAGTTCATCCGGGGGCGGGGCAGTGGTGGTCGTTGGAGCGACCGTGGTCGGAGGCGGCGGCTGCGTGGTCGTCGGTGGGAGCGTGGTGACCGGTGGGAGCGTGGTGACCGGCGGTGCTGAGCTGGTAGTGGGAACGGCCGTTGTCGCAGGTGCCGTAGTTGTCGCTGCCGATGGGTGGTCACTTGTCGCTGCCACCGCCAGGTAGATCTCGCCATCCATGTCGCCGAGTACATGGACCTGGCTGCTCTCTCCCGAGGAGGCTGCGGTCGTATCACCGGACCAGGTAATCGTCCTTGGAGAACCCGAGCGGTTGTAGACAGCCCATCCGTTGGTGAACTCCCGAATGAAGAGGCCGTCGATTCCGTCGAGGACCTGCCCCTTTGGCCCGACCGGTTGACCCAGGTCGGTGTCCCAGAAGTCGTACCAGTTGTGGTGGTGGTCCCAGGTGGGCTCGGCGTTGTCGTCACCGAAGAGCACGTGGCCGTCGGAATGGGTTAGCGCCAGCGTCGTGAACAGGCGCATCCACTGGCGGTTCTCACTTGAGTCACGCTCTGTCACCTGGGCGGCCTCGTTGCCGTAGTCGTAGACGACCCGCCACCCCTCCAGGCAGTTGATGCGCGGCTCCTGAAGCGTCTCTGATGCCCAGAAGAGGGTCTCCTCTACCGTTCGCAGGTGGTCAACCGAGTAACCGGTCGACCAGTCCGCCTTCCATACCTCCATGAACGTGCCGTTGATGAGCGATGCTGACAATGGCGCCTTTGCCTCGTTGGTGTTCACGAGGATCAAGAAGTCGTCGCCGACCAGTTCCCGGATTCGCCGGAGAATCGCCAGCCGGGCCTCAAGTTCCTCCTCGGGACTCATGTAGAAGGTCGACCAGTCGAGAAAGGACGCCGAGGTCGGGTAGCGCTCATTCCACCAGTCCAGGAAGATTCCATCCACGGCGCCTGTTTCCTTCAGGGCTCTTGCCTTTTGGGCTACGAGTTCGATGACCGCCGTGTTGCGGAAGTCGATGAGTGATCCGAGCACCTCATCTGCCTCGAGGACCCCGTCGCCATCAGAGTCCTCGCCCCATCCGGGGACCGGCATTCCGTCGGCGTCCCTGATCCAGTAGGGCGAATCTGGGGGGTAGTGCCCCAGGTCCCACCAGGGAAGGCCGGCCTCGTCGCCAACGAAGCGGCCGTCGCGGTACCTGATCTCCACGAGGGTCCTCAGGTTCGGATTGATGCCGAGCAGGTCCTCCTTCATCGCTATTGCTGCGGTGAACTCGTCGTCGCCATCAACATCGGCAAGGGTCACGGCCATTCCCCGGTAGGGCTGCTCATCGGAGTTGTCCCACCTCAGCCCGAGATCCCAGGTTCCCGACCACATCAGGTCGTGCTTTGCCAGTCGCTCGACCTCGGAGAGGTCAGGCATGTTCTGGATGCCGTTCCATGCCTGACAGGTTCGTGGATAGCTGAGAGGTCGAGGGACAGCGGTTGTTGTCGTGGTCGCCGGGGTCGGGGCTGTCGTGGGAGTTGTGGTCGTGATCGGTCCGGTGGCCGTAGTGGGCGGGGGAGCTGTCTCTGAGGTTGAGGATGGTGGAGGAGTCGGCGTGGTTGCCGGGGTTCTCGTGGTCGGCATGGTCGCAAGGGGTTCCGTGGATGGTTGGGTACCAGCCGGTCGAGGGTCGGCTGAAGGTTCCGTCTCAGCGCCACACGCCCCAGCCAACAGGGCCAGCACCACCGCTACTGGTGCCAACCTCATCGGGTCAGTCCTCTTCGTCCTTCTCCCATAGGTCGTTGACCCTGTCCCAGCTCTGCTCCAGACGCTTGTTGGTTTTCAGGGCAACGGCTGCCAGGACTGTCACCAGCACCGTCACTGCCACAGCTGTAATGAACATGGAGAGCAGTGACCCATCGGAACTGTCGGGAATGATGGAGGCGACCAGAGCGTTGATGGCGTCCTTCCAAGCGAGGGCCACGACCAGGCCGAAGGCGGTCATGAGGGACGCCATGATGATGCCCCTGACGTTCAGCTTCTCGACGTGTTCCTGAAAGTCGCTCATGGCGTCTGAATCCCCTTCTCCCCTGATGGCCGGATGGCCTGCTTTCTGACGAGAGTATTCCCTCTGAGGGGGTCTGAGGGCACCTGTTCGGGGTCAGCCATCAGCGCTGGCCCATGTGCGAGCATCACCTCATGGAAGAGAGCCAACCGGCAGTCGTCCGCGGCGAGGGCATGGCGATCGCGTCCCTGGCGACGGGCCTCATAGGGGTCCTGTTCGGAATCGTGCCCTTCTTTTTCTTTATGGCATGGATCCTGGGAGTGTTGGCGCTGGTGTTCGGGTTCGTCGGAAGGGCAAGAGACAGGCCACGTCGCAAGATGGCCGGCCTTGGCGCCTTTCTTGGCGCTATGTCGGTTGCTCTTGGGATAATCGGTGCCGTGCTCTTGGTGACTGTTGTGGCTGACACCATTGTGGACACGGTTTCAGAGGTGGCAGATGACCTAGAGGCTGATCTGGAGGGCTACTTCGACGAGGTCGAGGCCGACATAGGAGAGGCCATCGACGGTGCTGAACGTGACCTCATTGACGAGGTCGAGCGGGAACTCACTGGCTGACAGGTAGACGGGTATCAGCCTGGGCTGAAACCGAGGTCCCTTCCGTAACCGACCACCCAGTCCTCAAGCCAGGTCCCCACGACGCTCTGGCCGTTGGGCGCCGACCGGGGGCTGTCCAGGATAATTAGGCCACTGGACAGGCCGGAGGTCGCACCCAGCCAGCGGTCGAAGTTGGCGATGGCAGCCGATGGGGTGTTGGCGTTGTTGACACAACCGAACTCCACGTGGGCGATCTCTGTTACCCCGTCCGCGGCTGCCCAGTCCACGACCCTTGAGATTGTTGTGTCGAACATTTCGCCCACACCGTCCCAGTCGCAGCCGAGCACGGCCAGTCCGGCAACGTCGTAGCCGCGCAGGTCCAGACGCTGGACGCTGTCGAACACCTGCCAAACCAGCTTGCCGTCGAACTCGTCAAAGCGGGGAAGGACGTCCTGCATGATCTGGTTGGCTGCGTCAGGCCCGAAGTACTTGTCGGGTTCGCTGATTGGTGCCAACCACTCGACCTTGTATCTCTCGGCCGTCTCAGCCAGCCTTGCCATGACCTCGGGGAGTTCGGACAGGTAGGTCGGGACCGAGGCGCTGTCGAGCACGCCTGGCTACACCCCCGGGCCCATCCGGTAGTAGAGGGGCTCACCCGAGAGGTAGACGCTGAGGCCGGCCGACTTCACCCGGTTGATGAGGTTGCCGATGTGGCAGAGGCTGGCATCGAGGTCTGAGAAGTTGCTGCCAAACGTCGAGAACGGGTAGTTGATGTGTCCGCCGTCGTCGTAGGGGATCTGGAACACGAGGCCCACCGTGTTCATCCCGAGTGCCTTGATGTCGCTCTCGTCGGCTACCGACTGTTCGCCAGGTGGGTACATGTGGAAGGCCTTTATGCCGAACATGAACGGACGGTCGTGGCGGCTGTACCCGCCAGGGGTTTCAGGTGTACACGACGATCCGCTCGGAGCGGTCGGCATCCCGCCGGATCCACCGGCACCTGCCTGAGCCATACATATGCCGACTGCCATCATCTCGGCCCCTACGGGCATGCGACCTGCAGCCAGACCGTTGAAGGCCTCTTCGCCGATGCTTGAGATGAGGCAGTCCCGCAGTGCAATGTTTCCGCTTGAGAAGGGGTTTGAGCCTTGGGTCGGAATCGACGGAGGCGATGTGGATGTTGTGGTTGCAGCGATTTCTTCAGGCTCGGACTCGACCGGTAGTGCTCCACCCTGGCCGGGCTTGGGGAGATGGAGCATCCAGTCGCTTCCCGTGATCGAGGCGGGCCCACAGGTCTGGCTGCGGATCGGATCTGATGCCTCCCACGATCGGCCGTCAGGCGAGCGGTAGGTGTCGAGCATTCCCTCACCGCATACGGTCAGACGAATAGTTCCGTCGGACTCCACTACCAGGTCGGGGTCGCCGCCGCTTCCAGTGACCGTCACCTCGAATCCGGTTTCGGGGGTACCGACCATGACCCGCACGGTCTCCTCGCCAAAGACCTTCACGGCAACGACCCACTCGTCGCCGACGAGAACCGCCGGGTCCTGGACCCCGGACTCGTCGATGAGCACGTGGACGGTTTCAAAGTCCTGGCCGTTGTCGGAGCGCATCAGGCAGATCGGCCCGGGTTGGCGGGGCGTGCCCTCGGTGCGCATTCCGTTGACCGCGGCGAGGCCTATCCCACCGTCGGGCAACCGGAAGACATCGGGGTCAATGAAGCCCTGGAAGACGTGGCCGTCAACCGAGATGGGCCCCAGATCGGTGAATTTCCCGTCGGCAAAGGTGGCATGGTGCAGCACATGGTCAAGGGCGTTCATGGCCCAGATGTGGGCGACGCCATCGATTATGAAGCCGTCGCCAACCGACCAACCGCTGCCGAGCATCTGCTGGTCTGTGACCTGGTCGCCTACGAGGCGACCGATCCACAGTTCGTGCTCCGCGATTCCCTCCTCGAATGCGGGAGCGCGCCGCTTGATGTCGGTGCAGCCGGGGACCGACGGTGCCGTGTCAGGTGCTTGTGTCGTGGTTGTGGTGGAGTGTGTAGCCGTGCTGGTCGGCGTTGGGGCTGCCGTTGGCGCTGCGGTCGTGGTTGGTGCCGCGCTGGTGGTCGGAGCGACCGTGGATGTCTGTACAGGCTCAGCCGATTCGGAATCGCCGCCGCAGGCAGCAGCCAGCACCACGACGCACAGGAGTCCGCCTCGCCTCATCGAATGAGTTTGCCAGACCTTTCCGGTCAGGGCCGGGGCGGAGGTGGGAGTAGGTTGGCCGAATGACTCAGATCAAGGTTGGTGCGGTGATAAGGCCCCAGGCCACGAGCGTCGAGGCGATGCGTAGCGCGTGGACCGAGGCAGATGCCATGGGAGCGGACTCCGTGTGGACATGGGACCACTTCTTTCCACTGTTCGGCGACATGGACGCCGAGCACTTCGAGGGATGGACCCTGTTGTCGACGATGGCGGCCGACACAAAGAACGCCATGGTTGGGATGATGGTCACCTGCAACGGCTACCGGAACCCTGAACTGCTTGCCGACATGGCCCGCACCCTCGACCATGTCAGCGGCGGACGCATGTACCTCGGTATCGGATCGGGCTGGTTCCAACGCGACTACGACGAGTACGGCTACGAGTTCGACACCGCCATCGGCCGGCTGCGCAAGCTCGAGGCCGACCTGCCCCGCATGAGGTCCAGGCTCTCCAAGGTGAACCCGCCTCCTATGGGGCGTCTACCGATCCTGATCGGCGGCAAGGGCGAGAAGGTAACCCTGCGCCTCGTTGCTGAACACGCCGACGCCTGGAACACGTTCGGACCACCCGAGAACTACGAGCGTCTCTCCGGGATTCTGGATGAATGGTGCGAAAGGGTCGGCCGCAACCCTGCCGAAATCGAGCGGACCGTTCAGGTAGACGCTGATGACGTTGCGGACATGGGTCGTTACGTGGATGCCGGAGCAGATCACGTGATCGTGGCCCTGAACGCCCCCTTCGACCTGTCTCCACTCGCCTCGTTGATCGAACAGCGCGACGCCCTGGCCTGAGCCTTCTGAGCCCTACGGGATACGTCTCCAGGAACCTTCAATGGCCTTGGCCCCCACAGGGTCGTGGGCTAAGACGTCGGTCCTGTTGAACGGGAAGTAGTCGTTGGAGTCGAACCATGCCTCTGACAGCTCGGCGAAGTACTCGGCGTCGTCGGTTGCCGCGTAGGCCCTCTCGTCATCACCGTAGAGGTAGGCCACCGAGTCGTAGAGGTCGTCTGACATGGCCGCCGCGTAGGCGCTCATGACCCGGGTGGCCGACCAGCAAGGGTCGTAGGCCATGCAGTGCCATGCGTGGGCCAGCTCGTGGATGGCGAACCCCTCGGGCGCCTCGTATTCGAGTTCCTCTTCGATGGCATCGACGCTTACCCGGATGCCGTTCACGTAGGGGAGGTCGACCGATCCCGGGTTCTGGATGTCCTCCATGTAGATGGCCATGTTCTCAGGGTCGTTGAAGGAGACGTCGATCCAGATCGGTGTATGGCGCAGGGTGCCGATTGAGGAGTGGGGCAACAGGTCGGCCGCAAGTTCCATCTGTTCATCGGTGTATCCGACGATCCTCTCGGCCAGCCCTGGAGTGTCGTAGACGAGGCACTCCACGTAGACGGTCCACCAGGCCATCTCGTGGCGTTCATGCACCAGCGGGCGGCGACTGGAATCGTCGTCGCAGGTAGGAACGACCTCCAGGCCACGGTCGTGGCGCCGCAGGACGAGGATGTCGCCCGAATAGACGGTCAGACGGGTGGAGGTGCGTGAAAAGGACTGGACGTGGTGTTCGGTGCCTGCATCGTCTAGCCAGTAGACGGCATACGGTCCGCCGTCCCAGGGGTCGGGCGCAGCCACCCGGATCTCGACCTCGTCGCCCAGGAACTCGGGGAGAAGCTCGTCCAACGTCTCACAGGACTCCGGAGCAGCGGCCATACCGATGGCGGGTTCCAGAGGGTCAACCAGGTACTCGAACAGCGTGGTCGGTTCATCTCCGTTGTTCCACGGGGTCACCACGATCACCTCGATGCATGCGCCCGGCTCCATCGGAAGGGTCGGTTCAGGCAGGGTTGTGGTCGGGGGCGGGGGCTCTGTGGTCGTGGTGGTCGTCGTAGGTGAGGTGGTGGGCGGCGCCTTCGTGGTCGTGGCCGGGGCAGCGGTAGTAGTTACCGGCGCCGAGGCAGTCGTTGTGGTTGAGGTAACGGCCATACCCGACAAGGCCCGACTCGATACGCCCGGCGAGGCACACGCTGAGGTCGCCAGGATGATGATCAGGCCCGCAGCGAGAGATCCCGTCGGAATGCCTCCTAGTGCTCGACCCGCCATGTTTCTGTCCAGGCATCGGAGCCGAAGTGCCACTCGTCGGTCCGGTAGGTGATGCCGGTAGCCGAACAGACCAGGAGGTCACCCACATGAAGTTCCAGGCGATGGTTGGCGAAACGACGGGTACGGCTGATCTCGGTGGCCGTTGCCACTACCTCATCCCCGGACGCAACGGCACGATGGTAGGCAACGTCGATTTGAATGGCGACCGCCACACGTCCGTACCCATTCGACGCGTAGGACATGGCGATATCGCCGAGTGTCAGGAGCACCCCGCCGTGCCCGACGCCCATGAAGTTGGTGTGCGAGTCGGTCAAAACGGCACTGATCACAGCACGGCCGGGCGACCAACTGTCCAGTTCGACTCCGAGTTGAGCTGCGGCGGGATCGGACCGGAACAGATTGTCGAGGCGTACACGGAGGTCGTCAGGTAGGTCCGCCACACCGGGACAGTAGCGTTCAGCCTGTCCCTCAAGACAACCGTTGTCGGGATGGGGAGATTTGAACTCCCGACCCCCTGCTCCCAAAGCAGGTGCGCTGCCAGGCTGCGCCACATCCCGGGTCGCCGTAAGTGTAGGGGGGCATACCGTTCGGCAGCCCCCAAAATCCCCTGATACTCCGGGCTCAGCGTCCCGTGAAGTCGCCCTTCCGACGTTCCACGAACGATGCCACTCCCTCGGCGGCATCGCTAGTTGCTGCAAGGATGGCCTGCGTCGGACCGAGGGCGGCAATGGCCGCCGCCTCGCCTTCCTCCACGAACCTCATCGACGAGGCCTTGGTGGCCTGCACGGCAAGAGGTGCCCCCTCACAAATCACCGTTGCCAGTTCCAGGGCCCGCTCCAGTTGGGTGCCGGCCGGCACGACCTCCTGCACAAGCCCGATCCGAAGCGCCTCCGCTGAGTCGAACACATCAGAGGTGAGCAGGTGGTACATGGCGTTACCCCAGCCTCCACGCTGCACGAAGCGGATGGTCGCACCACCGGCCGCATGGATTCCGCGCAGGGGCTCAAGCTGGGAGAACCGGCAGTCATCTGAGGCCACCACGATGTCGCCGGCGAGCATCAACTCGATTCCGAGCGTGTATGTAACACCCTGCACGGCCGTCACGATCGGCTTGCGGCACTTGCGCCCCAGAGCGGTCGGGTCCACGGCTCCGGTTCCCCGCCTTCGCTCGCCTGACTGCATTCGTTCACGCCACTTCGGCAGATCCAGGCCGGCGGTGAAGTGGTCGCCGTGGCCGAACACCACCCCACACCAGAGATCATCGTCCTCGTCGAGGCGTGTGTAGGCGTCGACAAGCCCGTCCATCATCTGGGGTGTGAAGCCGTTCATCTTGGCCGGCCGGTCAATGCCGATCAGCAGAATCCGGTCGCGAACCTCGATGGTGATGGCACCCTCGGTGGGCGCGCCTGCCGCCTCGTTCATGTCACTCAACTCAAGATCTGTCGGGTCGGGTCAGGCGACAGCCCGGACCTCTTCGCGCTCGAGGAGGCGCTCCTTTATCGGTACACCGAAGGCGTAGCCGCCGAAATCGCCATCTGAGCGCTTGACCCTGTGGCAGGGGATGAGCACCGGGATCGGGTTTGCACCCAGGGCCGTTCCGACCGCACGCACTGCGTTGGGTCGGTGGATGGCCTTGGCCAACATCCCGTAGGTGGTTGTCTCGCCCGGGGCGATTGACAGGCATGCCTGCCACACGGCTTTCTGGAATGGAGTCGCCCCACGCAGGTCAAAGGTCAACTCGTCCCGCTTGCCTGTGTTGAAGGAGTGTTCGATTCGGTCGTAAAGATCGCCGGGCAACTCCTCTACCCGTGCAGCCGGTCGGCCGGTTCGGTCGTGAAGTTCCTCGCGGAAGCGGGCGAAGGTGATGAGGTTGGCAAATCCGCTTCCGCAGATGCCATGCGAGTTGTGGGCAACCCACATCCCGCCAATGGGACCGGCCAACTTGACTATCTCGTCGACCGCATCGCCTTCGGACTCTGGTATCCCGGCGTCGTTCATGCAACCCCCTGGTGCCGTAGTCGTGACACAACCACTCTCGCGCAAAAAACGGTGCCGTGCACCCATCTGCTCAGAGAAAATGTCTGCGCCGGCATATTGATGGCGCAGCCTGACCGCTCAGTCGTCTTCTGCCAGTCCGGTTCGCACGATTACGAGGGGGCAGGGGCTGTGGTGGGCGATGGACTGGCTGACCGAACCGAGGCGAAGTCCTGCGAAGCCTCCACGGCCTCTGTTGCCGACCACAAGCATGTCGGCACCCTCGGCTGCAGCCATGAGGGTGTCAGCTGCACGGCCCTTCTTGATGACCTTCCTGATCTCGACGTCGGGGTGGTTGGCGCACTCCACAGCCGACTCGATGACCTCACTCTGCATCTTCTCGACCTCTGACAACAGGTCGAATGAATCCAGGGGCACATAACCGAGGTCGGGTGCGGCAGGAACATATGTAGGGGAGTAGCAGGTGACGACCTCGACAACGGCATCCCTGTGGTGTGCCTCGTCGATGGCCCAGATAAGCGCGGCCCGGGCGTAACCGGAACCCTCAACCCCTACAACGATTCGTCGCTTCGTCATTGTCGGCTCACCTCCGCTCAGGTGGGAAACCAGAGGGAACGTCCCTCAATGTGATTGTAAACCACGTGTGGGGTCGGTTTCACCCCTCGACCGGAGGTCAGGTGAGAGCGTCCTGAACCTTGGCCTCGGCCTTTTCCTCGGGTGTGTTGAGGGCGAATGCCAACTCGGACACGAGCACCTTGAGAGCCTTGGTGTAGAGCGACTTTTCACCGGCTGACAGGCCCTTGGCGGCATCGCGCAGAGCCAGGTTTCTAACTACCTCGGCAACCTGATAGACGTCGCCGCTCTTCAACTTCTCCTGATGGTTCTTGAAGCGACGCGACCAGTTGGCAGGTTCGCGAATGTCGCGTTTCTGGAGAACCTCAAAGAGGTCCTCGACGTCTTCCTTGCTGATCGGCCAACGCATACCGACCTCTTCGACCTTGTCCACGGGAACCGAGAGGGTCATGTCGCCGTCGGTCATTCGGAGAACCAGGTACTCGGCGGTTTCACCGAACGCCTTGCGCTTCTCCTTCTTTTCGACAATTGCTGCACCGTGGTGCGGGTAGACGACCTTGTCGCCGGGTTTGAACGTCAACGGAGCCTCCGAGGGCTGAAAGGGAACGGTTGAGGATATCGCGGTGGGGACCCGCCCTGAGCGTGTCGTCTGGATATAGGTGTCAACAGAGGGTCTCAGGCGCCGAGGCGTTCGCGCGCTGCCCGGCTCCGCTCCAGCAGATGCTCGGGGATTCCGTGAGAGTTGCCTCCGGAACCAGCTGCGGCCTCGACCGACTCGTCGGCTCCGGCGGCAGATTCGTCGGGTGCCTCGGCTGCCAGGCGCTCGGCAGCGACCCGGTCGACCTGGTACTTCTTCCAGTCGCTGGCGTGGACGAGGTCGTCGTGGCTCACCTGGCCCAGGTCAACGCCGTTGTCAAAGCTCACCCAGTAGCGGTACCAGGAAAAGCCGTTGGCGACCTTTACCTTTCCTCGAGTTCCCTCCGGAACACCGGGAAGGTCAGCCGTGGCGATCACCGACTTGTGGCGCTTGATCGGGAGACTGCGATCGATCGTTTTGGTCATGGTTTCCGCTCGTGGCTTTCGTGGACCGGTGGTGAACGCTACAGGCTCAGAGCCTGACGGCACGCCCCTCATGGACCAGCTCGGTGACCCGTTCGACCAGGTCGTCAACAGGCACGTCCTCTTGGTCTCCGGTGGCCCGGACGGTCAACTCCAGCATGCCGTTGTCGATTCCCCGGGGGCCGATGGTGACCCTCAGCGGAATGCCGACGAGCTCCGAATCAGCGAACTTGACCCCGGGTCGACCGTCACGGTCATCGAGGATGACATCGATACCGGCTGCAACGAGGTCGTCGTGGGCCTTCTCGGCGACCGCCATGGAATCCTCGTGGTCGACCTTCACCACCGTCAGGACCACCTCGAACGGAGCGACACACATGGGCCAGATCATTCCGGCGTCGTCGTGGTGGGTCTCCACTATCGCCGCCATGGCCCGGCCCACACCGATGCCGTAGGAGCCCATTGTCGGGACCCTGCTCTCGCCCTCGGCATCCAGTACTGACACTCCCATGGCCTCGCTGTATCGGCGGCCCAGTTTGAAGATGTGGCCTGCCTCGATGCAGCGGGTGACCGTGAGGGTGCCTCCACATGACGAGCAGGCCTCGCCTTCGGCAATGCCCCGCATGTCCAGCCACCGGTCTACGGCGATGTCGCGTGCGATGTCTATGCCCGCTAGGTGGACGTCGTCCTCGTTGGCGCCGGTGGTCATTCCGCTCCGGCCCTCGAGGCCCGGGTCGGCGTAGATGGTCAGATCTGACACGCCCACGGCACCGAGGCTGCCAGGCGATGCCCCAAGGGCGGAACGGATCTCGTCGGCCTCAGCCGGTGCCATCTCGATGGCGCCAGTGGCGTCAACGAATTTCTGTTCGAGGAATGCGTGGTCGCCGCGCAGCAAGATGAGCACCAGCGAACCGTCGACCCGGTAGACAAGCGTCTTGATCTGATGTTCGGGCGGGTGGCCGGCTTCGGCGAGGGCCTTGATGGTACGTATCCCGGGAGTCGGAATCGGCTCGGGGGCATTTGATCCGGGCCGGTTCGCAACAGGCGCCAGGGCGGCGGTAGCGCGCTCCACGTTGGCTGCGTAGTCGCATCCGCTGCACTGCACGACGTCGTCCTCGCCGGCAGGGGAGGCCACCATGAACTCGACGGAGGCACTCCCGCCCATGGCCCCCGATGAGGCCTGGACCGGAATGGCATCAAGGTCCAGGCGCGAGAAGATCGCCTGATAGGCGTCGTGGTGACGGTCGAAGGAGGCGTCAAGGCCGGCGTCGTCGATGTCGAACGAGTAGGAGTCCTTCATGGCGAACTCGCGAACCCGCAGCAGGCCTGCCTTGGGTCGAGGCTCGTCCCTGAACTTCCACTGAATCTGGTACCAGATCTGGGGAAGGTCACGGTATGACGCAAGCTCGAGTGACAGGGTGGCGAAGACCTCCTCGTGGGTCATGCCCAGTGCCAGGTCGGCGCCCTTGCGGTCGGTGAGCCGGAACATCTCGTCGCCCATGGATTCCCAGCGGCCCGACTGCTGCCACAGAGATGCCTGGTGCATTGCCGGCAGCAGGAACTCCTGGCCCCCGATGGCGTTCATCTCCTGGCGGATCACCTCGCCGATCTTCTCGTGCACGCGCCAACCCAGGGGCAGCATCGAGTAGTGGCCCGACTGAAGTTGGCGCATGAATCCCCCACGCAGCAAGAGCCGGTGGTTGATGGCGTCAGCCTCTGCAGGGGCTTCGCGGAGTGTCGGGATGAACAGGTTCGACCAGCGCACCGGTCGGTCCTCCTCGGTGGTGGTCGGGGCGCCGACACCCTAGCGAGACAGACCCCTCAAGTGGAGCGAGGGTCTCGTAAGAGTGATCACTGCCCAGCGTGTCTCGGCGGTCGCATCCGTGGAACAATCGGGGCCATGAGCACCACAACCGTTGAAGCACCGACCGTCGAGGCCGTCATCGCCGAACTGACTGCATGGCTGGACGAGAACTGGCATCCCGAGATCACCCTCGCCGAATGGTGGGGCCGTCTGGCAGCCGACCGTTGGGCACATCCGGCCATGCCGGAAGAGGCCGGCGGCAGAGGCTACGGAAGGTCCCATTGTGCCGCCATTTCGGCCTGTCTCGCCGATGCCGGCGTTGTGGGTCCACCGATCGGCCTTGGCCCAATGTTGGCTGCCCCCACGATCGCCGCGCACGGCACCCCCGAGCAGGTCCAGCAGTTCGTGCCCGAAATTCTGGACGGTTCGGTCGCATGGTGTCAGCTGTTCTCAGAGCCCAACGCCGGATCTGACCTTGCAGGCCTCCAGACGAAGGCTGTTCGCGACGGCGATGAGTGGACCATCACCGGCCAGAAGGTCTGGACCTCGGGTGGCCATCTGGCCAAGTGGGGCATGCTGATAGCCAGAACCGACCCCGATGCGCCAAAGCACCAGGGCATCACCTACTTCGCCTTCGACATGGAACAGTCGGGCGTCGAGGTCAGGCCCCTCCGGGAGATGACCGGCGCGGCTCTGTTCAACGAGGTCTTCATTGACGAGGCCAGGGTGCTCGACGCCAACGTCATAGGTGGCCTCGGCAACGGTTGGAGGGTTGCCAACACCACCCTCATGGTCGAGCGGGCCAATCTGGGTGGGGGCGGCAAGCAGCCCACCTCGCTTTCGGGTGGCCCCCAGACCGGACGCCTTGGTGATGCCGTCGGAGAGCTGGCGAAGCGGACCGTGGGTGGGCCCGACGGTGAAGCTGGCAGGGGCATGAGCGTCAAGAGGCTCCTGACGCTGGCGGTCGAGGCCGGTCTCTCCGGTGACCCCGTTGTGCGTCAGGAGATCATGAAACTTCACATCCTGGGTGAGGTGAACAAGTGGAACCTGCTGCGGGCAAAGGCCGGTGGCAGCCGAACCGGAGCCGAGGGAAACCTGGCCAAGTTGGCCATGAGCGAGCTGGTGCGCCGCAGCCGCGATGTCGGCAACATGGTGATCGGGGCCGACGGGATGCTGGCCGGCTCAGCCAGCGCCACTGGCGGAGGCGTCCAGGAGGTGACCCTTTTCAGCCCGGCACCAGCCATCTACGGGGGCACCGACCAGGTTCAGCGCAACATCATCGGCGAACGGGTGCTTGGCCTGCCAAAAGAGCCGGGACCGGCCAAGGAAACGCCGTTCAAGGACCTGCCCCAGAACTGAACGCCCTGCGGAGGGGTTCAGCTGTGGCTTGAGTTCTCCAGGTGGGAAATGATCGCCTGACGAACAGCCCCGGGCTCTTCCTGCATCATCATGTGACCGGCGCCGGACAACTCCACCAGCGTGGCGCCGTTCGGAAAGGCCTCCAGAAGCGGGTCAGCGTCCTTTCGGGGGGTCATCTTGTCGCCGCTCCCCAGGATCAACGTGACAGGGCACGAGACCCGAGCCGCCGCCTCGACGCCGCCACCGTAGGCCGAACAGGCTGACAGGTCGGAGCCGAGCACGCCCGGTGCGCAGCGTTCCAGCAGCGCCTGGGTGCCGCCCAGCATCCACAGCCCCGGTGTCGGGTTCTCGCCGACGTGTTGTCGGCTGCCGTGCGCCCATGAGGTGATTAGGCGGGCCGCCTGCACGTCGTCTGAGTCGGCTGCCGCCTGAAGGTCGGGGTGGACGGGCATGGTCGCCGCTACGCCGAGGAGGGCTATCGAGGCCACTGACGCCGGATGCCGTGCGGCAGCCTCAAGGGCCACAAGGGATCCCATCGAGTGGCCGACCAGGTGGAGTGGACCACCCAACTCGGTTGCCAGACCGGCAACCCATGTCGCCAGGCCGCTGATCGAATCGAGTGCAGGGCCCTCTGACCCACCGTGGCCGGGGAGGTCTACTGCCAGGGCCCGGTAGCCGTGGTGGGCCAGGAAGCGGGTCTGCTGCGACCACACGGACCTGTCCATTCCGGCCCCGTGGAGGAGCACCACGAGTGGATCGGTGGAGTCAGGTTCCACGGAAACGGCGCCGGTTGCGGCATTGACGCATCGGCCGTCGACTTCGAGGTGCACGCCTCTACCTCAGCGCTGCGAGGCCCGCAGGGCCTGTGTCAGATCGGCACAGATGTCATCGGCGTCCTCGATTCCCACCGAGAGCCTGATCAGGTTCTCAGAAATTCCGGCTGCTTCGAGATCCTCGGTGCTCATCTGTTGATGGGTGGTGGAACCCGGGTGGATCACGAGCGTCTTGGCGTCACCCACGTTTGCCAGGTGCGACGCAAGGCGAACGGCCTCGATGAACTTCCTGCCGGCATCACGGCCCCCACGTACGCCGAAGCTCAACATGGCACCGGCACCCTTCGGGTAGAGGCGAGAGGCGAGTTCGTGGTCAGGATGGCTCGGGTGCTCAGGATGCTTGATCCACTCCACAGCCTCGTTGGAGTCGAGCATGTCGATGACCTTCCGGGTGTTTTCGACGTGGCGTTCCATTCGGAGGGGCAGGGTTTCGACGCCCTGAAGCAGGTAGAAGGCATTGGCCGGGCTCATGCACGCACCGAAGTCGCGAAGGCCCTCGGCCCGGGCACGCATGGACATGGCCTGCGGGCCGAACTCCTCGGTGAAGGTGATGCCGTGGTAGCCGGCGTATGGCTCAGACAGCGTGGGGAACAGGCCCGAAGTCGCCCAGTCGAAGCGGCCTCCGTCGACGACCACGCCGCCGATGGCTATGCCGTGTCCACCCAGGAACTTGGTTGCCGAATGGATCACGATGTCGGCGCCGTGCTCTATGGGGCGCATCAGGTAGGGGGTGGCGAACGTTGAGTCCACAGCAAGGGGAAGCCCGTGGTCGTGGGCGACAGCAGCGACGGCAGCCACGTCCAATACTTCTATTCCCGGGTTTCCCAGCGTCTCGGCAAAGAGGAGTCGGGTATCGGGCGTGATCGCATCGGCAAAGGCCTGCGGGTCGCGGGGGTCGACGAACGTGGTCGTGATGCCGAACCGTGGCATGGTCAGGTTCAACATGTTGTGGCTGCCGCCGTAGATGTTGCGGCTGGCCACAACGTGGTGTCCTGCCTCGAGGATCGTCGCAAGGGCCAGGTGCAGGGCAGCCTGGCCGCTGGCGGTGCAGACAGCACCGACGCCTCCCTCCAGGGCGGCAATGCGTTCCTCGAGCACTGCGACGGTCGGGTTGGAGATGCGTGAGTAGATGTGGCCGCTGACCTCAAGGTTGAAGAGGCCGGCGGCGTGGTCCACAGAGTCGAAGACATACGAGGTGGTCTGGTGGATCGGCACCGCACGGGACCCGGTCGTGGGGTCCGGCTGTTGACCAGCGTGGAGGGCACGTGTGTCAAAGCGGGTGAAGTCAGGTTCGACCATGGGGTGAGGCTACGGGATCGTGGGTGGGTCAGGCCCGGTCAGCAGCCGACCAGCCTCGCAAGCCGCTCAAGGCTCTCGTCGGATCCGATGGCGACGATCACGTCTCCAACGGCGAAAGGGCGGTTGGCCAGATCATCTGTGTGGAACCGGTCAAGTTCATCGCGGACAGTAAGCACCACGGCTCCTGTGCTGCTGCGGATGGAGAGATCGTCGATGGTCTTTCCCTCGAACTCACAGCCGGCAGGGATCTTGAACTCACGCAGGGTGGCCTCGAAAGTTCCGTCGTGGACAACCACGTCGACAAAGTCGGCGACGTTGGGTTGGGTCGCGAGGCTGGCCATGCGGTAACCGCCGATCTCATACGGGTTCACAACCCGGTTGGCACCGACCTGGTGCAGTTTGGTGATGCTCTCGGCCTCGTCGGCGCGCGACACGATGAACAGGTCGGGGTTCATCTCTCGGGCGCTGAGGGTCACGTAGAGGTTGTCGACGGTCGAACCCAGTGCGGTTACCAGGGTGGCGGCACGTTCAATTCCGGCCTGGCGGAGAACGTCGTCGCTGGTGGCATCGCCTGCCACGAATATGCCGCCGTTGGCGATTAGCCGGCCCTCTTCGGTGTCAACCGTGACCACGGTCTGTCCGACCGACTGCACGAACGAGGTGATCGAACGGCCGACCCTGCCCATTCCACACACGATCAGGTGTCCACTCAGGTCGTCGATCTGGCGTTGCATTCGGTACCTCCGGTACTGGCCGGAAATCCGGCCTTCGACAATGCTTTCGATGACGATGCTCGCTCCGTAGAGCATCGAGCCGGTGCCCACCAGGATGAGCACCGATGTGAATGCCTTCCACGTTGTCGTCGGTTCGCCGTTGGCGATCTCTCTGAAGCCGACCGTGCTGACCGTGACGATGGTCTGGTAGACGGCATCGACCGGGCTCAGGTCCAACAGGATGTAGCCGGTCGACCCGGCGCCAATGACGGCCAGCAGGAGGCCAGCGGCGTTGGCCAGACGGCTACGAGCCGGCCTGCTGGTGCGACGAAACATGCACGAAGGGTACCTAGTGGGTCCTCTGCCCCCGTTGGCGGAGGAGTAGCGTCCGCTTTGGCCAGGACGGCCCAATCGCATCCCGATCGGAGACAGCCATGCGCATCGGATTCATCGGCCTGGGAAACGTTGGTGGCAAGTTGGCGGGGAGCCTGCTCCGTAACGGGTTCGACCTTGTCGTGAGAGACCTGGATGCCGAGGTGGCAAGGCCCCTGGTGGACAGCGGAGCGGCCTGGGCTGATTCGGTCCGGGACATGGCGGCATCGTGTGACGTGGTCATCACCTGTCTCCCCTCGCCAGAGACGTGTGCACAGGTTCTCGAAGGTGAGGACGGGTTGATCGCGGGTTTTGCCTCAGGTGGAGGTGGGAGCAGGGTCTGGCTTGAGATGAGCACGACCGACGAGGCCGAGGTGCGTCGGTTGGGTGCCCTCGTGGAGGGAACCGGAGCAGCCGCTCTGGACTGTCCCGTGTCGGGAGGTTGTCACCGGGCGGCAACAGGCAACATCGCGATTCTGGCCGGGGGCACCCGAGAGGCCTTCGAGCAGGTGCTCCCCGTGTTGACGGCGATGGGTCGCCAGATACTCCACACCGGTCCGCTGGGTTCTGCGTCGGTGCTGAAGGTGGTCACCAACTACCTCGCCTCGGCGAACCTGGTGTCGCTGTGCGAGGCATTGACAACCTCTGCGGTGGCGGGCATGGATCTGGCAACTACGTATGAGGCCATCCGGATCTCTTCGGGCAACTCGTTCGTACATGAGACGGAGAGTCAGGTGATCCTGAACGGAAGTCGTGACATCAACTTCACGATGGACCTGGTGGTCAAGGACGTGGGCCTCTTTGACGACCTGGCCGTCCGGCTGGGTGTCCCGCTCGAGGTGTCACCGCTGCTGCGGGAGATCTTCGAAGATGGACGTGAGCGCTACGGGCCCCGGGAGTGGTCGCCCAACATCATCCGCAGGCTCGAGGACGTAACCGGCGCAGACGTACGGGCTCCCAGCTTCCCACCGGAAATGCTGGACGATGAGCCTGAGGAACCCGGTAGCGAGGTCTTCCCGAGACGGTGAACCCACTCTGGTTGATAAGTCTTGGAGTAAACCAATAGTATAAGCAGATGAACCAGGACCTGATCCCTCTACGGGCGGCAGCCGACATGTTGGGAATCTCGCCTGAACGCGTTCGCCAACTCGTCGTGGATGGACGCCTACCGGGACTCCGGTTCGGAAACTCGTGGGCAGTTCCCAGATCCGAGGTCCTGGCACGACGGAACCGTGGCGTCTGGGGAGGGAGACCCCTCGGACCCCTGGAAGCGTGGCGGCAACTACTCGCCGCTCAGGTGAACCTGGAGGAACCTGGCCGATATGGGTCCCGTTCACGGATCGAGCGGTGCCAGGTGAGCGCAGCAGACCTCGATTATCTGCTCCACTCACACCCGGTGATGGAGGGGGGTGTTCCTGCCGCAATCGACTACGGCGCTCTGCTCTTTGATGCCGATTCCCGAGATATCTACCTATCCGAGTCGCTCCGGCAACAGATCGATTCTGAGATGGCGATAGTCATGGATCCACTGGGACCTGTCCGCCTGCACATTGTCAATGACGACGCCTGGGCGTTGCTCAGCAACGCTCAGGCGGCTCTGAGGCAGGGACGCTCCTGCATTGCGCCGAAATCAGCGGTTGCCCTCGACCTTGTCGAGAGTCCAGAGGCTCGCATCCGAGAAGCCGCCGAAAAACTGATGCAGCGTGGCAACCGTGGGTGACACGGTGGTCCTCCCTCCAATGGTTGAGGGGCAGGCCGAGTCATGGAAGGCGCTACTTGAGGTCGCTCCCTCAATGGGACACGACTGGATCCTCGTTGGCGGACAGATGGTGCTCCTTCACTGTGCGAACAGGAAGCACACGGGTATGAGACCAACTACCGACGTTGACATCGTTGTTGACATCCGCTCACCGGAACAATCGTTGACGAGGGTGAACCAGTTGCTGATCGGGGCTGGTTTCAGCCAGGACCAGCCTGGTCCAGAGGGGCTTGCCCACCGGTACCGTCGTGGCAGCGCAGTGTTCGACGTGCTTGTGCCTGATCACATGGGAGGTCGCTCCGATAGGCGAATTGGAGTCGGTAGGACCGTTGAGGCGCCCGGAACCAGACAGGCTCTGGGTCGCGCAGAGGTGTTTCAGGTTGAGACTGCCGGTCATGCAGGTCTGGTCCGATGTCCGAGCCTTGTCGGCGCCGTAATCGGAAAGGTGGCTGCCGTGTTGAGAATCGACTCCGCCACTCCCAACACCCGACAGAAACATCTTGATGATGTTGACGTTCTTGCGACCCTGCTTGGTGCAGACGATCGTCGGTTGGCCGCACTCAGCCAGGGAGAGAGGCAGATGTTTGAACGGATCGTGTTCGAGCATGGGTCGACACTCAGCCCCCTCGCGACAAGGTCAATTGAGTTGACCCTGGAGATGCGATAACTGTTCAGTTATCTGCGAACTGGCGGTTGGTCTTCGTGGAGGGGGGCGTAGAACTCCAGGTTTGACTCGAGTAGGTCCCACACGGTGGCGTCGGTCGCAGGTAGCTCCCCCTCGTGCACGCCGACGGATTCCACGCGGTCGCCCCACTTCATGACGATCGAACCCCAGGTGATGCCACCGCCGAACGCCGTCAGGAGCACGACATCGCCGGGCTTGAGGCGACCGGCATCCGCGGCGTCTGAGATCGCCATCGGGATTGAGGCCGCTGCCGTGTTGCCGAGATCCTGGATGTTCATGAACACCCGCTCGGACTCAATGTCCAGCCTTCGTGCTGCGGCGTCGATGATCCGTGCGTTTGCCTGATGGGGTATCACCAGGTCGACGTCCTCGGCGGTGAGCCCCGCCCTTTCGAGTGCTCTCGCAGCCGACGCCGCAATTCCCTGGACGGCGATCTTGAACACGGCCTGCCCTTCGAAGTAGAGGCGGGTCTCCTCGGGTGGCTTGCCCCAGTACGGGTCACCCTTGGTTCCCATGGCCTGCACGACCATGGTGTGGCCCTTTGAGCCGTCGGCACCGATGTCCACAGAGAGGACGCCTGCATCAGCGTCAGTTGCCTCGTAGACGGTGGCACCCGCCCCGTCCCCGAACAGGATGCAGGTTGAGCGGTCCCGGTAGTCCATTGCAATGTGGAGCTTCTCGACCCCGATGACAAGAACCCGCTCGGCGAAGCCTGACTCGATCATTCCGGTCACGTTGGCGGTCGAGTAGACGAAACCCGAACAAGCGGCGTTCAGGTCGAAGGCAGCGGCGTTGACGGCTCCGAGCCTCTCCTGGATCATGGCTGCCACGCTCGGACAGAGAATCTCTGGGGTGCAGGTGGCTACGAGTATCAGATCCAGGTCCTCGGGTTCGAGGCCTGCACTGGCGAGCGCTCTGCGCCCGGCCAACTCGGCCAGGTCGGTGCCTTCCACGTGTGAGATGCGGCGACTGTGTATGCCGGTCCGCTCGACAATCCAGTCGTTGTCGGTCTCGCAGAGCCGCTCAAGGTCGGCGTTGGTAAGGGCCACCGGCGGAACGCACTTCCCCCATCCGGTGACTACAGCTTTCTTTCCCACTTTTCCCCCTCCAGAGCTGTTGGGTATCAGTGTCGCACGCCGGTAGTCGTCAAGTCACCAGCGAGCGGTCTACGGCCTGCTTCCTAGGGCGAGCCGAAACCACCGCCGCCAGGCGTGGAGATCTGGATGACGTCCCCAGGCTGGATCTCACAGCTGGACGTGCCCGAGAGCCGTTCCTCGCTGCCATCGGCACGGAACACAAGGTTCATGCCGGTTGCGCCCGGTTCACCGCCTGCCACCCCGTAGGGGGCTACCTCCCTGTGGGAGGTGAGGAGGCTCACGGTGACGGTGTCGTTGAACCGCATGCGCCGCACGGTGCCATCGCCTCCCCGGTGAACCCCGGAACCGCCTGATCCCCGCCTGATTGAGAAACTCTCCAGCACCACGGGATAGCGCCACTCCAGCACCTCGGGGTCGGTGAGGCGGGAGTTGGTCATGTGGGTGTGCACAGCGTCGCAGCCGTCGCGTCCGGCGGTGGCGCCGGCTCCGCCACAGATGGTCTCGTAGTACTGATAGCGATCGTTTCCCCAGATGAAGTTGTTCATCGTGCCCTGGGGTGCCGCCATTACGCCGAGTGCACCGAACAGGGTGTCGACGATCAACTGCGAGGTCTCCACGTTGCCGGCGATTACGGCCGCCGGGTACTCGGGGCTGATCATGGACGGCTCCGGCAGGATCAACTTGAGGGGTTCCATGCATCCGGCGTTGAGGGGGATGTCGTCGTCGACCATGCAACGGAACACGTAGAGGACCGCGGCCTGGCAGACGGCACGTGGGGCGTTGTAGTTGCCCGGATGGGTAGCACTTGTTCCGGTGAAGTCGAGCGTCGCTGACCCTGCTTCCCGGTCGACGGTGATCGATACCGATACCTGGTGGCCGTCGTCGGTGCCGTAGGTGAACGAACAGTCGTTGAGCGTTCCGATGAGGCGCCGGACCGAGTCTTCGGCATTGCGCTTCACGTGTGCCATGTAGGCGTGAACCACGGCGAGGCTGTAGTGGTCGACCACAGAGAGCAGTTCGATTGTGCCCTTCTCGCACGCGGCCACCTGCGCCTTCAGGTCGGCGACGTTGTGGTCGGGGCTGCGCGCAGGGTAAGGGCCGGTGGCCAGAAGGCCCCGGAGGTCGCCTTCCAGAAACACTCCGTCCTCGACCAGCTTCTCTCCGTTCAGGAGCACCCCTTCCTGTTCGACAGAGGTGGAGTTCGCCGGTGCGGAGCCGGGGGTCATGCCGCCCACATCGGCGTGGTGGCCACGGGAGGCCACGTAGAAGATGATGTCGGCGCCCTCGAACACGGGTTTGACCACCGTGATGTCGGGAAGGTGTGTGCCGCCGTTGTAGGGGGCATTCAGGACGAACACGTCGCCAGGCGACATGTGGCTGGGCTGGTCGTCACCCGGCTCGGAGTTCTGGGCGATCACCGACTTGATGGTCTCGCTCATGGAACCCAGGTGGACGGGCATGTGGGGAGCGTTGGCTATGAGGTCGCCGCTGGGGTCGAAGATGGCACATGAGAAGTCCAGGCGTTCCTTGATGTTGACCGAGACAGCTGTGTTCTCGAGCACAAGGCCCATCTGCTCGGCGACGTTCATGAACAGGTTGTTGAAGATCTCCAACTGGACCGGGTCGGCCTGATCGGTTCCGAGCTGCACCTGGTCAGGGCGCGGGACAACACGCGAGATGAGAAGGTCGCCGGTCTTGAGCACCGCCGCCTGCCATCCCGGTTCGAGGACTGTCGTGGAGTTGGCCTCGATGATCACCGCCGGTCCGTCGACCCTGGCTCCGACTCCGAGAGCCTCACGGTCGATGAACGGCGTGTCGTGGGTATCGCCGTCCATGACCGACTGGAACACGCCGAGGGGAGCCACCTCAGCCCCGGCAGTGGGGGCGGCGGTCATTGCGACCGTGCCGGAGTGGCCGACCACCTCCACCTGTGCGGATTCCACGATCATGGCCTTGCCCGGCGAGGTGAAGCCGAACCGTGCATGGTGTGCAGCATTGAAGGCCGCAACCACGTCTCCAACGGCTCCCAGCGGTACATGCAGTGCGGTGTCGCTGCCGTCGTAGCGCACGGCGACCCGGTCGAAGGACTCGACCTGATCGTCGTCAACGCCCTGGGCCAGAACCGTGGCCCGTCCCGTCTCCCGTAGGCGGTCGACGACCCGGCGCACTGCCCCGAGGGTCGCCTCGGTCAACTCCGACTCCACCGATTCGTCGTTGACGGTGCGCACGTCGGCGAGGCCGATTCCCAGCGCTGAGAGAACGCCGGCGTAGGGGTGGACCAGCACCTTTTCGATCCCGAGCCGGTCCGCCACAAGGCATGCGTGCTGGCCTCCGGCCCCACCGAAGCAGACGAGCACGTAGTCGGTCACGTCATGGCCACGCTGTACCGAGATCTTCTTGATTGCGTTCGCCATGTTCTCGACGGCGATCGTGAGGAATCCCTCCGCGAGGTTCTCGGCGGCGGCCGGTCTGCCGGTGGCATCAGCAACCTCCTGCGTCAGCGCCTCAAAGAGGCGGTGGACCACCTCGACGTCGAGGGGTTGGTCTCCGCCAGGGCCGAACACCGCCGGAAAGAATTCGGGGCGCAGTCGGCCCAGCATCACGTTGCAGTCGGTGATCGTGAGAGGCCCGCCGTTGCCGTAGCAGGCCGGCCCCGGGTCGGCACCGGCCGAGTCCGGGCCCACCCGCATGCGTGCACCATCGAAGTGGACGATTGACCCGCCACCGGCGGCGACGGTGTGGATGAGCATCATCGGGGCCCGCACCCTCACGCCTGCAACCTCGGTCTCGTAGGTACGTTCCAGTTCGCCGCCGTAGTGGGAGACGTCTGTCGATGTGCCGCCCATGTCGAAGCCGATGAGGCGGTCAAAGCCTGCCTCGCCGGCGGTGGCGACCATGCCGACCACGCCGCCGGCTGGCCCCGACAGGAGGGCGTCCTTGCCCTGGAAGTGTCGTGCGTCGGTCAGCCCGCCGTTGGACTGCATGAACATGAGGAGAGGTGCGTCACCGTTGTGCTCCCCGGCCGACAGCTGCTCCTCGACCTGGTTCACGTAGCGGCGCAGCACCGGTGAGAGGTAGGCGTCTACGACCGTCGTGTCCCCTCGTGACACCAGCTTCATGAGCGGGCTGACCTCGTGGCTGACCGACACCTGGGTGAAGCCGATCTCTTCAGCCAGCGAGGCCAGTTGTTTCTCGTGATCGGTGTAGCGGTAGCCGTGGGTGAGGGCGATGGCTACAGACGACAGGCCCGATTCCTGGGCCCGGGTCAGGTCGGTTCTTGCCTGTTCGAGGTCGAGGGGAGTCAGCAGCTCGCCGCGAGCGCCTACACGCTCGTCAATCTCGACTACCTCGCTGTAGAGCATCTCCGGCAGCACGATGTCGAGGGCGAACAGCTCTGGTCGAGCCTGGTATCCGATACGGAGGGCGTCAGCGAACCCCCTGGTGACGACCAGCAGGGTGGGTTCGCCCTGACGCTCCAGGAGTGCGTTGGTGGCAACGGTCGTGCCCATCTTGACGCTGTCGACGAGGCCCTGGGGGAGCTTGTCGTCGACACCCAGGTCGAGCACGCTCCTGATGCCGGCCACCGCAGCGTCTGAGTATTGGCGGGGGTTCTCGGAGAGGAGCTTGTGGGTGATGATCGAACCGTCCGGTCGGCGCGCCACCACGTCGGTGAACGTGCCTCCACGGTCGATCCAGAACTGCCACCCGGCCGGTTGCCCTGTCATGGCGCCTGAGTCTCGCATGTAGAACTGGTTGTTCACCCATCTCTGCTGGCAGGATGTGTCAGGAGCCGACAGCCGCAGGTAGGGGAGTGGAAATGGCAGAACGATTCGACGGTCACGTCGTGGTGGTCACCGGGTCGGCGACCGGTATTGGCGAGGCGACCGCGGTCCGGTTTGCATCGGAGGGAGCCGCCGTGGCCTGCATGGACATCAATGTTGAGGAAAATGATGCCACTGCTGAGGCAGTGGAGGCACTGGGCGCAGACGCACTTCCGTTGGCATGCGACGTCCGCTCCCGCGCTGACCAGGAGGCCGCTTTCGAAGTGGTCGTGGAACGGTGGGGTCGTATCGACACGCTCGTGACGAGTGCCGGCATCTACGTTGGCGGGCCGTTGGCTGAGATTCCGGCTGAGCGCTGGGATGACATTGTGGCCGTGAACCTGACCGGCGTGCTCGTTTCCAACAGCCTTGCGGCACCGACCATGACAGCCCAGGGCCGCGGGTCGATAGTCAACATCTCGTCCATGGCCGCCAAGACCAGTTGGCCCGAGTCGGCCGAATATTCCGCGACCAAGAGCGGCATCATTGGTATCACCAGGTCTGCTGCAATGGAGTTGGGCCCGTCGGGTGTGACCGTCAACGCCGTGTGTCCCGGCAACACCCTCACCACAATGGTCAAAGAAGTCGCAGAGGAGGTGGGGGAGAGACTCGGTATGACGGGGGCCGAGTGGCTGGAGATGCGTGCAGCCGACACTGCAGTCAGGCGCCTCGCCGATCCATCTGAGATAGCCGGCGTGATCGCCTTTCTGGCAAGCGACGACGCCCGCTACCTGACAGGCCAGGCCATAGAGGTCGACGGCGGCATCATCTTGAGCTGAAGCGATGCAATTCGGCCGGTCCTGTCATGTTCCTTGACGCCGAACGGGACCGTATTGTCAAATATCTGGACAGCTGCCCCAATGGGGAGGCAGCCAGAATCAAAGGGGACATACGAAATGCTCTTTCACGTCACGCACCATCACGACGAGAACACCTGCCCGGCCCATGATGAGGCCGCCGTTGCCGACACTTTCGGAGCGGTGCTCGGAACTCTGGAGGAGAGCGTGAACGAGGTGATCGGCGCATGGGTGGACCCTCCGGGGCACGACTTTTTCTTCGTGGTCGATGCCGATGACGTGGCGCAGATCTTTACCGGCATGTTCCCGATCGTTTCCGCCGGTACCGCCAAGGTTCAGCCTGTTGGCGACTACGTGGCGATGATGAAGGTGCGCGAGCAGATGAACGCCTGACCGGCGGCTTCACCCGATAGGTGGGGGAGCCTCCACAGTCTCCAACTGGAGAACTCGGGAGTACCCAAGTCTCATAACAACGAGTCTTGATGGACCCTAACGGTTGGGCCATGGGCACGACGTCGATTGGTATCGACGAATTCCTTCCCCTGCCGTTCTGGGAGGTCGACGAGGCGCGTGCCAGTATCGACTAACAATTACCCAACTGTTACCAAGGTCGGAACTGCGGCTGAGAATCCGGCTGCATCGGCGGAAGCGGCCGTCCCGTCGTAACCAACGGTTTCAACGAGGCCAGTAACGGTGTCAGGAAGACCGGCGCCGTCCCAGGCTGCATAGACGGTTCTGCCGTCGGGCATGTCAAATCGGACCAGGCTCTTTCCTGCCCAGGACGCAGACGTGAAGTCGCCGATCGTCTCGGCCAGGAGAAGGAACGCAGAATCCGACTCCGGGCCTGGTCCACCGGTCGGGTCGTGGGGACCGACATTGAAGATTCGGGAAGCCCCATCGGCAAAAGCCGTGGCAAAGCCGGTCAGAGTTTTCTGTCCAAGCTCATCACCTGTTGGGCTCATCTGTCCTGGCTCAGGCCAGGTCGAAACGAGGGCCTCGGTAATCCAGTATTCGGTACCTGCATGGCCGGTGTCGTCGAGAAGGGCTCTGTAGTCATCCGAAAAGAAAGATTGATCGGAGCCAATCGAGTGGATGTTTCCCACGTGGAAGAACCCGGAAGCCGACTCGAGGACCGGTGTCCAAAAATCGGTAAAGGGCGACTGCATGCCTGCCTGTCCGGCAGTCAACACCGTGGCCTCAGGATCGGCGGCTGTGATCGTCTTGAATGCAAGGCGAAGCATCGACAGATAGTCGGCTGGAGTCCCTTGGAAGAAGTGGCCATGGCCGCCCTGCATCGACGGTTCGTTGGCCACCTCCCAGTGGCGTATCGGATATGCGAGGCCCGGCATGTCCTCGACACCATCTCCGTCGTAACGCTCTACCACTGCGGTCAGCCAAGCAACGAACTTCGTTTCATCGCAGGGAGCAAACAGCTTGGTTGGCAATCTGTGCAGTACCGGCTGGACCTCAGGGTCGTTCGCATGGCAGTTCTCCTGATCCCATTGGGCAAAGGGCCAGAGAGTCCCAAGAATCGCCAGTCGACGGTTTTGCCAGGTGTTGACATGCCAATCGACCCGACGCCAGTCCCACCGGTCAGGTGTGGGTTGGATATCTGACCAGAGGAATTCGCCAGGATGCGGGCGGATCCATCCACCGGGAATGTCGAACTCCTGGCCCAGTACACCAAAGCGGCTGGAACCAACATCGTTTGGCCACAAAAGTGGCCCAGCAGTCGTTGT
>JACNLA010000013.1 GCA_014381745.1 Actinomycetota bacterium | reverse complement strand
GTGTCACACCCCGTCCCTATTTTCTGGGTGTGGCATTCATTCGCTTTGAGAACCGGTTTGGGATTCACTTGATGTGGGCCGGTTTGGGTGCACGCTTCTGTCGTCAACGAGTTTCTCGCCACGGCCGGACCTTGCTGCCCTTGCCATCTAGCCAACTTGAGTCCAGATGCTATTCGTTGGGCATGTTGAGCGGAGGGGTGAGCCTTTCGGCATCGCCTGATGTCCACAGCGATGCCGGTCGTCCGCCCCTGTCGCCTGAGCTGGTTCTCTGGTTCACGGGTTTGATGAACCCGTTGGAGCGGGTGACCTTGCGCTGGAAGTTGCCGGCGTCGAGCTTTGTATTCCATACGGCCTCGTACACCCTCCGCAGGTCACTGATGGTGAACTCTGGACCACAAAAGGCTGCTGCCAGCGTTGTGCTCTCAAGCCTTGAGCGGGCGGTGTCGAGAGCATCGGCGAGAATCGTTTCATGGTCGAAAGCCAGGCGAACGCGCCCTCCCTCGATCTCTGACACCGCCACCAGTTCCGCATGGATGGCGTCGGTGCCGGCAGCGGGGGAGGCGAGGTCGGGCACGATGGCCCAGTACCCGATGGTGACCACCCGCATGCGGGGGTCGCGTTCGGGGCTGCCGTATGAGCCGAACTGTTCCAGATGGCCCGGTGCCTGGTGGATTCCGGTCTCCTCGGCCAGCTCACGCCTGGCAGCGGTGTCGAGGTCCTCGTTTGGGTGGATGAACCCACCGGGAAGGGCCCATCGCCCCAGGAAGGGGGGCTCCCCGCGTTGTATCAACAGCACCTTCAGTTCAGCGTTGACAATGGTGAAGACGACGATGTCGACCGTGACCGCTACAGCCGGGTAGTCGCGGGGATTGTAGGCGTCGCATGAGCCTGTGGTGGAGGTGTTGTCTGACATCATCAAGGAGTCTAGTAAAGGATTAGTTGACAATAACGTATTTGACATGTTATAGTCAGTAGGATAAGAACACTAACCAGGAGACAGCCATAGTGCAAGCGAGACAGGATATTGAGAATCGATTCGGAGCAGAGGCCCTGGCGGTCATCGGACCACGCATCGGAACTCCGCCAATCGGAGGGTCCGCCACCCGTCCGGCTGACCAGGAACGCTCCCGAGGTGCTCTGGTTGCTGCGGCAATAGGTGAGGCGCTTGGAGCACCGGTTGAGGAGCGCACAAGGCGCTGGATCGCCGAGAACCACGGTCAGGTGAACGGCTATCTCGTCTCTTCACCGGAGACCGGTTCTGACACCCTGCTCACGTTGATCACTGCCGACGCCATATTGGCCAACCCGGTTGAGCATCCGGCTCGATTCGCTTCACGGCTGCTCAGTACAGACGTTGTCACCAGCGGGAGCGCGGTCAACCACGCCAAGTCCGAGCTGCTGGCTGGCAGATCCTGGTGGCAGGCGGGTCTGCCAAAGTCGGCTGGAACCGCCGGGGCGGCAAGGTGTGTCAGCTTCGGCCTTCTCTGGGCCGGAGACCCGCAGAGAGCGGCCTACGAAGCGGCACTGTCGACCGCGGTAACGCATGGGCATCCGGCTGGAATTACGGCAGCGGCTGCCCTTGCGGCGGCTGTGGCCCTGGCAGCGACCGGAGATGGACCTCTCGACGGAGCATGGATCGAAGCTGTCACTGATATTGCATCCCAGTTCGAACAGGGTGCAGTTGCCGGAAAGAGCGTTGTCGACCGCTTACGGATTCTCCCAGCCCTCCTGGGTCAGCCTCCCGAATCGGTGCTCGAAATCGTAGGTACCGGAGCAATCGCCATCGAGGCCGTTCCGGCGGCCCTATGGTGTGCCGCCTCGAGCGGTGACGGTGCGGCCAGTGTGTTTGAGGCCGTCCAGGCAGGTGGCGATACCGACACGATCGCCGCCATGACCGGTGCCTGCGTGGGCGCACGCCTCGGTGAGACAATCTGGTCACAACCCATGGCAGCCCTGAAAGGTCTCGATGAGGTTCGCGTTGTAGCCGACCGCATCAGTGGGTTTGCCACCAGCACCGGTGAATCAGCCAGTGCCACTTCCGATTCGCCAGTCAGCGACAAGGGCAGTGAGGGGGATCGCGACAAGCCCGTACACGTCTGGTTTCTCATTGACCGGTCCGGATCCATGTCTGGCCTTGTGGGTGACGTCGTGGGTGGATTCAACTCTTTCGTCGACGAACAGCGCAATCAGGTCGGTGAGTGCCGCCTGACGGCGGTCCAGTTCGACAGCGATAATCCCTTTGAGGTGATGTTTGACGCAGTCCAGATTGCTTCGGTACCGGCGCTGGACCCCTCCAACTACATGCCCCGCGGGATGACGCCACTATTTGACTCTCTGGGCAACCTGATAAAGGCCGCCGACCGCAACTACGCCACCCTGAGTCGCACCGAGGACCAGATAGTGGTCGTGTTCACCGACGGCATGGAAAATGCCAGCACCGAGTGGACCCGAGAAGCCTTGTTCAACGAAATCAACCAGCGCAAGGCCGACGGTTGGACGTTTGTGTTCATGGGTGCCAACCAGGACTCCTATGCAACAGGTGGTCGGCTGGGCTTCGACCCAGGCAGCGTCCAGAACTTCCGTAGTGACTCACTGGGTACCCGAGCCAGCTGGCAGAGCGTCGGCCGGGCCGTTCGTGACTACCGAGGATCTGACTCGTATGTGCGCCAACTGCGCCGGAGCGACTTCTTCGACGGTGTCAAGGAGGCCGAAGAAGATCTCTTGAACCGCTGAACCCTCCGAGGTATCTGGCCGGGATCTCTCTCCCCTGAAGGGGGAGAAGAGAGATCCCGACCGGATGCACTCCGGAAGCGGGCCGACTACAGCCGGGAGGCGATTGCATGAGCGAGACCAGATCAGGGACAATCGAAACCATGGATGAGCACTTTGAACTCGCACCGATGGGCCTTGTTGGCCCGACCCCCAGGTCCTACTGGGTGATCGAGGACCGACTTCTGGCCGGTGCCTACCCGGGAAAGAAGATGCCCGCCGAGACCGGCGGGCGACCCGAGGTGACCCAGCGGCTGCTCGACGCCGGCGTCGACATGTTCGTGAACCTGACCGAGGACCAGCCCGGTGGGGGAGACAGGCTCGACAGGTACGACCGTCACGTGGATGGTCGTGCCGACATCGTCCGTCTCTCAATCACAGATCTTGGGACGCCCACTGCCGACCACATGGTCAACATCCTCGACACGGTCGACGAGCACCTGGCCGATGGCCGGGTCGTGTACGTGCACTGCTGGGGTGGGTTCGGTCGGACCGGAATGGTGGTCGGCTGCTGGCTGCGCCGTCATGGGTATGCCACGCCTGACACGGTCCAGGACACCGTCGACCGTCTGCGCCTCGGTGCCGTTGAGGGCCAACACCGTGAGTCACCCGAGATGTATGACCAACGCCAACTCATCGTCGACTGGCACGAGGGCCCCGGAGTCTTCGTCGACTCGCATGACGCCTGGTCCGACGCTGAGTGGATGGGCGACATGCCGGTGGCCACTGCCTCCGTGGCTGATCTCGCCGACAGGGAGCACCGCACCGGGTTGGCCGACCGGATCGTTGGGGCAGTTCTGGGCTCGGCGGCAGGTGACGCTTTGGGCGCCGGCTACGAGTTCACCAGCCCGGGGCCCGAGGCACCCATCCACATGAAGGGAGGCGGCACCTTCGGCTGGGAACCGGGGGAGTGGACCGACGACACCCAGATGGCCGTCGCGGTGCTTGATGCCGCCGGCGGTGGAGGACTCGACCTTGACGGGGTGGCGGCCAACTTCCTGGCCTGGTTTGACAGCATGCCGCCAGACGTTGGCAATCAGACCGCATCGATCCTCAGCATTGCTTCAGACGCTGCGGATCTGGCGGCATGTTCAGCGGCCTACCTGGACGGCCATCCAGGTGCCGCCGGAAACGGCGGCCTGATGCGAAACACGCCAGTCGCCCTCACGGCCCTTGGCGACCGAGAACTGGTTGCCGAACGTGCACAGGAAGTCACTTCGCTCACCCACGCCCACCGCAACTCGGTGGCGGCCTGCGTTATCTGGTCACTGGCCATCGAGGAGGCGATCACCACCTCTGATCCGAATGATCCGTTCGACTGGGAGGCCGCCGTACGCAGAGGGCTTGACCACGTGGCCGACAATCGGCGAGAGCGATGGACCGAGATCATCGACGAGGCCGTCGAGGGCCCACCGGAGAGGTTCAACAAGAACGGCTGGGTGGTCACCGCATTCCAGGCCGCCCTGTCAACGATCATCCACACTCCCGTTCCAGACAACGACCCGCCAGCCCACCTTCGGAACTCGCTCGTGGCTGCTGTCCGAATCGGTGACGACACAGACACCGTGGCGGCCATTGCCGGTGGTCTGCTCGGTGCCCGCTGGGGTGCGTCGGCCGTGCCCGACGAGTGGTGGCAGTTGATCCACGGCAGCCGCCTGAACGGTTCGCCCATGGTGGGGGTTGCAGAGCTTGAGGAACTGGCGATGAGGGCCACCGGCGATCCCGGCTAACCGTCCGAGCACTGCGGACCTGTCCTCAGAGAACCCGAATCCCAGTGTTTGCAGGCCTCCCGAGGCCTCTGTCACACCCCCTTCTTAATGTGGATGGCGCACGTAGACCCACCTAACAGAAGTAATCACCTCCCCCGAAAGGCACGCCATGAGCATTCCCTCCCTCGTCAACGCCTCGGTTGGCCGGCCCATTACCCGGCTCGGCATCTCACTGTTCCCCGTCTACCTGACCGGCAACCACCTGCCCGAGATGGCTACTGGGCCCGAGTCGGGCCTCGTCGTAGACGAGCTCCCCGAGGCGCAGGTTCCTCAACTTGTCGTCACCAACCCCACCGACAGACCGGTTCTGGTGGTCGAGGGAGAGCAGTTCGTCGGTGGTGCCCAGAACCGCACCGCCAACGTCAGCGTGCTGGTTTCGCCGGGAGCCAGGGTTGAGATCCCAGTCTCATGTCTTGAACAGGGCAGGTGGGGTTCTTATCGAGACTTCGAGAGTGGCCGAACGTTTGCCCACCGGCGTGTCCGGCGGGCCAAGCAGCACTCGGTTGCTACGAGCATGGCAATGGCCGGTTCCCGAAGCAGCGACCAGAGAGCGGTCTGGGGTGCCATTCAGAGTGAAATCGCCAGCATGGACCTTTACGCACCAACACAGGCCATCTCCGATGCCGATCAGGCCTTCGACCGCGACAATGCCCGATATGTCGCCGTTGACGAACTCTGCGGCCTCGGTCCGTTGCCTGGGCAGTGCGGCGTGGTCGTCGCACACGGCTACCGGGTCGTAAGTGCCGAGGTGTTCGGCTCGCCAGACCTGCTTGTTCCCCACTGGGCCGCCCTGATCCGCTCGCACCTGCTTGAGCGTCCGACTGCTGGAGACAGACCGTCGGCTACCGCTGCACTCAAGTTGCTGGGCCGTTTCGCCGCCGCCGACTCTGTTGACTCACCGGGCATCGGTCTCGGTGTCGAACAACACGTCCGCACCGAGAGGGTCACCGGCCAGGTCCTCACGCTCGACGGATCAACTGTTCACGCCAGCGCGTTCAGGAAGTGATGAACGCGACATCAGCCCCGCTGCTGCGTCAGGCTGTCATTGCCAACCCCGGCTACAGGTCGACTGGAAGGCAGTGTGCCATTTCGTCACCCCGTAACGGCATAGAGAATGGGCGACTCCATCTCATAGATCTCGACAACCTGCACTGCGGGCCCTACCCGTCGGAGCGCATGATCGAGTTGGTTCGCTCCGACTACGAACAGATCGGTTTCAGCATGGGGGACCTGCTCTTCGCTGCGTGCAACCACACGCCGGGGATCAGGCCCAGTTGTGAACAGAACCGCACGTTCAAGCTGCGAAAGTACTGGCCAAGGTGCTCGATGCGTCTGGCCCAGGGCCCAGATGGTGCCGATCTGGAGCTATTGGCATTCGCTGAGACCTTCCTCGGCAACGGCAATGTGGCCTCAAGGTTCGAGGACGTGGTAGTCGCCTCAGGCGACCACATATTCGCACCGGCCGCTAGGCGTTTCCGCGAAGCGGGCCTCACCGTTCATTCGGTCGTGTCCATGGAGCAGAACCTTTCCCGTGAGTTGCGTAGGGAGATCAACGGCTGCATCTGGCTGCTCCCAGCAGGGATCTGCATCAAGCACGGCTGATGGCTGCCTCGCCAGCATGTAGCACGCACTTCCTGCAAGTATCAACTGAACTCGACATTGGACGGTGATGACATGAGCGTGAAGGCGATCCGGATCGACCAGGCCAATCGGTCGGTGACATTTCCGGAGAAGATTGTGGTCGATGACTTGGTGGTCGAGTTGTTCGACAGCTCCGGCGCCGACCGAGATGAGCTTTACGACCGGGTGCTACGTGTCGGCTCCTATGCCTACCTGGAGGATCGGATCGGCAGTTTCCTAGCAAGTACAGCCACAACCATCGGAGCTGAGTTTAAATTCCTGAGGATGCTCTTTGATGCGCTTCAGCACTCGATGGCGACGTCGGAGAAGGGTGAAATCGCCGAGGATTCGGTGTTGAGAGAACTCACAACTCTGGTTGATCGGCGAGGCTGGGCTGATGAGATTGCTGATACGGGTGGCGTAGGCGGCTCTCTAGACGAAGGCGCCAACAGGACTGGGGACTTGGTTGCCAGCATTGGAGGAGCGGAGGGCCCCTGTCTCGTCATCGAGGTGAAATTCGATACTAAGACCGCAATTGGTGACCCAGCCGACGCCAAGCACAAGAACAACAGAACCGATACGGCCTGGAGTCAGCTTGTGGAGTCGGCTGCGAACCGCGATGCCGACATCGCCATGATCGTGTTTGACCAGAGTTCAGCCTCGCCGAGCGTCAAGCAGAAGGTGCCGGACATCGAGTGGCTACCCGGTGGCGGGTTAGCCGTGATGGTCGACGTCGGGAGTGGGGACTTCCGTAACCTCGTCGTGGCTTACACGTTCGCCAGGGCAGTCCTGCTCGAGGAAGTCAGGGCGCAACCCGATGCCGGGTTGCTCTCGGTGGTCGTGTCACGAGTTCTCACCGAAGTGAAGAGGTGTCTCGGGGTGCGCCGACATGTTGAGGACATTCTCAAGAGTGCTCAGGCACTCTTGGGTGATCTTGAGCAGAGCGATGCGGCTCTTGAGTCCATTCAGGAGATGCTCACGGCGGTGGATGCGGATCATCCCCTCGGGAGCACTGAACTAATAACCCTCCACAAGGGAGAAGATGTTCGCACCGCCATTGCACGTGTTGACAAGGACCTAAGTGATCTTGTCGGATCGGCGTAGGGCTACAAGTTGCGGGATCTGGTCGACGAATGCGTTTTCGGTCCTTCGTTAGCGGCCACTCTCTAATGAGGATGTCAGACCAACTCTGTCCGTGCGGAATGCCGTTGTGGGATGAGGATGAGCACTGCATGGAATGTGGCCAGGCAGTTGAACGCCCGCTGACCTGTCCTGACTGTGGTGAGACGCTTCAAGATCCCGAAGCGTGTGAGATCTGCCGCTGGGAGTCGGAGTGACGATCAACTAACAGTGGATTCATCCGGTCTTGGCAGGGTGTGCTCATTCGGCGCCATCCGTGTGATTGCGATAGAAGACCGCCATAACATGCGCACAGGCCGTTTCGACACTTACATCGTCGGGGTTAGGGCCGAGCAGTTCGTCAAGAGGACCACGGTCCATCAGAGCGAACCGTCTAAGGACCTCATCCGGCGACATCCTGGTGAGGAGCGCAAGACACAGAATCAGGTAATGGGACTGTTCCAGCAGCCCACCGGTCAGCGTGGCCGATCGTGTCATGAGCCTCGGGTCGAAGGAGTCGGTTGCCTCGTCACCTGTGAGGAGCGTCATCCAGGTTTCTATTGCTAGTGGGGTCTCCCCGGGACACCAGCGATCTGTGATGAGCGCTCCGAGCATTTCCATGGTCTGCTCGCTTGCCGAGTAGAAGGCACTGGTAGTTGCCTCGGAGGCGTATATCTGGGGCACGCCGGTATCGGGGTGGAAGGCGATTTCACAGGTGCCCTCGAACAGTTCAAGGTCAAGGCACCTGTCCCAGTGCATTCGAATCAGTGCATCAACGCAGCGGCGCTCGCTTACCAACCCTCGTCCGGTCCGGAGGTGGGTGGGATCGACCGCGAGCGCGGTGGCGCTGACGGCACGGCCTGTTGGTATCGCGTCGGCAAGGAGGTTGATGAGCTCCGGTTCGAATTGCCCCGGTGGGAGGTGCGGTGTCACAGACGTCATTTGAGGAGCTCGAAGGCGTCGGTGTGCTCGTCGATTGCCATTCGTGGGCTGGGATCGCGGAGGAACCAGCGGCAGTTTTCATATATGACATGGAGTTTCCGGTCCTCCCCGTTGAGAGGGAAGCTGTAGATGTTGAGGTCCATGACGGGGATGACGAAGGATCGCGGTTGCCGCCCTCCGCAGGTGAGCACAAAGTATTCGGTTGGGTTCCAAAAGCGCTCGTTTATCCCGAAGAACCAGTCGGGGGAGTTGCCGTCGTAGGTGCGTAGATGGAAGCGTCGCTGTGTGACCGTTAAGAATGTCTTGCGTCGCCGGTCGGGTTGTCTCGGCCGCCCGCCGGTGGCGGCGGCTACCTTGGCGAGGACCTGATTATCTAAACTTGAGATCACTGGCTTTCTCCTGGGGTAGGGGTCCTTGTGTTCACGCGGCCAGCGCGTATCTGGGGCTGG